>NZ_NRQU01000001.1 GCF_004119495.1 Flavobacterium sp. YO12
ATTCTCGCGTCTTGAATTTTCTATTTTACATAATATAAATTATAGTTCAAATTGTATACAAGTAATAAATCAGCCGTAAGAACGGCTGATAATCTAAAAAGCACCACAATTGTGATGCTTTTTACTAATATTTGTCTATTGCTTTAATTTCTTCAGATAAACCGACTTACCATTTAAAGAAACGTTTATTTCATTATTTTTTTCTGAAAAAGTTGTTCTTAAAGCATTTCCTTTAAAAATTGAAACATCACCGTAAACTTTTCCAGTTTCATCAGAAACATATTCAAATGATAATTTTTTATTTCCCGGTTGAATGCCAATTTTATAGCTGGAAAATTTTGACGAACTTACGTCAAATTCTTGCTGAGAATCAATTATATTTCCGTCAGCGTAAAAATTTGTAATTGTCTTGTTTAATGTGATATCAGGATAATACTGATTTACTTTTTTTAATAATTCGTACTGTTCAATACTGACATCTTCTTTTTTAGATGTAATTGTTTGTGCAAATGAAACAGTTGTAAAAGCTAGCGATAACAACAAAATATACTTCTTCATAATTACTTAATTTTTAAGATTAATAATGTTTTGTTTTAGATATAAATGTGTTTAATTCTATTACAAGATATGAAATCTTTACCTTTGCAAAAAATTAAACGCCTTTTATTTCAAAAAATGACTACAAAAAAATATATTAAACTCATACTTATTTTAGGTTCTTTGACTGCGCTTGGTCCGTTTTCAATCGATATGTATTTACCTGGTTTCTCTGATATTGCAAAAGATTTGAACACAACAGTCGCAAAAGTTTCTATGAGTTTATCTAGTTATTTTGTCGGAATTTCAGCTGGACAGTTGCTTTACGGGCCATTATTGGATAGATTTGGACGAAAAAAACCATTATTTATTGGTTTATTAGTCTATATTTTAGCTTCATTAGGCTGCATATATGTTACTGATATTGATTCATTTATATTTTTACGTTTTGTTCAAGCTATTGGAAGTTGTGCTGCTACAGTTGCATCAGTTGCAATGGTTAGAGATTTATTTCCTGTTAAAGATATTCCTAAAGTTTTTTCGCTATTAATGCTTGTCGTTGGACTTTCACCAATGTTAGCACCAACAGTCGGCGGATATGTTACTGAAGATTTTGGCTGGCATACCGTATTTTTGATTTTAATGTTTATGGGGATTTTTATTCTAGCAGCTTCGCAAATTGGTCTGCCAAACACCTATAAACCAGATCCGTCAATATCTTTGAAACCAAAACCCATTATTATCAATTTTGTGAAAGTATTAAAAGAGCCTCAGTTTTATACTTATGCTTTTACTGGTGCAATCGCTTTTTCTGGATTATTTTCGTACGTAGCGGCCTCTCCTATCATTTTTATGGATATTTATCATGTTGATGCTAAAACTTATGGTTGGATTTTTGCCTTTATGTCTGTTAGTTTTATTGGTTCTAGTCAATTAAATTCCATTTTATTGAAACGATTTTCTAGTGAGCAAATGATCTACGGCGCTTTGATTTCGCAATCTGTGGTAAGCATTGTTTTTCTAATTTTATCTTTAAATAATCTTTTGGGATTATATGAAACTATTGGAATGTTGTTTTTATTCTTGGCTTGTTTAGGAATTTCAAATCCAAATACAGCTGGATTAACTTTGGCACCGTTTGCAAAAAATACCGGAAGTGCTTCTGCATTAATGGGCGCAATTCAATTAGGAATTGGTGCTTTTGCATCATTTGCGATTGGTGTTTTTGTAAAAGATTCTATTGCACCAATGGTTGCTATTATGACAACAACAACAATAACAGCTTTTATTGTTCTAAATATTGGAAAACGTTTTATAAAACATAAAGTAGAATTATCAGGAAATGATGATGTGGTGATTGGGCATTAGATTTTTAAATTTCAAAAATTTCGTTTACTTATAAAAAAAACAGAATCTAAAAAGATTCTGTTTTTTTTATGTTCGTTCCAATTTTGGAATCTTATTATTTCTAAGATCTCTTATCAGGCCTAATAATCATTCTAAGTGATTGATCTCTTGCAAAATAAGCAACCATCCAATTCCAGAAAGTATTCAATCTGTTTCTGTATGTAATTAAGGAAATTAAGTGAATAAATAACCAAATTACCCAGGCAAAAAATCCTTTAAAATGCCATTTAGGACTTGGTAAATCTACTACTGCTTTATTTTTCCCTATAATAGCCATCGATCCTTTGTCTACATAAGCAAATGCTTTTAAAGGTTTATTCTGTGCTATTGCTTTAAAATTTTTAGCTAGATTTAACCCTTGTTGTATCGCAACTTGTGCAACTTGCGGATGTCCGTCAGGAAAGCTTTTATCTCCAGCTAAAATTGCGGTGTCACCAATTGCATAAATATTTTCAAAACCGTTTACTTTATTGTACTCATTTGTCGCCATACGTCTGCCGCGTCCGTAGCTTTCTTGTGGAATTCCGTCAAAAAGTTTAGCAGAAACTCCAGCTGCCCAAATTAAGTTTTTAGTTTGAATCTTTTCTCCATTTTCAAAAAAGACTGTATCATCAACATAATCCGTTACTCTTGTGTGCAATTTTACAACAACTCCTAAATTTGTAAGCGCTTCTAAAGTATCTTTTTGCGAAGCTTTACTCATTGGCGAAAGGAGAGCGTCTCCCCCATCGACTAAATAAACATTGCTGGCAGATGTTTCTAGTTCAGGATATTCTTTTAGCAGAATGTTTTTTCGCATTTCAGCAAACATCCCTGAAACCTCTACTCCTGTTGGCCCGCCACCTGCAACAACAATAGTTAATAATTTACGACGTTTACGAATATCTTTTGTGATTGCTGCTTTTTCAAGGTTTTTAAGCAGTGTATTACGCATTTCGATGGCATCATTTAAGGTTTTCATCGGAATAGCGTTTTTCATTACATTCTCCATTCCAAAATAACTGGTTTCAGCTCCAGTTGCAAAAACCAAATGATCGTAGGTCAATTCGCCGTTATTAAGGATAATTTTATTTTCAGCAGGAACTACTGAAAGCAATTCGCCTAAACGGAACTGCAGGTTTTTTTTTCCTGCAAAAAATTTTCTAAAAGGATAACTAATGCTTGATGGTTCTAAAAAAGCTGTAGCAACTTGATATATAAGCGGTGGAAAAAAGTTATAATTGTTTTTATCTACAAGAGTAACCTGTATTTGAGGGTGGTTTACAAGTTCCTTTGCTAGATTGATTCCTGCAAAACCACCTCCTATGATGACTATCTTCATATTATATGTTGTTATTAAGTAGGATTATAGAATAATACCTTATAAATATACAACTTTAATATGCAATGATAAATGTCATGCTTGTTACTTTTTGAATTTTTTAACAGGTTTTTCAACTACATCGATTTTGTTCTGAAGGACATAATTGGCTAATAATTTTTCTATCAATTCTTCTTTGGTAAGATGATGAAAAACTGTTTTAACTTTTGTTTTTAAATCATTTGAAATATCATGATTTGGTTTTGTTTTGAAGATTTGTTTTGCCCACAAAAGCGTATTATTTTCTTCAATACTTAATGCCGAAGGTTTTTTGAACTCAGAAAACTTTAATCCCAGTTCTCTTTCGAAATCTGCAATTTCTGCAACTTCTTCTTCCTGTAAAACAGTTAAAGAAAGTCCCTTTGCTCCTGCTCTTGCTGTTCTTCCGCTTCTATGAACATACGTTTCGTAAGCATCTGGCAAATGGTAATTTACCACGTAAGAAATTTCTTTTACGTCAATTCCTCTCGCAGCTAAATCAGTCGCTACTAATATATTGATATGTCCTTCACGAAACTGCTCCATAATTCTATCACGAATTCCCTGTGTTAAACTTCCGTGAATTGCTCCAGAAGAAAAACGATTTATAGCCAGATTTTTAGCTAATTTATTTACGGCAGCTTTAGTTTTACAGAAGATAATACCACGTTCACCATCTTTTGAATTAAGAAAATGCATTAAAACATCTAATTTTTCAATTGGATCCACTACAATATACTCATGATCAATACCCTGGTTTCCAATTACTTCCATACTAGCACTTACCTGAACTACATTCTTGTTTAAGTAATTCTGAATCAATTGCTTAATTGTTCCCGGCAAAGTTGCTGAAAACAATAAAGTGCGATGCTTTTTAGGAAGTTCGGCAATGATTTCATCTAAACTTTCTTTTAGAATTGAAACCATTTCATCGGCTTCATCTAAAACCAAATATTGAGTTTGTTTTAAATCAACTGCTTTTCTTTGAATCAAATCAATTAAACGTCCTGGTGTTGCCACAACAATATGTGTTGGCGCAGTAAGACGCTCAATTTGAGGTTTTATTGGAATTCCGCCGCAAGTTGCAGCAATTGAAATATTTGGAATATGTTTTGAGAAATCTTCTAAATTTCTAAAAATTTGATGACCAAGCTCTCTTGTTGGCACCAAAATAACAGCTTGAACAACTGGCAATTCAGTATCAATTAATTGCAATAAAGGCAATCCGAAAGCAGCCGTTTTTCCTGTTCCTGTTTTGGCTAAACCTACAACATCATGGGTTTCAGTCAATAAAAGCGGAATTGTTTTTTGTTGGATTTCTGTAGGTTCAACAATGTTTAATTCGCCTAAAGCTTTTAAAATTGGTGCTGACAGACCTAATGTTGAGAATTGTTTAGACATGATTTATCTTTGTTTGTTTTGTTTTGTTTTTATTTGTTTCAAGTTTCAGGTTACTTTCAAAACTTAAAAATAAGTTTTATTAATTCGAAAAGGAGAAATCACAATAGAATGAATTACTCTGAAATGTGATTTCTCCTTTTAAGATCATTATTTTGTTTAGATTTCAATAACATGAAACATGAAACCTGAAACAAATAGAACTTCAAATTATCAATCTGGTTCGTTCATGATTTTTTCACGATATTTTTTACCTACTAATAAGGTTAATCTCTGCTTGTAATCATCAAGAAGCCATTCGCGATAGTTTTTACTGCATTGGCTTAAACATTTTGCATAACGTTTAATACGGCACTCAATATCGTCATCTAATTCTTTAGATAATGATTTTGCTTCCTGAAGCGTTTCTGTATTATCTACACACATTGCTGCATGCTGATCTAACGATTTGTCTAATACAATTTTAGAACGCAAATTTTGTTTTATTGCTAGTTTATGCTCTTCATCTACATCAAAAGTAACTTCGGCAGTTTTGCTGAATTTTGCTCTTAACTCAGGAGGCATAGTGTATTTAAAAAACATTTCGATCTCAGTATCGTCTCTTAGATTTTCAAGATAAAATTCTGGAGATTTAAAAATGTGCTGCCAGTTTACTGGTTCGCTCCATAATCCAAAACGAGCTGCATTATTACCTAAATCAATAACCGTAAATTCATCTTTACCAGGTAATTTACGAGAACCACGACCAATCATCTGATAGTATAAAGTTAATGATTTTGTTGCTCTGTTTAGAATAATAGTTTCAACTGTAGGCTCATCAAATCCAGTTGTCAAAATTCCAACCGAAGTTAAAATCGCATCCGGAGTTTTCTTGAACCACTGCAAAATATCTTTACGTTCTTCAGAACTGCTTGTGTTGTCTAAGTGTCTAATATCATAACCAGCTTCTCTAAACGTTTCATATACATATAAAGAAGTATGGATACCATTATTAAAAATCAACGTTTTTTTACCTAAAGAGCGTTCTGTATAGGCATGCAGTAATTTCTCCTGCATTAAAGTATTTGTATATAAATCATCAGATGATTTTACAGTATAATCACCATTTATACCAACTTTAAGCGAAGTTAGACCAACATCATAACTATATGTAGTTGCTCTAGCCAAGAATCCTTGATCAATCAATGAGCCAATTGTATCACCTACAATAAGTTCATCATAACTTTGATGCATTGGTAATTTTATATTCGAACTCAAAGGTGTTGCCGTTACTCCAAGAATAAAAGCGTTTTTAAATGAGTTTAATAATTTTCTAAATGAATTGTAATGTGCTTCATCAATAATAACCAAACCAATATTATCAAGATGCAGTTTTTCATCATTGATACGGTTTTTTAAAGTTTCGACCATTGCTACAAAACATGAAAAATCGTTTTGGTCAGGAAGTTCTTTTACTTTACTGTTAATGATTTTATTGCTTACGCCAAACCCTTTCAACATTTTTGAGGTTTGTTTACAAAGTTCAATACGGTGTGTTAGTACCACTACTTTTTTATCATTATTAGATAAATAGCGGCGAACGATTTCAGAAAAAATCACAGTTTTTCCACCGCCTGTAGGCAATTGATATAGTAAATGATGTTTTGAAGGAGCATTATCTAAACGTTCAAAAATGGCATCGATATCGCCTTTTTGGTATGCATAAAGTTCTTTTTTCTCTTCTCTTTCTATTTCTAAAGTGTTTTGAGACATTGTTTGTTTTTGGATTTTTGCAAAAATACACCGAAAAAACAGTTATTCATCTTATTTTAACCTAAAATAAATGTTTTTTTATAAATAAGATTTTTTATGGGAATGCATTTTAGAGGCTTAATTTGTCTAAAATAGCTTCAAAATCGTACTTATTTCTCCATTTTTGTTCTAAAACCATTTCATTTATTCCCTCAATTCTTGTTTTAAAATCTGCTAAAATTCCGTTTGAAACTATAAAATTAACAGCTTGTTCAAATGAATTTAACATGCTTTTGTAAAACAATTCCTGTTTTACAAAGTTTTGAGAAGAATAAGTTTGAGCAATTTCTATATTATATAACATTACATCAGCTGTAATAAATGGATCTACTCCCAGCATAATAAAATGTTTGATAATCTTCTGAGCTACAGAACGACGCATTTTTGCTTTTGGATATCGTTTTGTACCTGCTTTTTTTACAGGAAAATATTCCTGTGAAATCTTAACCTTAGATTCTTGTAAAAGTTTGTCTTCCTTTGGGTTAAAAACAAAATCATAATACACTTTTACTGGACTGAATTTTTCATACAACTCCATAAGCTGCTCCTCAAGTTGTTCTTTACTCAATTCGGTTAAATATTTTTTTAAATCACGCTTGCTCATTATCAAAGTTTAAGATTGTAAAAGTAAATTACTTTATTGATACATAACTCAAAAACCAACCAGAATCCTTAATTTTGCTGCTATAATTTCAAAAAAACAGATATATGCTCAAGATTTTTAAAGTTACTGCGATTTTAGAGGGAATCTCTTATTTAGTATTGTTTGCTAATATGCTTTTTATTAAAACTAACAACCCAGAACTATATCATACTTTACTACGCCCGTTAGGAATGACGCATGGTGTTTTATTTATTGGTTACATTATATTAGCGGTATTACTGAGAAAATCTCAAAATTGGGATTTTAAAACGTTTTTAATTATTCTTATTGCATCATTAATTCCTTTTGGAACATTCTATATTGAGAAAAAGTATTTAGAAAGTAATGCATAAACTTTTGGATAAAATATTTAATTTTTTATATCCGCTTTTTAGAGATTGGGGAATGAACCGCAATGTTGCGTCATACATCAGCCTGATTTTTAATATTGCCGTTATGATAGCTTTGGCATATGCCATTTATTATGCCGCAAAATTTGTTCTGGTTACCTTAACTGCTGTTTTTGCACAGCGCACAAAAACAAAATTTGATGATTATTTAATCCATAATAAAACCACCAAATACACTGCCTATTTAATTCCGTTTTTCTTTATTTATAAAGCTGTTCCAATTATTTTGGATAAGTATGAATATTGGGAATTGATGTTCGGAAAAATAGTCGGAATTTATATTGTTTTGATTAGTTTATGGATCATCAGAACTATTTTTAATGCGCTACGTGATTATTTAAAGCAAAAACCAGAATACAGCGACAAACCAATTGACAGTTTTGTTCAGGTTATCATGATCGTGCTTTGGATTTTTGGTGTTGCCATGATTATTTCGACCTTATTCGGAATTAAGAAAGGCGAATTGCTGACTATTTTAGGAACACTTTCGGCAATTATTATTTTAATTTTTAGAGATACCATTTTAGGATTTGTTTCAAGCGTTCAGGTTGCTATTAACGACATGGTTCGTATTGGTGACTGGATTACAATGGATAAATTTGGTGCAGATGGTGATGTTATCGAAATTAATTTGACAACTGTAAAAGTTCGAAATTTTGATAATACGATAACAACAATTCCAACGTATGCCTTAAGTTCTGATTCTTTTCAGAACTGGCGCGGAATGCAAAAATCTGACGGAAGACGTATAAAAAGACACATTTTGATAAAAAGCAGCAGTATTCGCTTTTTAAATAACGATGATCTCAATCATATGAAAAAAGTACAGCTGATAAGTTCTTACATCGAAACAAGACAAGCTGAAATTGAGAAGTATAATGATCTTCGAGAAATTGATAAATCTCTTGCTCTTAACGGTCGTAATATGACCAACTTAGGCTTATTTAGAAAATATATTATGCAGTATCTTATAACACATCCAGGATTGAATAAGGATATGCATATTATGTGTCGACAATTGCAATCTAGTGCTCATGGCGTACCATTAGAAATCTATGCGTTTTCGAGTGATAAACGCTGGGCAAATTACGAATACATTATGTCTGATATTTTTGACCACATTATGGCATCGGTTATTTATTTTGACCTAGAAATATTCGAACTGCCGTCGCAGATTGGTCATTTAGACAGATAATTTATTTTATAAAAATTAGACATTAAAAAAGCCTCAAATTCAATTGAACTTGAGGCTTTTTACATTTTTAGAAATTAATTATTATCTAATTAATTTTCTATATTTCAAACGTTTTGGAGTTAAATCACCACCAAGACGTTTCTTTTTGTTTTCTTCATAATCAGAGAAACTTCCTTCGAAGAAATAAACTTCAGAATCCCCTTCAAAAGCTAAGATGTGTGTACAAATTCTATCTAAGAACCATCTGTCGTGAGAAATAATTACCGCACAACCCGCAAAATTCTCTAAACCTTCTTCAAGAGCACGAAGTGTATTTACATCCAAGTCATTCGTTGGCTCATCCAGTAAAAGTACGTTTCCTTCTTCTTTTAAAGTCATTGCTAAGTGTAAACGGTTACGCTCACCACCTGATAACATTGAAACTTTTTTGTTTTGCTCACCGCCGCCAAAATTGAAACGAGATAAATAAGCTCTTGAATTTACTTGTTTTCCTCCCATCATAATCAACTCCTGACCATCAGCAAAGTTTTCCCAAATAGATTTATTCGGATCGATGTTTGAGTGAGATTGATCTACGTAAGCGATTTTTACAGTATCTCCAACAGAAAATTCCCCGCTGTCTGTAGCTTGTTCTCCCATAATCATTTTGAAAATAGTCGATTTACCAGCACCGTTTGGCCCAATAATTCCAACAATACCAGCTTGCGGCAAAGTAAAATTCAAATTATCGTATAATAATTTATCTCCAAAAGCTTTGGCAACATTCTTGGCTTCGATAACATTTGTACCTAAACGAGGTCCATTTGGAATGTAGATTTCCAAGTTTTCGTCCAATTGTTTTTGGTCTTCATTCAATAATTTATCGTAATTCTGTAAACGCGCTTTTTGTTTGGTTTGTCGTCCTTTTGCTCCTTGACGAACCCATTCTAACTCACGCTCTAACGTTTTTCTGCGTTTTGAAGCTACTTTTTCTTCTTGAGCCATACGGTTTGATTTTTGATCTAACCAAGAAGAGTAATTTCCTTTCCACGGAATACCTTCTCCTCTATCCAACTCAAGAATCCATCCAGCAACATTATCAAGGAAATAACGGTCGTGCGTTACAGCAATAACAGTTCCTGAATATTGTGCTAAATGCTGCTCTAACCAAAGTACAGACTCAGCATCAAGGTGGTTGGTAGGCTCATCTAAAAGCAATACATCTGGCTGCTGCAACAACAAACGACATAAAGCTACACGACGACGCTCTCCTCCTGAAAGGTTTTTAATAGGCGTATCACCTTCCGGCGTACGTAACGCATCCATTGCGATTTCTAATTTAGTATCGATTTCCCAAGCACCTAGAGCATCAATTTTGTCTTGTAAAGCTGCCTGACGATCCATCAATTTATCCATTTTATCAGGATCTGAATAGTTTTCTTCAAGACCGAATAGATCATTAATTTGATTGTATTCTTCTAAAACTGCCATCGTTTCTGCAGCACCTTCACGAACAATTTCGATTACCGTTTTAGAATCGTCAAGAATTGGCTCCTGCTCTAAATAACCTACAGTATAACCTGGCTGAAAAACAACGTCACCTTGATAATTCTTATCAACTCCCGCAATAATTTTTAAAAGAGAAGATTTTCCAGAACCATTAAGACCCAAAATACCAATTTTAGCTCCGTAAAAGAAACTTAAATATATATTTTTAAGCACTGGCTTGTCTGCTCCCTGATAGGTTTTACTCAATTTTTGCATTGAGAAAATTACTTTCTTATCGTCTGACATTCTATTTATTTTTAATTATTGATTTTCTATTGATTTTATGCCATAGTTTTATTTGGCAAACTTAATCTAAACTCTACCTTTTAATGCATTAAAAACCCAAGCATTGGCAAAAAAACCAACACCTGCTGCAGCAAATCCCCAGCCAGAAACATCTCTGTATCTAAAAGCTCCGAGACCTATAAGCAACAATCCCATAAGTACCATTATAAAAGTAGCCCATCCTAAAACGGTATTTTTATTCATTCCCATAATTGTGTAATTATTATTTTAAGTAGTATTTTTTTTAGAAAGGCAAATATCGTGAATTTTAACGGCTTAATTAAATATTTTATACAGCATTTCTTTTAGCAAATCTGACTGTGGTAAAGCATTCGCTCCAACTCCTTTACTTTTCACATCAATATCACGCAATGCACCAACAATTTGACTTACTTTTCTCATTGGATAATTTTTCACAGCCAAATCATATTCCTTTAAAAAATAAGGATTTACACCAATCGCCGCAGCAACATTCTTAGGATTTTTATCTTTAAGACCGTGATATTTTAAAAGCTGAATAAAAAATCCAAAAACCAATCCTGTGGTCATAACCAATGGATATTCTTTTGGATTATGTGCAAAATTTTCGGCAATTTTATAGGCTTTTAACTGATTGCGTTCTCCAATGGCTTTTCGAAGTTCAAAAACATTATAATCTTTACTAAAACCAATATTCTCTTCAATATGTTGAGGCGTAATCATAGTTCCTTGCGGCAAAATAATCTGCAGTTTTTCTAACTCGTTATTGATTTTACTCAAATCGGTTCCTAAAAACTCAACAAGCATTGCATTTGCCTTTGGATCAATAGTGTATTTTTTCCCCGCAAGAATACGTTTTATCCAATCTCCAACTTGATTTTCGTATAATTTTTTACTCTCGAAAACAATTCCGTTTTGAGCTAAAAGTTTAGTCACTTTTTTTCGCTTATCTAGAGTTTTGTACTTATAACAAAAAACCAAAACCGTAGTTTCCATCGGATTATTAACATACGATTCTATTTTATCTATTGTTCTTGATAAATCCTGCGCTTCTTTTACAATAACAACCTGACGATCAGCCATCATAGGATAGCGCTTGGCCGTTGAAACAATATCTTCTACAGAAACATCTCTTCCGTATAAAACAGTTTGATTAAATCCTCTTTCCTCTTCAGCCAGTACATTTTGTTCTATATATTCAGACAGCTTATCTATATAATAAGGTTCTTCACCCATTAAAAAGTAAATAGGTTTTATATTTCCTGCCTTGATATCATTAACAATTTTTACAACTTCGTCCATTAAATTTAGTTTTCAGTGTTCAGTATTGAGTATTCAGTTTAATTCAAATAAATAATTGACTAATTTTCAAATTGACTAATTTTCAAATTATATTTGCCTTATGTTAAAGCTAAATTTCCCTTCTTATACTTTCCGATTCAAAAATAGCGAAAATAAAGTGTCTATTTTTGATGAAATCAGGAAAAAATTTATCATTCTTACTCCAGAAGAATGGGTTCGTCAGCATGTAGTTCATTATTTAATGAACGAGAAAAAATATCCTAAATCGCTTATAAACGTAGAGAAAGTTTTAACAGTCAATGGTTTGCGAAAAAGATATGATGTGGTTGTTTTTAATTCAGACGGCACTATACATATATTAGTAGAGTGCAAAGCTCCAGAGGTTAAGATATCGCAAACAACTTTTGATCAAATTGCACGTTACAATATGACAATGCAGGCACGGTTTTTGAATGTAACAAACGGACTGAGTCATTTTTATTGTCAAATGGATTTTGAAAATGAAAAATATCAGTTTTTAAGAGGCCTGCCAAATTACGGCGAATAAAATAATATTAAAATAAATAAAAATTACTTTTGGATAAAATAGCTGTTGTCATTTTAAACTGGAACGGAGTAAAATTGTTAGAGCAATTTTTACCGTCTGTTTTACAGTATTCAGAAGAGGCCACCATATATGTAGCAGATAATGCTTCGACGGATGATTCTATTGATTTCGTAAAGAAAAATTTCCCAACTATACAGATTGTACAAAATAATGGCAACCATGGTTTTGCAAAGGGTTACAACGATGCACTTCAGCATATCGATGCAGAAATTTATGCATTAGTAAATTCTGATATTGAAGTAACCAAAAATTGGCTCCAGCCTATTATTGAGACTTTTGAAAAAGAAAAACAAACAGCCATAATTCAGCCGAAAATTCTTGATTTCAAGAACAAAGAATACTTTGAATATGCTGGAGCAGCTGGAGGTTTTATTGATAAATATGGTTTTCCATTTTGCAGAGGAAGGATTTTTGACACCATAGAAAAAGACAATGGTCAATACGATGACAATTGCGAATTATTTTGGGCTTCAGGCGCTTGCTTTTTTATTAGAAAGAAAGTATATCATGAATTAGGCGGTTTTGACGAGACCTTTTTTGCACATCAAGAAGAAATTGATTTGTGCTGGCGTGCCGCAAATGAAGGGCATATAATAAAGTACAATTCAAAATCTGTAGTGTATCATGTTGGCGGCGCTACATTACAACAAGGAAATCCGAAGAAAACTTTTTTAAACTTTAGAAACTCTCTATTAATGCTGGTTAAAAACCTACCTAAAAAAGGATTGTTTTTTGTGATTTTCTTTAGAATGGTTTTAGACGGAATTGCGGGTATCCGTTTTCTTACACAAGGCAAGTTCAAACATACTTTCGCCATTGTAAAAGCACATTTTTCATTTTATTGCATATCTTTAAAGTATCTAAAACACCGCAAGGATTTTCAAATACAACAATACTATACCGTAAAAAGTATCGTTTACTTGTATTACATAAAGAAATTACTGGTTTTTAAAGAAATCTTTAACAGTAATCAAAATATTAAAAACTAAATTTGTAATCAACGTTTAATTAAATATAATACCTATGAGAAAAATAGTTATCGCACTATCAGTATTAATGGCCTTAACTTCGTGTGTATCGAAAAAGCAATACGCAGCATTAGAAGCTAAGAACAAAGAAACTCAAGACTTACTAAACTCTTGTACTGTTAAGTTAAATTCTTGCCTAGAAGAAAAAGCAGCATTAGCAGCTACAGCTGAAAGCTATAAACAACACAATCAAGACTTAATCAGTACTTCTAAAGACTTAACTGTTTTAACTACTAAAGGAGCTGAAAACCTTGAAAAATCTTTAGAAAGCTTGAAAGAAAAAGACTTAAAAATCTCTAGACTTCAAGATGCACTTACTAAAAAAGACAGTGTAACTTTAGCTTTAGTTACAAGCTTGAAAGGTGCTGTTGGAATCAATGATCCAGATATCGAAATTAATGTAGAAAAAGGAGTTGTATTTATTTCTATCGCTGACAAATTGTTATTTAAAAGCGGAAGCTACGACGTAACTGACAAAGCAAAAACTGTTTTGGCTAAAGTTGCAAAAGTAGTAAACGACAAACCTGATTTTGAATGTATGGTTGAAGGTCACACAGATAATGTACCATACAAAAGCAACGGAATTTTGTTAGACAACTGGGATTTAAGTGTTAAACGTTCAACTTCTATTGTACGTGTATTAACAAATGACCTTGGTGTTAACCCTGCAAAATTAATTGCTGCTGGTAGAAGTTCTTATATTCCTTTAGTATCTAATGATACTCCAGATGACAGAGCTCGTAACAGAAGAACTCGTATTGTTGTTATGCCAAAAATCGATCAGTTCTACGACATGATTGAAAAAGAAATGAAAAAGCAAGCAAAATAATTTAAAGTAACATACTTTATTATACAGAAAAAGCAGGTCAATTGACCTGCTTTTATGTATCCCTAATTTTTTTAATAACCAATTAAATATAAATCAAGAATAGCATTATTTTTAAATTAACTAACTAAATTATAACTTTATTAAAGTTAGTTATTTATTTTAAACTTTTATAGTATTTAAGTTTTTTTTTACAAATACCCCTCTTCACATTTCTTTGCACAAGATAATAAAAAAATATAAAACTTATTTCATACCATAATTTAAAGGCAGCATATCTCCCACTTTTTTCTCAGAGATTTTTCCTGAAAACAATATGCTTTCAATATTAGAATTGTTTCCATACTTATAAATATAAAAACTATCAGTTTGAAAAGTAATCTTAGATTCTTCATGTCTATCGTAAGCAATATTATAAGAAGCTACAACATCTTTTAAATTATCGATTTTAACTTCACCTTTTGGCTGCGGAAGTATTTCTACTTTTACATAATCTTCTTCTTCAATGATTTTAAATCTTTTAAGTGGATCGACACTGTGATCATCATTCAACAAAATAAACTTTTTGATTCCCCACTCTTTTTTAGCGAAGTTTCTAAAAAACTGAATTTGCGATCCTTGAAATGTCTTCTCTCTTCGTTCTAAAACTGCAACCGAGTTATCAATTTCTTCAAATTTACTTACTCCGCCATAAAAATTCTTTATAACATCTTTTGAGTTTATACTCAATTTATTAAACGCAATTTCAAAGACAACCAACTCAAAATCTATTTTATAGCCTAAAAATGCGTTTACAATAATCAAAGGTTTATTTGAAGACGCAGTAAAAACTAAATTATCCTTATCGTATTTAAACTGAAGATCATTTTCATTTTGTATTATTGATGATTTTCCATTTGCTGTTTTTCCTAAAAAATACTCTCTGAATAATTTTAATTTTTGTGCTCTTGTAAACAATTCATTTTTAGTAATAACAACTTCTTTGAGTTCGTTCTCTGAAACTGTCATAACAACATTCAGCGGCTTCGAGACATCTAAACCAGTAAGATATTCCGTTTGATATCCCATAGAACTTATTACAACAATATTATTTGCATTAGGTTCGTATTTTATGGCAAAATTTCCATTAGCATCAGAAATAGTAGAAATAGTTGTTCCGTCTAAATAAATATTGACACCATCGAGCGGAACATTTTCTTTGTTAGAAACTTTTCCTTTCAGAATGTTTTGCGAAAACAGAGTAACAGTAAAAAATAAAGAGAAAAGCAAACAAAGGTTTTTCATAAAACAGAAATGGTTTAGTTAAATTATAAGCTAATTAACCACAAAATTTTACAATAACCTAAACAATCAATAAATTACTCTTACAAAATATCAATATCTCCTTTTCCTTCTCTGACAATAACCGGCTCATGTTCTGATAAGTCAATAATAGTTGAGCCTACATTATCTCCATAACCACCATCAATAACCAAGTCTACAATATTTTGCCATTTTTCAAAAATCAACTCAGGATCAGTAGTATATTCAATTACATCATCTTCATCTCGAATAGAGGTTGAAACTACAGGATTTCCTAACTGACGAACAATTTCTAAAATAATATTATTATCAGGAACACGAATACCAACAGTAGTTTTCTTTTTAAACTCTTTAGGTAAATTATTATTCCCTGGTAAAATAAATGTATAAGGCCCTGGTAAAGCCCTTTTTAGTATTTTAAAAGTCGATGTATTAATTTGACGTACATAATCTGATAAATTACTTAAATCATGACAGATAAACGAAAAATTTGCTTTCTCTAATTTAACACCTTTAATTTTTGCAATTTTTTCTAAAGCACGTGAATTTGTAATATCACAACCTAAACCATAAACAGTATCTGTTGGATAAATTACCAAACCTCCATTTTGAAGCACTTTTACAACCTTTGCAATCGCAGCTTCACTAGGTTTATCTGGGTATATTTTTATAAATTCTGCCATAGTTTTTGTTTCAAGTTTTTTATTTTATTTTTAACTTTCAGGTCTCTGCTGTCAGGCTGAGCGAAGTCGAAGCCCACGTCCAATTGGAGCGCCCTTCGACTTCGCTCAGGGTGACAAATGTTTTCAAAACTTGAAAATTTATTTATCCAACAACATCTAATTTAGCAAATCTCAGTAAAAGCTTTTTAAGACCTCCTACTTCAAATTTAATTTCTGCTTTTCTATCACCACCAACACCTTCAAGGTTAATTACTTCGCCTTTTCCAAAACGTTCGTGCATTACGACATTTCCAACCGTCAATTTATTATCAAACAAATTAGCACCTGAACTTGCGGGCGCATTTCCAGCAACAGGTTTTAGTTTACGAATATTTAAATCTGGTTTCGGATTATTATCTGTAACGTGTTTTGGAGGTGTTCCTCCTACTGGTTTTGCTAATCTCAATTTCGATTTATCAACATCTCCAAAAATATCTCCGTCGATAGGTGACTTATATCGATAGTTAGTCTCGGCTGGAGTCAAATATTCTAGAAACTGTCCGTCAATTTCTTCAATAAAACGAGAAGGCTCACTATCTGTCAATTTCCCCCAGCGATAACGAGATTGTGCATATGTTAAATAAGCTTGATGTTCTGCACGTGTTAAAGCTACGTAAAATAATCGACGTTCTTCTTCTAATTCACTTCTAGTACTCATACTCATCGCACTTGGAAACAAATCTTCCTCCATACCCACAACAAAAACATGAGGAAACTCAAGTCCTTTTGCTAAGTGAATCGTCATCAATGCTACACGATCATCGTCATTAGTGTCTTTATCTAAATCTGTTGCCAGTGCAACATCTTCCATAAACTCCGCCAAGGCGCCTCGTGCACCATCAATTTCTTTTTGCCCTTCGGTAAAATCTTTAATACCGTTTAGAAGCTCTTCGATATTCTGAATTTTTGCCATTCCCTCTGGAGTAGCATCTTTTTTTAATTCCTGAACCAGACCCGTTTTTTTCGCAACATGATCTGTTATATAAAAAGCATCCTGATTTTGATCAATAACCTGAAAACTTTGAATCATTGTTACAAAATCCTTCAGTTTATTCTTCGTTCCAGCATTCAGCTTTAAGTCAATTTTATCAATATTAACCATTACTTCCCAAATCGAACGTTTGTAATGATTGGCTGCAATAGTTAGTTTTTCTACAGTTGTATCTCCAATTCCACGCGCAGGATAATTGATAACACGAATTAAGGCCTCTTCATCTTTTGGATTAATTACTAAACGTAAATAACACAAAACATCTTTTATTTCCTTACGTTGATAGAACGATAGTCCTCCATAAATTCTATACGGAATATCACGTTTTCTTAACGCATCTTCCATTGCACGTGACTGTGCATTGGTACGATACAAAATTGCAAAAGAACCATTATGAAGCTGATTTTGCATTTTTTGTTCAAAAATTGTGCTTGCTACAAAACGACCCTCTTCGGCATCAGTCAAACTTCTGTGGACTTTAATCTTTGGTCCAAAATCATTTGCTGTCCAAACTACTTTATCCAATTTCGTTTTGTTATGCTCCATTACCGTATTTGCAGCTTCAACAATATTACGAGTTGATCTGTAATTTTGCTCTAAACGAAACATGATAACACCCTCGTAATCTTTCTGGAAATTCAGAATGTTATTGATATTTGCTCCACGGAACGCATAGATACTCTGCGCATCATCTCCTACCACACAAATATTCTGAAATTTATCTGATAAAGCTCTTACAATCAAATACTGCGAGTGATTAGTATCTTGGTACTCATCAACCAAAATATAGCGAAAACGGTTTTGATATTTAGCCAAAACCTCTGGAAAACGAGTCAGTAATTCATTAGTTTTCAATAACAAATCATCAAAATCCATTGCACCAGCTTTGAAACAACGCTCTACATATTGCTGATAAATATCTCCTAATCTTGGTCTTTTTGCCATTGCATCGGCTTCAACCAATTCTGGATTGTTGAAATAGGCTTTTACCGTAATCAAGCTGTTTTTATAACTTGAAATTCGTCCTAAAATTTGTTTTGGTTTATAAACATCACGATCCAGCTGCATTTCCTTAATAATTGAAGAAATTAATCTGGCAGAATCCTGCGAATCGTAAATAGTAAAATTTGATGGATAACCTAAATGATCTGATTCTGAACGCAGGATACGAGCAAAAATGGAGTGAAAAGTTCCCATCCAAAGGTTTTTTGCTTCAGATGCTCCTACGATATCTGAAATCCTGTGCTTCATTTCACGAGCTGCTTTATTGGTAAAAGTCAGCGATAAAATATTGAAGGCATCAATACCTTGAGCCATCAAATAAGCAATTCTAATTGTTAAAACACGGGTTTTCCCCGAACCTGCACCTGCAATAATAATCATTGGCCCATCTTTCTTCAGAACGGGTTGTCGTTGCGCTTCATTGAGTTGATCAATGTACTTTTGCATGAAATTTTTCTCCATATGATGCAAAAATAAGAATTTAAAGAGAAAGTTCCTAAGATGCGAAAGAAAGGTTCTAAGATGCTAAGATACTGAGTTGCTAAGTTTTTTTTGAAGCCAAAGAACAGGCTTTTTTTAGGCATGGTTTCCCGCTTTCGGCTTTATCACTCCGTTGCACTACGAGGATAACGCCTCTATCGGGGCTATATTTAAACAATTGGCTTTCTTTAAATATTTTGAAACCTATAAGAGATACTAAGTCCATTTAATTCTATCGTTAAGTAAAACATTGCAAATGCTTATATTGACTGCAATTTTAAAAACCATATTAAAAATAAAGCTTATAATTTCTTATATCACTTATATGGTTTAAATAAACTATTTGAAGAAAACGTCGTAAGCAAAACGAATCAACGTTCCAACCACAACAACCAAAAAGAAAATACGAATAAAGCCATTCCCTTTATTAATTGCTAATTTTGCGCCAAGCCATCCGCCAAGTCCGTTACTAATTGCCATTGGAATTGCAATTGCCCAAATGATTTTTCCTTTGATCATAAATAAACAAATCGAACCAAAATTTGTCGCCAGATTTACCATTTTAGCATTTGCTGAAGCGTGCAAAAAGTCAAAACCCAAAAGTGCAATAAAAGCTACTACAAAAAAGCTCCCTGTTCCAGGACCAATAAAACCGTCATAAAAGCCAACAATTGTACTAATTACAACAGCATAAATTATCTGAGTGGTTTCTGAATGGTCTTTAGCAGCATGCTGACCAAAGTTTTTCTTAGCATATGTATATATAAACAGCAATGATAAAACCACAAGCAAAAGCGGTTTCATAAAATCATTGCTCACCATAGTTAATATAGTAGATCCTAAAAATGCCGAAGGAACAGCCAAACACATCATAATCAAGAGTAATTTCCATTGAATTACTACTTTTTTTAAATACTGAAATGCAGCGAAAGCGGTTCCTGTAAAAGCCGGAATTTTTAAACTTCCAATAACTGTTGAAACTGGAAGATTTGGCAATAAAATTAACCCCATTGGAGTTTGAATTAATCCGCCGCCGCCCACTATAGCATCGATAAATCCTGCTGCGAATGCAGCCAAACAAAGAAAAAGTATTATGTATAAATCCATTAAAAGTGTATTTTCGGTAGATTTAGAGAATCTGATTGCAAAAGTAAAGTTTACATTTTGTTTATTGCGATAAATTTAAACTTGATTTTTACTCAAAAAGCATATTTTTGCTAAAAAATTACCCAAATGGATTTTACAAAAATTATAGAATTAGCCAGTTATACGTTACCTGCAATTGTAACTGGATTTGTTGCGTACAGTTTTTTTGAACTGCACATTAAAAACAACGACAAAAAACGTGCTTTTTTATTGAATAGAGAATATCAAAAGCAATCTTTGCCTATACGTTTGCAAGCTTATGAGCGTATGACTTTGTTTTTGGAACGTATTAATTTGACGAAATTATTAATTAGAATTTCTCCTATTTCAAACGATAAGCATGATTATGAAAATTACGTAATCGATCAAATTGAACAAGAGTTTGAACATAATTTAACGCAGCAAATTTATATGTCTGACGAATGTTGGACAATTATCACTACAGCCAAAAATGCTACAATCCAAATGATTCGTAAAGCTGCGATGAGCGATAAGGTAGAAAATGCCGATAAATTGCGTGAAGTAATCCTGAATGACTTGCTAGAAAAACAATCTCCTAGTAATGCAGCTTTAGGATATATTAAAAATGAGGTTGCTGAACTTTGGTAGAAAAACATTTTAGATTTTAGATTGAAGAGTTCAGATTTTGAATAATTCAATCTAAAATCTAAATTTTTATATTATTTTTTGTTTTTAGTAATCCAATAAATAACATTTATAGTTTCCTCTAATTCTTTCTCTTCAACTTCAAATTTATCAAATGACGTTTTAGGACTTGAAGCTGCAGCGGCCATGACTCGACCTGATTTCACTTCATTTACTCTCTCATAAGCAACCATATCTCGTAAAGCATATTTCGATACTTGCTTTACATTTAAAATTTTCACGTCTAATGCTTTTGCGATATTATCAGCATTATTCTTAGCATCATTAATTGCATTTTGAACTAATTTCAATCTCGAAGTTTTTTCTAATTCTTCTGAAAGAAAAGTTTCAAATTCAACGTCCAAATCCTTAATATCTTCACTTTGTATTTCCTGATAAAATGCTTCGATTATCTTATTATCCAAAGCAAAATTTATAGACAAGGAATTGGTAACCCTATATTCCTTTTTGTTATCATTATTCTCGCTACTGGATATTCTGTATTCAGAAATTTTAATATTTTTTTCAGTAAAACCAATATTAAATAGCCCTTTTTGAAGTTTTTCAATTTCTTCGTTTAACTCCTTAATAGCTGTTTTTTCAATTAAATTTTGCTTCTCAATTGTAACTTTAAATCGTGCACAATCAGGTTTAACTTTGATTTTAGAATTTCCTTCAGCGGTTATTTCACTACCTACGTTTACTTGTGAAAATACTGGAATTACAAAACTTAAAAAAATTAAAACTGTAATTATTTTTCTCATTATCAATGCTATTTAAATATTTTTATTTCATAATGTAAATTCGTAAATCACCTATTATCACTCATAACCTCAGATTTATTCTGAGCATATTCATAGCCTTGCTCCCACCATTCTTTCATTACTTCTTTATTAAAAATCAAGGCATTATCTGTCAGTTTGGTTGGTGTGTAATACAAATTAAGTTTCACATCTTTATTATTCGCCATAAGCTTTCCTATTGCGATATCGTGTTTTTCCACTTGATCTAAGGCAATTCGAAACAAATCAATCATCAAAGAAAAAGGGTTCTTACCAATTACTGTTTTTGTTGTATTAACTTCGGTTTCTAAAATAATAACATCAATTTCGGTTGCACCGCGATTAATAGCTTCACGAATAGGAACTAAACTTGAAAATCCTCCGTCGCCATATTCTGAATTGTTTTTAGTAACCAAACTCATAAACGGAACATAATTACTGGAAATCCACGACCATTCGCAAAACTCTTCGTAACTGCAGTCTTTAACCGATTTGTACTCCGATTCGTTTTTGGTAAAATTGGTTACTGTTATAACAACATCAGTATCTAATTTCTTTAATTTATTAAAATCGGACAGTGAGAAATTATTCTGAATATATTTTCTTAAACCTTTACTTTCGCCAAAAGTTCTTTTTCCTTTAAAGAATTGACGTAATACATTGAAGTGATTAATGGTAACAATATCTATCCCTTCTTTTACTTTAACTACAAACGGGCAAATATTAAAAATACTTGCCATGGTGACATTAGTATAAACGGAATGGATTTTTTTAATATGACCAAGCGCCAAATGCGGAATTAGAAGACTTCCTGTAGATGTTCCGATAAATAAATCATATTCATTTCTTTTTTCTTCAATCAAATATTGTGCAACTCCGCCGGCAAATGCGCCTTTACTTCCACCGCCAGAAATAACTAATGCTTTCATATATGGTATTGTAGGTTTTATATTTTTTTTAGAGAACAGAACAAATAAGCAAGAGCAAAGACACTTTTGAAAGTAGTAAATCTTTGATCTTCATTCTCTTCTACTCTTTCAGCAAACGATTCAATTGATATTGTTCATCGGGGTTTAAATTAGGTAAAATTCTATTAAACGAAGCACGCATTTCTGAATTTTTTAATAAAACTCGAATCGAATCTCTTCCAAATTTTGAAAACTGCCACATATGATGTGTTGTTGCACTTACCAAATTAGTTAAAACCTGATCGTTTATAATTTTAAATGCAATCAGTTTTTCAAGTGCATTCTGGCGTGTTGGAGCTTCATATTTAGTTGAAGAAAAAGCAATTAGTTCGCTTATTAATTCTTCTGGATTTGTACTGTAATCAGGTGTTGATAAAGCCAGCGAAAGCCATAATGTTCGAAGATTAAAGTCATTAAACCCAATCCAGTTTTTAGATTTATTCAAATAATCTGTTCTATGATTTGGGAAGTTTCTCCACAAATAAAACAGAGCAGCTTCTTGTGTTTGATAGGATTTATCATCAAGCAAAGTTTCATATTCAGCTCTAAAATCTTCTGGAATTTTAGCCAATGAACTTGCAACGGCTTGTCTGACTTGAGTATTATTTGTTTTTAATGCAGTTTGTAAAAGCGTTTTCTTTGCTTCATATTTTTCAATTTCTAATTGATCTACAATTGCTTCTTTTACAGATTCATAAATATTAGTTTCTAAAGTTTTTCTTAAAAAATCTTCTTTCTCGGATAATGGTGTTTTTTTAAGCTTATCAATTTCTAAACGAGTTTGAATCGCTTTGTTTTTACTGAGTAAAGCATTTGCTGTCGACGTATCAAAAACAGTTGATTCTAGCCATGTTTTTTGAAATTTCTCAAGATCAAAATCAGATACTTTTTTTATTTCGTCAAAGAAATCTTGAGTTGTTACGGTTTGATAAGCAAACTTTTTCAAATAGCTTTTTATTGCTCTTTTAAAAGCTTTATCTCCAATTGATTCATGCAATACAAACAATGCCCAAGCTCCTTTTTCATAAAAAGTAAGTGAACTTGCTTTTGCATTTAAAACCGGAATAGAATCTGTTCGTGAAGCAAATTTTATTTGCTGCGCCGTATTGTATAATTTAGAATAGAAAAAATCGTCTCCATAAATTTCTCTTTCCGTCAAAGCAGCAAAATAAGTTGCAAAACCTTCTTGAAGCCAATGATGCTTACTGCTTTCGGCTGTAATTAAATCTCCAAACCAATGATGCGCCAGCTCATGTGCATCAACATTGGTATAATTTCGATCTTCAAAACCAATAGAATCTACTACATAGCGAGTTGCCAAAAGTGTCGAAGTTGTGTTCTCCATTCCTGCATACAAAAAGTCGCGAACAGGAATTTGTCTATAGATTTTCCAAGGATATTTTACTCCGATTTCTTTCTCTAAAAAATCAAAAATACGTTTAGAATAACGATACGTTGGTTCAAAACGTTTTTTATCCTTTGGTTCTAGATAATATTCTAACGGAATTCTAGATTTTGAAAGCATTTCCGTTTTATCATATTTACCAATTGCAAGCATCAATAAATAAGAACTCATTGGTTTCTCCATTTCGTATTGCCAGTGAAACAAATCGCCTTTGCTTGTTTTTTCTTTTAAAATACCGTTTGAAATTACCTGATATTGGTTATTGTAAGTAATACCTAAATTAAAAATCAATTTCTCGTTGACATCATCAAAACTCGGAAACCAATTACTGGTGTACCTTCCCTGACCTTGCGTCCAGATCTGAACGTCATCATTTTCAATTTCAACAAAGTACAATGCTTGTTTTGGCTTTGCAGTATAATTGAATGTCAGCTGCTTATTTCCTTTTTCAAAATGACTGATAATTTGTAATTCTTTACCCGTATTTAGAAAAACAGCATTCACTCCATTTATTTGAACATTCGAGAATTCCATGTTTTTAGCGTCAATTTTTATTGTATCAACAGACTGCAAAACGCTAAAATCGTAAACGACTTTTCCTGCAATTGTTTTTTGAGCATTATCGATAGTCAATTGTGCATTAACCGATTTAAAATCGACAAATTTAGTTTGCTGTGCAAAAAGGAAAGTGGTAAATAATAAGAATATATATTTCATTGAAATAAATTTGAAGGCGAAAATTCCAAAGTTACAAAGGTTTCATCAACAAATCGAATCAAATTTGTAAGTTTACCGCACAAAAATTCCAAAACGTGTTTACACCAAAAAAAGCCTTATTTAACTGGAGCAGCGGAAAAGATTCGGCTCTTGCATTATACAAAATCCTTCAAGATCCAGAGTACAAAATTGACTGCTTATTAACGAGCGTGAATCAACAATACCAACGAATTTCAATGCACGGCGTTCGTGTTGAACTGCTGAATGCACAAGCAAAAAGCATTGGACTGCCATTAAAAGTCATGCAAATTCCAGAAATGCCCACTATGGAAGTCTATGAAGATGTAATGACTAAAACTTTAACGGAATTAAAGGATAACAGCATTACACATTCTGTTTTTGGAGATATTTTTCTGGAGGATTTACGAAAGTATCGCGAAGATCAATTGGCAAAAATGGATTTTAATGGTGTTTTCCCACTTTGGAAAATACCAACAAAAGATTTAATTCAAGAGTTTATTTCATTGGGATTTAAAACTATTGTGGTTTGTGTAAACGAACGTTACCTAGACAAAAGTTTTGTGGGCCGAATTATAGATCAGGATTTTATCAACGATTTACCTGAAAATGTTGACGTTTGCGGAGAAAATGGAGAATTTCACACTTTTGCTTTTGACGGTCCAATTTTTTCGAAGCCAATAGATTTTGAAATAGGAGAAATTGTTTATCGCAAATATGAAAAACCTGAGAAAGAAGATTCATCAGATACTGCCTGCGATACCAGTGCTTCTGATGCTTTCGATTTTGGATTTTGGTATTGTGATTTAATCCCTAAATAGCCTGTCAGGCTGAGCGAAGTCGAAGCCACTTAATATTTTTTTGCCACAAATTGCACTAATTAACACAAATCAATTAGTGAAAATTCGTGAAATTCGTGGCGACACTTCGACTTTGCTCAATTTGACATCATTAGATTCTTTTACTCTTCAGAATACATTGCCAATAAATTTGTAACTGTATTCCAGTTTCTAATTGTTGATGTAACATTTAGTTTTTTCTCAATGTATTTTTGGTCAAAACGAGTTTTTCCTGCACCAACAGCGTACTTAATAAAAATTCTATTTCCATCAATACTTGCTTCATCAGGTTTAAACTGGCTGATTTTTAAGTCGTTTATGTTTTCCTTTTTCAATTGAGTTGAGACAAAAGCCACATATAATTTTTTGGCGTCAATATCCTTTTCCTTCAAAAAAGGATTATTCTTAAAGCATAATTCCAGATCTTCTTTTGTTATTACAATCGTTGGAACTTCATGTCCAAAAACTTTAAATATTTCCTGTTTGATCATAAAACCAACTTTCGAAGCATCTTCTTCGCTGTCTACAAAAACATTTCCTGTTTGCAGATAAGTTCTAATATTCTGAAAACCAATATTTTCTAACATTGTTTTCAAAGCATCCATTTTCATCATATTATGCCCAGAAACATTGATTCCTCGTAAAAGCGCTAAGTGTGTTGCCATTTTTAAAATTTTATTCAAAGATAAAAATTCATTTTAGTTTATATGACTATTCCACCCAATCAAACTTTATTAAAAAAGGCTGGCTTATTAAAATAAAAACTCCGCCAGAAAACCGACGGAGCCAAACAATTTGAATTAGTAAGCATTGTTTGAAATATTACTTTAATTTATCATATACAAGTAAAGGTCCATCACATGCAGCCCAAGTACTGTACAATTTTCCAGTAGCATAAATTATATATAGATTTTCTATTAAATCCTCAGTACAAGTTCCTATTATATCATTTTTAGTGCTATACATTAATTTTAACTGAGTTTGCTCTAAAGTTTCTACAACAGAATAAGTTCCTGATACACTAGAAGTTTTGTTGTCTCTAATTCTTGTTTTAGTAAACTTCCCGTCAGAGCTAAAAATATAGCTTTCCTCCCATTCCATAACACCAATAGAATTTGCTGCTGGGTTTTTATTTCTATTCATGCTCGTTAATTTCCATTTTCCAAGATAATCTTCAGTTGGTTTATTGTCATTGTCATCATTAGAACAAGAAACAAGAGAAATAAACAAAACTATTAAAAGTCCAATTTTTTTCATTTTTTTTAAGTTTTAAAGGTTAATTATTATTAAGATTAATCGTCCTTAAAATGGTTGCGTTTATTTTTACAGCTTAACGATAACTTAATATTCAAAATCCTAAGAAGTTAATTCATTTCCAAATTTCCTAATTAAAATCTATCTTCGCTTTTGAAATAAATTTCAATTTAAAAATTCCAAATTCCAATTCTTTCAAATCTACAAACATCAATCTTAAAATCTGAAATAGTTTAAATGTCTAATAATCTTCTAGAAACTCCAATCGAATACTTAAAAGGTGTTGGCCCAAGTCGCGGTCAGCTGCTTCGCAAGGAATTAGGAATTCATAAGTATGGAGATTTGGTGAACTTTTTTCCAAATAGATACATTGACAGAACTCGTTATTACAAAATAAACGAACTTCAAAATACAGGTTCTGAGGTTCAGATTATTGGCAAAATCATCAATATAAAAACAGTTGAATTTGCTAAGAATAAAAAGCGTTTAGTCGCCACATTTGTAGATGATACAGGACAATTAGACCTTAATTGGTTTCAAGGACATAAATGGATTCGTGAAAGTTTAAAACTAAACGAACCTTGTGTAATTTTTGGAAAATGTTCTCTGTATGGAAGCCAGTTCAGCATGGCACATCCCGAAATTGAGCTGCTGAAAGAACATGAAAAAAGTCTGCGTTCTGCCATGCAGCCCGTTTATCCATCTACCGAAACATTAACAAACAGAGGTATTTCAAATAGAACGATTAACAAATTAATGGAACAATTGTTTATCGAAACTCAAGCTTTGTTTACCGAAACTTTTCCATTATATTTAATTGAAGAATTAAAGTTAATCTCAAAAAGAGCCGCTTTATTTAATATACATTTCCCAAAAAGCACCGATGCTTTGGCGAAAGCGCAATTTAGATTGAAGTTTGAAGAATTGTTTTTTATTCAATTGCAGTTAATTACAAAAAATCTAATTAGAAAGCATAAAATAAAAGGACATCCCTTTACCAAAGTAGGTGATTTTTTTACTGAATTTTATCAAAACCATCTTCCTTTTGAACTTACTAATGCTCAAAAAAGAGTGGTTAAAGAAATTCGTTCAGACATGGGTAGCAATGCTCAAATGAACCGATTATTGCAGGGAGACGTTGGTTCGGGAAAAACAATTGTGGCTTTTATGAGCATGCTTTTAGCAATGGATAATGGTTTTCAGGCCTGCTTAATGGCGCCAACAGAAATTCTTGCCAATCAACATTTTATTGGCTTATCAGAATTTGCTAATACTTTGAATATTAATATAAAAATATTAACTGGTTCAACAAAAACTGCAGCTCGAAAAGTTATTCATGAAGAACTTGAAAATGGCACTTTACAGATTTTAATAGGCACACATGCTTTACTGGAAGATAAAGTGAAGTTTCAAAATCTTGGATTGGCTGTTATTGATGAACAGCATCGTTTTGGTGTAGAGCAGCGCTCTAAATTGTGGAAGAAAAATGAAATTCCTCCACACGTTTTGGTTATGACAGCAACACCAATTCCGAGAACTTTAGCAATGAGTTTGTACGGAGATCTTGATATTTCTGTAATAGATGAACTTCCGCCGGGACGAAAACCAATACAAACGGTTCACCGTTTTGATAGTAACCGATTAAAAGTCTGGAAGTTTCTACGCGATGAAATTGCACTTGGAAGACAAATTTATATTGTATACCCGTTAATTCAGGAATCGGAAAAAATGGATTACAAGGATTTAATGGACGGCTATGAAAGTATTTCTCGTGATTTTCCATTGCCTCAATATTCGATTTCGATTTTGCACGGAAAAATGAAACCCGCTGATAAAGATGCCGAAATGAAACGTTTCTCTGAAGGAAAAACCAATATTATGGTGGCAACAACAGTAATTGAGGTTGGTGTAAATGTACCAAATGCCAGTGTAATGATTATCGAAAGTGCCGAACGTTTTGGTTTATCTCAATTACACCAATTACGTGGTCGTGTTGGTCGTGGTGCCGAACAGAGTTATTGTATCTTGATGACGGGACATAAATTAAGTTCTGACAGTAAAACCCGCATGGAAACAATGGTTCAGACAAATGATGGTTTTGAAATTGCCGAAGTTGACTTAAAACTTCGCGGTCCAGGTGACTTAATGGGAACGCAGCAAAGCGGTGTATTAAACCTTCAAATTGCAGATATTGTTCGTGATCGAGATATTCTTGGATTAGCTAGAAATTACGCTATGAAAATCCTGAAAGAAGACGGTCCTTTAAATAAACCAGAACATGCAATTCTAAAAGCAGTTTTTATTGAATTAACTAAAAAGAAAAGCATCTGGAATTATATTAGTTAGTTTTTTTAGGCTCAAAGATGCAGAGATACAAAGGTTCAGAGATTTCTTGAGTTAAAAACAGGTTTAATTACATCATATCTGATGCAATAAATCTTTCAACCTAATATGGCTAAATGTTGAAAAAAATTAAACACATAGAGACATAGTCATGTTTGTTGATGCAAGTGAAATGTCTTTCAAAAGCAACAAAACCAATATTTCTATGTGTTATACATAATTCTACAACCAGCTTTATTATTTCTTTGGTGGAGTTTTCTTTTCAAAAAGACCGCTGAACAAGCCTTTACTAACTTTGTTTTTATCATCTTTTCCTGTAGCGATTAAATGATCGATATATTCCATATACGTTTTTTTACGCTCTTCCAGAAAACCAACCAAATATTCTTCAGAAGCTGTTAAACCGCTTGCTTCTTCTATTTGTAAAAGTTTTTTGTACAATGGTTCTATGAATTTTACGATGATATTTTCGGGAACTGATTTTCTTGTTCCGAAAAAACCAACAATCTCCCCATCAGTATCTGCAATGATTTTAAATTCGGTTACAACCCAATAATAGCGACCTGTTTTTGCCATGTTTTTTAAAACAACATGAATGTTTTGACTGGACTTAATACTGTCCCATAAAAATTTAAAAATCACCTTAGGCATATCAGGATGCCTCACAATATTGTGAGGCTGTCCGATTAATTCAAACTCATCATAGCCAGAAACATCGATAAAATCTTCATTGGCATACAAAATAGTTCCGTTTTTATCTGTTTTACTAAGCAGTACTTTGCTTTTATTCCAATCGACTTCTCTGTCAGAAGGAGTCGGACGTGTAGTTCTGGTCTCCATAAAATTTTATATTAAAAATTAATTGGCATGAGTTTTTTACTTGTAGAATAAACTCTCTAAAAACCTATTTTTGAAGTTTCTTTCGAGAGTTTTTTCATTTTTGGAAGTTGTTTTGTAATTTTTACTTTCTGGTGTTAGTTGATTTTACATGAATATCGTTTACGAGATCATCAATTTTTTTCGCACTTTCTCTCATCATATCCAGATAAGTCAAAATTTGATCATTGTCTGTATGTCCTTTTGAAACATCAATTAATTTTAGCACTGAAGTTACTGGGAGTTTTAAATCTAAAGTTGTTCTGTGAATAAAATCATTGTATTCTTTAGTTGCTGTTAATGAACTGTATTTAGCCGATGCAAGCTTCATATTTTCCAGTTCATACTCGTCAGAAATTTTAGAAATATGATTTTCGCTGTGTTCTTTAAAATAATAAGCCCAATAACCATTCATAAAAAATACAACTGCCGCTAAAACAGTATGAATAATTAAAGTTTCAAGATCAAAATTTACCTGCGAAAAATAAACCTGAAGCCCGTTTGCATCATTATAAATATAGTTTTGCAAGTATGCCAAACCAGCGTGATGAAGCACTACCAAAAGAGTAAGCGGAATTTGAAGTTTCCAATTTTGATAAATAATTAAAATCGTACTGGCAATAAAAACAGTAAAATGCATTTCGAACATACCATGCATTTGATAAATGTACTGCGCCATAAATATAGCTAGAACAACAGACAAAACGTACTGATAGAATTTTGAATTTTTAATAAAAAACTTAGCCGAATAATACATCAGAAGATTCAAGGTTCCTACTCCTACTCCAATTTCAAAGGTATCGTACTTAAAAGACAATGCAATTCCGAGGAGAAAATAAACTGCGAGAACATAATTAATAATAGTATCAGACTTTTGAGTCATTGTAGACATAAAACTGTGCAAGTAGTCTTGCTCATTCAAACTGGCTTTTCTTTTCATAGGTTAAAAATTTTAGTTAGGGATAGATTTATTTAGTGCAATTTGGTAACGAACATCCATAAGCTCTAAGAGCCAAAGCATTAAAAGAGGGCGAATTAGTCTGCTTTAACAATGAGTCAATAGCCATTTGAGCATAATTACTGTCGGCATCAGTACAATATCTTGTTTTGTTATAATTGCCACGAAAATATAGATTATGCGATGCTTCTAATAAAACCGCTTGCGGAGTCGAAATAACACCGCACTTTTTAGCAATATTTTGATCAAAATAAACAGGAATTTGTGCGTCAAACTTTTTCTGTATTTCTTCTATTGTAAAAGTCTTTTGCTTGTTTAAAACCACAATTTTAAAATTAACCCTGTCACCGTATTTTTTAATCAAACCAGCCACGTGCGGCACATTGAATCGTGAGCAGGGACAATCTGGATTAAAGAAATGAAAAAAAACAGGTTTACTATCAAAAGGACAGCATTGAGACAAATCAATCTTGGCTCCCATTGCAATGCTGTGATAATTTTTTGGAATAGGTGTCGGCAGGCTATACTTAAACTCATTCTGCCAAAAAAGAAAACCAATTGCAGCAAGTAAAAATGAAAACCATAATGCTAGGAGTATTTTTTTCTTCATCTATTATTATTTTATAATTTGGAACAAAAAACATAAACACTTGTTAAAATAATTAATACTAAATTTCGCTTTAATGATCAAAAAACTGCTGCCAAATCTATCTTTTAACATTTAATTATGTAAAAAGGTATTGATTATACTGCTGTATCAATTATTTTGTCTAACGTATCAATGTTACAAATAAAATCGATGAAATACAATATAAATTCGACAAACTGCATATTTTTTTTCAATTCCATAAATAATAATCTTCCAACAACTCTTTTAAACTTGAAAATCAATTAATTTTCAAAAACCAGAAAACAAATAACCTGCTGATTAATAGATTTTTACACATAAATTACCCTCCAGTGTTAAAAATTACCCAACAAAAAATACCAACATCATTAAACCTTTTGTAAAAACCAACATCTAAGCTGCAAAGTTTTGCAGCTACGGCTAAGAAAAACAGTACTTTGAAGTATATTGTACTCCAAGTGTTAAATAAAACCTAACGTCAATTGATTTCAGTACAAAAAGTTAAATTTGTGAGTTGCAAAAAACATACACCAAAAAAAACACATTCACCTAAATTTTATGAAAATTAAACACCTAATCTACGCCTTGATTATCATTATTTTTGGAGGATTTATCACTTATAGGATAGTATCTAACAAAGGTAAAAATGAAGACTCGAAGAAGTTTGGCGATAAAGACAAACCAACTACAGTTACAGGAATAGTAGTTAAAACTTCAACGTTTGACAATAATTTGTCTTTATCTGGTTCTATTGAAGCAAACGAGCAAATTGAGATTCACAGTGAAGTATCAGGAATTGTAGAGGGAATTTATTTTAATGAAGGAAGCTATGTAAATAAAGGGCAAGTTCTTTTTAAAGTAAATGATCTTGAACTAAAAGCACAATTAAGACAAGCAGTTACAAGAGAAGGCTTAGCCGCTGAAAATGAAAGAAGAGCAAAATTATTATTGCAAAAAGAAGCAATCAGTCAAGAAGAAGCAGATGTTGCCAGAGCAGATCATGCTTCGGCGCAAGCTCAAAGCCAATTAATCAGAGCGCAAATTGCTAAAACTTCTGTAAAAGCGCCTTTTTCAGGAAAAATTGGTTTACGTTCGATTTCTCCAGGTACCTATATTACTCCAACAGTTGTAGTAGCAAAATTGGTAAATACAGGAAAATTGAAAATTACATTTTCGATTCCAGAAAAATATGCTTCACAAGTAAAAACAGGTTCAATAATCGATTTTACAGTTTCTGGATCAGATAAAACATATAATGGAAAAATTTATGCTATTGAGCCAGAAGTTGCCGTTGCTACTCGTACACTGCAAATTCGTGCCATTGCTGATAATACAGATGGAAAACTTTTCCCTGGAACTTTTGCCGATATAAAACTGCCGTTAAACATTATTAAAGATGCAATCGTAGTTCCATCAGAAGCTATAGTTCCTGTGCAAAGTGGTAAAAAAGTTTATGTAGCCGATATGGGCAAGGCAAAAGAAGTTATGGTTGATGCAACAACAAGAACAGATTCTTCGATTTTGATTTTATCAGGATTAAAAGCAGGAGATACTTTAATTACAAGCGGTGTTATGTCGTTAAAAAATGAAGCACCAATAATAGTTAAAGTAAAATAATCCAAAGTCGAAAATTTTAAAGTCTCAAATTATTAAGACTTAAATATAGATTTGAAGATGCAGTAAGATTTAGTACTAAATCTAATATCTAAAATCAATAATCTAAAATCTAAAATTGCAAATGAGTTTATCAACTACAAGTATAAAAAGACCTGTTTTAACCATTGTACTGAATCTATTAATTATATTATTCGGTTTCATTGGTTATACTTTTTTGGGTGTTCGCGAATTTCCTTCGATAGATCCCGCACAGGTTTCCATTAGAACTAATTATACAGGAGCTAATGCTGATATTATTGAATCGCAAATTACGGAGCCGCTTGAAAAAGCAGTAAATGCGATTGACGGAATCCGAAATATAACTTCATCAAGTAATCAAGGAAGCAGTAACATTACCATCGAGTTTAATTTAGATAAAGATCTAGAAGAAGCTGCCAATGATGTACGTGATAAGGTTTCTCAAGCCATCAGAAGTTTACCGCAAGATATCGATGCGCCGCCTGTTGTATCAAAAGCTGATGCCGATAGTGATGCTATTATTTCGATGACGGTACAAAGTGACAGTCGAAATTCATTAGAATTAAGTGATTATGCCGAAAATGTTATTTCGCAGCGTTTAGAAACAATTCCGGGAGTCAGCGGTGTTCAAATTTGGGGACAAAAACGCTACGCTATGCGTTTATGGATTGATCCTGTAAAGTTAACTGCTTACGGCTGTACTGTTTCAGATGTTCGTAATGCCCTTAACGCTCAAAATGTCGAATTGCCTTCTGGTAAACTTACAGGAAACAACACCGAATTAACAGTAAAAACAGTTGGAAATCTTTCGAAACCTGAAGAATTCAATAATATCATTATTCGTACCGATGGAGATAAAATTGTACGCTTAAGTGATGTTGGCGGTGCAGAATTAGGTCCAGAAAATATCGAAACCAAACTAAGCCAATCTGGATTACCAATGATTGGACTGGCAATTGTACCAATGCCTGGAGCAAATTATCTAGATATTTCGGCTGAATTTTATAAAAAATATGAAGCTTTAAAAAAGGATCTTCCAAAAGATATTAAACTAAATATTGCACTTGATAATACCATATTTGTAAAAAAATCGGTACTTGAAGTTGCTGAAACACTTGGAATATCAGTAATCTTAGTAATCATTATTATTTATCTGTTTTTTAGAGACTGGGCAATTGCTTTTAGACCTTTAATAGATATTCCCGTTTCATTAATTGCAACGTTCTTTATAATGTGGCTTTTTGGTTTTTCTATTAATGTATTGACTTTATTAGCAATTGTTTTAGCTACGGGTCTGGTTGTGGATGATGGAATTGTTGTAACCGAAAATATCTTTAAGAAAGTCGAAGAAGGCATGTCGCCAATTGAAGCTGCGATTAAAGGATCAAATGAGATTTTTTATGCTGTAATTTCGATTTCGGTAACATTGGCGGCCGTATTCTTGCCCGTAATTTTCTTAGAAGGTTTCGTAGGTCGACTCTTTAGGGAATTTGGAGTTGTAATTGGTGCTGCGGTATTAATTTCGGCATTTGTTTCCCTTACCTTAACACCAATGTTGAATGCCTATTTAATGAAAGGCGGAGAACAGAAAAAATCTAAATTCTACGTAAGAACAGAGCCTTTCTTTGAAAAAATGAACAGCAGTTATGCTGAATCTCTTTCAAAATTTATGGAAAGAAAATGGATTAGTTTTCCTATTCTTATTGCTTGTTTTGGATTGATTTATTTGTTTTTTACCATACTACCAAAAGAAACAGCTCCTTATGATGACCGAAGTTCTGTAACCATGCGTATGACAACGCCAGAAGGATCATCATATGAATATACAGATCGTTTTATGCAGGAAATCTCAAGATTGGTTGACGATTCAATTCCTGAGAAAAAAGTAAGTTTGGTGATTACCGCACCCGGTTTTGGAGCCTCAGCTACAAATACTGGTTTTATAAGACTTTCATTAAAAGAACCTCATGAAAGAAAAAGATCACAAAAAGAAATTGCCGACCAATTAACAAAATGGACAAAGCAATATCCTGATGCAAAAACATCTGTTATTCAACAACCTACAATTGCTGTAAACAGACGTGGCGGATTACCAATTCAATACATTATTCAGGCTCCAAATTTTGAAAAATTAAGAGAAAAAATTCCTGTTTTTATGGATGAAGTTGGCAAAAGCGATGTTTTCTCTATCAGCGATGTTAATTTAAAATTCAACAAACCTGAAATAAACGTTAGCATTAATCGTGAAAAAGCCGAAAGTTTAGGAATCTCAATTATTGATATTGCGCAAACTTTACAGCTTTCTTTAAGCGGACAGCGTTTTGGCTATTTTATCAAAAACGGAAAACAATATCAGGTTATTGGTCAATTTGATCAAAAAGACAGATCAAAACCATTGGATTTAACGTCGATGTTTGTGAAGAACAAAAAAGGAGAATTAATTCAGATGGATAACGTTGTAAATGTGGAAGAACAAAGTAATCCTCCGCAGTTATACCACAACAACCGTTATATGTCGGCAACCGTTTCTGCAGGTTTAGCTCCAGGAAAAAGTATCAGTGACGGAATTGCCGAAATGGATAGAATTAAAGCTAAAGTTCTAAATGATAGTTTTACTACAGATTTGAGCGGAGAATCGAGAGATTTTGTGGAAAGCAGCTCGAATACATCTTTTGCTTTTGGATTGGCTTTATTATTAATATTTTTAATTCTTGCGGCTCAGTTCGAAAGTTTTATAGATCCTTTTATTATTATCTTGACTGTACCAATGGCGGTTGCTGGAGCCTTATTTTCATTATGGTTATTCAATCAGACTTGGAATATTTTCAGTCAAATTGGAACGGTAATGCTTATTGGTCTAGTGACTAAAAATGGTATTTTGATTGTAGAATTTGCCAATCAATTACGAGAACAAGGAAAACCAAAACTAGAAGCAATTCTTGAAGCTTCAGAAGCGCGTTTACGTCCAATTTTAATGACCAGTTTAGCGATTGCTTTAGGAGCATTACCAATTGCAATGTCGCTTGGAGCTGCTTCAACCAGTAGAATTGGTATGGGAGTTGTAATTGTTGGCGGAACTATATTTTCATTAGCATTAACACTTTTTGTTATTCCAGCGATCTACATGATGTGGTCTAAAGCGCGTAAACATTACCCTGAATTTGATCATATCGAAGAATACGAAAAAGAAGTAAGTAAATAATTTATTAGCCTTGAATTTCTGAATTGCACTTGATTAATTCAGAAGTTTAAGGCAAAAGAAAAACAATATGAATATTAAAATTTTAATTAGCAGTTTGTTATTACTCTTTTTAAGCATTACAAAAACGAATGCGCAAGAGGTTTTGACTATTGAAGATGCTATGAAAATTGCTTTAGAAAACAATTTTGAGATTAAAATAGCTAAGAATAACTCAAAAATAAGCGAAACGAATGTAACTTTAGGAAATGCAGGAATGCTTCCGAATGCAGGCGCTTCGATAACAGACAATAACAGCGTAACAAATTCTTCGCAGACACGTCAGGATGGAACAACAACTTCATTGGATAACGCTAAAAATAACAGCTTAAATTATGGAGTGAGTTTAGGCTGGACCGTTTTTGATGGATTGAAAATGTTTGCAAAACTAGATCAATTAAAAGAACTTCAAAAATTGGGAGACGCTGAATTAAAAAGAACTATTTTGATCAAAATTGGTCAGGTAAACTCTGCCTATTATGATTTGGTTCAGCAACAACAGCAATTAGCCGCTTTAGATACGACAATCGTAATTTCGAAACAAAGATTAACTTTAGCTCAAAACCGTTTCAGTATTGGAAAAGCTTCAAAATTGGAGGTTTTGAATGCGCAAGTTGATTTAAATTCAGATCAAGTTGCATTATTGAGACAAAAAGAATCGTATGCAAATGCTAAAATTTTATTGAATCAATATTTAGCCAGAGATCCTAAAATAAATTTTACCGTTACAGATTTAGTTACGGTTGATAATAAATTGATTTTGGCTGATCTTATGGATTTAGCACAAAAACAAAATCCAGCTTTAGAAGCTCAAATTATCAATAAACGTATAGCCGAACTGCAGCTAAAACAAGTAAAAGCAGATCGATATCCTGTTGTAAACTTAACATCTGGTTATAATTTTAACGAAAGTCAGTCGAGTTTAGGTTTTACGAGTCAAGCATCGTCACGCGGTTTAAATTATGGTTTTAATGCCACTTTAAATATTTTTGACGGTTTTAATCAGCATCGAAATGAAAAGGTTGCTAAACTTCAAATTGAAAACTCTCAAATTGCTATCGAACAGCAAAATATGATTTTGAACACACAGCTAAGCACTGCTTTTCAAACTTATTTAACCAATCTGGAATTGATCGATTTAGAAGAAGATAATGAAGCTATTGCAAAGCAAAATCTTGATATTACCTTAGATAAATTTAGAATCGGAACTATTACAACTCTTGATTTTAGAACGGCTCAGCTTAATTATGTAAATGCAAAAGTACGTTACAGCAATGCACAATATGAGGCGAAATTATCTGAAATTGCCTTAAAAGAATTAGCAGGAAATATTAATTTTTAAAGTAAATTTACTGCAAAAAAAAGTAATGACTTCGTATAATCCAAAAGACTGGTTTAGTTTTATTTTTCATTTTAGCAAAGCCGATACTTTCCGTAAATTAATTCCCGTAATGTTTTTTATGGCAATATATTGCGGCGGAATTGCTTATCTTGAACTTGAATATTGGGATTTACCAGAAGACAGTAAGGTTAAAAACATCTCAACGATGCACAGCATGTTGGGTTTTGTAATTTCATTATTACTGGCATATCGTACCAATACAGCCTATGATCGTTGGTGGGAAGGACGCAGGATGTGGGGAAGTCTGGTAAATAACAGTCGTAATTTTGCCATGAAACTTTCGGTTATTTTAGAGGACGAAAAAGATAAAGCCTTTTTTAGAAAGATGATTCCGGGATATGCTTCTATCTTAAATAAACATTTAAAGGACGAAGAAACCGGAATGCAATTGTTTGATAATGTAGATTTAGAACTGGATCATCACAAACACAGACCAAATCAGGTTGCCAAAATAATGTTCAAAAAAATACACGATCTTTATGCAACTAATAAAATTTCAGGTGAACAACTCATTACCTTAAACAATGAAGTAACAGCATTTACAGATATTTGTGGAGCCTGTGAGAGAATTAAAAACACTCCTATTCCCTACTCTTACAGCGCTTTTATCAAGAAATTTATATTTATTTTTGTCCTTACACTCCCTTTTAGTTATGTATTTACATTAGGCTATTATGTAATTCCTGTAGTTGTTTTTATTTTTTATGTTTTAGCGAGTTTAGAGCTTATCGCAGAAGAAATTGAAGACCCTTTTGGTGATGACGAAAATGACCTTCCGACAAGAAAAATGGCAGAAAATATTAAGAAACATGTTGAAGAACTGATTTAATGAAACGTTAAATCTTAAATTGCTAAACTTATTTTTATTAAATTTAGAGTTCCACTCGAAAATTTAATACAATGCAAAATCAACGTGTTTTAATTACTCCGCCAGATTTATCTAATGAAAAATCATTAAAAACACTTGTTGAAAACAGGAGTGTTTACACTCTAAACCATTGCGAACTGAACATTTTTGAGACTTACGAATCTTCAAAACTAGTACCTTTAAAATTCAACGATTTTGTAGTTACGAGTATGCTTCGAGGAAAAAAAGTAATGCATTTGTTTGACGAACCCGGATTTGATTATCTTCCCGGGGAAACAGTTGTTATTCCTTCTAATATTGAAATGAAAATTGATTTTCCAGAAGCTTCAAAAGAAAATCCAACGCAATGTCTTGCTTTAGCTATCGACACAACAAAAATTACCGAGACTCTTGATTTCTTAAATGAGCGTTATCCGAAGAAAGGAAGCGACAGTTATTGGCAGTTAAACTATCAAAATTACTTTTTTTACAACAATGTTGATCTTGCTTCAACAATCAGCAAATTAATTAAAGAGTGTACAAGCACATCAATTACAAAAGATGTTATTGCCGATTTGACATTACAGGAATTATTAATCCGAATTATTCAAACTCAAACAGCAAAATCTCTTGATGCTGGAGCTGTTCTGCAATCCAACAATCCAATTTTTGAAGTTACGGAATTCATCAAACTTAATTTGAAGGAAAACATCAATCTAAAAAGCTTAAGCGAAAAAGCCTGTATGAGCACAGCTTCCTTTTATCGTTTTTTCAAGAGAGAATTAGGCATGAGTCCTATAGAATATGTTTTGAATGAGAAAATTAAATATGCTAAAAAACTACTTAAAAATCCAAGCATACAAATAAACGAAGTTTGTTATTTATCTGGTTTTGAAGATGCTAATTATTTTATCAGATTGTTTAAAAAACACGAAGGAATTACACCGAAACAGTATCAGTTGCTTTATGTTAATTAAAGGTGCTAATATACTAAGATTCTAAGACGCTAAGACACTAAGGTTCTGAGCTTTTAGACAATCTTGTCATTTCGAGGAACGAGAAATCACACTAGAAGCTCGACAAAGATTATCCATAAAGATTAACGACATACTTTGCGGAGTTTCTAGTGTGATTTGCTTCGTCTGTTCGCTATCGCTCGGGTCTCCTTTCAGTCGAAATGACATAACAATGCAAAACCTTTGCCTCTTTGCCCCTCTGAACCTCTGTGCCTTTTTTAAAATCTTATTCAAAAATCTTTACAGGTCCTAAATCTTTTTCCTCCTCCTCAGTAAAGATTCTATACTCAATTTGAAATGTCTTTTTCAGAGGTGTTTCCAAAGAAAAACCACCAACGCCAAAAGCATCAATAACTTTGAGTGTAAAATGCGAATGTTTCCAATATTCATATAAATCATTATCAACCCAAAATTCAGTATCTTCAATAGTACCGATGCAAACATCACCTATTCGCTGGTAGTAACCGCCCTTTTCAAAACATTGCGGCTGCGTACCTTCACAACATCCTCCGGCTTGGTAAAACATTAAATCACCATGTTTTTCCTTTAGAATTTTAATTAATTCGACAGCTTCTTGTGTGGCTTCAATTCTCTTAACCATGACTTTTACTATTTAAAAAAAGCAGTAAACTTATTGTTATAAATTTACTGCTTTTTGCATTACCAATTAAATATTTGCGATATCAAGAACGACTCGTCCTTCAATCTGACCTTTTTTCATTTTATCAAAAACGGTATTAATGTTTTCCAGTTTTTCGGCAGTTACAGTAGCTTTTACCTTTCCTTCGGTAGCAAACTCTATTGCTTCTTTCATATCCTTACGAGTACCAACGATCGAGCCTCGAATTGTAATTCGGTTTAAAACCGTATCAAAAATAGATAAATCAAAATTACCTGGCGGAAGTCCGTTGAGTGCCATTGTACCTTTTCTCCTTAAGGTTTCAAGACCTTGCTTGAAAGCTATAGGGGAAACTGCAGTTACCAATGCCCCATGCATTCCACCGACTTCCTTTTTTAAATATTCACCAGGATTTTGATTTTTTGCATTAACTACTAAGTCTGCACCCAGTTTTTTTGCTAGATTAAGTTTATCATCGGCAACATCAATTGCTGCAACATGCATTCCCATTGCCTTAGCGTATTGTACAGCAACGTGGCCTAATCCGCCAATTCCAGAAATCGCAACCCATTCTCCAGGTTTTACTTCAGTTTCTTTTAGACCTTTATAAACAGTAACTCCTGCACAAAGTATTGGAGCCATTTCCATAAAATTTACATTTGAAGGTAAAATTCCAACATATCTTGCATCAGCAATTACAAATTCGGCAAAACCGCCGTCTACACTGTAACCGCCATTTTGCTGACTGTCGCATAATGTTTCCCATCCCGTAATACATTGATCACAGCCTCCGCAAGCGCTGTAAAGCCAAGGCACTCCTACAGCATCACCTTCCTTAACATTTTTCACATCTTGACCTACTGCTGCTACATAACCTACAGCTTCGTGTCCGGGAATCAGCGGCATTTTTGGTTTTACCGGCCAATCGCCTTCAACGGCATGCAAATCGGTATGACAAACACCACTTGCAATTACTTTTACAAGAATTTCATTTCTTCCCGGTCGTTTTACTTCAACTTCTTCAATTTTTAAAAGAGAACCAAATTCTCTAATAACTGCTGCTTTCATTGTTTTTGGTAACATAACAAAGATTGATTTAATGAGCATAATAAATAGATTAACTTATTATGCTCAGGTTTATATTAATAGGGATAATGTTTTCTAGAAGAAACCTAATTTCTTTTTATCATAAGAAATAAGCATGTTTTTTGTTTGACTGTATTGACTCAGCATCATTTTATGATTCTCACGACCAATTCCTGATTGTTTGTAACCTCCAAATGGTGCTCCTGCTGGATACGAATGATATTGATTAATCCAAACACGTCCAGATTGAATCGCTCTTGGAACTTGGTAGATTTCATGTGCATCACGCGTCCATACTCCTGCTCCCAATCCGTACATTGTATCGTTAGCAATTTCAATTGCTTCCTCTGTAGTTTTAAAAGTTGTTACCGCTAACACAGGTCCAAAAATCTCTTCCTGAAAAATTCTCATTTTGTTATGACCTTTAAATAGAGTTGGTTTTATGTAATAACCGCCTTCAAGATCTCCGCCTAAATGATTTGCATCACCTCCTGTTAATAATTCTGCACCTTCTTCTTTACCTAATTTTATATAGGACATAATTTTTTCTTTCTGAACTAATGATGTCTGTGCTCCAATCATAGTGGATTTGTCTAATGGATTTCCAGCGATTATAGCTTCAGTTCTTTCAATTACTTTGGCAATAAACTTGTCATAAATATCTTCATGAACTAATAATCTTGACGGACAAGTACAAATTTCACCTTGATTTAAAGCGAATAAAACTGCACCTTCAATAGCTTTATCAAAGAAATCATCATCGTGATCTGCTACTGATGGAAAGAAAATATTAGGCGATTTCCCTCCCAGTTCTAAAGTAACTGGAATAATATTTTCGGTTGCATACTGCATTACTAGACGACCTGTTGTTGTAGATCCCGTAAATGCGGCTTTCGAAACTTTTTTATTAGTAACCAATGGACGTCCAAGTTCAGCTCCAAAACCATTTACAATATTTAAAACTCCTGGAGGAAGAATATCTCCAATAAGTTCCATTAGAACCATAATAGATATAGGTGTACTTTCGGCAGGTTTTAAAACTATGGTATTTCCTGCTGCAAGAGCTGGAGCTATTTTCCAAACAGCCATTAAAATCGGGAAATTCCACGGAATAATCTGAGCAACAACACCTAATGGTTCGCTTAAAGCTATTGAAACTGTCTGCGAATCCAGTTCGGCAATCGAGCTTTCTTCGGCGCGAATTACACCTGCAAAATATCTAAAATGATCTATTGCCAGCGGAATATCGGCAGCAAGAGTTTCACGAATAGGTTTTCCGTTATCTATAGTCTCAACAGTAGCTATGTACTCTAGATTATCTTCAATTTTTTGTGCAATTTTATTAAGTAAAATGCTTCGCTCTGTCACCGATGTTTTTCCCCAAGTTTTAAATGCTTCATGGGCTGCGTCTACTGCTTTTTCTAAATCTCCTTTGCCTGAGTGAGCCGCTTTGGTAAACACTTTTCCATCTATTGGAGAAACTACGTCAAAATACTCTCCTGAAATAGGAGCTGTAAATTTTCCGTTTATGTAATTGTCGTATTTTGCCTTAAATTCAGGTCTTTGTGTGGTAGTGCTCATAATTAGTAAATTTTTGATTTGTATCAAATTTAGTTTCATAATTAGAAACAGAATAGCATTATTCATTCATCTAATAGCACAAAAATTACACATTCATTTTTTTATCTAATTTTTAATGAATTTTTATTAAAAAATTAATACTAAATATGATTATATATTGATCACTAGCTATTTAGTTTAAAAAAAGTCTTACTCGAAAAAACCAAATAAATTGTTTCTTACTACAATACGCAATTCTTATATTTGTAACCTCATACAAGAATAATAAAGCTAACATGAAAATATCTTACAACTGGTTAAAACAATTCATTAAAACAGATTGGACATCTGCAGAAACTTCAGAATTACTGACAGATTTAGGTCTTGAGGTTGAAGTTGTCGAAAAATACCAATCTATTAAAGGCGGTTTAGAAGGGGTTGTTGTAGGACACGTACTTACTTGCGAAAAACACCCTGATGCCGACAGATTAAAAGTTACAACTGTAAATATTGGTTTAGAAGCACCTATACAAATTGTTTGCGGTGCTGCAAATGTTGCTGCAGGACAAAAAGTTCCGGTTGCAACTATTGGAACTGTTTTATACGATAAAGACGGCGGTGATTTTACTATTAAAAAAGGTAAGATTCGCGGACAGGAAAGTCACGGAATGATTTGTGCCGAAGATGAGTTAGGTCTTGGTACTAGTCATGACGGTATTATGGTTTTAGACGATAAATTAGTTCCGGGAACTCCAGCTGCCGAAGTTTTTCAAATTACAAATGATGAAGTTTTTGAAATTGGATTGACACCAAACCGTGCTGATGCGATGAGTCATTTTGGTACTGCGCGTGATTTAAGAGCGGGAATGTTGCAGCGTGGTGTAAATATAGAATTGATTACACCTTCTGTAAGTAATTTCAGAGTAGATATGCGTACGCTTAAAATTGATGTTAATGTTGAAGAACCTCTTTTGGCTCCTAGATATTGCGGTGTAACCATTTCTGGAATTACTGTGCAAGAATCTCCAAGCTGGCTGCAAGATCGTTTAAAAGCTATTGGTTTAACTCCAAAAAACAATATTGTTGACGTTACTAATTACGTATTGCATGAATTAGGACAACCTCTGCATGCTTTTGATGCCGCAAAAATTAACGGAAAAGTTATTGTAAAAACACTTCCTGAGGGAACAAAATTTACAACTTTAGACGATGTTGAAAGAACATTGCACAAAGAGGATTTGATGATTTGCGACGAAAAAGGACCGCTTTGTATCGCAGGAGTTTTTGGAGGTAAAAAATCGGGTGTATCTGAAGGTACAACAACTATATTCCTAGAAAGTGCTTATTTTGATGCTGTAAGTGTTCGTAAAACGGCAAAAAGACATCAATTGAATACAGATGCTTCTTTTAGATTTGAAAGAGGTATTGACCCAACTATTACAGAATATGCTTTGAAACGTGCTGCGCTTTTAATTCAAGAAGTGGCGGGCGGAAAAATAACTTCGGATGTTATAGAAGTTTATCCTAAAAAAGTAGAAGATTTTGCTGTTTTGTTGAATTTCAGCCATGTTTCTAAAATTATTGGACAGGAAATTCCAAAAGATACTATCAAAAAGATATTAGTTTCTTTAGATATTAAAGTAAATAGTGTTTCTGATTCTGGTTTAGGACTTACTATTCCTGCTTACCGTGTTGACGTTCAGCGTGAAATTGATGTAATCGAAGAAATTCTAAGAGTTTACGGTTACAACAATATTAATTTCTCTAAGAAATTTAATGCGACGGTTGCAAATTCACCAAGAACCGAAGATTATAAAGTGCAAAATACAATTGCTTCACAATTGAATTCGCAAGGTTTCCATGAAATGATGGCAAACTCTTTAACAACAGCTTCATATGCAAAATTATCGACTGTTTTAAAAGAAGAGCACAATGTATTAATGTTGAACCCATTGAGCAGTGATTTAGCGGCATTACGCCAATCTTTGTTATTTTCTGGGCTTGAAGCTGTTTCATACAATATTAACAGACGTAATTCTGATTTAAAATTATTTGAATTCGGAAAAACATACCATAAATTTTTAAGCGGTTACGAAGAGCACAAACATTTGACTTTATTGATCTCTGGAAACAGAAACAAAGAATCTTGGACAAACCCGCAAAAAGGAACTGACTTTTTCTTATTGAAAGGATATGTAAAAGGTATTTTGGCACGTTTAGGAATTGAAAAAATCTCGAATGCACCAGTACAGTCAGATGTGTTTTCTGAAGGAACTGCAATTACTTACAATAATGATGTATTAGTAGAGGCCGGAGTAATTAAGAAATCTATTTTAAAGCATTTTGGAATAAAACAAGATGTATATTATGCGGATTTTAACTGGAATTTAATTTTGAAAATTATTACAGGTAAAATCAAATACACTGAGATTCCTAAATACCCTGAAGTACGTAGAGATTTAGCCTTATTGATTGATAAAAACACAACGTACGAAAGTATTTTTAACTTGGCTAAGCAAACGGAAAAAACACTTTTAAAGGACATTAATTTATTTGATGTTTATGAAGGTGCAAAACTTCCAGAAGGCAAAAAATCGTATGCTTTAAGTTTTACAATTCAGGACAATACCAAAACGCTTACTGATGCTCAGATTGATAAAATCATGTCTAAGTTGCAACAGACTTTTGAAACTGAGCTTGGAGCAAGTTTAAGATAAAAAAGCATTAGAAATAATAAATCCCAATTCTGAATTAATTTTTAGAATTGGGATTTTTTTATTCAATACCTTTTATCACTTAATAAGTAATTGCAGAAAAGATTGGATAGTCTTTAATTTTTTCACGGCCGTCTAGAAAAGACAACTCCATTAAAAAGTTGCATTGTACAATTTCACCGCCAAGTTTCTCTACAAGTTCACAAACTGCTTTTGCGGTTCCACCAGTTGCTAAAACATCATCGTGAATCAAAATACGCTCTCCCTTCTTTATAGCGTCTGTATGCATCTCTAAGTTATCAGAACCATATTCGAGCTCATACGAAGCAGAAATCGTCTCGTATGGCAGTTTATTTGGCTTTCTTACCGGAATAAAGCCTGCGTTTAATTCCTGCGCTAATAACATTCCGAAGAAAAACCCTCGACTCTCCGCTCCTACTACTTTATCAATTTTTTGATCTTTTAATGATTTTACTAAAATTTCAAGGCATTCTTTTCTTGCAATTGGGTCATTTAGCAGCGGAGTGATATCTTTAAACAAAATTCCTTCTTTTGGAAAGTCTTGAATATCACGTATATAATTTTTAATCTGCATTTTTTTTAATTTTTATGTTATTTTATGTTTGTATATGTCACATTTATGTCTATCTTTGCACCCGCAATAAGCAATCAACAAAGCTACAAAAAATTAGCTAATTGATAATAAAAAAGGCCTCGTGGCGCAACTGAATAGCGCATCTGATTACGGCTCAGAAGGTTACTGGTTTGAATCCAGTCGAGGTCACTACTCGGGACAAAAGAAAAATATCATCTTTTGTCCCGTTTTTTTTTGCCCGTAATCTATTATTTACCAGATAGATACACTTGAACATTTCGTTGACCCTAGCGGTTTGGATTTTATTATTTTGAAATGTGAAATTTTCAGGAAAAATTAAACCGATTATCTCTCTGGAATCCACTAAAGACCCGTCACCAAAGGCCTCGCCGAGCTTAATTAGGTTTTGCAGTCCTGTGTTCATTAAAGATTCAATATTAGCTCGGTCTTCATCCACATTTCCAATCTCATTTTCAAGCCTGCTGATCTCAGCATTGTATTCTGACTTCATTAAATGATAGTCATCGGCATCTATCTTCTCGGTAACCAGCAGGTTTCTAGCAACAGCCAGTTTTTTTTCGTAAACCCCAATCTGCTCCAAGGATTTCTTTTTCTCATTTATAACCAATCCTGTATGTTCCCTGTATGCTTCAAGCAAAACTGCACTGTATAATTTTCTTACTTCGGCCAAAGGCTTATACTTATTTAAATTCCCTTTAAAAACACTATTGGCCAGTTCGGAATTTACCCTCCATTTACATACTTTATCGCAGTGGTAATAGTAGTAATCTCTGCTTCTGCCCCTGCACTTGCTGCCTCCCAATTTCTGCCCGCATTCAGGGCAGATAAAAAATCCCCTGAGGGGAAAATTCTCAATTGTTTTGATTTTTGGCCTGTATGTCCTTGCTTTACTGTTAAGAATATCCTGAACTTTATAGAACAGATCTTGGCTGATTATTGCATCATGCTGCCCTTTAACAAGCCTTTCCTCCTCATCACGATACTTCGGAACTAGTATCATTCCGCAGTATAGCGGATTTCTTACAATCAGCCACAAGTTATTCTTCGAAATTCCCAAACCTTTTTCTTTTGCAGTCTGATAGATCGATTCAGTGCTAAAGATATTTTTTGCGATCTGTTCATATACCCAAACTACGTTTGCAGCTTTTTCCGGCACAATTGCAATATACTTTTTTCCATCCTCAGTTACTTTGTTTGCATACCCATACGGAGCCATTCCCATATGCCTGCCCTCTTTTTTTCCCCTTCTTAGACCCTGAAACGTATTTAATGCCCTTCGGTCGTTTTCAACCTCAGGCGCAGCGAGATAAAACGCGAGCATCATTTTGTTTTCCGGAACGCTTAAATCTAACGGCTGTTCAATTGCCTGCGGTTCGACTCCCAAAACCCTTAATTGATTTATCATCTGATAGGCATCGCCTGCATTTCGGCTGAACCTGTCCCACTTCATAAAAAGAACCAGGCTTATTTTGTTTTTGTGCTTTTTGATGTCGGCAAGAAATTTTTTCCATTGCGGCCTGTTGAAAGTTTTTGCGGAATGGTCTTCGTAAATCACATTGCGTATCTGAATTCTGTTGATCCCACAGTACTTTCTCAGCATCTCTTCCTGATTGCGCTGAGAGAAGCCTTTCTCAGCCTGCTCATCAGTGCTTACCCTGATATACAAATCTGCTATCTTACTCATTCTGTTTTATTTAAATGTTTCAACACCGCGATATTAGCAATTTTTCTCAAGAAATACAAGATTTCTTCAGCCTGTTCAAAAGTCACCTCCAAGCCTTCAGATTTAAGCATTTGTAGTGCTTTTTCTGTTGTTATTCTAGAATCATTATAATCTCTTTCATTCTCCATTTTCTTACTGCTATTTAGTTTAAACTATACCAAAAAGAAATTTAAGCTAAAGATTTTAACTTTGTAAAGTGTGACTTCCTATGACCTTGCAAGGAGAGCCATGTCTCTTTTCCTGAGAAAGTAAAAAATGTACCAACGTATAATTTTCTTGACTATTTTGATAGGTTGATTTCACTACAAAATTACTAAGCCTTTAATTGCCATTTCAACATTAAATCCTCATGGCTTCCCGTCTATTTTTTTTCCAAAAGCCCGTATGCTTCTGTCTTATTTCAGGAGCAAAGGTATCTCCGTGTTCTTAACCCAGAAGCAAGGCCATGTCCTGCGGATTTGATATAAAATCTCCACCCGTGCGGGTCGTATTTTTCATCAAAGCCTTGCTTCTGCTAAACACTAACCTTTTTATGCTCATGAAACAAAACATAGCATACACCGGCTCTTTAAACGAATAAAAAAAATGTCAGCAATGAGAAATAAAATATTGAAAGCGGAAAATGAAACAAAACAGCTCCACCTCGTCATTGCCGAATAAATAAAATTTAAAAAAATAATCCTTAAAAATTAGAAATCATGAACATCATCGGAAGATTAACAAAAGACGCAGAGGTAAGAACATTGTCAGGAAACAGACAGGTCGTGAATTTTTCAATAGCAACCAACGAGAGCTACAGAAGCAAGGAGGGCGAACGTGTGGAACAGACCACCTACTTCGACTGCGCCTACTGGATTAGCCCGAAGGTAGCGGACATCCTGACCAAAGGCACGCTTGTAGAACTGTCAGGCAGGGTAAGCGCAAGAGCGTGGAAAGGAAGCGACGGGGAACTGCACGCAGGTCTGAATTTCAACACCTCGCAGATTAAACTGCACGGAGGAGTAAAAAAAGCGCAGACCGCGGAAACGACAACGCAGACCCAAAGCAGTAAACCTACGGTGCAGGAGCCTGAGGAAGACCTTCCATTTTAAGGCGCACATAGGAATTAATATCAAGTTTAACTTTAAAACAATTATCATGGCACACAATATCAATTACAACAGCAGCACAGGAAATTATTCATTTTTCAGCGTAAAGCAGAAAGCATGGCACAATCTCGGAAAGACTGTGCAGGACTATCCGACAAGCGCAGAAGCCATAAGACACGCCCAATTGGATTACGAGGTCGCCAAAACGCCTTTATACACCAAAGCCTTGGCAAAGGAGGAAATGCAGGACGGTACTGTGACGGCATGCGCAGAACTGCACGTTCCCGATTATTTTTCCACCATCCGCACCGACAGCAATACGGTTTTGGGTGTAGTCGGCAAAGACTACCATATCGTACAGAACCGTGAGGCGTTCAGCTTCTTTGACGCCATAGTCGGCGGTGGCGAAGGCATCCTGTATGAAACCGCAGGGGCTTTGGGCAAAGGGGAACGCATCTTCATTACAGCCAAGCTTCCCGACTACATCAGGGTCGGCAGCGGGGATGATGTGACTGAAAAATATATTTTCCTGACCACCTCCCACGATGGAAGCGGAAGCATTACAGCAGCCTTCACTCCCATCCGAATCGTATGCCAAAACACCCTTAACGCCTCGCTCCGCAACATGAGCAACGTGGTGCGCATCCGACACACTTCGGGAGCAAAACAGCGCCTTGATGATGCGCACAAGGTCATGGGACTGGCAAACACACTGAGCAGTCAGCTGCAGGACATCTTCAACCATTGGGCTAAAGTAAAAGTTAAGGATTCAGAGGTCAAAAAGCTGATTCAGTTGGCATTATGCCCGAACAGGGAAACTCTGGAAATGCTTAAAACTGGCGCAGATGATGCCGTGTCCGCCATTTTCAGAAACACCGTGGAAGATGCTTTTGCCTATGCCATGGCAAGCGACACCCAACAGATGGAAACCACAAAAGGCACGCTCTACGGTGCTTATAATGCCGTGACGGGATATTATCAGAACGTGCGCACCTACAAGGACGATGAAGCCAAACTGCAGTCCATCGTGATGGGCGGAACGGCACAGCTGAAATCGCAGAAAGCCTTCGAACTATGCACCTCTTTTGCCGTGGACGGCGATAAGGCGCTGATGCTGAATTAAAAAAAGATGGGCGACTGCCTGCAAAGCGGTCGCCTTACAGTTTCTCAATATGTGAAGCCGACAAAATACGGACATTAAAAATCTACAGCCATGAACAGCAATTTTTTCAATCAGATAAGACAGATGGACATTGCAGGGGATCTGCACCTGACCATCGCAAAATCGACTGACGGCATCCTTGTCGTATCGGTCATGCTCCAAAACGAAGCCTGCGGGGACAATGCTAAAAACATCATCCCCCCGCTCAACCTGAGGGGAACAGCAGAGGAACTCGACAGCGGTTTCTTTCAGACCATCACCGCCCCGATGCAGAGCGCTTCGGGACTGATGACCGATATGGAATCCTTTATGAAACAATTGGAGCAGGCAAAAAAGCATTCTGCAAAGGAGAAGGAAAAAGCCGATGCGGAGAAAAAACAGCACCAAGCAAAAGACAAAAAGTTCAGCGATGCAATGGCAAAGGCGGAGGAACTGGAAAAACAGGGTAGATTCCGTGAGGCATGGATGAAAGTTCCCGAAGCGGCGGAATTTCCCGACAAAGCCGACGAGATACGCAGAAAGAGAACCTCCCTGTCCGACAGGTTCTCCACTCCAAGCCTCTTCGAGGCTGAGCAGGAAAAGCCCGAACCGCCCAAAGAGGCGCTCTATCCCGAACATGCCGAGATTCATCCCGATGAGGAAATGTCCTTTGAGGAGCAGGATTATGAACAGGAAGAGGAAGAACAAGACGAATACGAATACTAAAAATAGAGCGATATGTTACTAGCAACACACTTACAGCGGGTTTTCATAATCATCGAAAAGGGACAGCAGATAAGGCTGAGCGACCCCGAACCTAGATGGAGCGTCGAGGCGGTGCTGAATTTCTACGCCCCGACCTACCCTATCCTGACGACCTCCAAAATTTCAGCGCCAGTCATTAAGGACGACATGGTCGAATACCGATTCGAAACCGTAATGGGAACTAAAGGATAACTAAATTTCAATGACATGGATTATGCAAAAAAACATCATAGCAGGCACAATCAGCCCGCCACAACGCAAAAGGCAGATGCTTCTGCACCAACAGCTCGGCAGTTTTATGGCTTGGATGCACAGACCAAAAGATGCGGGGGAAATTCAGAAAGACAGAGCAAAATCAGTCCCAGTCCAAATGCTTCCGATAATTTTCTGAGAGCATCATTCCTGCCCAAACTGGAGCAGTTCCAAACCTCACAGCCCCGCATGGAACTCAGCAAAATGCAGTCGCAGTTCTACAAATCCCTTGTGCATCTCACAAGCCATTACGGCATCACATCCATGCAGACCGACTGTTTCGAGTATCCGTACAATTTTGCACTCTCGCTGTGGGATGCGGAGCGCAGACTGAAAAAGCAGTACGCGCCCTGCCCCGAAATCAGTCTGATGCAGGAAGGGGCGGAAACCTGCCTTGTCAGCGAGGAGACCCACGATACAGGCACGACCCTGTATTACATACCCGTCGAACCGCTGTATTGGATGAGCCACGATGCGAGGTACACAAAAAATGCAAAACTGCTTTATAGCGTGTTTTCCTACCTCTACCATATCACGGACGTCCCCTACCACAGACATCAGGACAGTTATCTCTACTGGATGTATGAAATGCACAGGGAATGGACGGAGCAGGACGAGGAAGACGAACAGAGAGAACGCTTTTTGCATGAGTTCGACAGGGCGGAGCTTGTCGGAGACTATATCGAAAAAAAGATATTCAACCCCGTTAACCTGACGTATTTTGAACACCGTCTGCTCGCCTTCAAATGCCGTGATGCATTCGACAGGGAATGCCTTTCAGCTGCACAAAAAGCGCACAGGCTGTTCAGTGACTATCCAAACGAACGAATTTTTCGAAACGCCCCCGCCTGCTCTGAGGACGGGCAGGACGAAGAAGAAAGCGAAAGCATCCCGATGCACAAATACATTTCCTTTATTTCGCATACCAAAGGATGGCTCTATGAAACCCTTGAACAGAGCATCAACAATGAGTTCAACGAATACAGCCAAATGCATGAGCCGACCATCTTCAAAAGATTCGACGATAGTGCCGACACGCACCAAAGCCTGGATTTCGAGCGCAGGTTTTTTTCGCTTTTGGATGACCTGTGCGAACTATGCGATGGTTAAAAAGAAAGGCTTTATCAAAAATAAACATCTTAGCCGTTAAAATCTTATGGCTTAAATAACTCCATAAAATCCAGAAATTTGCCGCTTTGGACTCATCATTTAAAAACTGGTTTACCACTTCCTCCAGGCACTTAACGGTAAATTCATATTTTTTATTGGAATACAAGATTTTTACGCCATCTGCATAGGCCCAGTCAATTAATGCTTTAAAGTTCTCAATTGCAGTATCCTCAGGCTGGCTGAGTAAAAACAGTGCAAATTTTTCTTGAAAAAACTGCTGCAGGGTATGATGGATCGTGTCGTCATATGGATCGGAATCTTTTGCAAAGGTTTCAAAAATGAAATTCAAGACATTCTTGAAATAGTCCCGAAGAATTTTGAGTTCTGTTTCAGCCGGCACCAGTTTTAAAGCTTCGAAAAGCCAGTCGCCTGCATTTGACTGATATTCAGGAATTGCAATCTGCACTGGGGTTTCCTCTTCAGCGACCCTATTCATAATGGCATCAATAGCGGCGCTGTATTGTTTAAGGGCATCGTTGTATTTGATATGCCCCGCAATGCGGCCTTTGGGTTTATAATGGGGATTTATTTTTAACCTTATTCTATAATGCGCTGTTTTTATAATGGAAAATAAATTTCTTTTATAAGATTTATATCCGCTTAAATGCTCCAGCCTGTGCTTAAGGTGCGAGAATTTTGAATACTCCACAATGCAGAAGATGCAGTTTAATACAAAACCGGGATCATGCTTCCATAGGTAGCTGTTAATTGACGCTCTCAGGGAATTGTGCTCGGATCTCTGATGAAAATGCGTTAAGTAATAAAGAATATTCTGCTTGTACAACCTCTTTTGCGTCTCATCCGACTTGAGCATCAAAATTGGAACAACAGAAAAGGCAGCTTCTGTTTCATACACCGTGTATTTGGAATTCGTAAAATCCATTAGCCTATTTTCGAAAAGTTCGTATTTAAAGAGCTCGTTTACTTTTGTTTCACACCATTCTCTTTCTGCTGCGCTTAATGACCTATAGAAATCCCTGATTCCCATTGCAGCCACCAGCACGGGCTGGTTATGCCTCTTGGAGATGTTTTTATTATCCTGGGCATCCACAGAGATTTTGTGGAACTCCGACCATTTTTCATAACTGTCCTCTTCCACGGTTTCATGCTTAAATTTCTGCATGCACCAGTATGCTGCATAAGAAACGGTATGGTTCTCTTCCTGCTTCGTCTTATTTTCCTCGACAACCTTTTGCAAGTCATCCTCCAGTTGTGTTTCTAACAGATAGCCGTTTTCAACTTCCTTTACTATTCTTAATTTTCTGCGGTCTATCCGGGCAAGTGCAAAACGCCAGTTTTGGTCTGTCGGGTTTTCCAGATTAAAATTATCTATGATCCCAAAGATTTCGGTTTGAAACTCGCCAAGGCTAAGGTTCATAACCAGATCTTCAATGCTTTTGCTTCTATGCTTTAGTGTTTGGAAATTCTGCAGCTGCAGGTGGCGCAGCTGGCGGTGCTTTTTATAGCTCAGAGGACTGTAGGCTTCTGATTCTTTAAGGCACCTGTGGAAATCCAGATGATAAATCTCCCTTATTTTCAGTAAAGGAAAAATTCTTCTTCCGGCAAGATCCATATGCTCATTAGCGACACTTATAAGCACTGCCGACCCCATGACGCTGTTGCATCTGGTTAAAAAAGCCTCAAAGGTGTAGTCCCAGGAAGCCTTTAAAAATTTAGTGTACTGGTCATGCTTGTTCTCTTTTATATCCCGGCCGATCTGCAGCAGATAGCACTCGGCTGCCATTAGGCAGGATTTCAGAACATCGGGCGAATTAAAATAGGTTCCCCTGAACATCATCCATAATGAAGGGCTGGCATGCTGTTTAATCTCTCTTCCGTCGTCCATTATAACAGTTATCTGCGAACGGTGGTCGGCAGGATGCAGAAATTCATTGTCCCGGCCGAAATCGGACTTGATATAGGAATCGGCAGCGTGATTAAATAGCTTCACTAAAAAATCTACAGTTGCAAAGGGAGAATACAGCAGAAGGTTCAATATAGGCGTTTCATAAGGGCTTCCAGGTGAATAATGCCTTTCTGTGCTCCTTCTGAAGCCGAAATCCTGCTCGCTGTGCATCATCGACCGGTGGTACGGCCCCAGAATGGACTGCCTCTTCATTTCTGCAATCTGCTCAGGAGTCGGCGGATAATAAAACCATTTGCTTTCTGCAATTTCAAGGACAAGTTCAGGATAATTTTTGCATATTTTCTGCCCTTCGTACCCGTCAAGGGCATACTCTAAAATCTTGTCATACAGATTGCCGATTTCAAAATCAGCATCCCTGTTTTTATTTCTAAACGCATCCTCTATTAATGATTTCAATTCATCTTTGACAAAGTCAGACAGACGGAAAAGCATTAATATTCCATTTTCAAGATTCTCAGTTTTAGCCCTTCCCTGGCCAGATGGGACACCTGATGTAAAATTACTGTAAAACCATATTAAAATTTTAGCCGCATGCTCGGCCTCGGCAGGAAACGATCCGTTTTTTTTCAGGCCTTTCTCCCACTGCAGCAGCATTGATAGTATCAATCTCATCTGTGGCTGCAGCAGATTCAGGTTTAAGAAAATAAATTCAATGAGATTGGCCCATACTTCACCGTAGGGAACCAGATTGATATTGTGATATACCTGAGTCCTTTTGTCCACATCCAATGCGTTCAGGAGGGAAAAATCCGGCTTCTGGCACGAAACCCGAACTAAAAAAATTATCCTTATGAAATATTTAAACTGATCTAAAAATAGAAAATCCTTGTTTTCCCGCAGAAAATCACTGCTGTAATGCGACTGCATGACAGCAACTAATATTTCATCCTTCCAGTAGTTTTGGATTGCCGAATCGTTGAGGGTTGATTTTACGAGCTGGCCTGCAGATCCGTCCATTGCCTGTATTTTTTCTGATATCCAGATTCTGAAGGCTCGCCGGACTGCCGGAGCGGTTCCTATTGCATCATAAAAAGCGCCGTAATTGCCCTCTTCAGCAATGTACTGCAGATAATTGCTGTCAATATGCCTTGTCAATGCCCAGTCCTCATAGATGTCATGAGCTGCCGCAAAGCTTCTTCTGTATACCGGTTCGGGATCAATAATATGGTCAGCGGTCAGCTCGTGAAGTATGTCAGCGCGTGCGTGCTCAACAGTTGCATATGCGCTCATTGCCGATGCCCTCTTCAGGGCAATTTCCATAAATGTCTCACCGCGCAGCTGTCTTTTTCGGGGATCTGATTCCTTTTCGCGCCCTTCAATCACATATTCCCACATGATCTGTTTGAACCTTGCTTCAGTATCAATATCATCTTTTACCGAATTCTGAGGTAAAGACACTGCCTTATCCAGATTAAAGGGAATCTGGAGAACTTTCAAAAGGGATTTATTTTTTGCTAACGTTCTCAGCATCGGATAGCTCTCAGCGATGCATTCCAGCTCCGCTGCATCAAGCGCAGGCACATCAAAATCGGGAAAAGCGGGAAACTGCCTTAAAAAACGGATTTTTAAATGCTCGGCCGCATAGCTCCTGCAGGTAAACACTAATGTAATATCCTCTCTTTTAAAAAGCAGATCAAAAAAATCCAATATTGTCTCAGCATTATCCGTTTCAAGTATTTTTTCGATGCTGTCTATAAGGAAAATTTTCTTTTTACCGAATTGCGGGGAATCAAGAACCTCTGAAAGGGATATGCCAAAGCAGAAGGGCTTATCTGCAAATATCTCCTCGATGCTTTTTTTGTCCAGCTGCTCGCCCTGAAAAGCAAATATTTCAAAATCGCTTTTTAGTCCATCCAAAATCTTCTTAACCATCGCCGATTTTCCGCTTCCCGGCTTTCCTGTAAATATTGCCAGCTTGCCGTTTTTTATAACTTCCAAAGCAGCGGCTGAAATTTCGGTCCTCGGCAGGTTGACTTTTCCAACGCTGTCTCGTATTCTTGAAAGCACCCTGAAAGAATTTTCATTAAGCTTTTCAGCTGCTTCAAGCACAGTAGGGTCTGTCTCTATCTGCAGCAATGATAAAAGGGGCAGCGATCTTGACGCCAGAAGATCATTTACCAGAGAAAGATCGATCCCCAATATTCTTTTATTATTTGTCTCATAGGCAAGAAATAGGCCGCAGCAGAAATATCTGCCATTCACTTTAACAAATACCGGACTTCCCGAATAGCCTTCCACAAGGTTGTCGTCATTGTACTCCCCGGTCAGGGGATCTGATACCTCAATCTGTATCTGCCTTTCGTAATCTCTATCCTTAAGGGGCATCAAATGGTGCAGCGTTCTTTTTAATTGATTAAGAACCACTTTAGGAAAACCTGTTATCTCAAGCTCATGGACTTTAGCCGGCACCAGGCAGATTTCAGGGCATTTATCATAGTTAAGCGATACGGGAAGGAATTGCTTTTTGACTATCAGTACTCCTATATCTTCACTTGCATTGTTTTCGCCAAATAATATTACATCCCCATCCTGCAGCTTATACTCAGACCATCCATTATCAGTAAGAAATCCGACTGACAGCTCATTGCAATCCCATGCAATCCCATTATCCCCAACCAGAGCATGTCTTGCCGTAAAAACATAGGCCTCTTCTGATTGGCCGGCCGGCGAATATATAAGTCCGCTGCTGAATCCCTGGGGATTTTCAATTCTTACTATAAAATCTTTCTCTGCTGTCATCCTATTTCAAAGTGAAGGTGGCTGTTTCCCGGCTGGGGAAATATTAGATTAATATTAAATTCTGGATCTGCTTTAAAAATGTTCCTTGTAAGTTCATTTTCCTGCGTGATAAAAAAATTGATGTTTTTATCGGGATTGGCGCGAAGCACTTTCACTAAAGTTTCCTTGTTGGGCAGATTTGAACGGTTATATCCATCTGCTGAAATAATGTAATTTTCGCAGTCAACCAGCTCCAGTAGAGCATTGCTTGTATTATACCTGCTTCCGTGATGGGGAATCTGCATATGCTTTAGCTTGATCTTCTGCCCTCCGAATCTTCTCCTGATAGCCGAGACAAGTACATCAGGATGGCTGTCGGCAGTAAACAGAAATGATTCGCCGTTGAACTGCAGCATAAAACTTATGCTTGATCCGTTTTCCACCGAAACATCCTTCACTTCCCTGGAAGTATCGAAATCTTCAATCCTCCTGCCGTAGTCATTATTTCTAATGCTTTTTAAAGATGAAGGCTCCTTATCCCTCATTTTCACTTCCTCATTTTTCCACAGCTTGAGAAGCGAATTGTATTTTGCATTGTCGGGAGACAGGATAATCAATTTGGCTCCCCATAAATCAATCAGTGGGTGGCTGTCGGTTATGTCCTGTTTTACATGTGAATGGGCTGCAAGGTACTCCCTAAGGGTAATGCCCTGCTTGACATTTTTTAAGTTATTGCTCCGGATGCCGGTGTCATAGTCCCAGTTGGAATAATTGAACCAGAAAGTGGTTCTGGAGAGATCCACGGCTTTCAGAAGGTCAGCATCTTTAAGAAGACGGAGAATTCCGCCTATATGATCATCATCAATGTGGGTGATGATCCATATATCAATTATTTCTTTTCTGACGTTGGCTATTTCATGCAATCTCTTTCTGAGCCCTGACTCATAAAGGCGGCCCTTCTCGCTGCCGCCGTCAATTATGATGTTGTGCGTTTTATCATCAGTGCCTTTAAAATTAATATGGATGGCATCCGCACAGCCTGCATCCAGAAAATCAATGTTCATCAATGCGCCAAAAGTTTTTAGTAAGATTTTTTATAAAATTACAATTATTTGCAGCATGTGCAACCTTAAAACCAAAAAGTGCTTCTGCCTTCACAACCGAAGCAGCTTTTATTTGAAAATTGAACCTATTCGATCGTTACAGTATCCAGGATGTTTTCCTGATTTATAAATGCAGCGATATACTGCTTAACTTCGACTTGCTTTTCAGATGGCGTTTCAAAGGTATTGATATGAAACTCCTCATCCTTGTCCAGGATGTGGATAATCTCGGTATAGCCTTTGGAAATCAGGCTGCCCTTGAGCCTAAGGATGGTATGCTGCTGGCGGGCATCCAAATCTTTTCTCACTTTTAGTCGTATCGCTTTTTCCATTTTGAAAGATCTGACCGTTGGTCTTGGGTGGATTCTAAATCCAAATATACCTATTTACATTCGGCGCATGCAAAATTTCAGTGTTAAAATAATGCGCCGGCGAATGTTAAAACGCATTGGACCGGCAGAAAAAAACTGCTCGCATTGAGAGACCTGCTGCTCTTCTGAAAATTTTAAAATATTTTTAATAATCTGATATACAAACAAATAAACACTAAAATTATCCAAAATAAAAGTCTGTGAAATGAAAATTCAGGATGATTACAAAATTGGATTGTAAACTTTCGGGAAAAAAGAATCGATATGTTTTGCCCTGGTTAAGCCAGTGTAAAACAATGATTAACAAAGTCCTAGAAAATGCGCCAGTTATTCCTCGAAAATGCCGATGGGGGCATCGAAAAAATCACGTCCGAAAAGGCCAATCCCCTTTTGGATCTTTATGTTTCATTCAACTTCTCAAGGCTGCGGCCTACCCTTTTTTTCCTGCCTGCGGTGCTGCTGCTGCTAATCGCCGCGTTCCTTTTCATGCTCGATGCGCTGCGCGCCGAATCGTATATCCTAATCCAGCGGGAATATTTCTTTATGCTGAATGCCGCCCTGTCCCAATATCCCGAAATGCAATACAATCTCACCGAAACCGGAAATACCCTGGTGGTGGCGTCGCTGCTGAGCATTTTTGTGCTGCACGCGCCTAAGATATGGGAGTCTCTTGCCTCTGCCCTTCTGGTTTCCTGCCTGTTTTCCAGCGTGCTGAAAAAGCTCTTTCATGTCCCAAGGCCGGCAGCTTTTTTTGACAACGGCAGCTTTACCATAATCGGAAGGACTCTCTCAGGGCACAACAGCCTGCCCTCAGGCCATTCCATCACCATTTTTACGGCGCTCTCCATCCTTATGTTTGCCTTTATGCCTGCCAGGCTGATAAACAGGATCTTTTGGTGCGCACTTTTTGTGTCAGCGGGTCTCGCGCTTGTCCTCACAAGGGTTGCCCTGGGAGCGCATTACCCCATTGATGTTCTTGTCGGGGGCATCATAGGCTACTTCTGCGCCCTTGCCGGAATATTTATCTCAACAAGGTACCGCATTTGGAAATGGATCGGAAACAGGAAATACCACCCCTTCTTCATCATTGCCTTCACGGGATGCTGGCTTGCGCTGGCCTTCAGGATCATGCAGGAGCACCTTTTCATATTCTGCCTGTCTTTATTCGTTTTGACCATATCACTATATAAAATTACAGCCGCTTATGTTAAAAGCTAAACTACCAGCGGCCCGCATGGCGGCTTTAATCAGCCTGGCCAACTGCCTGTTCTTCCATATCCCCTTCTTCTCTTTTGTGGTCGGGAATCTGAATTACGCGGGATTCAGCGGCATTATGACCATCTCCAGCCTCATCCTGCTGATGCTGGTGCTGGATTTCCTGGTCTTTTACCTGCTGCTTTACCTTACCGGAATTTTCGGCAGAATTCTCATTTCGCTCTTTTTTGCCCTCAGCGCGGCAGCCCTGTATTTCATCAATTCCTACAGCGTGATCATAGACGAAAGCATGGTGGGGAATATCCTCAACACCAATTATGCGGAATCAAGCGCCTATTTTTCGGTTAGGCTGGTGCTTTATGTGCTCGTGCTCGGGATAGTTCCCTCGGCGGCGCTCTTGAGGATAAAGATCACAAAAGAGCCCCTTAAAAGGTTTGCGGCGCTCTGCTCGGGCAGCCTGCTCATTGCGCTGGCGCTGGTATTTATCAATTCAGCCGGCTGGCTTTGGATCGATAAGAATTCCAAAAAACTGGGAGGGCTGGCAATGCCATGGTCCTATGCGGTCAACACCTCCCTGTTTTACGTGCACCAGTACAAGAAAAACCAGAAGGAAATCCTGCTTCCCGATGCCCGCATCAGGGACAGGAAGAAATCCATTGTGGTGCTGGTCATCGGCGAATCCGCAAGAAGGGCCAATTTCTCGCTGTACGGCTATCCGAAGAACACCAATCCGCTGCTCTCCAAAACTGAAAACCTGCATATCTTCAATGCTGTCTCCTCGGCAACCTATACCACCGGCGGCGTGAAGGCGATACTGGACCATAAAAAGACCGACGATCTCTATGAGATTCTGCCCAACTACCTGTACCGTAACGATGTCGAGGTCATCTGGAGGACTGCCAACTGGGGAGAGCCGCCGCTTCATATCAAAAATTACCAGGACCGGAAATACCTAGGCGCTGCATGTCCGGGCAGGGAATGCGCATACGACGAGGTCCTGCTTAACCTTTTCCGGGAGCAGATCCTGGCCAGCAGCAGGGACAAGATACTTCTGGTGCTGCATACCAGCACCAGCCACGGCCCCAGCTACAGCAAAAAGTACCCTCCGGCGTTCCAGTATTTCAATCCGGTCTGCACCAGCGTCGAACTTGCTGACTGCTCAAAGCAGGAACTGATGAACGCCTACGACAATACGATAGTCTATACCGATTACCTGCTCAGCCGCGTGATCCAGAACCTGAAAGAGCTCAAGGAATTTGACAGCACTATGATTTTTGTTTCGGACCACGGAGAGTCGCTCGGCGAAAAAAATCTCTACATGCACGGCCTGCCGATGAGCATTGCTCCAAGGGAGCAGTTTGAGATTCCTTTTATTGTCTGGGTTTCGCCCGGCTCAAAAAAACTGAAAGCCGATAAAACCGCATCCCAGTACCATGTCTTCCACAGTGTGCTGAACTTTCTGAATATAGAAAGTCCCATCTATGATGAAAATATGAACATTTACCAATAGCATTCAAACAACCGGCACAAGCCATAAAAATAATTTCTTATGAATGGAACAGTATTTATAAACCGGCTCAGCAACAGGTCAAGGCTGGCAATTTCCGCTTCGGCGGGACTGCTCACCGCCCTTGTCCTTGAGATCGGAACCAGCAGGCCTTCGGTGCACATCATGGCGGTCTGGCTGGCTTTTTCGCTAACCCAGCTGTTTTTCTCCTGGTTTACAATTCTCACCTGCCGTGTGGATGAGCTTAAGAAAAATGCCAAAGACCAGGACTCGGGACGCGCTGTGCTGTCCCTGTTCATGCTCCTTACAACGGCTGTAAGCCTTCTGGGCATCGTGCTGCTGTATGTTTCAGCCGACCAGAAGACCGGTTCCGAGCTGGCGCTGCATGTGGTGATGACCCTCTCATCGGTGGGAACGGCCTGGGCGGTGGTCCATACCACGTTCGCCTTCAAATACGCCAATCTCCATTATTCGCTCAACGGCCTTGATTTTCCCGGAAAAGGCGAACCTGACTATCTCGACTTTGTCTATTTCTCATTTGTGATCGGCACAACCTTTCAGGTATCCGATGTCGCCATACTGGACAGGAAGATAAGGAGGACCGCGCTGGTGCACGGGGTGCTTTCCTTTATGTTCAACACCACCATACTGGCATTGAGCATCAATATTATTTCCAGCATGGTGCAGCGCTGAAAAATAAGCCTTACAAGAACATTTATATGTTCCCAAACCGTGTTTTTTTTGATTTGATTCTCCCGGCATCCAGTTTTCATGGCTGGGGGAATCTTTATCAAAGCCCGGATAGGTTAAGGCAGTTTTTGAGGCAAAAAAACACGCCGCAGGCAAAAATTCAGAATTAATTCAAAATTGAGCCGTATTATTACAGACTGTAATATATAAACGGCCACGCCGTTTTAAAAAAAAAATGATGCCCCGCAGCGCACATATTGCCATAAATTCTTAAATTTAGTGGGCATATGCACTGTCATGGGGCGCTTAGAAAATGGCATCATGAAAATTTTAATCATAGAAGACGAACAGGATATCGCTCAAAGCATACAGAGCTATTTCAAGGACAATGGCGTAAAATGCGAAACGGCGCACAATTATGCGCAGGCCGTCCATAAGATCGACAATTACGATTACGACTGCATACTGCTTGACCTGGGCCTTCCCGACGGGGACGGTTTTGACATCCTCAGGGAGCTGCGAAGCAAGGACAAGACCGACGGGGTGATAATCATATCGGCAAAAGAGACCCTGGAGACAAGGCTGGAAAGCTTCAGCCTGGGCGCCGACGACTACCTTACCAAACCCTTCCATCTTGCCGAACTGCTGGTAAGGATGCAGGCGCTGGTGCGGCGCAGGAACTTCAGGGGAAGCAACAGCGTGGTGTTCCAGGAGATCAGGATCGAAGTGTTCACCAAAACAGTGCTGGTCAATGACCGAAAACTCGAACTGACCAGAAAGGAGCTCAACCTTCTGCTGTTCCTGATCGGCAACAATGACAAGGTACTGTCAAAGGCCGCCATCGCCGAACATCTTTCCGGCGATATGGCCGATATGCTAGACAGCCATGATTTCATATACGCACACATCAAAAACCTCAAAAAGAAACTCGCCAAAGCAGGTTCGGGAGACTATATTAAAACCGTTTACGGCGAAGGATACAAATGGGAAAAATGAATCGTAAAAAACTATTGGGCAAAACCACGAGGGATTTTCTCGTGCTTGCCGCCGTGATCCTTTTAATCTGTGCTCCGATATTCTACTTTGTGAGCCAGTGGCTTTTCATCTACGAAACCGAAGAGGTGCTCGTGCAGCATAAAAATGCATTCATTAACCAGTCCAGCCGCAATTTCACTCCCGAAGACATCAAGACCTGGAACAGGTACAACCTGCATTTCACCATTATGCCCGATATGGGCGTAAAAAAAGATTCCATAGTCGGCACCATGATCGAAGACTCCACAGCTGAGGAAAAAGAGCCTTTCCGCATCATTTACGCCCCAGTGGAAATTGCCGGCAGAAAATACACCTACACCGAAAAGATCCACCTGCTGGAAATGGAAAGGATGGTGTTCACCATAGCTGGCATGTTCACCTTTATCCTTCTGGTGCTTTTTGTCGGCATTGTATGGCTCTCCAAGAAAACGGCATCCAAACGATGGAAGCCCTTCTATGACACTCTGGACCAGATCCATGAGTTTGAGATCGACAAGAACAAGCCCCCCCATTTCCTGGAGACCGACATCGACGAATTTGAACGCCTGAACAGAAGCCTTGAGGCGCTGATCGAAAAAAATACGGCCATCTACAAAAGCCAGCGCGAGTTTGTGGAAAATGCGGCCCATGAGCTCCAGACGCCCCTCGCGCTGTTCCAGAACAAGATCGACACCCTTTTCCAGATGCGGCTCGACAAGGACCAGACTCGGGTGCTGGGCGCCTTGAGCAGGGATGTGGCAAAACTCAACAGGCTCAACAAAAATCTGCTGCTGCTCTCCAAAATAGAGCATGAGATCTATCTGGAAAAAACCTGCATCTCGGTCAATGAGCATATAGAAAAACATCTGGACTTCTTTACCGAGCAGGCCGGCCAGAAATGGGTCGCCATTAATGTGCAGCTGTCCGAAAAGCTTGAAATAGAAGCCAACCCTGTCCTTGCCGAAATCCTTATCAACAACCTGGTGCTTAACGCCATCCGCCATAACCGCACCGAGGGAAATATCATAATCAGGACCCTGGATCGCGAGCTGATGATCCTCAACACCGGTACGGCCGAACCGCTTCCCATCGAGAAGCTCTTCGGACGTTTCTTCAGCGGCGGCACCTCGGCAAACGGCAGCGGGCTGGGTCTGGCCATCATCAGAAAGATAACCGAGATAAGCGGCTGGAAGATCTCCTACTCCTATCATAACGATTTCCACTGCTTCAGCGTAAAGTTCTAGGCCGGGCATCCTGCCGCTCTGCTTTTTTTATGCACAATGGGTTAATATTTCTTAATAAAAACCAAAAATTCAGAATGACTACAACATTGCAATGTAAACTTTGCTGAGTTATTATTGAGTTATGGGTAAATTGTCTATCAGAACCGGCAGATACGCACTGCTGGTTCATTTTATTGCATGGTTTCTGCTGTTTTCGCAGCTGCTGCGCATCATCCTTTTTATCTGGCAGCATGGCCAGGTCTCGCAAAGCATTTTTGATGTCATCCGCACGCTCCTTACAGGGCTTTTTTTTGATATCGGAACCATCGCACTGATTTCTTATCCTGCCGTTCTCTACTATACCGTATTTGCGGGACGATGGACCGGCTCGCTGGCCGACAGGATCGTAATCTGGTTCTTTACGGCGCTGAATGTTTTCATACTGGTTTTCACCTTTCTGGCCGAAATCACCTTCTGGGAGGAATTCAGGACCCGCTTCAATTTCATTGCGGTGGACTACCTGATCTACACCTACGAGGTCATTGCCAATATACAGGAGTCCTATCCTCTGCCGCTTCTCGTGTCAGCTGTCGTGATAGTTACCGCACTTGTGCTTTTCGCCTTTTACAGATCAAGAGCCTTTGCCGCCGCATTCGCCCACAACACGGACATAGTGAAGAGGGTTTCCATATTGCTGCTCTTCACGGCGGCGGCATCCTTTTATATCACTTTTATCTCCAGCAGCCAGGCCGAATGGTCGCCCAACCGCTACAATTCCGAAATTTCCAAATCGGGCATCTATTCCTTTTTTGCCGCTTTCCGCAATAACCAGATGAAGTACGAGCAGTTTTACACCTCCATCGGCAATGACCGCGCGTTCAGCATCGTCAAATCAAAACTGGCCGACAGCACGGTATCCTTTGCCACCACAGGCTACTCGATCCACCGCAGCATAAAGGACGCCCAGTCGCCGCTGCAGCGCAGCAACGTGGTCTTTATCCTCATGGAAAGCTTCAGTGCGGATTTTATGGCCGAATTCGGAAACAGGCAGAACCTGACCCCTTTCCTGGACAGCCTTGCCCAGAAGAGCGTCTTTTTCACCGGCATGTACGCCACCGGAACCAGAACCGTGCGCGGCATGGAGGCGCTGACACTGTGCATACCTCCAACCCCGGGACAGTCGATTGTCAAAAGGCCGGAAAACCAGGACCTCTACACCATCAGCAATGTCTTCAGGTCCAAAAACTATGACTGCAGCTTTTTTTACGGCGGCGACGGCTATTTCGACAACATGAACTCCTATTTCGGAGGCAACGGCTTCAGCATTTATGACCGCGGGCGCGGAAGCGTGCTCAGCGACCGCATCAGCACAGTGAGGCATAATATCGCAGACAGCGAGGTCACCTTTGAAAATGCATGGGGAATCTGCGATGAGGACATTTTCAATAAAATGATCAGCACTGCCGACCAGAAGCATAAGGAAGGAAAGCCGTTCCTGAATTTCGTGATGACCACCTCCAACCACAGGCCGTACACCTATCCTTCGGGCCGGATAGACATCCCGTCCGGAACGGGACGCGAAGGAGCCGTCAAATATGCCGACTATGCCCTGAAAAGGCTCTTTGCCGAAGCGTCCAAAAAGCCCTGGTACAAGAATACCGTCTTCATTGTCGTTGCCGACCACTGCGCCAGCAGCGCAGGAAAGGATGAGATCGACATTGCCAACTACCATATCCCCGCCTTTATCGTGAATATGCCCGAAACGGCCAGCCGCAAGGTGGATAAGCAGTGCTCGCAGATCGATCTCTGGCCTACCGTATTTTCGATGCTCAAATGGCACTACGAATCCGATTTCTTCGGTAGGGACATCCTTGATCCCGATTTCGAGCAGCGGGCATTTCTGGGGACATACCGCAAGCTCGCGCTCATGAAAGGCAGCCGGGTCATGATACTCTCCGACCAGAAGAAGCAGGCCTTCTACAGCTGGAAAAAATCAGACAACAGCCTCACGACCCTGCCGATAGACAGACCGTTTCTTGAAGAGACCATCGCATGGTACCAGACCGCTGATTACCTTTTTACAAACAAACTTTTAAAATAAGCAATGACCTACATACATTTCATCATAAACCCAGTCTCCGGCGGAGGGCGCCACAGCCTGCCGGATTTTTACATCAGGCAGTTCTTTCCCGCTGACCGGTATAAGATCAGCACTGATTACACCATGAGCAGAAAGCACGCCCTGATCCTCACCGAAAAAGCGCTCGAGCAGAATCCCGACATCATCGTGGCCTGCGGAGGCGACGGAACCATCAATGAGGTGGCTTCACGCCTGATAGGGACCGATGTGAAGCTGGGGATCATCCCTGTGGGGTCGGGAAACGGACTGGCATCGCATCTGAACATTCCGCGCGATATCGGAAAATCTCTTGAAATTATCAGGGAAGGAAGAAAATTGCGGATCGATGCCGGAAGAATCAACCAGCATTACTTTTTCAGCAACACCGGCATCGGAATTGACGCGATGATTGTAAAAAAGTATGAGAATTCGGGAAAAAGGATGCTTTTTGCCTATATCAAGGCTGCAGTTGCTGCTGCCTTTGAGTATAATGCGCAGCCCGCCATAATATATTTCGACGACAGGGTCATACCAATAAAGCCCTTTATGGTCTTTGTTTCCAATTCAAATGAAATGGGCTACAGCATGAGCCTTACCCCAGGCGCACTGCTGACGGATGGAAAACTGGATCTGGTTCTCATTCCCGAGCTTTCCTTTTTCGAAAAAATAGCCCTCGGATACCATATCCTGAACCGCTCGGTAAGCAGATTCAAGAAGGCCCAGCACCATCTGGTAAACAGCCTGCAGATTCAAATGCCGATGAAGATCTTCACCGATGCGCAGATCGACGGGGAGCATTATAAATTAAGGACCAACAGCTGCACAATTTCGGCAGAGCCGGCCGCACTCAGCGTGCTGGTCTGAAAGCTTAATTAGGCTTTTCCGGAACTGTCTTCCCTTCGGGGAAGGCTCTCCGGAAATACGCGCTGCCGCCCTTGATCTTATCAGTTCTATTTGGCAAGCATTGAGCGGTCCGTCTCAAAATCCAGAAGGATCATTTTCTGGTCGTCCAGAAAAATCAGCACATCCAGAACGGCTGCCTGGTTATGCTTCTCCTCTTGTATCGGATCTGTCGGAAAAATTAAGCCCGAAAGCTCCTCCAGAGCAAAATCACGATCAGGATTGTCCCTTAGAATGGTAAGGATTACATTGGAAATATTGGCATACTTTTTCATATTCTGCTAATCATTTGGTTTAAATGCCCGGTTTATTTTTTTTATGGAATAAACCGCAGAACCTTCGAAAAAGCCTGCGGTTTTGAATTAACAATCGCCTTTTATATTTTTCTTATATATTTCATTTCGGGGATTCAGGAAGGCGTCCGGCGCCTTCATTGGTCAATTTCCCATTGGCCTGCTCATGCGGCCTGTCCTGCACGTGGTACAGGATGAAATGTCTTGCCCTGGCAAAAATTCCAAGAACAATCACAATTCCCAGAATTGCCAGTATGATCGTTTTTCCGATATTGACAGCCGAATACCTGTTCTTCTTTCTAACCGGCCTGCCCTTCTGTCCCCTCGATGTCTTCTGTATGTTGGGATAGTATTTCTTCTTTCGTTTTTTCATTTCGCATAAAATTCGATTCAATGCGCTATACCTGCAGATACGGCATTGCATTACCATGAACTGCCGGTAAAACTGCACGTTTGATATTTCTGCCTGTGCGGTTGCGGCAGGCATTTCTGATGGATATTACGATTGGATAAGGGCACAAAGAATCCCTGCCGTCTGAGCCAGATGATTATCCGGAAGCGGATATCATCTGGCCGGCAGCTAAGCAGCAGCATTAAATCTTTTGGATTTAAGCCTTTAGAATCTTTGAATTATCCAATTTAGAATTTCATTTTCTGGATGCGCACCGCATTCAGAATCGCAATCAGCGATACGCCGACATCGGCAAATACGGCTTCCCACATCGTGGCCAGCCCGCCTGCTCCAAGAACGAGCACTACGCCCTTGACTACGAAAGCCAGGGTGATGTTCTGCCATACGATTTTCTTGGTCTGCCTGCCGATATTGATGGCCATGGGTATTTTTGAAGGCTTGTCGTCCTGTATCACGACATCGGCCGTTTCTATGGTCGCATCGCTTCCCAGCCCGCCCATTGCAATGCCCGCATCGCTGAGCGCAACCACAGGCGCATCGTTCACTCCGTCACCGACAAAGGCAACCGTTCCAGACTGCGCCTTGATCTCCTTCACTTTGTTTACCTTGTCTTCCGGCAGCAGGTCGCCGTAGGCATTGTCAATCCCCAGCTTGTCGGCTACAAACTTCACTACGCTTCCCTTGTCGCCGCTGAGCATTGTCGCTTTGATATTCATCTTGTGCAGCAGGTCTATGGTCAGCTGCGAGTCTTCCTTGATGCTGTCCGCTATCGTGATATACCCGACATATTTTTTGTCATAGCTAACCGCAATTGTCGTGTATACTATCGAAGCCGGATCGACATCATAAGAAATGCCGAACTTGTCCATAAGCTTGAAGTTCCCCGCAAGCAGCTCCTTTCCGCCGATTAATGCCTTCAGTCCGTGGCCCGCAATTTCCTCGGTGCTTTCCAGTTTTATCGAGCTGTCCACCTCACCCACGTATTCATGGATTGCCGTGGCAACAGGATGCGAGCTCTGGCTCTCCACCGCATTGACCATTTTCAGGATCTCATCCTTGTCAAACTCCGGCTTGAAGACAGTCTCCTGCACTTTGAAAACCCCTTCTGTCATCGTTCCGGTCTTGTCCATCACCACGTTCTGGATCGAGGCCATCACGTCAAGGAAATTGCTCCCTTTGAACAGTATCCCGTTGCGGCTGGCCGCACCGATTCCGCCGAAATAGCCCAGCGGTATGGAAATGACAAGAGCGCACGGACAGGAAATAACCAGAAAGACAAGAGCCCTGTAAAGCCAGCTGCTGAAATCATAATTGTCCACAAAGAAATAAGGCAGAAGGCAGATTCCGATAGCCAGAAAAACCACAATGGGCGTATAGATCTTGGCAAACCTGCGTATGAACAGTTCTGTCGGAGCCTTCTGCGAGGTCGCATTCTGTACAAGTTCCAGTATTCTGCTGAGCTTGCTGTCGGTAAAGGCCGCGGTGACTTTCACCTGTGCCGCCACGTTGAGATTGATCATTCCCGCCAGGACCGCCTCGCCTTTGGATTTGGTGTCCGGTTTGCTTTCCCCTGTAAGGGCCGCCGTATTGAATGAAGCGCTGTCGGTTAGAAGCTCCCCGTCAAGCCCAAGCTTTTCTCCTGGTTTCAGCTGGATGATATCCCCAATCTGGGCCTGTTCGGCTTTGATTGTTTTGGTCTTTCCGTCTGCGACGATGGTCACTTCATCGGGCCTCTGGTCCAGAAGGCTTTTGATGTTGCGCTGTGCCCTTGATACGGCAAGGGTCTGGAAAACTTCCCCTACGGCGTAAAAAAGCATTACCGCAACCCCTTCAGGATATTCCTTAATGATGAAGGCGCCGACTGTGGCTATGCTCATCAGAAGGAACTCGGAAAATATCTCCCCTTTGGTGATGCTTTTGAAGGCATCCCTGATAACCGGAAATCCGACGATCAGATAGGCCACCAGGTACCACACGAACCGCAGGGTGCCCGAAAACCACGGCAGCTTGATCCAGTTGTCAAAAGAAATGGCAAGAAGCAGCAGCACCAATGAAATTATCGAAGGAAGGAACATCTTAAACGCTCCGCCTTCGGCAGTGCTGTGGTTATGGCCGTCATCATCGGTGTGGGCATGGCTGTGCCCGTCGACGCTGCTGTGCGCATGGTTGTGGCCGTCATCGGGAGTGTGCCCCTTCAGAAGTTCCTTTGCGCCGGCCTGCACATACACCTTCTCGGTCTGCGTGCAGCAGATCTGTTTCCCGTTCTTATCGTATTTATGTTTGTGTTCCATGATATATAGTTTATAAGGTTAAAAAATTCGGCACCATTCTTCCTGAAGTGTCCCGGTGCCGATAAAAGGCAGTCCATTGGTTTAGTTAGTCCTTTTTTTACTCTTGATTAATCTATCGACCAGTCTTCTGTACCATGAAAAATGGTTCACGCTGAAAATCAGCAGTATGATGAGTGTCGCCGAAACGGCAATTACAAGCATATCCAGTGCTATGGCCATTCCAACCGCTGATGTGGTCCAAAGGCCCGCGGCGGTTGTAATGCCTTTGGGCAGGTTCCGCTGGTCCCTGAAAATTATTCCCGCCCCTATGAATCCCAGCCCGGTCGCAATGGCGGCAAGCATTCGGGCAACAGCCGATACATCTTCCGTAAGATGGGCCGCAATGGAAACAAACAGGCAGGAGGCCGCGCAGATGCATGCAAAAGTCCTCACGCCCGTATTCTGCTGTTCCCTTTCCCTTTCAAGCCCGATCAGGCCGCCCAGGGCAGCAGCCAGCAGCAGCTTGGCTGACATATAAAGTTCAACCCCGATATCCATTGGATTCCGATTTTTGGAAGAAAGCCCAATTGCTACATTTCATAATAAAGGCTGTTCTTAGGTTTTACGGGAACATCCTTCGCGCCGGTCATCTCAAGGAGATTGATTTCAATGGTCTGCGCCAGCGAAGTCATCGGCGTATCCACAGGCGTGTTCTCAAAAGGATCCTGCATGATTATGGCAGTTGATTCAATCGCAATGAACAGCAGCGGAATCAGGATGGTAAGCAGCAGTTCAACCGCCAGCTGGGAATCCTCAAGCCCGAAGGGCAGTATGGCCGCAAAAACATAGATCAGCGTGTGCACCAGAAGGCTGTATGACTTTGGAAAGACCGTATTTTTGATCCGTTCGCACTTTCCCATGTGATCGCAGAGGCGAGATATGGTTTCATTGAGCTGCACGGTCTTGAAATCCGTTATGATCCCTTTCTGCTCCATTTCGGCAACGCTCTGCGAATGCCTGCCCAGCAGCGCATTGGGAATGTTCGTCCCGGTTATGTTATGGAACTTCAGATAGTCTTCCACCTTTGGGCTGAAGGGCTGGCGGCGCAGCGCTTCGCCAAGGGCATACACCCAGATGATCTGCCTTTCGGCAAACTGGTCTGCAATCTGGCTGTTTTCTTTGGATGCGAACTGCATTACCTGTCTGACAAGGGTGCGCGAATCGTTTACAATCGCACCCCAAACCATTCTGGCTTCCCACCATCTCTCATAGGACTGTGCCGTCCTGAAGGCCAGCAGCAGCGAGACTGCCGTTCCGACAAGGGCCGGAATGCTGAGCGGAAGGGATACTTTCCTGAAAACGGGAAGCATATCCAGCATGCCGATTGCAGCGGCAAAAATGACAATGAGAATAATCTGGGATCTTATTTCCCTCACAAAGTACAGCACTGATATTCTGCGGTTTAACAGCATAGCTTAAAATTAAAATTTTACAATTATCCTTTGTTCACAATTATCTGATTTGAATTATGATGCAGTGAGGCACTTCTCGCAGATTCCTTTGGCCAGAATCTGGATCTCGTCGATCCGCAGGCTGCCTGTCAGGCTTTCGGGAAGAATGATCTCCTCCCTGCAGGTGGTCTGCCCGCATTTTCTGCAGTAGAAATGCAGATGCCTGTCATTATGCTCTTCCTGCTCGCATGAATCTGCGCATAAGCGGTACCTGGCCTGGTTTTCATCCATGATCTTATGCACGAGGCCCTTTTCCAGAAAAGTCTGGAGCGTCCTGTAGATGGTCACCTTGTCGGCCTTATGGAAATATTTCTCGATATCGGCCAGAGACAGAGCCTCACTCAGCGTCTGCATGTACTCATAGATCAGGATACGCATCGTGGTCAGGCGTATGTTCTTGCTGTTAAAGGCTTCTTCCGTTGTTTTCTTCATATAATTTTTACATTAAAAATAAACCGGCAGCAAGGCCTATCGGCTGGGCAGTTACAGTAAATTTACGAAGCTTATTTTTAAATTCAGCATTCGGATCCACTTTTCAGCAGGCAGATACTTCATAATCGGCCCTGACTGCCGGCATTTTTTAAATTAATGCAGGTTTTCCCGTTCGAGACCATCAATTAAAGACCAAGGGGGAGGGTCTCCAATTATCCGGGTTAATCACAGGCAAACACACTCTGTCGAACAGGAACCTGCATTAAATCCTTCAATTTCTTAATGTTCGTGGCCTCCCGAATTGCTCAGTTTGGCATTTACAAAAAAGGTTCCTTTGGTCACAATCTGCGATCCGGCAGGTATTTCCTTAACCGGCGTAACTGCCGTATAGCCCACTTCTGAAACCCCTTTGGTGACCTCCACTTTTTCAAAATTCATGCTTGCCGCATCGATTTTCTTCTCCTCTTCGGCACTGTGCTTTTCCCCCTCGTCGGCGCCTCCCTCAGCTTCCGACTCCTCATGCTCCTCGGGTTTCTTGTCCGTTTTCACGAAAATGTAGAATTTACCGTCCGCCTCAGCAATGGCATCATTGGGAACTGCTGCTGTAAGTGCAGTGCCCACCCCTACAAGGGCAGTGATGTTCATTCCGTCGATAAGCCCGGTCTTGCTGCCCGTAACCGTACAGTGCACTGCAACGCTCTTGCTCTGGTTCTCAAAAGATGACCCTATATTGAACACCTTAGCCGTGTAGGAAACCGCCGGGTTATTGGTCAGGGTGAAGCTTACGCTCTGCCCCACCTTTACCTTGGGAAGATCCTTCTCGAAAACCAGAAGGTCAAGATGGATCAGCTGGTTGTCCACTATCTCCACAACAGGAGATGAAACGTCAACATAGCTTCCGATCTTCGCAAATTCCGCGCTTACCGTGCCGGTAACCGGACTTGTAACCGTTAATGCCGCTCTTAAATTCGAAGGGGTGATCCCTGCCGGATTGATCCCCATAAGCTGGATCTGCTTAGCCAGCGAAGCCTTGCGGGCGCGCAGCGCACTTACCTCGGCAGTGGCATTCTGAAGATTTTTTAAGGCTCCGGCATTGCCCGCCTGAAGGTCTTTCTGGCGCTGCAGCTCCTGCTCCGCATTGGTGATGCGGCTGTTGATGGTGATATACTCCTCCTGCTGCTGCACAAACTGCGGGTTCTCGATAGTGGCAATCACCTGGCCCTTGCGCACCTGGTCGCCCAGCTGCACTTTAAGGGTCTTGATCACGCCTCCGTACAGAGAGGTGGCATTGGCCTTGTTATTGTTGGGAACCCTTAACGCGCCGTTGACTTTAATGGCTGCGGTCAGGTTCTTGTTCTCGATAGTGCCCAGCTCAACCCCTACAGAGTTCATCTGCTCCTTGGTCAGCACCGCAATTGTGGCAGCTTCCTCCTCGCCGTGCTCCTCTTCTTTTGCTCCCTCGGCCTTTTCGGTTTTAGCTCCAGTTTCGCTTTCATTGCTTTTTTGTCCGCAGCCTGCAAGAGAGAAGATTGCAGCGGCCGCGATTAATAATTGGATTTTGAGTTTCATCTATGCTCTATATTTAAAATTATCCTGTGGGAAGAATGTGCCTGTCCCACAGGCTGTTATATTATTTATTTATTGTTGAAATAGTCAAACTGCACTGCAGAAAGGTTATACTGGTTCAATACATCAAGATAATTCTGGCGGATTCCCACTGCCTGGGTCAGAAACTGACCAAGCTCGGCAAAACTGATCTCCCCCGAGCGGTAGCTCAGTGTCGAAGCTTTGATGATGTCCTCTGCCTGCTTAAGCCCTGAAGTCTCATAGAAATTAAGCAGCGAAAGGTTTTTTTCAATCTCTGCCGCCGAAGAATTCTTCTGCGTAGCCAGAAGCTGGGTCTGGTAGGCAAGATTCTTTTCCTGCACTTCCTTTTCCGCCTTTGCCGCCTTTACCTTGTTATGGGCAGATACGGCTCCGAAAAGCGGAAATGATGCAGTGGCCGAAAATCCCGTATATGGATCATCCAGCCCATAAAGCCTCTGGCTGAAGACTCTTCCCGACAGCTCAGGCATGTTGCTGTTTCTGATTACCGAAATATTTGACGAGGCAATCTTCACATTCTGCTCCTGAAGGGTAAGCAGAGGATGCAGTCTCCCGCCCTCAGACAAGCTGACTTCCGCTTTGCCCAGCGGCGCTTCCACCGGAAGCAGCCATTCGTTCAGGTTCATGAGCATCATCAGCTGCTGCTGCTGCACGGTCATGTCTTTTCTGTTCTGGTCCGAAAAAGCTTTTAGTTCCAGAAGTTTGGCTTCGGCCGCAATCTTGTCCAGCTGCGCCACGTCACCGGCCTTAAGGCGAACCTCGGCAGTTTTGGAAAGCTGCGTATAGATGCTGTCCAGACGCTTGTACAGCAGCTGTTTGTCCTGAAGGTACCAGAGCTTGTAATAGGCAGTGCGCACATCCCTTTTGATCGTTGCGTTCAAAAGCGCTGTATTAAGCTGGCTGTACTGCAGCTGGTTCTTGAAATAGCTTTTTCTGGCTGCATATAGGCCCGGCCACGCAAAACTCTGTGAGATTCCGATTTTCAGAATCCCTGTCCTGTCCGACGGCCTCAAATCCTCATTCTCAGCGAAAACGCCTGTTTTAGGGATATCAACGGCCGTTTTTACATTCAGCCCGGCAGCCTGGATTTCAGATTTATTGATGTCCAGCTGCTGGTTGCTCTGCAGTGCGGTTTCGACAGCCCTCTCAATCGGGATTCTCTGCTGCGCATTTGCAGAGCCGAGACCCGCAATAAACAATACAATGATGGCGGTTGTGTTTCTCAATTTAAATTTTCCTTTAAAGTCAAACTTTGTATTAAAAATGATATAAAGTAAAGGCAGCACAAAAAGAGTCAGGAACGTGGCTGTTACCAGACCTCCGATTACAACGGTGGCAAGCGGTTTCTGAACCTCCGCTCCGGCACTGCTGCTGATGGCCATCGGCAGGAATCCCAGCGATGCCACCATAGCGGTCATAAGCACGGGACGAAGCCTAGTGATGGTGCCCTCTTTTACCCTTTCAAAAATGTTGCTCATACCCTCTTTTTCAAGCTGGTTGAATGTTCCGATAAGCACGATTCCATTCAGAACCGCCACCCCGAACAATGCAATAAACCCGATTCCGGCACTGATGCTGAACGGCATCCCTCTAAGCATTAGGGCAAAAATCCCCCCAATTGCACTCATAGGTATTGCAGTAAAGATCAGCATAGCCTGCTTAAATGAACGGAATGTGAAATAAAGCAGCCCAAAAATCAATAGAAGCGACACCGGCACCGCAATCATAAGCCTTGCGCTGGCCGCCTGAAGGTTCTCGAACTGTCCTCCATAGGTAAAGTAATACCCGGGAGGCAGCTGCACTTTTTCAGAAAGCTTTTTCTGGATGTCCTGCACTACGCTCTGCACATCTCGGCCCTTGACATTGAATCCGATCACAATCCTTCTCTTGCCGGCTTCCCTGCTGATCTGGGCAGGCCCTAGTTTATAGTCGATTTTAGCAACCTGCGACAAAGGCACCTGGACTCCCGTGTTGGTTGGAATCATAAGGTTGCTGACATCGTCTATGCTGCTTCTGTGCACGCTGTCAAGACGCACAACAAGGTCGAAACGTCTTTCGTTTTCATAAACCTGTCCGGTGCTTTTTCCTGCAAATGCGGTGCTGACAACGTCATTTACATCTTCGATGGTAAGACCGTAATTGGCAATTCTGGTCCTGTCATATTCTATATTGATCTGAGGAAGGCCGCTCACCCTTTCAATCTGCGGCGAGGTTGCTCCCGGGACGCTCTGGATAACCTGTCCGACCTCCTTGGCATACTGTGAAAGCGTATCGAGATTCTCCCCGAATATCTTTACGGCAACATCCTGCCTGATACCGGTCATAAGCTCGTTGAAACGCATCTGGATCGGCTGGTTCTTCTCAAAGAAAACCCCGGGAATCACTTCAAGCTTTTCCATTATCGCATCTGCTAGTTCGGCATAATTCCTGCCCGATTTCCATTCTTTCTGAGGTTTTAGGACAACCATCAGATCGGTAGCCTCAGGAGGCATCGGGTCTGTGGGAACCTCTGCAGCACCGGTTTTTCCGACCACCATTTTGACTTCGTCAAACTGCTTGATGATCCTGGAAGCCTGCATTGAGGTCTCGATGCTCTGGTTCAGCGAACTTCCCTGCGGCAGGATGCAGTGGAATGCATAATCCCCTTCCTGCAGCTGCGGGATGAACTCTCCTCCCATTCTTGTAAAGCAGAATATAGCGGCAAGGAATACAACGCCAGTTGCTCCAACAATAACATATTTAATTTCAATTACTTTGGCAAGCAGCGGCTGGTAGATATTCTGGATTCTGTTCATCATCTTATCGCTGAAAGTCTCCTTGTGCTGCGGCTTTTTAGACAAGAACAGCGCGCACATCATCGGGATGTAGGTCAGAGACAATATCAGGGCTCCAAAGATTGCGAATCCTACGGTCTGTGCCATCGGACGGAACATTTTCCCCTCAACGCCCACAAGGGTAAGAATCGGGATATATACAATTAAAATGATAATTTCTCCAAAGGCCGCGCTTGTACGTATTTTCGACGCCGACTCGAAAACTTCGTCGTCCATCTCCTCCTGCGTCAGGCTGTTCAGCGACTTGCGCATGGCCAGATGATGCAGCGTAGCTTCCACAACGATGACCGCACCGTCGACAATCAGACCAAAATCAATTGCTCCAAGCGACATCAGATTGGCGCTCACCCCGAATACATTCATAAGCCCCAGCGCAAAAAGCATGGCCAGAGGGATGGCAGATGCCACGATCAGTCCAGCTCGGAAATTTCCAAGGAATAAAACCAATACAAAAATTACGATCAGGGCTCCCTCAACAAGGTTCTTCTCAACGGTGCTGATCGCACGGCCCACAAGATCCGTACGGTCAAGATACGGCTCGATTACAATATCGGCAGGAAGCGATTTCTGGATCGTAGGCAGTTTCTCCTTGATGCGTTTCACCACCTCGTTGCTGTTTTCTCCCTTCAGCATCATCACAACGCCCCCAACGGCATCAACCTCCCCATTATAGGTCAGGGCTCCGTAGCGCACAGCTTTTCCGAATCTCACTTCGGCAACATCGCTCACATAGATCGGAGCGGCTCCTGTATTTTTAACCACGATCTTTTTGACGTCGTCCAAAGAAGTCACAAGACCTATGCCTCTGATAAAGTAGGCATTTGGTTTTTTATCGATATATGCTCCCCCGGTATTCTGGTTGTTTTTCTGAAGTGCCGTAAAGATGTCCGGGATGCTTACCCCCATGGCGCGGAGCCTTTCCGGGTTAACGGCAACCTCGTACTGCTTCAGCTCGCCGCCGAAACTGTTTACCTCTGCAATGCCGGGTGTTCCGTAGAGCTGTCTTGCCACAATCCAGTCCTGCATCGTGCGCAGGTCTTTGGCATTATACTTATTCTTGCTTCCTTTTTTAGGATGGATTATATACTGGTAAACCTCGCCCAGACCCGTGCTCACGGGAGCCATTTCCGGAGTTCCTATCCCTTGGGGGATTCTGTCGGTTGCCTCCTTTAATCTTTCGCTGATAAGCTGTCTGGCAAAGTAAATATCCGTTTCATCATCGAACACAACGGTAATTACCGAGAGCCCGAATCTTGATATGCTTCTGATTTCCTGGATTTTTGGAACAGTGGCAATGCTCTGCTCAATTGGAAATGTCACCAGCTGCTCCACCTCCTGGCCTGCAAGGGTAGGACAGCTTGTGAAAATCTGAACCTGATTGTTCGTGATGTCAGGAACGGCATCTATGGGCAGTTTGGTTGCGCTCCATGAGCCCCATAATATGAGGACCAAAGTCATTAAGCCAATAATGATTTTGTTTTTAATACTGAATTTAATTATACTATCTAACACTATGCATTTAATTTTAACGTTTAGAAAATAGACTGTTCACCCATCGATGTATGGGGAAAGTATGAAGTGCGCACGGGCATTCCGAATGGTTACGGAAAAGCACTGTCAGTCCCTGCAGGACATTAGATGCCTGCCGGAAATCACTTTGCGCTGTATGCGCACTACGAAAAAATCTAAACGGAAAATTTAGGCGGCTGCCAGATGCTGCCGGTATAGCTTGAATTTACCTGGCAGTCTTTTAGGACAGTATTCCTTGAACTGATAGGCTGCTGGGGAAGATTAAGGTCCGGCATTTTAAAGCTGAACTTTATTACCGAAACACTGCAGCACGAACACTGGCAGAATGGCGAACAGTGGTCGTCATTATCACTGCTGTGATTATGCGACAGCTCTTTCTGCGCAGTTTTAGAGGAAATACAGCTATTGTATACATCACTGCATGGAACTGCAAGCAGCCCTAGAATGTAAAGTAATAATATTGTTGTTTTCCATCTCATGGGACAAATGTATAAAATAGTTTATGCAATCCGATTGCAAAGTGACCCGCTACATTGTAAGCAAACTAAAAACTTACCCGCTGCCGCATATCCGGATTTCAGGCAAGGATTAATTCCTTCATAATTTTATGTTACACAAAGTAACAACCCAATTTTGTAGACATTCTGAATTATCGACAGATTAGGTAAAAAAAATTGCTTTTCTTCTTTTCTTCCGCTTAATGAAGACATAATTGCCTTCATACCGGCAATGCAATATTTATATATGAAGCTTCATTCCCTCATGGGTCGGCATAAAGCCCAAGCTCTCGTAAAACCTCAAAGCCTCTGGCCTTTTCTTGTCTGTGGTCAGCTGGACCACATGTGCCCCTTTCTGCTTTGAACGCTTTATGGCCCACTCGAACATAAGCCTTCCGAATCCCTTTCCTCGGTCTTCCCTCCTTATCCTGACCGCCTCTATCTGCGCCCTTACTCCGCCCTGATAGGTAAGATACTGGATATAGCTCAGCTGCATGGTTCCGACCAGATCTCCAGCCCCATTAGTGACGGCGATAAGTTCCTGCGAGGGATCAGCATCAATTTTCTGAAACGCCTTTATGTAGGCCTGAGGTAAAGGAAGCTGGAAATCCTCCCTGTGCTGCCCAAGGGCATCATCAGAAAGGAGCCTGATGATTTCGGGCAGATCGTGCGCTTCTGCTCTTCTAAACTTTAAACTCATACTGCTTAATTGATTTAAAATAAACTTCTTATGAGATTAAACTGCCTTTTCAGTGCAGTAGTTCCCACAATACGCCTGCAAAGCTAGTAAGCAATGTTATTATATTTTTCAATCAAATACTCCCTGTCAACGGCTCCGTCCATCCATTTCCTGACATCTCTGATGCGCTCTTTAACGTTTTTGATTTGGATCTCCATTATCTCACTGTCATCGAGATCCAGATGAGCGGTGCTCCTGTCTTCTGTAAAAAAAGTCTTGTACGGCAGCCAATTCTCCTCCGTCAGCCTTCCGTATGGAGATGACTCCGCGGTCTCGCGAAGTTCGCTAAAGTATAATCCGTTGATTTTTTTTGCCGAATTCTCAACTTCAAGAAAGGCAAAAAGCCTTTGGAGGAAAAAAGATTCCCCAACGCTGAATCCTTTTGAATCTTCAACTGTATATAATACTGGAGAAGAACACTGCTCTGCATCAATCCCGCTGTAATCAATATACGCGCAAACTGCATTGGGAACGCACACCACATCCAGATGATGATGGATTGCAGCGATTTCATTTTTTTTGTAGAAATTGCCTATAGTTACAGCCGCCGATTTATTTGTCAAATCAGTGTTAAATGCAAATATGCCTTTAAAGAAAGGTACGGAGCTCATACCTGAGTCGAATATTTTATCTATTCCCTCCAGCGAATCTGCCAGTGTACCGGAATCAAGGGTCGTCTTAATTTCGATTACGGCAATCACGGCCTCCTTTTTGACCACGACCAGATCATCCTCTCTAAAAACCGGAATATAATTATGCTGGTCGTAAATTATGATATCGATCTGCTTGCTGCTGCCCTCGATGAATCCTGTAGCCACATGAAACTTTTTTGGCACATATTTTCGAAGTACGGAAATAAAAAGCTGCTCTCTATAATTTCCAACAGTCTGTCCGTGGCTTATTACATAATTGATCCTCTCGCTCTGGCTCTTTATTTCATTTGAGATGGAGGAAAGATATCTTTTCTTGTTTTCTAGTTCGATCCTGTCGGGACTCAAAGCAATAAACTCATCCCTCTTCAATTTGACATATCTTAATGAATTGAGTGCGATATGCGATTTAATTATTCCCTCTGCATCCGACACGGAAACCCCAAGTTCTTTAACCAATACATTGATGCACTCAGCGGTCTTTAATCGGTACTGGTCAGAGAAATGCAGCGTATTGATAAATATATGCCAATTTTTTCTGATCTTCTTCTGCAGATCAAGATATGGACCCGAATCGAATGAACGGCGCCTGTCAACAATTAAAAACGGATCGACCTGCTGCTCAAACTCCTCTATTGTATATCTGACCGTTCCTTTTGCCATGGCGTCCGGAGCTATTGAGTGCCACAAAAATTTTACTGCATTTTCCTCTATTTCCGAAATCTGCCCAAGCATGGCAGCGTTATAATGGTCGTTCTTATTTACAATAAGATGTTTCCCTTCCAATAAAAACTTTAAATAATCTTTTGTCGGCAATCTGATGTTTTTTAGGTTAATATTTAAAACTGGGCATTACAGTTTTTCTTCAAGTTTATACACTAGGAAATGCTGCAGTGCAAGGCGAATTTACCATTTTTTTTCTTAGCATTTCTCGCCCTACGCCAGATACTGCCGCTAATTATCGGCTCAGACCGTAAAGCGCACCTGAGCCTCTTGCATTTGGAGATCACTCAAATTTCGGCACGTTATTTGTTTTTTTTTTATAAAACATTAATTTACCGCTGATTAACTAATCTGAAAATTATGAAAACAACTTTATTTTCTCTTCTGTTCTTCGCAATGGCTATAAGCGCATCCGCCCAGAACCAGCCTTCTTCCGGCACCAATGCATTTCCCTGCATCGACGCTGCATACAGGCTTTACAGCACAAACAATATGTGGACCTATATCAAACTCAACACCCGAAACGGACAGATGTGGCAGGTCCAGTGGGACACTGGAAAAAACAGGTTCGAGTCTCCCCTTTCGCTCAAGGCGCTCGCCGCACCCGATCAGGAAAAAAACAGCAGATTTGTCCTCAGCCCCACCACCAATATATACAATTTCATTCTGCTGGACCAGCTTGACGGCCGTGTCTGGCAGGTGCAGTGGTCAAGCAAACCCGAAGAGCGCGCCATTTTAGCCATAGAATAGAAAAAGGACGAAAAAGCATTTTCCTTTATCGGTCCGCAGCATTATTTTTGCACTCTGCTGCGGACACTGCATTTAAATATTGGATAGGCATTACTGCACAAATGGACGAAGTTAAATCTTTGCTATATTTGTTTTTATGCCGGCTGATTTTCTTTAAAATGCGTTATATTTGGCCGGAACAAACAATTAAAATCAGCATTTCCCCTCAAGCATGAAGCATTTTAAAGGCATATTGATAATGGCGCTCCTTGCCATGCGAATGCTTTACGGCGTTGAAATCCACAGCGTCTCTTCCGTGCTTGCCGATTGCGCCGAGATGCAGAATATTTCAGGCAGGAAAGCCCACCAGTGCGCCGTAGATGCGCCCCATAGCAAAAAGAAAATCCGCATAAGCGCTTCTTCCCAGGACAAAAAAGAAAAGCATAAAACCCCTGCGCTATTAAAATCGCTATCAGAAAAATTTACTGATGAAGCGCTATCGCTTCCTCATAGCAAAAGCACCGCCTATTTTAAGCTGAACACTGCATTTGCAGACGCTTCAAAAAACTCCCTCTACAGACTCCATTTCTTTTAGACTCAAAATTCAGTTTCAAATTTACCGATTCGCTGGCTTAACTATCGATAGTACGCTCATCACATCGTAAAAGAAGGCCGTTTTTTATGTTCTCTGCTGCAACCTGCGATTTCCAGCCTGTAAAACAGCGACCTATCCAGCTGCAAGATCATATATAAAAAGTGCCGGCTTACGAGAAAAGCCCGTTTTTTAGCATTCGGCTTCAAGAGTCTGATATGCCCTGTAAAACTATGGCAGCCCGCACTCCCGCCGCGCTTTCCAATACAGCTGAAAACCTGTTTAAACCAATTAAAACCAGACCCGCCGACGGTCTGCAAATCAGTATGGCTATTCTGTATTCAGCCGGAATAATCATCGATCATTTAATGCAATGAAAAATTTAATTCTTTCTTTTATATCACTTTTGGCAGTCCATAGCGCCCAGTCACAAAAAAACTCGCTTAAGAGATACCTCGAAAAACAGGATGCTTCCATAACCGATACGGTCATCTGTTTGAAATCCTCGGATTCGGTCTGGGCTGATCTTCCCGTGACCCTAATCAGGGGGCGTGAAAAAGGTCCAACCCTTACCCTAGCCGCCGGAATCCGCGAAGGCGGATTTTCCGCCGCCGCTTCCCTGCTGCAGCTTCGCCGTGAGATAATGCCTGAAAAGCTCAAGGGAAACCTCATTATAATTCCCGACGCTGATGTGCAGCGCTACAGCGGCCGCAGCTCCCAATCCCACAACATGCGAATGTCCCATCTTTCCGATGCTTTTCCGGGCAGCGCCAAGAGAACCGCGGCAGAATTGATCGCCGATTTTATTTCGACTGGTGTCTTTGACGCCACTGATGTATTTCTGGAGCTGAACGGCTGCTATTGCGGCAGTGAACCGATAGCTTTTATGTGCTACTACGACAATGCGGAATTCATGCAGCAGACAATGCTGGCGTACCGCCTGAGCGAAGCAAGCGGACTCGGCACCATCCTGAGCCATCCGTACCCGCTCTCATCAGGAGAGCCTTCAAAATGTGCCGTGAAGCAGGCGGTCAGGCTGGGAATTCCGTCATTGAGCATGACATTAGGCGGATATGAAAAACAGGGATCCTCCAGCCAGCCACCGGCTGAAGAAACGCTTTACAGGATTATGGCAGAATTGGAAATCTACAACAATGGCACAACAAAGCCTTCCCGCGCAAAGAAATCCAGGTATAACAGAAAGGCCTGTATAAAGGTTCCATTTCAGGGCATATTCTGCAGCTCCATTAAGCCAGGGGATAAAATCAAAGAAAGCCAGAAGATAGGCTATCTGACCGATATTTTCGGCAACAGGAAAAAAACTCTCAGAGCGCCCGAGTCGGGCACCGTACTTTATAAAACAGATGCAGATGCTGTAAATGCTGACGAAACTGTAATCTGCATCGGATACAGGATCCAATAGCAGAAATATCTGCTGGATTTCGATTTGGAGCAGTTTCTGCCAAGACAGATAACTACGCTGCGCACTGCATACCTCTATCCATTTCTTTAACACAATTAAATCAAAGATCATGAATGAGATTTTAACCACCCCGCTTTGGGGAAACACAATATCTAAATGGCTCACAGCACTGATAATTATAATTGTCCTTTTCGCGATTATAAAAATATTCAAAGTGTACATTTTCAAGCGGCTCAAAAAATGGGCAGCTGCAACCGCCACATCCTGGGATGAATTCGCAATGGAAGTCATTGAGAAGAACATTCTTCCCCTGCTGTACATAAGCACCGTTTATTTTGCCCTGCAGACTTTGGCCTTGGGCCTAAGGGCAAAAAAAATTCTTCATACGGCATATATGATTGCCATCACTTTTTTTGTAATCAAAATAATAATTGCCGCTTTCAAAAAATTCGTGCTGTCCTTTATCAAACGCGACCAGGACAGCGAAAGCAAAGAAAAGCAGGCAGGCGGGCTTATCGCCATAGTCAATATCATCATCTGGCTATTAGGCGCCGTATTTCTGATTGATAATATGGGCTACAATGTGACAACCATTGTAGCGGGTCTGGGTGTCGGAGGTATCGCTATCGCGCTTGCGGCACAGACCGTGCTTGGAGATCTCTTCAGCTATTTTGTCATCTTCTTTGACCGTCCATTTGAAATCGGAGATTTTGTAACGGTGGGCACAGACAGCGGCGTTATCGAATATATCGGGATTAAGACCACCCGAATCAGAACCCTGAACGGAGAACAGCTTGTCTGTTCCAATACAGACCTGACCAACTCCAGGCTGCGCAACTTCAAACGGATGGAAAGAAGAAGGATTGTTTTCGCAATCCGTGTCACCTACCAGACCACTGACATGCAGCTTAGGGACATTCCCGGTATTGTTGGAGAAATAATAGCCTCGAAAGATAAACTGAGCTATGACAGGGGGCATTTTTCAGGTTTTGGGGATTTCAGCCTTAACTTTGAATTCGTCTACTACGTCGATGACCCGGATTACAATTTCTATATGGACGCCCAGCAGGCCGTCTATCTTGAAATTTTCAGTGCCTTTACAGAAAAAGGAATTGAGCTTGCATATCCAACGCAGACCATACAGATTGAAAGCCTTCCGGTATTCTCAGTTGCAAGGAACTAAATAACAACATACTAGGCGATATTCTTTCGCTGAAAAATCTTCACATTTATTAAAGAGACAATTAACCAATAATTGTCTCTTTTTCTGCTGACATAAAGCGCAGGCGAATGGTTTTGATGGTCAATAATCGTTTTCCCTTCCATTTTGGCTGCTCCGATATTTAAAATAGGCTCCCAAGGCATCACAAGCGGAATGCTAAAAAGTATCAGGCAATAATGGCAAGTATGATATCATAGACAAGCGCTTTAAGCTCCTTATTACAGAGCGATAAATCCCTGTCGGGCGGATTTCCATGATAAATCAGGTTCCTGACTTTAATAAGCTGGCCAAATTCCACATCATAATCGTTCGGATCCAGATGGAGATATTTTATAAAACCCTCAAACTGATCGATTAGGCCGGTCTTTTTAATAAAGGATACTTTCTCAAAAGCTTTAGAATCAAATTCCTGTTTATCTGCGTCCGCGACTATTTCACCGATTTCTTTTATCTTCTTTTTTATGAACTTATTAATAGAGCTTTCTGATCCTGTAAAAGCATATTCTTCCTTGACAGTGAAAGCACTGCCGTCCAAGGGCTCATTTAGAAAATAGTTCCTGAACTTTTCAACGATGTTGTAAAGAACCATGAAAGCTGAAATATCATCAAGGTGCTTTATCCTTACGAGTCTGGGAACAGCCTCCTGTATAAGCTCCCTGAAAGTTTGGAATTTCTCAAAATTTACCGAATCTGCAAAATCGTAAATATTCTGATATTTGTCCTTCAAATGAAATTCCTGCGAGGAATCAAAGTTTTCGCCGGAAAGCTTAAAGACTTCTCTGGTGCCAAAATTATCCCTATCATTCACCCTGAGCAGGGCATTGAAAAAATCAATGTTCTTCTCCCAGTACAGGGACATCAGCAGGCATAAGTCTTCTCCGAGGGAAAGCAGCTCCAGATCTTTAACTTTTTCGCTGTCATCCCTTAGAGCCAGCTGTGCATCTCTGGTTATTACAAAATCCTTCTTTGGTTCGCCCTGTTTATAGGAATGGCTTAATGAAAGCATAAATTCGACAGGACCAAACCTGGTCCATCTGTTATGGTTCCGTTCAATGAATTTGTCATCTGAATCATAAGTTCCAAGCTGGCCGTACTGGATATATCCTGTGAGATGGGAAATGGCATTGTCTGCCAGGCTGAATCTTGCGTCAGCGGCATACCTTCCATTCTGGAAAAGACAGAAATTTCGAATAACCAGTATGACGGATTTCTTGTCATGATCGAAATAATTAGTTCCATGAAAATCTATCAGAGAGCTTTCAGAAAACTCAAAAAACTCCGGGTTCACCCATTTATATGGCGATAATGCAGGATTTACCAAGTCCAGGATGCTGGTTCCTGCTTCTGCAAGTGCTCTGAATTTCTCGTACAGATGATCAGAGGGCTTATAATAAATAATCAGCTGCGCCTCTTCAGGTCTTCTCTGGTTATAAATCAGTCTCGCATCAAACTGCGAATCTCCGCTTTCACCGGGAAAGCCGTCCAGCAGTTCTTTATGCTCTGACAGCTTTAGCAGTATGGGCACATCATTTTGAAAGTAGTCTTTCATTATTATAAATTATAATTAAAGCATTATTTAAGTTTAGACGGCGCAGAATAAAATATGCAGCTGGCCAAACTTATTAAAATAAAACAGAAAAAAACGCAGGTAGAATTACCTGATATCTCAATTTCTCTTATTTCTGGAGAGCCAATCAATCTAAAGATTTTTGCTAAAATCAATATTTTACACCACATTTTAATGTACCCTTACAACCGAAGATTCAGGAAAATCGACGTCAAGATATTTCTTTATGATTCCGGTTATAACATCAATGCGGGTCCCGATAATCACAGATCGGTTTTTGACAGGCCAATCGGTCATTATTGCAGTTAATTTTGGCTTTACAGTTCCCGAAATCAAATGCGAAGGATCCGTATACCACAAGCCGCACCCGCTGATTCCGTGAAGGTCTGGTCCAGTTCCAAAGGTGCCATTCCTGCTGTTATACGCAGATTTTTTATTATAGTGGGCAACAACATTAACTGCCGGATTTCGATTTAAATTAGAATATTGATCGAGTTTCGCCGGCGAAGTAAAATGAAAAAACGTGGTGGCATCAAAAATATCGGTCTTGTACAAAACTTTAGACTTTGTTGCAGGGTAACCAAGAAAAGTGTAGCACTCCCCGTCTTTGAATGTGTGGTTGATTGCAAGATCATCTGCCTGGACAAAACTGTATCTTCTTAAAATATGCTGGACGCAATTATCATTGAGTTTCAAGACCGCCACATCTACTCCATCTCTCTCCCTATTTGCAGGACCAATATAAAAAGTTGTCCCGCCTGGCCTGATCGTTTCATAATCTTCCGATAAGAAAATAAATAAATCCCTGTACCTGTCAAAAACATGAGCGGCTGATACAAGAAAATAATGCTCTTGAATCTGGATAAACACACCTGTCCCATGAACTTTATAGTTGGAGGTATCAGTGAGAAGAATGCATGTGTAGTTCCTCATTGAACCCAGACTCATTAATTGAAGCTCTCTATATAATTCTTCCGGTGTTTTCATATCGCAAAAAATTAACTAAAAAAAATTATCATACTAGATCTGATTGATGATTTTTAACTTTCGTTGAAACCCTTATGCTCAAATGCTTTGTGCAGCCAATTCAATAAAAATAATAAAAATAAAAAAATAAATTGGCTCTTGTTCTTTTTTACGCTGTCAGCTGCGTTAATAAAATTTCCAGAACAAATGAGCGGCATCGGCTGCCTGCAAAGCAGTTCGTCTAACTAAACAGCCTACAGAAATTTCTCTGCTCGAGGTATCGGCAGTGCTTGCTGCATTTAACAGGTTATAATAATTATTCCTTTAGGATGCCCGCAGAATATCCAATACATTATTTTCAAATTTACCATTAAATTTACTGCAATTCTTGCGGTCGAACTCTATTGCCGCCAAATGGCGGAAATTAGAGACAATTAAAGACATCATATCGTTTGAGCCATAAAACAAAATAAGTTTGAATCATCGTCTAATTCATAATTGACAACGAAGTGTTGAAAAAAATGCAGATATGATATACTCTAATTCCGCTGGTAAAAATAATGCCTTACCAAAACAATCAATTGAGGTAAAGTCTTTTCCATTTTCGTCATCTGAGAAAACCTCTTTTACCTTTATAGACCTATTTGCAGGCATTGGAGGTTTCCGAATGGCAATGCAGTCTGCTGGCGGAAGATGCGTGTATTCCAGTGAATGGGACAAGGCGGCTAAAACAACATATTTTACAAATTTCGGTGAGATGCCTCTAGGTGATATCATGCTGCAGGACGTTAAGGATTCCATTCCAGCTAAATTTGATGTGCTCTGTGCAGGATTTCCCTGCCAGGCTTTTTCAATTGCCGGACTCCAGAAAGGATTCTCAGACAGCAGAGGATTGCTATTTTTTGAAATAAAAAAATAATTGAAAAACACAGGCCAAAAGCAGTAGTACTGGAGAATGTAAAAAATTTAGTAAAACACGACAAAGGACGGAGCTTCAAAACAATACTCGACATTCTTGAAGGGGATCTGGGTTACAAGGTATTTTATAAAGTCCTCAACACAATGACCCATTCCAATATACCGCAGAATCGGGAACGGATTTTCATCGTCTGTTTCGATCCTTTACAGGTAGCGAATCACTTCAGATTTAAATTTCCAAAGAAAATACCTTTGACAAAAACTGTAGCGGATTTTCTGGAAACAGAGAGACAACTGGAATGCTATTATTACTCCGCCAAGAGTTCTATCTACACAAAGCTTGAAAAAAATGTCACCCGAAATACCGCGGTTTATCAGTGGCGCAGGACTTATGTCCAGGAAAACAAAAACAGTGTCTGTCCAGCATTAACAGCAAACATGGGCACGGGCGGCCATAATGTGCCGATAATAAAAGATTCTTACGGCATACGCAAACTGACTCCCCGAGAATGTTTTGCCCTGCAGGGATTTCCCGTTGACCAATTTATTTTTCCCGAAATTTCAAAAAGCAGCCTTTACAAACAGATAGGTAATTCAGTGACGCTAGGTCTTGTGCAGAAAATTGCCGCTGAAACGGCCGCAATATTAAAAAGCAGTTAAACTCCATTTATAAATGGTTCGAGAACTGTCTTGTTGCTTCTCATATTTTCGATTATAGCTTGCTGCTCGATTGGGCCACAAAAATTGATTTATATCTCAGCAATCAAGTAATTATTCATAGAGCCAAAGAAAGACAAACTTACCCTAACATAAAAAATTGTTTTATAATCCTCCATAAAATTTGTAAATTTAAATATTAGTTTAATGCCATGAATCAATAGAGTTTTTATAATTCTTACATCCATCCCCGACGGTACATCTAAACCAAAATTATAAAGCCAATGAAAGACAGACACTACATGTAGTAAGCCAATCTCTTCAAATCTTCCAAAAAATTTATTGTAATTTGTCCCGTAGATCACTTAAGGAGACAACTATCAAATAGTTGTCTCTTTTTTTATTCCCTTATGTGTGGATTTTTCAAGCCTTTACAGCCTAATATTTGCGGTTCGATTTTTTTTTTCGCAAGAAATTCTTAGTCTGTTTGAAATAAACAGTCTTAAAGTGGCGCTATCAGAGAATTAATCGAAGCTGAACGATGGTTCGAAATCCCGTTAAGGATATAGGATTTTTTTCTCTTTTCGTTTATCGTAATTTTTTGATAATAAAAGTAGTAATTCCAAATAAGTTAACTAAAGGTACCGCACAAACTCTTCCCTTTTATCATAGGGAATATCGTAATGTAGTGACTTTAGTTTCATGGTATTCCAAGGTTTCCACACATCGGCCAAATCAGTATTGGTTACTTTATGGTGTTCCAGAATTCCATGAATAAAATAATCTTTCAAAGGCATCGCTAATTCTCTTTCCTTTCCATCCTTTGTAAGCAATACACTGTGTTTTAGTTCCTCTTTATCATTCACATGAAAGGTAAATACACCGCTGTCCCACGAACTTAAATATTCTAAGTCGCCATCTTCATCATACTGCACCGACAAAAGCGCATTATCTTTCTCATATTCAAATATCATAGACATCATAGCCTGATTTACCCACTGATAGAAAACTTCCGCCGTATTTAACCAATCCTGTTTCTCTTTTTTAAAATCCCAATAAAGTCTGTGAGAATATGTTTTGTCCTTGTTTATTTCTATGATAAAACGGTTAAATTTTTCTGCGGTTTTAATTAGTGTTTCAAAATATTCCGAAATTTTTTCTAGTTCATTATCAATAGGATCAGAATCTATTTCTGTAGAAACTGTTTCTCCCGATTCTGAAATATATCGTACCAAAAACTTGTAACTTCCAGATGGAGAGAATTCATATCGTATAAGCAATTTTACATATGGAAATTCACTGTAATGATTATATACAGCTTCCACTATTGGCATTAAATTTATACTCATTTTAAGGATTTTAATTTATGAAAGTAACAAAATTTTTGTTACTCGGTGTTTTCAATGTTGTATATATTTGACAAACTCATCTCGTTTGTCACATGAAATATCATTATGAAGCGATTTCAATATCATAGTATTCCAAGGAGAAATAAACCAATTTTTAGCTCCAATGGAACAACAATTAATTATTTCATAAGGCCAAAGAAAGACAATCCCGCCATAACTTAAAACATTCTTTATGAATCCTCAATAATATTTGTACAATTGTATATCTGTGTACAGCCATATAATACTTGAGTTTTTATTATTTATATAACAATCCCCAACGGTACATCTAAACCAAAAATGCAAAGCCAATCAAAGACAGGCACTACTTATAGTAAGCCAATCTCTTCAAATCTTCCAAAAAGTTTATTGTAATTTGTCCCGTAGAGGTCACAAAGCCAAATGGCGCCAATTGAAGACAATTTGGCGCCATTTTTTATTTGTTTGAAATGCTTCGCTTTCTTGGCGTTAAAAACCAGCCACTCTTTTTTCTCTTTTTATGTTTCGCTTTCATAATTGCAAAAGCCCCGAGAACAATTAGAAGCATTGGAATTGCAGCTATGTTTACTCCTTTCCATCCCCACCTGCTCAGAAGGACTCCTGCTGAAAGGCTCGAAATGCTCATGATAATGTAAACAAAAAAATCATGAAAAGCCTGGACTTTTTCTTTTTCATCTTCTCGATATACCTTTGACAATAAAGTTGAGCCGCCTACAAACATAAAGTTCCAGCCTATTCCAAGAAAGATAAGACCGGACACAAAATGAAGAAAATCAGTGCCTGTCAGAACCAGATATAAATGCAAAAACAGTATGCCTACACCAGACAGAATTATTCTGCCCGTGCCAAATTTCTCAATCAAAGTGCCGGTAAAAAAAGAAGGCACAAACATTCCAAGCACATGCCACTGTATCACAACAGACGAATCATCGCCGGAATAGCCGCAGTGGTGCATTGCCAAAGGTGTTGCGGTCATAATCATTATCATCACGGAATATCCTACTGCCGAGGATAATAAAGCCAAAATGGTTTTATTCTGTCCCATAATTTCCCCCAGCGGTCTTGATTGCTTAAACTGAAAATCCTTCTGCTGCGCCGTTATACGTTTTTTCTCTTTTAGACCAAAATTAACCAGAAAAGAAATGATACTCAAAAAAGAGATGGATAAAAAGGAATAGGCAAATGAAACCGCGCCAATATTCTGGGTAGATCTGGCTAAGGCCGGTCCCGCAATTGCGGCCACAACTCCGCCTCCGATCACAAATGATATTGCTTTTCCTTTGATCTTCTGAGGAACCGAATCGGCGGCTGCAAAACGATAATATTGTGTAAAAGCCTGGCAGACTCCTATAAGGGTGTTTCCTAAAACAAATAGAACAAATGAGTTTTTTAAAATAGCGTAAAATGAAAGCATTCCCGCAAGCACGCCGATGATTGTCCCAATAAGAAATGTTTTTCTCTGGCCCATCTTTTAATAATAAGAGAAGCGAGAATCATCATAAGAACGGTTCCAACTGAAATCATAGCAATGGGCAGCGTAGCCAGACTTTTCTCTGGCGCAATCTCTAAACCGACAAGACCAGATAAAGCCATAACCAATATAGAGCCCGTCTGAAAAAGAGCTTGGGCAGATGAAAACAATAAAACTGTACTCCATCTTTTTTTTATTTTATTCCTCATACTTTTTTTTAAAATTAAATGACAGTTCCGCAAAAAGCGATTCCCCGCGATCATTGTTGTACCAGTTTTGCAGAGCAGCCTTTCCAGTTTCAAAACTGGCATTCTCAGCTTTCATCTTTTCCATAGGTTGGGATATATCTGGCGAAATTGTAGAAAAAACGGAAGGTGCCGATGGTTTTGAAGTAGGCGAAGCGGTTTTTGCACTTTCACCAAATGCCCGTGGCTATGCCGAATATGTAGCGGTGAAAGTCGATTTTTTAGCTAAAAATATTAGGAGAAAGCAAAAATAAGCAAAACGGTTAAGACCGTTCATATACAGTGGTTTATAAAACGTGAGGCAAAATTTGGAAGTAGGTGTCCGACAAGTTTTGGGCTTAAAATGACAAGGTTAGGTTACTAAATCGTTCAGGCAAATCGGTTTCTTACACCAATGCCGCCCCAACAGAGTTTACCGAAAAACTAAAGCAGTTTGGCGTTCCCGAATTTGCCATTTTACTAACCGCCGGTTTTGCCGAAGATCAGAAAAACCACCAGTTTGAAGAGGTAACAAACGATCTGGAAAACCTTTTGGGAAGAAAACCTTTGGCATTGAAAGAAGCATTAAAAGAAATCTATGAGTTGTAACAGCCCATACGACCTCATTAATGGTAAAATCTTACACCACCACACTCAGCATTTGCCGCGTGTGGTGGTGTATTTTAGACTGTTTTTTTTTGTTAGTTTTGCATATATAATTCATCTGACAGATTGATTAAGAATATCCAATATTTCTTCCCAGGTCAGATGCACATAAAAACGATGCAAGATTTTGAGTACATAAAAATTGTTCCTGACAAACGGCTCTCCGGTTTTGTGGAGAGTTTCCTGCTATGCGCCAATCATACCGATGAAGATAAAGAAGTCATTATTTTTCCCGATGGAAGAGTGGACATTATGTTTAGCTGTACAGATCAGGAACCATTGGTAGCCGAATTATTTAATCTGGATAAAAAAGCAAGGCGGTATATTTTCAAAAAGCAAACAAAGCTTTTTATGGTATGTCTTACCTTGCTCGGTGCCGAATACCGGCTCGGATACAACGGGACAGATTTTGGAAAAGATGAGATTCGGCTTCCCGCAGGTTTTTGGGATATTTCTAAAGAAGACCTTACAAGCTTAGATAGCTTTGCAGAAAAGGTTTCGGAAAAACTTTTGGAAATATTCCCGAAAAAGATGGATGAAAGAAAGCAACAGCTTTTTGAGCTTATCTATTCGTCAGGTGGTAAGGCGTTATCAAGTACCCTTCTTACAGCAAGAAAAAACTCAAATGGCTAAAATCGCTTTTGGAACGAATTTTTTAATGACACAACCAAAGAACACTCCGTAAAAAATCAATTTAATTTTGACGATGGACATTACAAACCTTCCCGAAGATCTATGGGAACATAACGAAACTCATACTTCGGATTTGCAAATTTTCAATTACGAAGTGTATAAGAACGGTTCTAGAAACAAGATTGGCCTGAATAAAAATGTATTCAGTTTCTTATTGGATGGTCAAAAAAACATTCACTTTTCTAATGATATCATTTCAATCAATGAAACACAATCGCTACTTATCACATCTAATAATGTTTTGGTTACCGAACTGGTAGGTGTAAGCTCATACCGTTGTTTACTCTTCTTCTTTTCTCACAAAAACATCACCGATTTTTTCTTGAAACATTCCCATTCTTTCAGTCAGAATGCCTCAGATAAAAAGATAACGGATATACCTTATTTCCTCTTAGAGAAAGACAATTTTATCATCCATTATATTCATTCGCTCCAACAGATTTTTGGTTTGCAACAATCTATCTCTCAAAAGATTTTGGAACTGAAATTTGAAGAAATAATGCTTTATCTGGCTGATAAATATGGGACGGTATTTTTAGATTACTTACATTATTTACTAATCAATGAAAGAGAATTATCATTTAAAATGGTAATTGAAAAGAACCTTTATACGAACTTGAATATTGACGAAATAGCCTTTCTGTGCAATATGAGTGCCTCTACTTTTAAGAGAAAATTTATAAGTATATACCAGAAATCTCCAGGGAAATGGTTTCAGCAAAAACGGCTTAACAAGGCCAAAGAATTGTTACATAATAACCAAGTCACACCTTCCGAAATTTTTATGGACTTTGGCTATGGCAGCTTGTCAAATTTTAGTGCAGCCTTTAAAAATGAATTTGGGTATAGCCCCAACCACATCCACTCTAATTGACCTCTTTTCATAACTTATTGAACCAAACTAATAAACGAAGCAGCGCTGGTTTTTTCTAATTTTGTCTGATTAAAGAATTGTTTAACTAAAAAATAAAAACAATGAAAAAATTAGGATTGTTAGTTCGGTTGGAAGCAAAGGTCGGCCAAGAAAAAAACGTTGAAGATTTTATTACAGGAGCATTACCGCTTGCTCTTGAAGAAGCCGGTACCGTTACGTGGTATGCATTCCGTATTGATGCTTCTACCTTCGGTATTTACGATACTTTTTCAAACGAAGAAGGCAGAGAGGCACACCTTGGCGGTAAGATCGCAAAAGCATTAATGGAAAATGCACCAGACCTATTGGCAACACCTCCGTCTATTGAAAAATTGGACATTTTAGCTGCCAAATAGCCTAAGATAATACCATTATATTTAAGGGAGGATTTTGCAAAAACTCAGCAAAATCCTCCCTTAATTGTTCAAAAAAATATCTTCTCTTCCTCATTTTTTACATATCTAAAAAATCAACCCAAAAAAGCTTACGTCCTTTGTGGAAAAAGCGGTCAAATTGACCACACTTTTTCAGCATAAAGTGACCACCGATTTCGGGTCAAACTGACCACCCCTTTTCAATTTAAACTGACCACCTTGTTTCGGTTCAAATTGACCACCTAACACTACTTCTTTTCATGCTGTTAAACCATGGATCTGTATAAAAACTACAGACTATGGCAAATAACAAACTAGACATGAACAAAATCAGAAAAGTCATTAAGTTGCACTGCAACGGCAAAAGCAAGCTGTTTATAAGCCGATATTTATCTCTTTCCAGAAATACTGTGAAAAAATATATCTCTTTATTTGAAGTGCTGGGATTAAGCCTGGAAACTGTCAACAAGAAAACTGACACTGAATTGGACGAGCTGTTTTCTCAGGGTCCGACAGAAGTTGTTTCCTCAAGAATCGAAGATCTGTATGCTTATTTTCCTCAGATGGAACGGGAATTAAAAAAGGTGGGCATCACCATACAAACTATGTGGGAAAGGTATATTGAAACCCATCCCGATGGTCTTAGAGTAACGCAGTTCAGGAACCGCTTCAGAGACTGGAGCAACAAGGTAAACCCTGTGATGCATATGAATCACAAGGCTGGCGATAAAATGTATGTGGATTATGCTGGAAAGACACTCTCAATTATAGACAAAAGCACGTCCGAGGTTCAGGAAGTACAGTTTTTTGTTGCCATACTCGGTGCCAGCCAGTATACTTACGCAGAAGCGTCAATGAGCCAGCAGAAGGAAGATTTTGTAGCTTCGGTAGAAAATGCAATGCGTTTTTTTCAAGGAACGCCTGCCGCAATTGTGCCTGACAACTTAAAATCTGCCGTAGTCAGAACCAGCCGCTTCGAACCCACCATTAATGAAACTCTTGCAGATTTAGCTGAACATTATGAAACCACTATTCTGCCCGCAAGAGCCTACAGGCCCAGAGACAAATCTTTAGTTGAAGGAGCAGTCAAGATACTTTACAGAAGAATTTATGCAAATCTGAAAGACTCTAAATACTTCAGCATAGAAGAACTGAACCAGGAAATATGGAATCTGCTCGATGCGCATAATAACAAGAAACTTACCGGAAGACCATACTCTCGTTTTGAACTCTTTATGGAAGATGAAAGACATGAACTGCAGCCTCTTCCTCTGGAACGCTTTGAGATTAAATACCAGTCTCTGGCAACAGTAATGCAGAACGGGCACGTCCAGTTAAGCCAGGATAAAAACTACTATAGCGTGCCCTATCAATATTTAAAGAAAAAAGTAAAGCTGCTCTACACCAGCTCTACTGTTGAAATATACTTCAAATACAACCGTATAGCCACACACATCAGAAATCCAAAGCCCTACATCTATACCACAAATCCAGAACATATGGCAAGCACACATCAGTTTGTAGCACAGTGGAATGCCTTAAGGTTTATTGAATGGGCCAACAGCATTGATCCGGCAGTAGGAGAATATATTATGCAGATAATAGAAAGCAGGAACCACCCCGAGCAGGCCTATAAAAGCTGTCTAGGCATATTGTCTTTTGAAAAGAAAGTAGGTGCAGAAAGATTAGCAAATGCCTGCAAACGTGCTCTGGACTTTAAGATTTATAATTTTAAAACCATACAGAACATCTTAGAAAACAGTCTGGATAAGATACCTATGGAACACGAAAAGGAAGAAGATCAGGATCTTCCCGACCACGGCAATATCAGAGGAAAAAATTATTATAACTAAAATCAATTTACAATGAATGAATCTACTGTAGCAAAAATGAAACAGATGAAGCTTCATGGAATGCATAACGCCTTCATGACAGCTATCGAGAGCGGTAAAACCGATCATTATACCATTGACCAGTTTATGTCAATGATAATAGATGCCGAATGGGATGAACGCCACAACAGGCGTATTGAACGCAGTATTACCAATGCACTCTTCCATTACAAATCAAATATTGAAAGCATCAATTTTGACCAGTCCCGGAACATTGACAGAAATCTTATACTCCGGCTTGCAGAATGCAGTTTTGTAGAAAAGAATGAAAATATACTAATCACAGGAAGCACAGGTGTCGGCAAAAGTTTTTTAGGAACAGCACTTGGTTATCAGGCCTGTATTGAAGGCTATAGAGTAAGTTATTTTAATACTGCAAAATTGTTTGCAAAGCTGAAAATGGCCAAAGCAGACGGTACATACCTGAGAGAACTGATGAAAATACAAAGGCAGGATGTTATCATACTAGATGACTTTGGACTCCAGGCATTGGACAGCCAGAACAGAATCACACTTTTAGAGATCATCGAGGACAGGCACAACAATGGTTCTATTATAGTAACCTCGCAGATCCCCGTTCAGGGATGGTATGACATAATCGGCGAGAAAACCATAGCAGATGCAATCCTTGATAGATTAATACATCAGGCCCACAGGGTTGAGCTGCATGGGGAATCAATGAGAAAGAAAAAAAGCATAATCAAGGAATAATTATTTATCTATATTTGAAACAATAATTAACACACGAAAAAAAGTAGTTTTTTAGGTGCTCACTTTGCACCGAAATTAGATGGTCACTTTAAACCGAAACGAAGTGGTCACTTTAAATTGGAAAACAGTGGTCAATATCACTGAGTTTTACACTTTATTTATCTTTTATCGTTTTACAGCCCCGGCAGCATTACTGTTTTTTATCCTAAGGATGGGCGCGCAAATGGTCAGAAAAGGAAACAACATTTCCAGCTGATTGTATCCAGGATGCATGGCAGTACTATTCGCCCCTTGAAATCCGCCCAAAGGATTTTCAGAACTCTCCCAAGTATCGAATCAACCCCTACAGGTTTTATCCACGCTTGAAAGTGCTTCCCGTATTGAAACGAAATGGCTTTAAGACAAGTTTTTATGAGGTAGCACCTCAGGTGTTGCTTTCATCATTATTAAAAGACCACTGTGCTGAAACTCTGCTGAAAACTAGGCAGATTTCATGGCTCCGCTATTACCTTGAATCTCCCCATCAGCATGTCCTGCGTAACTGGCAGGCCGTAAAAATATGTCTTAAAAAGAATTATACAGTTTCCGATTTTGGAATTTGGGAGGATTATATCGAACTTTTGCGTTGGTTTAAAAAAGACATAACCTCCGCCCTGCTCGTCTGTCCTGCTGATTTACACTTGGAGCATGACAGATTGGTGGAGAAAAAACAGCAGTTGCTGAGAAAAAAATATCTTGTGAAAATGCGTGCGGAAATAGAAAAAGCGCAAGGTCTGTATGCTGAGGAGAAAAAACAGTTTTTCGGGTTATGCTTTTCAGGGGCAGGAATTACTATTTCAGTATTGGAGAATGTTTCTGAATTTATGACCGAAGGCGACAGCCTGAGACACTGTGTTTTTACCAATGAGTATTTCAAAAAGATAGATTCCCTGCTCTTCTCTGCACGCATTGACAACAAACCAATCGAAACTATAGAGGTTTCTCTTTCTAAAATGGAAATAGCACAGTGCCGTGGTTTGAGGAATCACAATTCAAAACATCATAAAGCTATTTTCAGTTTGATGAAAAAAAACCTTTATCAGATTCGCTCCCGAATGAAAAAGAAGAAAGCAGAACAATGCTAAAAGCGGAAAAACCGAAGAACTTTCGGTTTTTCCGCTTTATAACATTTCAGACACTGAAATTTTCCTTGCTGATTTATAGCAATCTTCCTCTTAGATTGTTCAAATCAAAAAAAAATAATTACTGTTCAATAGCGTACTGCCTTCAATGCAGACTATTAAACAGGGGAAGAAAAATCCATTTCTAAATAAACTATGAAAAAATAACAATTTTAACATTTCATTTATAAACAGAGATATTTTTATAATTATCTTTGTTTACGATTTTACATGTCTTATGAAAAGATTCCACATCATAGTAATTATTACCTTAGGTTTCTTCTTGATGCCAATGGCTACTTTTGCTTGTGGAAAACTTTCTGGAAAGATTTCTTATACTAAAGAAGCTTCCAAAAATCATGACAATGATTGCTGCTCGAAAGATGGCAGTCATTCCAAAAAAAATAATGATGGCTGCTGCGGTCATAAATGTGGGCACAAGTCATGCGGTTGTGTCTCAATCTGTAACGGAGGAATTACTTTCTTTAACCAACTTGACTTTAAAAACATCACTATAAGTGTTTTTTCTAAAAAACAAAAATTCCACAGTTCAGAAACCTCCATTCTCTCTGGTTTCTATACTATCTGGCTTATCCCTAAAATAAGCTAAATACCTTTTTTGACAGCCATACGTGTGTCAAAAAAGGAAGCCTAACTGCTTCATTTTTTTATTTTTCGCTTTTTGTAGAATAATTCTCTATACAGTTCTTGTATGCAATTATTTCTCAAAAGCAATATTCACTTCAAATACATTTTAAAATGAAATCAATTCAAAAAGGATTGATGGCAATCACTCTATTGCTGTCAGTCATAGTGTTTGGCGCACCTATAAAAAATGCAAAAAACATAAATGCAAAAATTTATGGTAATTGTTTAATGTGCAAAACTGCTATTGAAAAAGCAGGAAACATCAAAAATATCGCTTCGGTAAACTGGAATGAAAACACCAAAATAGCGGCTATTACCTATGATGAGAAGAAAACAAATCAGGATGAAGTCCTGAAAAGAATTGCCTTAGCAGGATATGACAGCGACCAGTTCTTAGCTCCTGGTGACGCCTATGCAAAACTTCCACAATGCTGCCAATATGAAAGAACAAATATGGCGGCTCCAATAAAAAAATCCGAAATGGATATGGGTAAAATGGATCATTCACAGCATACAGCCGCAGTTCCTGCAGATGCACAAGAAAACAGTCCTTTTAAAGCAATTTTCGACAGCTACTTTGATGTAAAAGATGCTTTGGTGAAAACAGATGCTAAAACTGCCGCATTGAAATCTAAAGAGCTCCTTACTGCAATCAATGCTATTAAAATGGAGAACCTAAAGCCAAAAGAACATACTGCATGGATGAATGCAATGAAAAGTTTAGCTTCAGATGCCACAAATATTTCTGAAAACCAAGATGTAAAAAAGCAAAGGGAATCCTTTAAAAGCCTTTCCAAAAACACGTACGATCTTATAAAAACTGCTGATCAGCCGCAGCCGGTTTATTATAATCATTGTCCAATGGTTGATGCGAATTGGCTCAGCAAAGAAAGCGGCATCAAGAATCCGTATTACGGTTCACAGATGTTAAGCTGTGGATCAACTATAGAAACAATCAAATAATCCCAAATCAAAAAATGAAAAATATAATAACCGTTAGTTCAATGCTTGGAGTTTTAATTTTAGGGACCGTTTCGCTGTTTTCTTGCAGTAAAATGGATGATATGAATATGTCCGATCCAAAACTGAATATAAACTATCCTGCCGCTTATGTGGTCAATGGTCAGGACGGCACAATTTCAGTAATCAAATTGGAAACTAATGAAGTTACAGAAACCTTAAGCCTAATGGGCAGCGGCAACGATATGATCATGTGGCCGCACCACATTTCTTTACATTCCAATCATCTGGCTATCGGTGTACCCGGAATGGACTTCTCTGCAGGCCATACCGCAGGTATGGGAGGAATGACAGGTAAACTCCTTGTAATTGACCCAGCCAGTGGGGCAACAGTAAAAAATATCAGCCTGCCAATGATGAACCACAACACAATATACAGCCCAAATGGTTCAGAAATCTGGGTGCCGCAAATGGACATCAATGGAAAAGTTCTGGTTTATGACGCCTTAACATACGCATTGAAAAGCACCATTGCAGTTGGCATGATGCCCGCTGAGCTTACCTTTTCTTCTGATGGGACTAAGGCTTATATTGCTAATGGAGATGACAATACTGTGTCAGTTATAAATACCGCAACCAAGCAGGTTACAGCCACAGTTGCTGTGGGAAAAAACCCTGTGGGTGCCTGGACAGGAACTGACGCCAGAATGTATGTTGATAATGAAGACGGGCAATCTATCTCGGTAATCAATGTGGCAACCGATGCCGTAGGCCAAACCATTGATCTAGGATTTATGCCTGGAATAGCGTCTCACAATGGAAATAAGAAAGAACTTTGGGTAAGTGATCCTGTCAATGCAAAAGTCCATTATTGGACCTGGGACCAGACTAAGATGATGTGGGTTCATGGAGGTGTATTCACTACTGGTGCCGGTGCACATGCTATAACATTTACAGCAGATGGAAATACTGCCTATGTGACCAATCAGACCGCCAATACGGTCTCTGTTGTTAATGTATCAAACCATACGGTCTCTAAAACGATTAATGTCGGTAGAAAACCCAACGGATTGGTGCTGAAAATATAAATCTGATATAAAGGCATTTAAAAGGCAAAATAGAGATTGGATTTGCAATCAAAAAAAGAATAATTCTTATAACACTCAAACAAAGGAATGTTAGACAAAAAAACATTCATTAGAGATAAAAACTAAAAAAAATGAAAAAACTAATTTTCTCAACCCTTGTAATGGCAATTGTACTTACAGCTTGTAATTCAAAAAACAAAGAAACTGCAGCTCCTGAAGCGGCTTCCGGGACAGCTCAGAATGACTCGCAATTGTATGCCTGTTCCATGCATCCTGAAATTACAGGAAAAAAAGGAGACAAATGTTCCAAATGCGGAATGGAATTAACCGAGCCAGTAAAGGAAACGGCCGGAAAAAGTGCAGAAGTAGAAACAGCCCAGACTGCTCAAGGAACATTTTCTATAAACGAAATCGTGAGTAATTATCTGTCCCTAAAAAATGCATTAACCAAAGATGATACAAAAGGAGCTGCAGATGCAGGCAAGGCATTATATGCAGTTTTTAACAGTGTAAATCCCAATTCGATAGATGCGAAATTAAAAGCAGAATATCTTGATATTGCTGATGATGCCAAAGAACACGCAGAACATATTGGAGCTAACGGCGGAAATATTGAACACCAGAGAGAGCATTTTGCCGTGTTAAGTAAAGACATGAATGATTTGATAAAATCTTTCAAATCAGAACAAAAATTGTATCAGGACTTTTGTCCTATGTATGATGGCGGAAAAGGAGCTATTTGGATAAGCGAAACCAAGGAGATCAAAAACCCATATCAAGGAAAAAAAATGTTAACCTGTGGTTCTATGAAAAAAGAACTATAGTACAGCTAAGTACTAATAAATTTATCGGGCTGTTTACATAATGACCACTCAATTTTCTCGTGACTAATGATGTTCATAATTTATTGAAATGTATCTAATTTTTTTAGACTACGCCGTGCGATACTCTTTGCTGAATATTCACTTATTTCCCATGTGTTTATTGTGTAGACAGTCCAATAGATATTTAGAAAAAAAATCAATAGCAACCTATTTTTTAAACAATTTAAAATATAATTAAAATGAAAAATACAATTCTTTCAGCCATATTAATGGTATGCGTAATGGTTTCTGGCAATGCGCAAAGCAAAAAAACAGAAGCAAAATTTTCAACTCAGCAAATTGTTGCAGATTATTTAGCGTTAAAAAATGCACTCGCAAAAGATGACAGCAACGGGGCCGCTAAAGCTGGCAAGGCACTGTATTCGGCTTTCAAAACCACAAATGTAAAATCGATAAATCCAAAATCCAAAGCTGAATATCTTGATATAGCTGACGATGCCAAAGAGCATGCAGAACATATTGGGGCCAATGGCGGTAATATTGAGCATCAAAGAGAGCATTTCGCTCTATTGAGTAAAGACATAAATGATTTGATCAAAACTTTTGGAGCTGCAAAAACACTATATCAGGATTCTTGCCCTATGTATGATGGTGGAAAAGGAGCTATCTGGATCAGTGAAACAAAAGAGATAAAAAACCCTTACTATGGTTCTAAAATGCTTACCTGCGGTTCAATGAAAAAACAATTGTAAAATGAAACGGTTCATCAGAAAGATTCTTTTTATTGGGTTAATTATTTTTCTACTGATGCAATTGTATCAGCCTGCCCGCAATTCCGATTACGGGCAGGTTTTACCAATTCACATTTCAAAAGTCTATCCCATTCCCAAAAATATACAAACGATTCTTAAGACTTCTTGTTACGATTGTCACAGCAGCAACACGCAATATCCATGGTACTCCTACATCCAGCCGGCACGTACCTTTATGGAAGGACATATCAAGGAAGGAAAAGAAAATTTGAATTTCAGCCAATGGGGAAGTTATTCGAAACGAAAACAGGAAAATAAATTAGACCGAATTGCCAAGCAGATAAAAGCCAATCAAATGCCTTTGGCTTCCTATACGCTGATCCATAAAGATGCAGTACTGAATACTGTTCAGAAAGAACAGCTACTCAATTGGATTGAAAAAGTAAGTGATAGTCTTTCAAAAATAAATTAAATCTATGGTACACAAATTAATAGAATGGTCCCTGCGCAACCGTTTCATCATATTACTATTATCAGCAGGAATATTTGTTTGGGGTATTATCTCTATTCAAAAAAATCCTATTGATGCTATTCCAGATCTATCTGAAAATCAGGTAATCGTTTTTACAGAATGGATGGGACGTGCTCCACAGCTCGTTGAAGACCAGATCACCTATCCCTTGGTTACCAACCTTCAGGGATTGCCTAAAATTAAATATGTAAGGGCTGCTTCCATGTTTGGAATGAGTTTTATCTATGTCATTTTTGAGGATGATGTTGATGTATACTGGGCAAGATCAAGAGTACTGGAAAGGCTCAGTACAATTAGCAGCACCCTGCCCAAAGGAGTTGCACCGCAATTGGGACCCGATGGAACCGGAGTTGGCCATATACTCTGGTATACTTTGGACGCTCCCGGCATTGACCTTGGCGAACAAAGGGCACTGCAGGACTGGTATGTCAAATTTGCTTTGCAAAATGTCCCCGGAGTAAGTGAAATTGCTTCTTTTGGAGGATTTCAAAAAGAATACCAGGTTACCATTGATCCAAACAAACTGCTATATTATAAGCTGTCTGTCCCTGAGGTTATAAGCGCCGTACGAGCCAATAATAACGAAAGCGGCGGAAGAAAATTCGACATGAGTGATATTGGCTATATCATTAAGACATCCGGTTATCTGAAATCCATAAAAGAAATTGAGGATATTCCACTGAAAAACCAGAATGGTATCCCTATAAAAGTCAGCGATATAGGAACAGTCCAGATGAGCGGAGAAACCCGATTGGGAATCTTTGATCATAATGGTACAGGCGAAGCTGTTGGAGGCATCGTCGTGATGCGTTACGGTGAAAACGCCGATGCCGTTATTGATAATGTGAAAGAAAAGATGAAAGAAGTCGCAAAAGGGCTTCCTAAAGGGGTAAAATTCAATATTGTATATGACCGAGGGCATCTGATCAAAGAGTCTATTGATTCGGTTAAGCGCACCTTAATTGAAGAGATGATTGTGGTTTCGCTTATCGTTATTATTTTTCTTTTCCATTGGCGCAGCGCATTAAGTATCATAATCCAGATCCCAATTACAATTGCCGCGAGTTTCATACTTCTAAATGCCTTTGGAATATCCTCCAATATCATGTCCCTTACCGGTATCGCACTTGCCATTGGGGTAATAGTTGACAACGGTATTATTATGAGTGAAAATGCCTACCAGCATCTCTCACAACGGTATGCACAATGGGAATCCGAACAAAAAACTGAAACAAACTCTGATGAAAAGAATTAAAAATATATTTCGCAAAAAAACACAGTGGATATCCGAAGAGGAAAGGCTTAAAGTAATTGAGAAAAGCAGCAAGCAGGTTTCTCGCGGGGTATTCTTTGCCACCATAATTATAATTACTTCTTTCCTGCCTGTATTTATGCTTACCGGACAGGAAGGAAAGCTATTCCATCCCTTGGCTTATACAAAAACTTTCATACTGATTGTGGATGCCTTGTTGGTACTTACATTAGCTCCGGTACTGATCTCTTTTTTTATGAAAGGGAAATTCCGTCCAACTGATGCACATCCCGTAAATCGTTTTTTGGAAAAAGGTTATGAGCCTATCATACGCTGGGTCCTAAAATGGAGAAAAACAACCCTTACGGTTAATATTTTGGCGTTATTGATTTCCATTCCATTATTGATGCGGCTGGGAACAGAGTTCATGCCCCCACTGGATGAGCAGAGCATTTTATTTATGCCTGTTACCCTGCCTGATGTATCCAATGGAGAAATCAAACGCATCTTGCAGGTACAGGATAAAATAATAAAATCAGTTCCCGAAGTAGAAAGTGTTTTAGGCAAAGCCGGACGGGCTAATACAGCTACCGATAATTCCCCAATGAGCATGATTGAGACCATTATCATGCTAAAACCAAAATCAGAATGGCGTAAAGGAATAGACAAAAAAGACATTATTAAGGAACTCGATACCAAACTGCAGATCCCGGGTGTGGTAAACGGTTGGACACAGCCTATCATCAACCGTATCAATATGCTCGCTACAGGAATTCGTACCGACGTGGGTATTAAAGTCTACGGTCAAAATCTCGATACCATTGCGCGAGTATCAGAAAGAGTAAAAATGGCTTTAGAGGGAACCCCTGGAGTGTCTGACTTATTTGTGGATCCTATTACTGGTGGCAAATACCTGGATGTTGATGTCAATCGTTCCGAACTGGCCCGTTATGGACTCACTGTAGATGACGTAAACCAAACCGTGGAATTTGCCTTAGGAGGAGCGTCCATCGGCAATACCGTTGAAGGACGAAGACGATTTTCAATAAGCGTTCGTATGGCACAGGACTATAGAAATAGCGTAGAACGCATTAAACGCATTCCCCTGCAGTCTCCAACCTTTGGAGAGGTGCCCCTATCTTCTGTTGCCGATATTAAATTCGTAGATGGCCCTCCAATGATTAGTTCAGAAAATGCACTCCTTCGCGGGGCAGTCATGTTCAACATACGTGATCGTGATATGGGGGGAACCGTACAGGAAGCTATGAAAAAATTAGAAAGTGCCAAAAATATACTTCCCGAAGGGTACTTTATAGAATGGAGCGGACAATATGAGAACCTGATCAGCGGAGAAAAGACCCTTAAAATCATTGCACCGATAGTATTGCTTATTATTTTCTTCTCCCTCTATTTTGCCTTTAATTCCCTTAGAGAAGCCTTCTTAAGTCTTATAACAGTGCCTTTTGCTTTGATTGGAGGTGCCTATATAATTTTTTTCTGGGATGTCAATCTATCAGTGGCAGTAGCTGTAGGTTTTATAGCCTTGTTTGGTATTGCCGTGGAAACCGGAATTGTGATGGTTATCTATCTCAATGATGCAATGGAGCAGCTTATCAAGGCCAAAGGTAATTCAAGAGAAACCATTACTAAAGACGATCTCAGAGAATATGTGGTACACGGCGCCGCAAAGAGATTACGCCCAAAACTAATGACCGTCTGTGTCTCATTATTTGGATTAGTGCCTGTCCTTTGGTCCAATGGTGTCGGAATGGATGTAATGAAACCAATCGTATTGCCTATGATTGGCGGCGTATTTACCTCTGCCGTACATATCTTATTAGTAACCCCGCTTATTTTCCTAATGTCTAAAGAATATGAATTACGAAAATATGGCAAACTTGAAGTACATGATGTCAAACATTAAAATACTGGCAGTACTATTGCTTTTACTGCCATTACAGCTATTGAGCCAGACCCAACAGGTCTTGTCTCTTGATACAATCCTTCACAGGATTGATAAAAAAAACGTGCTCCTGCAAAGCTATAGCCTAAAGGCTGAAGGGTACAAATATAGTGCTGATGCCGCAACGGCATGGATGGCACCAATGGTGGGTGTTGGGACATTTATGACACCCTATCCTTTTCAGGAAGTTATGGATGACCGCGACAAAGGATCTTTAATGTTCAGAGTTGAACAAGATATCCCCAATATAGGAAAGCTAAACAAGAAGAAAAAATTTATCCAGTCCCAAGGAAATATTGAGAACGCTACGCGGACCGTTACCCTTAACGACTATAAAGCGCAGGCCAAACAGCTCTACTACAGCTGGATGGTAGCCGAAGAGCGAATGAAAGTTTTGGATCAGAACGAAAAGATAATGTTGACCATGAAAAAGATTGAGGAAGTACGCTATCCTTACAATCAGTCGCAATTGGGTAATGTATACAAGATTGACGCAAGGATTGAAGAGAACAAAAATATGATCCGCATGCAGGAAGGTGAAATCGCAAAAGCAAGAGCATGGCTCAACAGCTTGATGAACCAGCCTGGCAATGCTGATTTTTCAATCGACACAAGTATTATTCCTGTCTTCAACCCTGCTTTGCACGACACCACAAGTCTTGCTGCTGTGCGGGGAGATATTAAAAAGATGGATGCGGGAATTGAATCGATGCAGCTCAGTATTCAGGCGATGAAAGCGGAGAAAAATCCCTCTTTTAAAATCCAGTTTGACCACATGAATTCTTTCGATAAAATGATGCCCAAAGCCTATTCGGTAATGGCAATGATGTCTATTCCTATTGCTCCATGGTCATCAAAAATGTATAAATCAGATGTTAAAGCAATGCAATATAATGTACAGGCAATGGAGAAAGAGAAATCCGCCATGCTGCAGGAAACCCAGGGTATGTTATATGGTATGCAATATGAAATACTGACCATGCAAAAAAGAATCCAGGGACTCGAAACAAAAATAATCCCTTCAATGCAAAAATCGCTGGATGTAAACTTTCTGAACTATCAGGAAAACAAACTGCAGATTCCTGTAGTAATTGACTCCTGGGAAGCTTTAAATATGCTGCAGAATAACTTATTAGATGAAAAATTAAAACTATATCAAATGATTGTCGATTATGAAAAAGAACTCTATCGCTAAGTTAGTCGGATTGTTATTCGTTTCGATATTAGTATTGACAGCCTGTAACAAGAAAACAGAGCATAACAGTAAGCCCGCACATCAGCATAGTACAAATCAGGAATATACTTGTCCAATGCATCCCGAAGTTATTCAGGATAAGCCCGGCAGCTGCCCAATATGCGGGATGGAATTGGTTGCAAGACACACTCCTGGAACGGAAACAGCTATAGACAGCAGCCTGAAACACCTTTTAAAACCAGTTAACGAACAAGTTGTTTCAAACATATCTGTCATAAAACCTGACGAGGGTACTAAAATATTCTCTATGCAGGTACAGGGAATTATTACCTACGATACCCGCGAGCAGACCAGTATCTCCAGCAGGGTAAGCGGAAGGATTGAGCGTCTGCTGATTAAGTACAATTATCAGCCCGTAAAAAAAGGACAGTTAATCATGGAAATCTATTCCCCTGATCTGGCTGCCGCGCAAAGAGAGTTGTTATTTATTTATCAATCTGACCCAAACAATCCGATGCTTCAAAAAGCAAAAGACAGACTCTCTCTGCTGGGTATGCAACAGGGGCAAATTCAACAGGTATTAAAAACAGGTAAAATCTCCTATCGCATTCCTGTTTACAGTAATGCCACCGGGTACATCTTAGACAACACGGGAGCGGCAAATGCTTCTGCAACAGCTCCTGCGGCTTCGCCTCAAAGCGCACCGTCAGATGATGGTATGGGCGCAATGGGTTCAAGTAGCAGTGCAGCATCAAATAGCAGCGCATCTGCCCCTGCTTCCTCTGCTATTATGCTAAGAGAAGGACAATATGTTGGTGCAGGACAATCTCTTTTTACAATATATACCAACAAAAACCTTATCGCTGAGTTTGCTTTTGATCCATCGGTATCATCCCAGATTAAAAAAGGACAAAAGTTGGTGTTTTATGAACCCTCAGATAAGCAAACCGTGTATACTGGTACTATCGGACTCATTCAACCCGTCTTTAAAGAGGGAAGCAACTTTACCATAGCCCGAATTTATTTGCAGGATAATAAATTTCAGACCGGAAAATTAGTAACTGCAGCCATTCCTATTGTCAGTAAAGGCTGGTGGCTTCCACAAAGCGCCGTTCTTAATTTAGGAAATAAATCCATCGTTTTCAAAAAAGAGCAGGACGTGTTTGTTCCCAGAGAAGTTAAAACGAAAAATAATGGTGATGGAATGGTGCTAATAGACCAAGACATCAATAATTGGAATATCGCCAGTAATGCGGCTTATATGATAGACAGTGAGAGTTTTATCAAGACAGCTTCAGAAAATAAATTAAAAAATTAAGCCATGAACAATAAACTAATAATTCGTACTATTTTGCTCATTGCAATGGTTTTTCCACTTCTATTTACAGCATGTGCCCAAAAAGAAGAAAAAAAACCAGTCAGGAAAAAGCTCAAACCTATACCTGCCCCATGCATCCGCAAATTGTAAAAGATGGCCCCGGCTCATGCCCGATCTGTGGAATGGATTTAGTGCCTTTCGAAAAAAACAACGCACAGGACTTTCTAACCTTGGGACCCAGCCAGCAGGCACTAGCTAATCTGACTACAATAACTGCTGGGGAAAATGAATTTTCAAATTCTTCTCATCTTAACGGACGTTTGGTTACTGACCCTGAGCAAACTATTTACATTTCAAGTCGTGTGGCAGGAAGGATTGAAGAGTTGTATGTAAAAGAAACTGGTGTTCCCGTTCGAAAAGGCCAGCCTTTGTACAAAATATATTCAGAGCAGCTTTCAGCCCTGCAGCAGGAGTACCTTCTAGCTACGGCACAGGCTGCAAGCTTTACTGAGGATAAACGATTTGCCCAAATAAAAAATGCTGCAAAACAAAAACTATTATTATATGGACAATCTGAAGCACAGCTTAATGAATTATTAAAAAAACAAAAAGCTTCTCCTTATGTTGTTTATTATGCCCCGGATTCAGGAATAGTTGCAGAACTTTCCATAACAGAAGGCCAATATGTAGCAGAAGGAGGCTCTATTATGAAACTGGAAGATTATACCCGTTTATGGGTCGAAGCTGATGTCTATCCCGCAGATGCTGGTAAAGTTAAAATAGGCCAAAAAGTAAAAGTTATAGTCTCGGGTTATGAAGATCAGCCCCAAACAATGACAGTAGATTTTATAAATCCTGCCCTGCAGACAAGCAAACAGCTCATACAGCTGCGAGGTGCTATTGCCAATCCAAACAAGCAATGGCAGGCAGGTCAACAGGCAATTGTTTTACTGCCTTCATCAGAACAAAAAATGAAATTAACCATACCTGTAGATGCCGTAATAAGAGACGGCAGCGGTACACATGTGTGGATTGAAATTGAAAAAGGCAAATATCAGCCTAGAATGGTGGCTATTGGTTCTGAAACCTTCGATGAAGTGGAAATTACCAGTGGTTTAAAAAAAGGAGATATCGTCGTTGCATCCGGTGCCTATCTTTTGTACAGTGAATTTATATTAAAGAAAGGCAAAAACCCTATGTCAGGAATGAAAATGTAATAATCAATCACACAGACAATGAAAAAATTAATCAAAATCGGAATTCCAATAGCCTCACTCTTCCTGCTTATTGCGTGCGGTAACGGTGAAAACAATAAGAAAGAGGTTCAGCAGAATAATAAAGCCTCTGTCCCAATTTTAAAGGATCCCGCAATCAGGATAAATGATGATATTTTAAACGCGATATACAGCCACTATGCCCATTTAACAGTAGCCCTTGCCCAAGATAATGTCGCTGAAGCAAAACTGGCGGCGAATGCAATTGAAGCGGGAGCACGGGAAATCAGCAGCAACAGCAATCTTGCAGCAAGTGCTACGGCAATCGTTTCAGCTCCCGATATCGATAAGCAGCGAGCTGCTTATTCTAATCTAAGTAATGAAATGGTCAGCCTGGTAAAAAAAGCAGGAATGGCTGAGGCTGAGCTCTACTTAGAATATTGTCCAATGGCTTTCGACAATAAAGGGGCCGTATGGATTAGTTCTACCAAAGAAGTGCGCAATCCGTACTTTGGAGAAAAAATGCTCAAGTGCGGCGAGGTGAAAGAAATAATTAAATAATTAGAATATGCAGATTGGCTTAAAAAAAATCACTAACTTTCTATATATTAAAGAAATAACGCATCGGAACTGTAAAAAATAACCTTATGACACACACCTATACAATATCGGGAATGACTTGCGATGGATGTCGTACAAAAGTAGAAAAAACGTTAAATGCTGTAGAGGGAATAAAAGCAAAGGTCTCCTTAGATCCTCCATTGGCAACTATTACAATGGAAAATCATATTGCGACCGAAGAGCTCCAAGAAGCATTGACTGCGGTTGGAAAGTACACCATTGAAATGACTCAAACCACGCATTCGCACGAAAAAAAAACGGAGAAATCATGCTGTAGCACTGCTGAGAATCATGGACACAAACATGATCATAAAACGACAGCCGTACCTCACAATGATGCGGGTGGGAAATATTATTGCCCGATGCATTGTGAAGGTGATAAAATGTATGATAAAGCAGGAGATTGTCCTGTATGCGGAATGCATTTGGTACAAGAACCTGCTGCTGCCCGGGTTCAGCAGTATACCTGTTCAATGCATCCGGAAGTTATAACCGATTCACCAGGTTCATGTCCTATTTGCGGAATGGATCTGGTGCCACTGGAGCCAAGTGAAAACGAAGACCAAAGAATTTACAAGGATTTGGTTAAGAAAATGAAAATAGCGGTAGTATTTACTGTTCCCATTTTCGCTATAGCTATGATAGAAATGGCTCACAAGAATCCTCTACTACAATTAATGGATGCCTCTAAATGGAACTGGGTACAACTTATCTTATCACTTCCTGTTGTCTTTTATGCGTGTTGGATATTTTTTGTACGGGCTTGGAAGTCAATAATTACATGGAACTTAAATATGTTTACCCTTATCGGAATTGGTACAGGAGTGGCATTTTTATTTAGTTTGGCAGGAATGTTTTTCCCAGACGTTTTTCCTAGTGAATTTAAGACCGAACACGGAACAGTGCTGCTATACTTTGAGGCCACAACGGTTATTCTAACTTTGGTTTTGTTAGGACAATTACTCGAGGCAAGAGCACATAGTCAAACCAGTGGTGCTATAAAAGAATTATTAAAACTGGCTCCTACCCAAGCTACTTTGGTAATTGATGGCGGTGATAAAATAATCTCAATCCATGATATCAAAAAAGGTAATTTATTACGGGTAAAACCCGGAGACAAAATTCCTGTAGACGGGAAGATTACTGATGGTGAAAGCACAGTAGACGAATCGATGATTACCGGCGAACCAATTCCTGTAGATAAAAAAATAGGTGATATGGTGTCTTCAGGGACTATAAACGGAAACAAATCCTTTATTATGGTTGCCGAAAAAGTTGGTTCGGAAACCTTGCTTTCGCAAATTATACAAATGGTTAATAATGCAAGTCGTTCCAGAGCACCAATTCAGAAACTAGCCGATAGCATCGCTAAATATTTTGTGCCCATTGTTGTCGTTATTTCCATTCTTACCTTTTTCATTTGGGCAAAATTTGGTCCGGAACCAGCAATGGTTTATGGATTTATAAATGCTATTGCAGTATTAATAATTGCTTGCCCTTGTGCATTAGGTTTAGCAACGCCCATGTCTGTAATGGTAGGAGTTGGAAAAGGCGCTCAATCGGGAATTCTGATAAAAAATGCCGAAGCTTTGGAAAAAATGGACAAAGTAAATGTTCTCATTACGGATAAAACAGGAACAATTACGGAGGGCAAACCTTCGGTAGAAAAAATCGTAGCGCTGCAATATTCAGAAGATGAACTGCTGCAATACATAGCGTCTTTAAATCAGTACAGTGAGCATCCTCTTGCGGAGGCTGTAGTGAAATTTGCAAAAGCTAAAAATGTTTCTTTGACCAAAGTAGATGATTTTGAAAACATCGCCGGAAAAGGAGTTATCGGAACTGCTATTGATAAAAAGATGGCATTAGGGAATAAAAAATTAATGGAGCAAGCAGGGGCAGCTATTTCTGCCACAATTGAAGAAAAAATTATTGCAGAACAAAAATTAGGAAAAACAGTTTCTTATATCGCTGTAGATAAAAATGTAGTGGGATTTGTAACGATAACCGATGCTATAAAAGAAACAAGTGCTGCAGCTATAAAAGAATTAATGCGCCAAGGGGTTGAAGTAATCATGCTTACGGGAGATAATGTAAATACAGCCAAAGCGGTTGCAGACGAATTGCATTTAACCTCTTTTCAGGCAGGTTGTTTACCCGAGGATAAATTAAAAGTAATCGAGAAACTTCAAGCCGAAGGAAAAATTGTAGCTATGGCGGGAGATGGAATAAATGATGCGCCAGCTTTGGCTCAATCGGACATTGGAATTGCGATGGGAACAGGAACAGATGTTGCGATCGAAAGCGCCAAGATTACTTTGGTAAAAGGAGATCTGCAAGGAATTGTAAAAGCAAAAAATCTGAGCCACGCTGTAATGAGCAACATCAAGCAAAACCTATTCTTTGCTTTTGTATATAATGTCTTAGGCGTACCAGTTGCTGCGGGTGTTTTATATCCATTTTTCGGAATATTACTTTCTCCTATGATTGCTGCCTTGGCAATGAGTTTTAGTTCGGTATCTGTTATTGTGAATGCATTGCGATTGAGAAGTTTAAAACTCTAAAGAATAAATAATTTTACTATACAAACAAATGACCAATCTAGGACAAATTATTCTGCAGTATAAAAACGATAACGAAAGTGTCTATAATACCTGGTTTATAGATAACAACCAACGGTTAAAAGCATTTCGGACTATTAGACGCGGTGTTCTGCAAGTCATTGAGGATATTAAAAACAAGAACTTTCCTAATGATTTTAAAGAAAGCAGCTTAGAATTTGTTTTGAGCTGCATAGCCGAACAAAAACAAGTCTTTGCAGGGGTTTCCCATCCGTTTTATTGGAAACCCAAATTACGTATTCCTGACATCTATGAGAATCAAAACAATAAATTGGCTTTTGGTCAGTTCCTTGAAAATTGCATCAATGCTAAGTATGAAGAACAGGTTGTAAAAGAAATTATAAAACTAGATGAATTAAAAATTAAAGGATTAGGGCCTGCTGTTGCCAGTATTTTATATTTCATACACCCAACCTGGTTCCCACCTTTTAACACCGCTATTCTCAATGGTTTTAATTTTCTTTTTAAAGACAAAAAAAATTAGGAAGCTGGACTGAGTATCTTAAAATCCGAGAAACTTTATTGAAAACTAATAGTCTACATAAATCACAGCTCTCAAATGATTTGGGTGCCATTGCAGGATTGTGTTTTGAAATTGGAACTCAGAAAATGCTGATCGGCAATGATGAATATTTAAGCGAGGCAGAACGTTCAAGATTCGAAAAAAACGTACACAAGCGCCAAAAAGAAATACTCGAAGAAAAACTGGAGGAAAATCTTCATAGTGAGATGCAGTACCATTTATTAAAAATTGGAGTTTCATTGGGTTTTGATGTCACCCCAGCGAGTAACGACAAAAGCAAATCGTTTGGAGGACAAAATTTTTCATTTATATCAATAAATAAATTTCCCGAACTCCCTACAGACAAGGACACACAAAATACTATCAAGCTTATTGATGTACTCTGGTTCGAAAAAGGCACAAACAAGATTATAGGTGCCTTTGAAGTAGAAAAAAGCACTAGTATTTATTCCGGCATACTTCGCTTGTCTGACCTATATTTTAGTATCTCAAGCGGACATGAAGTTTTTTACATTATTATTCCGGATAACCGGGAAAAAGATGTGGTTCTTCAGCTTAATAGGCCCGTTATAAAAAACTCAAATATGAATATCAAATATATCCTGTTTTCTGAATTAAGAGCTAATTGTGATGCTATCTGCAAATTTGGAACCGACCATTCAATAATGGAAAAAATATCAAAATCAATTTAAAATTAACAAAATATGAAAAAAATAATTCTGCTAAGCTTCATTATTATACAATCGTTATCAATTTCTGCACAAGAAAAAGTTCAAATTAAACTTACTTCTGCAAGCCCTTCGGCATCATTTCAACAAGAAATCGGAAGCTCAACAGTCAAAATATCCTATAGCAGGCCCTTAGTAAGAGGGCGAAAAATATTTGGCGAATTAGTGCCTTTTGGTAAGCTCTGGCGAACAGGCGCCAGCGATTGTACGACCATAAGTACTAATGAAGATATCGCTTTTGGAAATAATATTTTGAAAGCAGGAACTTATTCTGTATTCTCAATTCCTTCAGAAAATGAGTGGACTATCATTATCAATAGTGATATTACTTTACATGGCGAAACTGGTTATGATGAGAAAAAAGATGTTATGCGTTTTACCGTTCCTACAGAAAAAACGATTGATTTTTACGAAACTTTTACCATTGAATTAAATGACATCAACAGTAAAGGAGAAGGCTTCCTTAAAATAGAATGGGAAAATACCATGGTTAAAATACCTATGAAAAGCAAAGCTGACAAAGAAATTTTAGCTCTAATTGACAAATATATTATTAAAGAAAAAAGTCAAAATGCTACTTTATTGTTTCAGGCAGCAAATTATTATTCAGCCACGGGTAGAGCAAACAATCAAGCAGTATCGTGGTTAGCTGAAGCTGAAAAATTAGATCCCGAAAATTTTTATTATCCCACTTTAAGACAGAAAGTATCTTTAGAACTGAAGGATTATCCCAATGCTATTGAGGCAGCAAAAAAAGCCTTAACAATTGCAGAACAGAAAAAAATGAAGGGTACTGAAAAATTAAAAAATCAGATTGAAGAGTTACAATTATTACTTAAAAGTAAATAAATAATAAGTATTACAATATCACATTGAAAACTACAGAAGCATAAAAATCCTTGCCATTTAAACCGATCCAGTGTTATAGTAGCATTAGACTTGTTTTGTTCAGGGAAATAGATAAATCTAAATAACTTTTAAAGCTAAAAATATGAAAATGGAACACGCAACACAGCAGTATTCAAAAGAGGTAGACTCCAAAATGTACAAAAAATTAGCCATTATGATCGTATTGTCATTTATTTCTATGTACATATTGATGTATTCGATGGTCGATATTTTTGCTAATGTCATTCCCAATGTAAACCAATTTTACATGGCAGGACTAATGACTATGCCAATGCTCGTAATTGAAATTATTGTTATGGGTCGTATGTATATTAATAAAAAATGGAACATAATGTTACTTATAACAGGCAGCCTTATCGCGATCATTTTTTTTTCCTGTATAAGAGAGCAAGCAGCTGTTGGAGATAAACAATTTTTAAAATCAATGATACCGCACCATGCAGCAGCAATACTAATGGCTCAGAAGGCTTCTCTTCACGATCCTGAAATAAGCCAGCTTGCCAAGGACATTATAAAAGCACAACAAACTGAAATTGCACAGATGAAGGCCAAGTTAAATGAGATGGAAAAAAAATAATAGAACACTATTCTTTAAAAAAGCAATATGAAAAACATACTTATAATACTCGTATTTATCATGCTTCCTGTCCTGATTCAAGCCCAGGATATGAAAATGGCAATAGATAAAAAGTCTGTCAAAGAAGAGTCGAATCCTGCTACCTATACTTGTCCAATGCATCCCGATATCCATGAATCCAAACCAGGAAAATGCCCAAAATGCGGCATGGCATTAGTGAAAGAAAAGTCTAAAATCACTAAGCCGAAGGCAGCTGCAAAACCTAAAACTGTAACTGCTGTTAAAGAGGAAATGCCTAAAAAGGCTAAATCTTCCTCTGCGGATAAGATCAATATGCATCAGGCGCATAATAAGACAAACATGGAAAAGAAAACAGCGAGCCCCCCAGTAAAAAAAATGATGGTAAATGATGAGCCACCTAAAGTTGTAAGGTACGATTTATATGTTCGCGATACGGTGGTAAATTTCTCAGGGAAATCAAAAAGAGCGATAGCGGTAAATGGCCAGATACCAATGCCTACATTAACCTTTACAGAAGGTGATACCGCAGAAATTTATGTTCATAATGAACTTGACGAAGAAACGTCATTACACTGGCATGGTTTGTTTCTACCCAATAAAGAAGACGGTGTGCCTAACCTTACCCAAATGCCGATAAAAGCACACAGTACCTACAAATATTCTTTTCCCATCAGGCAGCATGGGACCCATTGGTACCATAGCCATTCTGGTTTGCAGGAACAAATAGGAATGTACGGTTCTTTTGTGATGAACAAACGAAGCTCCGATCCAAACTTCAGGGCAGGGATAGATGACCTACCGACAATTCCGATTGTGCTGAGCGAATGGACCGATATCGACCCGGAGAACGTTCATAGAATGCTGCATAATGCCTCCGATTGGTTTGCAATAAAAAAAGGCACGACCCAAAGTTATGGCGAAGCTATAAAACAAGGCTATTTAAAAACCAAGGTCCTCAATGAGTGGAAGCGTATGAACGCTATGGATGTAAGCGATGTCTATTATGAGAAATTTTTAATTAATGGGAAAAACGAAAGCCAGCTTTCGCAGTTCAAAGCCGGTGATAAGGTAAGATTACGCGTCTCTAATGGCGGTGCATCCAGTAATTTTTGGCTTACCTATGCCGGAGGCAAAATTACAGTAGTGGCCAGTGATGGTAATGATGTTGAGCCTGTTGAAGTAGACCGTCTACTTATTGCAGTTTCTGAAACTTATGACCTTGTTTTAAGCATTCCGGCAGAAAATACATCTTATGAGTTTTTGGCAACACCAGAAGACCGGACAAAATCGGCGTCCCTCTACATTGGAAATGGCATCAAACAGCTCACCTCCCCTTTACCCAAACTGAAATACTTTGAAGGGATGCAAATGATGAACGATATGATGAAAATGAACGGAGACCTAAATGATATGGGGATGAAGATGTCGCTGAATCAGATGGATATGAACTCGGTAATGTATCCTGAAATTACAGGCCCACAAACAAAAGGAAGTAAAGACATGCCAATGGAGATGGACAAAGAAGAAACCAAATTGGATACCCCTGATAAAATGCACGACATGCACAATATGGAAAATAAGTACAATGCCAATGCTCTTGCCGATATTGTGACATTAAATTATGCGATGCTAAAATCTCCAACAAGCACGGCATTGTCAAAAGATGCTCCAGTGAGGGAGCTCAAATTCGAGCTTACCGGAAATATGAATCGCTATGTGTGGAGCCTGGATAACAAGGTCGTTTCCGAAGCTGATAAAATCCTGATCAAGAAAGGAGAAATTTTACGTATCGTCCTGCATAATAATTCAATGATGCGCCATCCAATGCATTTGCATGGCCATGATTTCAGGGTCATCAATGGGCAAGGTGATTTTGCGCCTTTGAAAAATATCATCGACATCATGCCAATGGAAACAGATACTATTGAATTCGCCGCAAGCGAAGATGGCGGCGACTGGTTTTTCCACTGTCATATTCTCTACCATATGATGGCTGGTATGGGCAGAATTTTTTCTTATGAAAATTCACCTCCAAATCCAGAAATACCAAACCCTAAACTGGCTCAACGAAAATTGTTTGCTGACGACAGAAAATTCCACTTTATGGCAGAAAATGATTTTGCCACCAATGGAAATGACGGTGAAGCAATGTATCAAAGTACACGCTGGAGCATTGGAACCGAATGGAGGTTAGGATACAATGACATGCATGGTTATGAAACAGAAACACATATTGGTCGATATATTGGAAAAATGCAATGGTTAATGCCTTTTATAGGATTTGACTGGAGATATAGAAGAATGGGAGAAGATATACAAGAAAATAATCTTTTTGGACAAACCAATACTAAGGATAAACGTGCAGTGGTAAGTCTAGGGGTTAACTACATCCTACCTATGTTAATAGTAGCACAAGCTGAAGTTTTTACCGATGGTAAAGTCAGATTACAATTTGAACGTAAAGACATTCCCGTTTCTAAACGGCTTAGAATGAATTTGATGTGGAATACAGACAAGGAATATATGGCAGGACTACGCTATATAATTACCAGATGGGGTTCTTTGTCTTCACACTATGACAGTGATATGGGCTTTGGTGCAGGATTTATTTTAAATTACTAGCTTATAAGTACAATAGTAAATTATTGTAAGACCAAATTCTAGAATTAAGATTAATCGGTTAATATTGAAGGATATCAATTTTTTTAAATTGTCTTTCATTTGAACGGTGTGGAAGTCCATTCAAATTAATGATCGAAATTGAACCAGTATGAAAATCTAATAATACCAATTTTAAATTTAAAATTGGTATTATTAATAACAAATAACTGCAAATGCTGAACATCTTTCTAATTATGGGTTGTTCAGTTTGTATTGTATTTATATAATATCAGCTAACGATAAACCATGTAATTATTGCTTTATACATTGGTTTGATAAAACTAGCATTCGGGTAACAAACAATATTATAAAACCATATGCATCGAATCTTTTTCTTAGCCGATGCCTTCATCTTCATAAAAATAAATCTTTATATTTTTTTTTATTTAAATTATTATCGTAATATTGCAATATAAATATAAAACGATGGGAGCAACAAAAACAGATCACTTTACAGAAAGCCAGAACGAGCTGGCTGTTTTAGCCAAAGCATTAGGCCATCCTGCGCGTATTGCTATTATGGAATATTTATTAAAAGTGGATGCCTGCATCTGCGGAGATATTGTAAACGAACTCCCCCTTTCACAGCCGACCGTTTCACAGCATCTGAAAGAATTGAAAAATGCAGGTTTGATTAAAGGAAGCATCGAAGGAAACTCGATCTGCTACTGCATCAATGAACCTGGACTGGAAAAGATAAAAGGCTTCTTTCAGCACATATCAGATCATTTGGCAAAAAAGAGAAGCGAATGCTGCTAATCTATAAAAATATGGAAATCAGAAAACTTTCGGACAAACACTGGGATGAGGTAAAAATAATTTACCAAAAAGGGATAGACACCGGCAATGCAACTTTCCAGACCAGTGCCCCTTCATGGGAAGACTGGGACCAGTCGCATCTTAAGTCCTGCCGGGTTGTGATGCAGGAAGATGGCAAGGTAATTGGATGGGCTGCCCTTACACCTGTTTCATCACGCTGCGTTTATGCAGGGGTTGCAGAGGTGAGCGTATATGTGGATCCTGCACATTCGGGAAAAGGAATCGGGCTTACCCTTTTAAAGGAACTTGTACGACAGAGCGAAACTGAAGGAATCTGGACGCTTCAGGCAGGGATCTTTCCTGAGAATACGGCAAGCCTCCGAATCCATGAAAAAGCAGGTTTCAGAATACTGGGAACAAGAGAAAAAATCGGAAAACAGAATGGTATCTGGAGAGATACTGCGCTTCTTGAAAGAAGAAGCTCCGTTATTAATTAATAAAAAATATAGTTTAACTAAATATAAAAAATTATGAAACTTTCAGAAATTAAAGAAGTGCTTAAAACAGTGGAAGCTGTAAATTTTGAACTGCCGGACGGCACATTTGTACCGGAATATTTTCACGTAACTGAAGTAGGCTTGGTTACCAAAAACTTCATCGACTGCGGAGGAACAGTAAGAAAAGAAACAGTTGTAAACTTCCAGCTTTGGGATGCCAACGACTACGAGCACAGGCTTAAACCTCAGAAACTGATCCACATCATTGAGCTTTCAGAAAAAGTGTTAGGAATTGAAGACAATGAAATTGAAGTGGAATACCAGAACACTACTATCGGCAAATACGATTTAGATTTTAACGGTAAAAACTTCACTCTGCTTAATAAACAGACAGCCTGTCTTGCTCAGGAGCAGTGCGGTATTCCATCTGATAAGCCTAAAGTAAAATTATCTCAGTTAAATACTGACAATGCTAATTCATGCACTCCGGGCGGAGGATGCTGCTAATCATTAAACAGATAATCAATAAACCTTTACAGCCAAAAAACTATGTTATATCCACAAATTGAGAATACCGTTAAATCATTTGATTTTAAGCAGATCTCCGAGGATCGCAAAACAGTCCTGCAGCCATTAATCGACTTCATTCAGACTAAAGTGGACAGTAAGCTGGAAACCAGACTAAACCTAATCTGCACGCACAATTCCAGAAGAAGCCATCTTTCGCAGGTTTGGGCTCAGACTGCTGCCGCCTATTACGGCATCAAAAACGTTTCATGCTATTCAGGAGGAACAGAGGCTACCGCCCTTTTCCCAATGGCAGCGGAGACTTTGAAGGATTCAGGATTCAACATCAAAACGCTTTCAGAGGGATCAAACCCGGTTTATTCAATAAAATATTCAGCTGACGAACTTCCTGTCATCGGTTTTTCCAAAACCTATGATGATGACTTCAATCCTGAAAGCGGATTCGCCGCAATAATGACCTGCTCGCAGGCTGACGGCGGATGCCCCTTTATAGCAGGTGCTGAGAAAAGAATCCCGATTACCTTTGAAGATCCAAAAATTTCCGACGGAACGCCTCAGCAGAAAGAAACTTATCTGGAGCGAAGCCTGCAGATAGGAACTGAAATGTTTTACGTATTCTCACAAATAAAAAAATAAAATGTCAGCAAATAACTGTGCACCAGCCGTCGGACGCAAAAAATTAAGCTTCCTTGACCGCTTCTTGACCCTTTGGATTTTCCTTGCTATGGCAATAGGCGTGGCAATAGGATACTTTATTCCTTCCAGCGGAGATTTCATCAATTCTTTCTCCAGCGGAACAACAAACATTCCATTGGCAATAGGGCTTATCCTGATGATGTATCCGCCTCTGGCAAAAGTAAAATACGAACAGATGGGTCAGGTTTTCAAAAACACTAAAGTCTTAGGTGCTTCTTTATTCCTGAACTGGATCGTAGGCCCTGTTTTGATGTTTTTATTGGCGCTCCTGTTTTTGAACGGATATCCTGAATACATGATCGGGGTGATCCTGATCGGTCTGGCACGCTGTATCGCAATGGTTGTGGTATGGAACGATCTGGCAGACGGAAACCGTGAGTATGCAGCTGGACTTATTGCCCTTAACAGCATCTTTCAGGTACTGCTTTACAGTGTATATGCTTATATTTTTATAACCGTTCTCCCTCCCTATTTTGGATATGATGGTTTTGAAGTCAATATCAGCATTGGACAGATTGCCGAGAGTGTCGGTATCTATTTAGGAATTCCATTTGCCTTGGGAATCATAAGCCGTTATGCTTTGATAGCCTTAAAAGGTTCTGAATGGTTTGAGAATAAGTACGTGCCGTTTATCTCGCCAATTACACTTATTTCATTGCTTTTTACAATTATTGTAATGTTCAGCCTGAAAGGGGAACTTATTGTTCAGATCCCTATGGACGTTGTTCGTATTGCAATACCGCTTGTGATTTACTTTACTTTAATGTTTGTCATCAGTTTTTTCACGGGTAAATATTTTGGGGCTGACTATTCAAAAGCGACCTCTATAGCATTTACAGCAACAGGGAATAATTTCGAGCTTGCCATTGCTGTGGCAATCGGCGTGTTTGGAATAAACAGCGGACAGGCTTTTGCAGGTGTTATAGGCCCTCTGGTAGAAGTGCCTGCTCTTATAGCACTGGTAAACCTTGCCTTCTGGTTCCGAAAAAAGTATTTCACAAAACAGGTAGCTGCAGAAACTGCTTAAGAAAATATGAGAATTGCAATAATATCGGATATACATGCGAACTTCCCCGCACTGGAGCAGACTTTAAAAAGTATTGAAGAGCAGAATATTGATGCCGTTTACTGCTTAGGGGATTTAGTCGGCTACAATTTATGCCCCAATGCCGTGATAAATGAGATCCGTAAAAAGCATATCCCTACCCTTGCAGGAAATCACGATGTCAAAGCTGTAGAAATACACAATGACGGCTCAAATGACATTGAAAGCTACGCATATCAGATTGTGGGTAAAGAGCAGATCAAATATCTTTCTGCTCTTCCTGCCCATATTAAACTTGAATACCAGACATCCAACAAACTCATTAAGATACTTATGGTTCATGGCAGTCCTTACAGCAACAGGGAATATCTGCTTGAGGATAAAAATGAGAAAGATTTCACTAACATCTTTCTTGATTCCAATACAGACATTCTTATCTGCGGACATTCTCATCTGCCGTATCATCGCATACTGGAAAATCCCAATAAAAAAGGCAGCTATTTTCATGCCATTAATGCAGGGTCGGTTGGAAAGCCAAAAGATAGAAATCCGGACTGCTGCTATGCAGTGGTAACCATTGAAAAAACCAGTAATCTTTCCAAAAAAGACGGCATAAAGGTGGAATTCGTAAGAGTTCCTTATGATATTGAAAAAGCAGCCCGTGCTATTGAAGAGAGTCCTCTTCCGGACGTTTACGCGTTTATGCTTAGAAAAGCATATTAATGTATTGAAATAAAACCCGCTATGGAAAGTTTTAAATTATTTTTAAAGAGTATCGTCCCTCTCAGCGATCAGGAATTTGAAAAGTACAGTCCGTATTTCAAAACAAGGACATTAACCCGAAACAGTTATTTTGCAGAGATCGGCAAAACCTCACATGAAGCCGCTTTTATAAAAAAAGGGCTCCTCAGGACATATTACATAAATGAAAAATCCGAAGAAGTGACTTCCTGCTTCTGCGCAGAAAATAATTTGACGGCTTCCTACAAGAGCTTTATTTCGCAGCTGCCTTCGGAACTTTCCATTCAGGCTGTAGAAGATACCGAACTTATAACAATCAGTTACAATGACCTGCAGATTCTCTATCAGAAGAGTGCTCTCTGGCAGAATATCGGAAGGTCAATTGCCGAGCGGCAGTATATGGTGATGGAGCAGTATGCCAGTGTTTTGTGCAATGAAAGCGCAAAGGAAAAATACATGCGCATGCTTGAGGAACAGCCTGCCGTTATAAACAAAGCTTCAGTAAATGATATTGCAAGCTATCTAGGAATAACACGCAGGACGCTGAGCAGGATCAGAAAAGAAATTACCCAGTAAATTCGAGGACATTTGTCCTTTTTGCTGATTATACTTTCCAATAGTTTTGCTTTTATAACCAATTTAAAATAAAATGGAAACAGCAATTATCATTTCATCCTTCTTTCTTGTCCTATTTGCAGTCTTAGCCTTATATGATGGCGTTTATCTGCATATTTTCAAATACCAGCTCCATAATCGGGAAGAAAGCAAAACCGAGCATATTACCCATACTTTGAGAGCTGTTTTCTTTCCGGCAATCCTTTATTTTCTGTTCTTGAAACAGGATAATCATACTAGTTTTGTAATAGGTTTAACCATAGTTCTTTTGGATATAATGGTGCTAGGGTACGACGCTTTTATAGAGAAAGACAGCAGGCAGTTTATGGGAGGGCTTCCGCGCTGGGAATATATTGTCCATTTATTCGTAAATGGGTTTCATTTTGCGTCAATTGCAGTTTACCTCTCCATCAGACTTACTTTTCAAAATGGGGAAATAATGATTTCTAATATCAATCAATCTCCAGGCTTCTTCAATTTGTTAATTGTAAATCTTTTACCCGGAACTATCGCAATGGCAATTCTTCATGTTTTCTTATGCATGCCAAAAACAGCCCATATCTGGAATAATTTCAGAGCTAAAATCAATTGTTGCTAATCCTGCTTTCTTAATAAACAGAACATAAAATCTATGAGTTTGGAAATAAATACTATTCACAATCAGTTTTATATCATTTTGGGCAGGTATATTAAGGCTCATATTAATGATACCGACGATGCATCTGATGTTTTGCAGGAAGTTTTTATAAAGATAAACGAGAATTTAGGATCACTAACTGACGAAGGCAAACTAAAAAGCTGGATTTTCACGATCACAAGAAATTCCATTATTGACTATTATAGAAAAAATTCCAATAATAAAAAATCAGAGCTGACCGATTGTATGATGCAAAAAATAATGCATGAAACAGATCTTGATACTTCGGAAGGCCTGGACTGTTGTCTGATAAAATTCATTGAACGGTTGCCGGAAGACTATCGGGACATTATCATGGATAGCGAAATACATGGAATTAAACAGAAAGACTTAACAGAAAAATACAGCCTTGCCTACCCTTCCATCCGTTCTAGAGTGCAAAGAGGCAGATCCAAATTAAAGGAAATGCTTCTGGATTGCTGCAGTATTGAATTAGACCGCCGTGGAAATATTATGAACGTTACCTCTAAAAAATCATGCAGCGGAGGAAAATGCTGATAACACCGAATCATTTTTGAAAACTTCATATATAGAAAATTCAGGCTGTTAAAAAAAAAAATCAGCAAAGCCTGCATCATTTTTAGATTAGTGCGTCTTAAGTAGTATTAATCATTAAAATTAAAATTATGAAAAACAAAATGTACATTACTCTTGCAGCATTGGTATTGTCTGCTGGAAGTATCTTCGCTTATGCGAACTTATCAAAAACTGATGCAAAGAAAAACTGCACTGAAAAATGTTCTACGCATTGCTGTAGTGACGATTCGGGAACTTGTGCTCCGAAAGATTGCAAAAAGTAATATTTCGCTTTACTGTTTAAAAGACAACTCAAAAAGTTGTCTTTTTTTATGGGCAGGAATCATTCAAAATTTTAATTCAATTATTTTGTATTTTAGCATTTGCTTAAATAAGCAAAAAGTATAAATTTGCATTATGGAAGATATAATTTGTATACGACAGCAAGCAGATATTAAACAAATAATCCGCTGTAAAGACAGAGTATCAGAACTCAATACCTCATTTGACTATTTATCAAGTGGGCTTGAATTGGCTGGCAATAATGTGAGATTAAGAATTCTCTTTTTACTTTATGAAGAAAAACAGCTCTGTGTCTGTGACATAAGTGATATTCTTGAAATGAGTATTTCTGCAATTTCACAGCACTTACGGAAACTAAAAGACAGAAAACTTATTGAAACTAAACGGGAAGCGCAGACCATTTTCTATTCATTGACAAAGGAATATGAAAAAATGCTGAAACCTTTCTTCGAAATTTTAGCACAAAATGAAATTTTAGAAAAAATATGAAAACAGAGAATAAAATGATCGGAGCCGGATTTTTCACAGCATTAGCTGCTTCATTGTGCTGCATTACTCCCATATTAGCATTAGTTGCCGGAACAAGCGGGATTGCTTCTGCTTTTTCATGGCTTGAACCAATGAGGCCTTATTTCATCGGCCTGACTGTTATAATTATTGGTTTATCTTGGTATCAAAAGCTGAAAACTAAAAAGCTGATAGACTGTAACTGCGATAGAGAAGAAAATACGAAATTCGTTAATTCAAAAATGTTTTTAGGAATAATTACAGTAATTGCAGCCCTCATGCTTTCGTTTCCTTACTACTCAAGCATTTTTTATCCAAATACAGAAAAGAAAGTCTTGGTCGTGAAAAAGACCAGCACTCAAAAAGCTGAGTTTAGAATAAGCGGAATGACTTGTGCCAGCTGTGAAAAACACGTGAATCACGAAGTGAATAAATTGATTGGAATAATAAATTCAAATGTAAATTATACTAATGGTAACGCAATTGTAGAATTTGATAATTCCAAAACTACTATTAATGAAATTGAAAAAGCAATAAATTCAACAGGCTATACAGTAACTAACAAAAAATTAAAATGAAAATCGTTCTACAATCAATAATAACCTGCCCCCTTTGCTCCCACAGTAAAGAAGAAACTATGCCAACTGATGCATGCCAATTTTTTTACGAATGTGAGAACTGCAAACAAACTCTTAAACCAAATCAAGGTGATTGCTGTGTATATTGCAGTTATGGAACTGTGCCATGTCCACCAATTCAGCAAGATAAAAAATGTTGCTAAATTGAATAATTTCTAATGGACAATAGATTATCATATACAAATTTTGATTATAAAATTTTAAGAATAATAATTTAAATTTACTGATGACATTTTTTTTCGCTCTCTTCAACTTAAATCTATAAGTTATTATGACAGAAATCACATCTATTACTGAATTAACGATTTTTAACATTTAACCCTTACGATACATACAAACCGCTTATCAACAAACTTTTAAAATAATTATCTTACAAATTCACTTGAAAATAAGCTAATTTCTTTAAATCGTTCATAAAATGATTTGTAAATTGTGAACTAAACGTCACTTCTTAAAAAAACGTTAATTCCGAGGAATTAGCGTTTTTTTATGCTTTTAAATTGTATTTAACCAGACTTTTACCTATAAATATATATGGTTTGAATATTTTAAAAGGTGACTTGACAGAATACAAACCACTTTAATCCTTGTTATATAAGACTAGCACAATAATTTTATATTTATATTAACAAAAAAACAGAAAACTTAGCCGAAAGAAAAACAATTACATGAAATTACTAAGTAAAATATTTATAATTTTGACGCGTGAAAATATGGGTAACAATATTATCGTTCATTGTACTGTTTCTTTCGACAGTACCTTGCTCTGCGTTTGCTAAACACTCTGAGTGTAGAGTGGAAAAAAACTGCAAGGGTGAGTCTCATGACTGCGGTGATGAATGCAATGGAAAATGTTCGCCATTTTATTCCTGTGGAACCTGTATTGGTTTTACAATAAACTTTAATTCTTCAATTATTACCGAAAAATTAGAATTCACAATTGAAGAAGCTTCACAGACACTATCATACTATAAATTTGTCGATTCTTCTTTCATCTGCAAAATCTGGCAGCCTCCTAAAATTTCTTAATAAAATACCGCTTTTACCTGCTTAACTTCAATTAAGCGGGCTTATCACCTTTATTAACATTAAGAAATCACAAATGTTTAAATATATTTTATTGATTGTGGCAATAGCATCTATTGGCACTGTACAGGCACAGAATAAAATCACATTCCATATAAAAAATACATCAACCAATGAACCTGTAAAAGGTGCTTCAGCTAAAATTGAAGAAACCAATGAAGTTTTGTCATCAGATAATAATGGTAACATCATTATCGAAAACCTTAAAAATGGAGACTACACATTATCGATCTCAATAGAGGGTTATGCTCCCAATAAAACACTTTTTAAAGTGCCTGCAGCTGTCAATTTTAAGAAATTGCATTGCAAAGTGAAATGGAAGAAGAAGCCGAAGAAATGAAAGAAATAGTGGTAACTTCTACAAGAGGTACAAGAACAATCAGCAATATTCCAACCAGAGTTGAGTTTATAGCAGGAGAAGAACTTGAAGAAAAAGCAAATATGAAACCGGGGGATATCCGTATGATGCTTAATGAAAGTACCGGAATCCAGACCCAGCAGACTTCAGCTACTTCTGGAAATTCTTCAATCAGAATTCAGGGACTAGACGGACGATATACACAAATCTTAAAAGATGGTTTTCCTGTATACTCAGGTGCATCAAGCGGACTGGGATTGCTGCAGACTCCTCCGTTAGATTTAAAACAGGTTGAGATAATTAAAGGTTCTGCCTCTACCCTTTACGGAGGTGGTGCAATTGCAGGTTTGGTTAATCTTGTATCTAAAACCCCTACCGAAGAAAGAGAATTGCGATTTCTAATTAATGGGACTTCCGCTCTTGGTTTGAATATTAATGGTTTTTATTCCCAGCAGTTTGATAAAATTGGATTGACTGTTTTTGCATCTCATGACCGAAACGCTCCTTATGACCCTGCTGATATACAGCTTACTGCGATTCCAAAATTCGAACGCTTTAATTTTAATCCAAAACTTTTTGTCAATTTTAATGAAAACACTAAACTAAATTTTGGCATTAATACAGTTTTTGAAAATCGTATCGGCGGGAATATTGACTATATAAAAGACGAAAATAAATACCCTGACAGTTATTTCGAAAAAAATAAAACGCAGAGAATAAGCACTCAGTTCACCCTTACTCATAAATTTAATGATCAGGAATCTATTACCATTAAAAACAGTTTTAATAATTTCAGCCGCATTATAACTATTCCTGACTATATTTTTGATGGCCTGCAGAACAGTACTTTCTCAGAAATCAGCTATTCTAAAAATGGAGAAATTGCAGAATGGGTTGCTGGTGGAAATTTATATACTGACAAGTTTACTGAAAACAGCCAGACAGCTTTTCCATTAAGAAACTATAATCAGATCACTTATGGTGCTTTTGTTCAGAATACCGTCAAAGCTAAAGAATGGCTGGATATCGAGACTGGTCTTCGAGGTGATTATGTTGTTGATTACGGATTCTCATTATTACCTAGAATCTCAGCTTTATTTAAAATTAATTCCAAACTTACTTCACGACTTGGTGGCGGTTTAGGCTACAAAACACCAACTATTTTTACCGAAGAAAGCGAGCGTATTCAATATCAAAATGTACTCCCTATTAATAGTGATTTCAATAAACTTGAAAAAAGTTACGGACTTAACTTTGATGTGAATTATAAAACTAAAATTACCGAAGATATTTCATTATCATTGAATCAATTATTCTTTTATACAAATGTTGATAATCCACTGATTTTAACTTCGCTTCCTAATGACCTTTACCAATTTGTAAATATTAATGGATATTTAGATACAAAAGGAACAGAAACAAATGTGAAATTAGGCTATAAAGATTTTAAACTATTTGTTGGGTACACTTTTGCTGATGCTTCGATAGACAACAATGGCATAAAATCTCAAAATCCTTTAACTGCTAAACACAGATTAAATAATGTTTTGATGTATGAAGTCGAAGATAAATGGAAAGCTGGTTTAGAAGCTTATTATTACAGTCCTCAAAAGTTAAGTGATGGTACAACTGGAAGGGAATATTGGATTTTCGGCTTCATGGTAGAAAAGCTTTGGGAAAATTTTTCAATTTTTGCCAATTTTGAAAATTTTACTGATACCAGACAGACAAAATTTGGAAGTATCTACACAGGACCAATTTCAAATCCTGTTTTCAAAGATATTTATGCACCGTTAGACGGATTTGTTGTAAATGCAGGTATTAAGATTAAAATATAGTCTTATGAAAAAAAGTATATATAATATAAGAAAAATGGTTCTGTCGCATCTGTCAGAATCAAATATAAAAATTGAAGTAATTTAAAAGTTAGCCCGCCAATTTACAGAATGATTTAAACATAGTCATCCCTGGTCTAACCATTTGATTCTTTCTCAGCATATGCACAACTTCAATTCCGCTCAATGTTCGTCTTGCCGATTCAAAACTTTTAAAGCCTAACCCATTTTGTATCCTCCATTTTATAAATCGATGGTCCTGTTCGACAATATTGTTGAGATATTTACACTGCCGGATTTTAATCTTTGTGAATGAACGTTTGTTATAGACTTTGATAGCGGCAGTATTAGAACCGCTTTTATCAATGTTTACTACTCTTGGTCTGTAGTTATTACTAATTGCTTTAATTAGAAATGACTGCGCACTCATTCTTTGTCTTTTTCTGGTCAAAAGAAAATCAACCGTATTGCCTAATTTATCTACTGCCCTATATAAATAACACCAAATACCTTTTACTTTGATGTAGGTCTCATCCAATCTCCAACTCTCCCCCACTCTGCCTTTTCTCTTCTTCATTTCTGCCTCAAGCAAAGGTGCAAACTTGTAAACCCAACGCTGAATCGTCGCATGATCCACAATGACTCCTCTAATCTTCATTAGTTCTTCAACATCACGGTAACTAAGTGTAAATCTTAGCTTGAAATATACTGCCTGAAGAATTATGTATTTTGGATAACAATGACCTTTAGTATTCATCTTTTGATCGGTTTAAAATTCTAAAGATAAAAGTTATTCCCAGATGCGACAGAACCACTATCTATCATAAGTACAAAAAGCGTTACGGTTCCAAACGTATTGCTGCAGAACTCCAATTTATGGGATATAAAATATCATCCACGACAGTCTACAAATACATGCACGAACTGGATCTGCCTGTCAAGACAAAAAAAATTAAAGGAAATCCGGCATATCAAATATCTGTAAGGAATCTGAGCGGGCATTGAATTTTATCAGCAGTGCAACATCCCTATAGCGAATGCGTTTATCACATGTGCCCCTCAAGCCGAAAGCTGCAAAAGAAAGAAAGAAAGAAAGAAAGAAAGAAAGAAAGAAAGAAAAGAACACGTTCAAAAAAAACAATGTTCTTTCCTTGTGCAGCAAAATCGCAGTAATTAAAGCGGCGGCAAAAACAGTATAACGCATAACATAATCAGGCCGTAAATGGCAAACAGCACAAAAAGCTCTCTTTTATGCCGTCGCCTAATCTGAGCCAGTCTTGCTTTGAGTGCAGCCTTTTCTGACGCAATAATATCAAGGTATCTGTCTGGCATGTCTACAAAAATCTAAAAATGCATATACATTTATCGGTCCCATTTTTCTAAAATCCAGGCAGCACCTGAACACCGACCACCACTTTGCTGCTTCTGATTTTCTCATCGCTTCCGAAAGCATTCACTATTGCCGATATTCGGAACTGGTTGAGCATCGTCACTCCTGCTATTATCTTCCCGTTGAGAAATGGCTTTTCGTTATGGAGTCCCAGATTATTATAAAATTCATTTGTTCCTACGGTATAATTTGCATTTCCCTGCAGAAAAAAATTGAACTTCTTATTATCGGAAGAAATACCAAGATAGGCATTCAGCCCAGCTGTGCCATTTCCTGTAGACGTATTGACATTGCTGCTAAATCCTTCCAGATCCATCGCTCCTCTTAAATTGGCATATCCATAAAATGTGATCTGGTCACCGTTATTCTGGTTTGTTGTAAAAACTGGCAGGATTACGTCGAGATAAAAGTTGCCCCCTCCGTTTATCAGGCGGCTGAAAGCTTCCTGTTCGGTTTTCTTCTTTGTCTGTTCATCTGGCGCTTCTTGCGTATCGGCGCTCTTGCTGTTGGAAATCGAAAGCACACTGCCAAAGGATACGCGCAGCGCCCACATATTATCTGTTACCACTTCTGTCTGTACTGCGGAAGCATCACTGTTGGCGTTTAAGGCAAAAGAGTTCAGCAGTATGGTTTTATCAGTCTTATTGCTGTACATATCGTGAAAAAACTTTTTACGGTTAATTTTTTTCCATGAAGGAAAAAACCATGGAAATTTACCGAAAGCAGCCACTGTTTCATCCCTTTCAATCTCAAGGGCCGCTATTTCCTTTCTCTTTTTTGCTATCAGATTGTAAATGGAATCTATCTGTCCAAGCGTAAGCTTGTCGCTTTTCAGGCCTTGGGCGTATACATTATTGATGGTATCCCTTTTCTGATTGATCAATTTATTGAAAAGTTCGCTATAATCTTTTTTCGCATCTACATTTCCGTAAATCTGAAGGGCATTAATCAGATCGGTGTTTACCTGTTTTTCGGCTGTGATGGCGGCTATTTTATTTATGTCTTTCTCATTCTTAGCTTCCGCGTCCAGCGCATCATTTTTTGCCTTCAATGTTTCTACCTTATCATCAATTTTTTTGGTGTAGGAATCGCTGAAATAAGACACGCGCTGTGCTTCATTAATGGAAGGTGTCTGGGCCTGCAGCTTTAAAGCAAAGCAGATGAGAAGTACAGCAGAAATGTAATTTTTTCTCATGTTATTTTGGTTATTTAAGGGTTACTTGCTCGTAGTATTATGCATTAGTCCATAAGGAGCTATAGCACTGGTTTACAGTTCAAATATATACTTTTAAGATAATGATTCAACGAGTATTTATACGTATTTTTGTACTAAAAAAAAGAAAAAAAACATTTATTTTTATTCAAAGCGGCAAAGTCTGCCGGATCCCAAATACAAAAAACAAAACATTCCGATTTACAGAGTGCAAAATCATCACTAAAAAAATCTATCTTGGCAGAAGCAGCATCAAAAAACAGAAAATGAAACCTAAATTGAACCAGAAGGCATAATTTTACGTATATTTAAAATAAAGACTCCGCATCATGGGAACCTCATCTATTATACAAGAAATCCTTCAAATTCTTTCTGTCAGATATGGGATGAGCTGTTCTCTGGAAGAACTGTCACAATTAATTGGCCCGGCCGTTGACACCTCCAAGCAAACCTCGAGCGGCAATCCGGCTGAAAAGGAAAAACAGGCATTAATACTGGAAACTCTCATCCTGCTCCACGATCGAGGTTTAATCTTTTTAGATTCCGCTACAGACAGAAGCGTGATTACAATAAAAGGACTGCTTAAAATCCATAATAGTATTTTATGCAATTAACTTCAGAATGATGCAGCTGCCCAGCTCATTTTCCTTTAATTGGAATGAAACGCTACGCGGTCAACCCTTCTTTTTTTACCACCAGATTGAGCCTCATGGTCATTGACAATAGAAGAACGAAAGGTTTTGAGCTCGATCTTACAGTCGGGATTATCTGCGACCATCCCCACAAATTTACCTGACCTTAAAGACGGAATCTTCGATGGCGGCACTGCGGCTTTGAGCTGTCTGGGTACGGCTGCCAGCCTTATGATTATGATAACGAAACATTGGGCACATTTCTGCTTCCATTTGCATTTCAATATACCGGCAGTTCACTGCTCAGCATTTCAATTGTGGTGGGATTTTGGGGTATTATGTATGGACCATGCTTCCTAATTGGCGTCGGCCATATGGTATCGGCTGCATCTGATGCAAAAGAATTTGCGAACAGTCTTCAGACTTCGTTTGGAAATCTTGGTGTTTCCCTAGGTACTTCTATAGACGGGTGGTTTATTAATCATTACGGAATATCAATTACGCCATGGATTGGTCTGGCTTTCGGTGCACTGGCTGTAATTGTAATTTTTTGGAGAGCCTCGCTGGATAGAGCTATTAAAGCTGAGTACCTTTAAGATTTGTAAAAAATATTATTCAAAATTGAAGTCTTTGAAGACCGCATTTTTTTGAGAAAAGTGTATATAATTTGATTCTTTTGTATAGCATACTCAGGATGGACTTGATTCTATTTTTAAACAAATGCTTAAGCCACATCTAAACCAAATCACCAAAACCACTGAAAGACAAATATCTACATATAATAAGCCAATTTCTTCAAATCATCCAAAAAAATGTTGAATTTATCCCGTCGGTCACTTAAAGAGACAACTATATAATAGTTGTCTCTTTTTTTATGCACTAATGTGTAGATTTTTTAAGCCTTTTGTTGTCCAACTGAGGATAAAAATTGATTCATTTCTTAACTATCATTTTGTTCTTATACAATCCCATTTTATTCTAAAAACTTATTTAAAACCATGGGGTCTAGATTTAATACTTTTCTATTCTTTCAAATTTTATTTATTAGAATTTTAAAACCGATTTCATTATTTTTATTTCTCAAATAACAAAAAAAATGGCTGGCGATTTCATAACATACAGAAAAATTGAAGCAGACCAATCGATTGCAGATTTTGTTGAATGCTTTTGGATGGCTGAAAATTCCAGCGGAATTGAAAAAGAAGTTATTGTTATGCCTGATGCCAGTTTTGACCTGATTCTCTCACAAGATCAGGATGAACCGTTTCAAATTTGCTTACTTGGACTTGGGACATCTTATGATAAAAGAAAAGTGGATGGAAATACCAAAATGTACTTTATCAGTTTCAAACTTATTTCGGCTGAATACTTATTTAATAGATCCATCGCAGATCTTATAAATGAATTTGAATTAATGCCCAATAATTTCTGGAGTTTTGGAAAAAATGACTTAACAGATTTTGATACTTTCTGTCTTAAAGCGACTAATATTATAAAACAATTAATTCCAAAAGACATCGATAACAGAAAGAAAAAACTTTTTGAATTAATTTATGCATCAAATGGTGAGATCTCAGTTGCCGAATTAGCTGAAAAATCTTTCTTGACCAGCAGACAAATCAATCGCTATTTTACCAAATATTTTGGAATCTCATTAAAAGTTTATTGTCGATATCTTAGATTCAAGGAATCATTCGAGCAGATAAAAAATGGAGAGCTTTTCCCTAAACTGGATTTTTCTGATCAGGCACATTTCAGCAGAGAAGTAAAAAAAATATCCGGAGTCAATCCCAGAGAATTGTATAGAAATCAGAATGACCGATTTATTCAAGTTTCTGCCATCCCTGATAAATAATTTTGTGCTGTAAATATTAAAAATACAGCATTATGTTATTGAAAGATAAAAAAGTAGCCATTATAGGCGGCGGGCCGGTAGGATTAACAACTGCAAAAATTCTTCATCAGAAAGGAATTGATGTAACAATATATGAAAGAGATTTGAATGCCCAATCAAGAGTATCTTGGGGAACACTTGATATTCACATAACTACAGGACAGATCGCTTTAGAAAAAGCGGGCATACTTGAAATTTTCTATCAGAATTCAAGACCTATAGGGGAACGTCAATTAGATACGCAGGGAAATGTACTGGAAGAAAACCTGCCAACAGAAGAAAATCAGCATGAAAAACCTGAAATAGACAGAAACGATTTTAGACGAATTTTTCTTGAAAATCTGCATCCAGATACTGTGGTTTGGGACTCACAATTGATAGACATTACTAAGAAAAAAGATCAATATAATTTAAATTTTAAAAACGGAACAAAAGCAACTGCCGATTTTGTAATTGTAGCCAATGGAGGCAGCAGTAATGCCAGAAAATTTGTTACCGACATCGAACCTAGATACACAGGTACATTTATTATACAGGGAGAGGTTTTAGACCCCCTTAAAAGCTGTCCAAGTTTTAAAAAACTCTGCGGTAATGAAAATACTGGGACGGGTGCTGAAGGCAAGTTTTTTTATACTCAAACAAAATCAAAAGGTGCTCTAAATTATTTTATCTCTTTTCGTGCAGATGAAAATTGGGCCGAACAAAACAATATAATTTTTTCCCAGCCAGAGTCTGTAAAAGAATATTTAAACAAAATTACCAAAAACTGGCATCCAACCTTTAAGGAATTATTTGACGCCACAGATAACTTCACAGGTCTTCCTATGCGAAGAATGTACCTGGACCAGCCATGGAAAAGCCAAAGCGATATTACATTAATTGGTGATGCAGCGCACCTGATGCCTCCGTTTGCAGGTATTGGCGTAAATATAGGCTTATTAGACGCTCTTCATTTAAGCACGAATCTTACTGAATGCAATTTTCCAGACACATTATCAGCTGTTAGAGATTATGAGCAAAAAATGTATGTTTACGCTCATGAAGCCCAGCAGCAAACTGCTATGGCTGAAGAAATGATTCATTATGATGACGAAGAAAATGAAGATGAAAGGAAACGAGCCAAAGAAGAATGGGACAATAAACTGAGAGGCAGGTAATCAACATATAACCCCTACAGGACATACAAACCGCTCTTGAATAAAAATTCAAAATAATTATCTTACAAATTCACCTGAAAATAAGCTAATTTCTTTAAATCATTCATGAAATGGTTTGTAAATTGTTCAGTAAGGTCACATAAGGAGACAGCTAGCAAATAGTTGTCTCTTTTTTTATACACAAACTTATAGATTTATCAAGCCTTCACAGCCTAATATCTGTGGTTCGATTTTTTCACAAGAAATTCTTAGCCTGTTTGAAATAAACAGTCTTAAAGTGTTGCTATTAGAGATTTAATCGAATCTCGAGCATGGTTCGAAATCCCGTTAAGGATATAGATATTTTTCTCTACTGCTTTATCGTATTTTTTTGATACTAAATATAGTAATTTTAAAATAATTTTAGCTTGCTTCTCACCTACCCTGAATTTCCTTTTTGAAAATACAGCAAACTAAATAGGCAAATTATCCGTATTTTAATAAAATTTAGAAAATATTCTATAATACCAGTTAACAACAAAAACTTTACCTATTTTACCAAAAAAAGACGGTATATGAATTACCTAAACCGCCTATTTATCTTCTATTAATTAAGATACGAAATTTACTGAGCTCTAATGAAAGTCTTCTTTTCTGCTCCAACTCCTGTAATTGTTACTTTTTTCCAATTTTTAGGCAATACTGATTTGACTTGTTTAATACCTCCGCCTGCATCTATATCCAAACCTCCGAATCCCATCATAACTGCCTGCAGAACACCCCCGGCACCTGTTGCAAAATAAGGGTTTGTTCCGCCCTTGCATTCTGCAATGACCCTAAAGGGAGGATTTAGATTTGGCTGATAGGCATCTTTAAACCAATGATAAGCCTGATCGCTGTCTCCTAAACGGCTGTACAGCAATGAAAATATGGCTTGTGTCATAGCTGGTGTATCGGAATGGGGTATTTTAGTTTCATAGAATTTTAAATCCTTTTCTATTTGATTTCTGTCAGTTATAATCTGCAATGGATATGCCAGCAGATTGACGTCGGCCTGCTTAATATTCTGATCTGAATAGCTGTCGTGTTCCCGCGTCACACCGTTGCTCATTTTTGAAATAGGAATTTTTGTAGCGATCAGATTCCATTCCTTTGGAGCTGTACCGCCCAAAACAGCTGCGCATTTAGATGCATACTGCAGATTTCTGATAGCTGTTCCGTTCGTATAAGCATTATTGTCAATATTCTCAGCCCATTCATCTGCTGCAACAACATTCTTTATTTCATACTCACCTTTATCATTCTTCTCTACTCGGCTCGCCCAAAATTCTGCAGTTGCTTTTAATATCGGCCATCCTTTTTCTTTCAGCCATTCCTTGTCCCCCGTAACCAGGTAATACTGCCAGGCCGCAATAGCAACATCTCCCGTGATATGATGTTCAAATGCTCCCGTTAAAGCATTGACTGGAGTTTCTTCAGATCCTGAATCTGCACTTTCCCAAGGATACATTGCGCCGTCATAACCATATAACGCAGCTTTTTTACGTGCGGCATCCAATCTCTGAAAACGATACTCAATCATGCTTTTAGCTATGTCAGGATGAAGCAATAGCATCGGAGGAAACATCCAGATTTCGGTATCCCAAAACACATGTCCGTTATATCCCAGCCCGCTAAGTCCCATTGGAGATGGAGAAAGGGATGTGTTTTTTCGTGTGAAGGAATAGAGGTGATAAAGCATGCTTCTTACGTCCTGCTGGGCCTGGGGATCACCCTCTATTTGTATATCGCTCTGCCATAAGGTATTCCATTCCTGCATATGCCTGTTTAAAAGCCTTGACTTTCCTTCTAAGGCTGCATAAATAGTCAACCTTTCTGCTTCATTATAAGGATCATTTATATGATCTGATGATATAAGGCTGCTATCAAAGCAAAAGAATAGGTCTGGCCCGCTTTTAGTTTTTTGTCAAATGACATGGCATGCATATCAGCGTCATTCATTCTATGCAGAATCTCAGGCTGCTGCTTTTTTCCTTCATCAAACAGAAATGTATTTGAAACAGCTATTTTAGATCTTCCTCTCGGCGTATAGGCGACAGAAGTCAATAATGGTATATTGATATGGGCATTTGTAATATTCTGAAAATAATTCTGCTGATTATTAAGTGACGAAGGAGTCTCCAAAAGATTCTCCACGTTGATATCCACATCTTTTTGTGTATTTACACTGACTACCATCATCACGCAATGCGGAAGATGTCGCAAAGCATAGTATGAATAAGTTACAGAAGCAAAATCCTTAAATTGAAAAGAACCGGTGAAAGCTCCATTGCGCATATCCAATTCCTGTTTATAATTATTAATATTATAGGTCTGCACAGATTCACCATTAAAAGCCAGTCTTATATTCAGCAGATTGTAATTTGGAATGAAACTGCTAACCCTGCCGCGCTTGTAGATATCGTAAGTTCCTGCCAATACGACTTCTTTCACCTTTAAAGGCTCTGGCGATGAGATGATTCCGATCATGCCATTGGCCACCGTTTCTCCATAATAATTATTGGAATCCGGTTTATCAGCCGAAAGCTTCCATGGATCCTGGCTATACAGATAATTGCTGCCATATAGCATCAAAAAAAGAAAACAAGATTAAATATGTATTTTTTCATCTTAGATAAGTTTAAATATACAAGAGGTTAGTTATAATGCATAAAGATCGCTGCAGTCTGTTTAACAGCAACGATCCTTAAAAAAACTAATTAATTAAATTTTTAGTCCATTTAGGTCTTTATCTCTTTTTTTTAGCTGTCTCAGCTACTGGATAAAAACTAATTGCATATCCTCCACCCGGGGCCGAATACTGCGAAAGCTTTGAATTGCTTGTCACAACAACTTTACGGATGGTGTAGGCCTGAGTATTAGTTTTATAATTTGCGTCTTTAGCATCAGCATAAATTGTAGCAGTATACTTTTTGCCTTTTTCAAGAAATCCAAGATCAATATTAGATACACGTCGAGTTTCTCCATTTACATTTCCTAAAAACCAGTTGTCAGTTCCTTTGGCCTTTCTGGCTACTGTAATATACTGTCCCGGTTCAGCTTCAAGATATCTACTGTCATCCCAATCCACCGCAACATCTTTAATAAATTGGAAAGCATCTGCAAAACGTTCATAGTTTTCAGGAAAATCTGCCGCCATTTGCAATGGACTGTACATGGTTACATAAAGTGCCAATTGATTTGCAATAGTAGCATTTACATGTGAACCATTTGTAACATCCATTTCAAAAATTCCCGGAGTATAATCCATCGGTCCCCCTATTAACCTTGTAAAAGGCAATATTGTAACATGGTTAGCATTATTTCTGTCATTACCGAAAGCCTGATACTCAGTTCCTCGTGCAGATTCATTGCCGATAAGATTAGGATAAGTACGTGCAATACCGGTTGGACGCACCGCCTCGTGCGCATTTACCATAATCTGGTAATCTGCTGCTTTTTCGACAGCATATTGATAATGATTATTTGTCCATTGGCTGTAATGCGTTTCGCCAAGTGGAAGTATATTACCTACATATCCGCTTTTTACAGCATCATATCCGTATTGCTTCATCAATTTGTATGCAGCATCCATATGGCGTTCATAATTACGTACAGCTCCCGAAGTTTCATGATGCATAATAAGTTTTACATGCTTTGCATGTGCATAATCATTTAATCCTTTCAGGTCAAAATCAGGATATGGCGTAACAAAATCAAAAACATAATCTTTCTCGTGGCCAATCCAGTCTTCCCAGCCTTCATTCCATCCTTCCACCAACACGGCATCAAATCCATTTTTAGCTGCAAAGTCTATATACTTTTTTACATTGGTATTAGTGGCACCATGTTTTCCATTTGGTTTGGCTTTAGAGAAATCAGTAACGCCAAGCTGAACTGAAGGAAATTCATCAGTGTAAGACCAAGTGCTTTTTCCTGAAATCATTTCCCACCATACACCCACGTATTTTGTTGGTTTAATCCATGAAGTTTCTTGAATTTTACTTGGTTCATTTAAATTATAAGTCAATTTCGAAGCCAAAATGTTACGAGCATCATCACTTACAATAACAGTTCTCCATGGCGTTTTGCAAGGTGCCTGCATCTTGCCTTTATCCCCATGCGAATCAGGGGTCAGCCATGATTCAAATACAAAATTTTTATCATCCAGATTAAGATGCATACAAGAATAATTAATTAGAGCTGCTTCATGAAGGTTAATATACAATCCATCCTGGCTTTTCATCATCAGTGAAGTCTGCACACCGGTTGGAGAGAACGAAGTCTGCGAAGCATTCCCTTTTGTATATGCTTTTTCCATCAAGCCTCTTATTTCAGAAAGTTTTGAAGTGGTATAATTGTATTCCTGCGTATCATAGTCTCCGGGAATCCAATAAGCGGTATGATCTCCCGCCATAGCAAACTGGGTTCGTTCTTCTTTAATGGTGAAATAAATCAGGTTATTTTGCTGGGGAAATTCATAACGGAACCCCAGTCCATCATCAAAAAGACGAAATCTAATGATCATTTTTCGATCCGTTTGTTTTTGGTTTAAAGTTACCGCCAATTCATTATAATGATTACGAATTGACGCTACTTCTCCCCAGACAGGTTTCCAATTTTCATCGAAAGAACTGGCTTTAGTGTCTTCTATTCTAAAATCATTTACTAATGACTTATTATCATTTTTAAGGGTAAAACCTAACTTGCTTGTTTTTATGACATCTTTGCCTTTATAGATTAGTTTATAAACCGGAGTTCCGTCTGCCTCCAGGGAAAAGTGCATTAAAAAGTTGCCATCTGGCGATTTTAAATCCTGTGCATTGGCAGAAAAAATGCCAAACCACAAAATAGCGGTGAGAAAAAAGTGTTTCATTGTGAGTATAATAATTTTTAATTTTTAATTGTGATTACTGCATTTTTTCCAGAATCAGGAATCTTTACTGTGATAACATTTTCAGCTTCATTCCAGCTCCAGTTTATTTTTGCAAAATCGGCTTCAATATTTTTCTCCATCGCATCTGCTTTAACATTTTTAATTTTTCTCCACCTGCAAAAATATCCTTAGGTTTGCTTGATGTATGAATTTTTAAAATGAAATTCCTTGGACCGGCAGGACTATATCCTTTAGATTCACGCTCGCCTATAGTAATCTTGATATCTTCATTTGTTGCCTTTGAACTTATCTTGGTTTTACAAAAGACATCTCTTTCGTAGTCACGGCTTTCCCCGTCGTCTTCATAGAATACAAATGAAGTCTCTTTATTTATATTAGCTGGAAATATTTCAAATGTAACCGGGTATACTTTCTTTTCATCAATGTACTGCATTACAGGCATCTGTGGTATTATGCTGCCTTTCTTTACAAAAACTGGAATTGTATTTAGCGGGGCATCAACTGTAATCCACTGCTCCCCTTTATACTTGGTTTTGCCGTTATTAAAATCAATCCACTCTCCTTCAGGAAGGTACACCTCTTTAGTAACAGCACCTTGTTCTACGACCGGTGCTACCAGCAGTTCTTTTCCAACAAGAAACTGCCCATTTAATTTAAATGTTTCTTTATCATTCGGATATTCCAACAGCAAGGCTCTCATTATCGGAAGTCCCGTATCATGGGCTTCGCGGGCATAAGTATACAGATAAGGGAAAAGCCTGTATTTCATCTCTATACTTTTTCGGCTTATATTTTCTGCCTCCGTTCCGAATTTCCATGGTTCCACCGCGTTACCACCTTCATGATGCGCACGGCTAAGTGGCGTAAAAACACCAAACTGCAGCCATCTTACATATAATTCTGCCATAGCATCATAATCCTTTATATCCCCGCAGTACCCTGAAATATCACAGGTCCAAAACGGAATTAATCCCATACCAGCAGAAAGACCCACAGGAATCTGATTGACCATTTGTTTCCATCCGTCCAGCACATTGCTGCCATTTCCTGAATCGCCGCTCCATCCGAAAGTATAACGCTGCAGTCCCGCATAAGCCGATCTGGTCATTTGAAATATTCTCTTATTTGGATTATGCTTATAAAACTGCTCGGTTACTACCTTATCCCAAGTAAATCCATATACATTATGAATCTCGTTATGCATTCCAAGATGGTGTTTCATATTGAGTCTGTCAACAGCGTCTTCATTGCTCCATGCCGGTTCTCCCATATCTGTCCAAAATCCACGTACCCCATCATTTAAAGGCTTCTGCTGATAGCTGCCCCACCAATCTGCAACTTCAGGTTTTGTAAAATCTACAACCCCGCAATTGCCTCCCCAAGGCCATGGCATATCATAAGATTTGCCTGTTCGGATATCTTTTACAAGATGACCAAGCGCATCAGCCTCTTTCCATTGTTTCTGGTTTGCCTGTGAAATAACGGGATCCTGTGATACAATCATTTTAAAGCCCATATCGCTTAAATCTTTTACCATTCCTTTTGGATTGGTATAATTGTTTTTTCTCCAGTCAAAATCCTGAAGCCCCTCTGTCCAGCCTATATCCTGATAGATAATATCACATGGGATTTTTCTTTTTCGGAACTCTGCAGCAATTTCCCTTGCCTGATCCTCACGTGTATAATCTCCTCGACATTGCGAAAAGCCCAAAGCCCATTTAGGCGGCATAATCGGTTTCCCAGTTAAGGCTATATAGTTTTGTATTATCTGCTTGTAATCATTACCAAACATAAAGTAGTAGACCATCTGCCCAGCCGGGGCTTCAAATGAATAATAATCATTACTCTCACTTCCGAACTTAAATTCTGTCTTATAGGTATTGTCAAAGAAAATGCCGTAACGGTAACTGCTCATAAAAAAGGGAATGCTTTTGTAAAGCGGATCTTCATTAACGCCATAACATGGCTGATCGCTGTTCCACATTTTATAAGCACTTCCACGACGATTCAGGTTCCCTGATTTTTCACCCAATCCAAAAAATTGTTCGTCATTTCGTAAAACTTTATTGGTTCTTATTTTGCCACTATCATAAACAAATCCTTTTTCAGCATAATCACTGAAAAGAAGTTTTTGATACTTATCAAATATCTGTAACTGAAACGGAGCCTTATTTACCCGTATTCTCAGCTGCTCGGTAAAAATTTCATAGGTCGATGGTTCCTCCTTTACATTAACGGTACCTTTCCAGCCTAGATCTTCTTCTATAACTGCAAAAGATTCATTATTCCTGACAAAATTTCCATCGGCAGACACCCATATTTTAACGACTTCACCGCTGCATAACTGAAGCATGACTTTTGAATTATTTGCACAGCTGAAGACAACTTTATTTCCATTTACTGAATAAGAGGTACAATTCCCTAAATACTGCTCTTTCTTTTGCGAGTATGCTTGAGAGACCAGAATACAGAAAATTACGCAGCAGTAAAAAATAGATTTTTTCATAATATAACATATCGATTAGTTTAAGCATTGAAAATACATCCAGCGCTTGCAGAAATGTGTTCCGCTCGAAAAGCTTAACACGAGTTTATAAAAATTGCCCCATAACAATGGGGCAATTCTCAGTAGTTTTGGGGCTATTCAACTACAATCATTCCCCAATATTGAAGTGACGGCACTTTAAAATTCACCTTGTCCCCATTTTGAGAAAATGAAAGTTCAACAGCTGCACCTCCATTATAGTCTGGTGAAGCGTACCAGATTCTGGTAACTTTGCTGCTATGGTTTAAATTAAGCATCGCCTGCTTAATTACATCTGGAACTTTTTGTGTTCCGTCAGTATCTCTCCAATTCAAAGAATTAGCATTAGTAAAATTCAAAAGATGTATTACTTCTTTGCTACCAACTTGTTTTCCCACTGCAGCAACTTTGCCCATAGTTGGAGGCCAGCTGCCTAGATTCAGCTTTCCGTCACCAGTGGCAATGGTCGGATTTGTAAAAGTTCCGCCATCACGAAGAAGGTTTTGGTAAGCCGTCATAAAATCGTAATATTCCAAAAGTGAAGATTTCAGCTCCGCACTCATGCTTAGGTTTTTATTTGGAAAGTACTCCTTACCCAGCATATGCTCACCTAATTCCAAATGAGATCCTCCAAAAGCAAATATGACAGCATCCGTCAAAAGTACACCTGGAGTATTAAACATGCCTTGGTTATTCGCTTTATTGTAGTTCATATAGGCCGCTAATACAGTATTTTTACTGTTATTGCTGTAAGCTGCATTATCTGCAAGAACTTGTGTCAAATCTTTAAACCCTTCATTAGGAGACCATACTTCAGTGTATAAAAAATCAAGTTCTTTACCAGCCATTTCTTTTTGTCCATATTGATTTACTGCGTTCATAACCAGTTTTTTATTGGTATTAGCAGACTTCATAGCTGAAATAAAAGGAGGGAATGCATTTTTCAAATCAGCATTTGTACCATCATATCTGAAAACATTACCTCTGTCGCCAAGCTGGTCAATATGAAAACCATCAAAATCATAAACTTTATAAACATCATCATTTTTCTGCCCTAGATAGCTCTGCCATGCTGTGTTAGCAGGATCAGTAATGTAAATGTTACTGATAAACGGCCATCCTAACTCATGCTTGTCTTTATCATTATGGTTGGCATCTTTATAGACAAACTGCTGCGGTTTGATAAGATTTGGGTCGTAATCATTCAAAACCCCATAAGCAAGGTTATAAAACATTGCTTTCATATTTTTGCTATGGGCCTGGGCTATATAGCCTGAAACTGTGCTTCCATATACCTCTCTGTTAATTATATCCTTCCATACCGGCATCGGATTTGAGACTGTACCCGCCAATGGCTGATGCTGTCTGTACTGCCAATCATAGAATTGGATTCCATTAATATGATAATCCTTTAGATTATCTATAACTGCGGTCCTGTCCGATTCCGAAATATTACCAAACTCCGATAGAAATCCATAACGGGGAAATTTAGCCCAATCTGATGACACGTCAATACCTACAGTACCCAAAATAGTTTGGGTACCGTCAGTATTTGTCTGGTAAATGGCAACCATGTACCCTTGAAAATCATCAGAAGGCGGAAGCCAGCTCCATGAAGTTCCGCTAAAAGTTTCCTCCTTAATAACTTTTCCAAGATGGGTATAGCGAATAAGAGAACTATTAAAAACTTTATCCGCTGTAAAGTTTACCGTTTCACCTGGTTTATAACTGGCTTTATCTGTTTTAAGGGTAATCTTTGCAATAACTGCATCTTCCGCATATTCAATCTTTCCATTGTCATCGTCACTTTGGCATGATGCAAAACTTAAAAAGAGGCAAAGAAAAAACAGCTTTATTATTTTATTTGTAATACTCATCTTTAGTTGATTGTAAGGACATTTGTTGAAAGATCTAATGTAATAGTATGGTTGCCTGCCTGCGCTGCGCTTACCACCCATTTATTATCGTCACCATCACATTTATCACGTATAGTAAAATTTGTATTAGTAATCGCCTGGTTTGCTGATACCGCTGTAATTTCAGTACCCTCACACCAATTGGTATTGTATTTTGTAAATTTAAATTCCCCTGCAGTCAAAGGTCCGCTGTACGTATAGACACTGCCGTTTTTAGTCATCGGAAGCAGTGATCCCATATTCCATCCATTTGGTGTGGCACTGCCGATCAGATAAACTTCAACAGGGGTAATCTTGATAACGTTTGTGCTTATATCAAGTGTAATTTTGTATCTTCCTGCAGTTTGCGTAGTAACCTGCCATGAATTATCAACATCACAGCCTGAATTTTGTGCTACTCCAGTTTCTGTTAATACTTGATTATTTACCAGAGGTCTGAACCATTCTCCGCACCAATTGCCTTTTGCACCAGCAAGTATCTTAAAATTTCCTGGAATTAAAGTAGCTTCATATGTGAAAATAAAAGGATTATCTGTTACGGTAAAAGCTTCAGGAGTATCGATATTCCATCCACTTGGACTTGCATCGCCAACAATCCATAATTGTGTAAAAGCAGGACTACTTTGTTCTTCAATTACAATCGTTAATTTTAAGATGTTAACTGTAATTTTGTACAATCCCGCTTTGGTAATTTCCCATTGAAGATCAGAACCGCTTCCACCCGAATTATAAACTAACTTGCCAGCATCTGCACCGTCTTTTGTGTAAAAATCCTGACAAAAGCAAGAATCGGTATTTACTGCAAACTTAAATTTTCCTTTGCTTAATTGTCCAGAATATACAAAAACCACAGGATTAGCTGTCTGCGCGGTCAAAGCCGAAGCTTTTGTAATATCCCATCCATTTGGCGAGGCATCACCAACCATAAATAATTCAGTTGATAATGGTTTGTAAGGTGTTAAATTAAAATCGACTACTGAAGTTTGCGGCGCTACACCCTTATCGCCAAAAGTTGCTGTAATCCTAGCCTGCAAAGCAATCGCTTTGCCTGCCTCTCCGTTGAAAGTAGTAAGCAGTATCGAATTTAATGTTGCCACATTGATATCAAAGTCGTATCTGTTTTTTCCAAAATCATATTCGACCGCATTAGCGAAATTATTCTCTTTCTTATCAATTTCCAGTTTATATGAAATCGAAGCGCCTGTTCCCTTGTTATCGCCTGTACTCCACTTAAAACTGAATTTTTGCTGAAACATGCTTTGGTCCAAAACCATGTCGGTACTGCTCAACGTTAGCTTTAACACATCAGCACTAAAATTTTTAGCCTGAAGATCATCATTGCTGCAGCTTGACAAAGCTGCAGATAAAAACAACAAGAAAACAATCGCGCATCTTGTCCAAACTATATAATTTTTATTTTTTTTCATAGCACTTCAATTTTAGTAGCCTGGATTTTGGCTTAAATTAGGATTTCTGTCACGCTCAATTTGCGGTATTGGAAGAAGCAAATGATGCTGATCCGCATTTGTTTTACCAATAGAATGAAGAAAATCCAATCCGTACTGTCCATTTTCCACTCTTATAAGGTCAAACCATCTTTGCCCTTCAAATGCTAATTCTATTCTCCTCTCATGCAGAACCGCATCTCTAAATGCAGCTTTACCAAGTCCAGTATTAATGTTAGCCAAACCTGCACGTCTGCGCACCAGATTAAGCGGTGTTTCTGCCTGTGAAGTATTCCCTAATTCATTAAGAGCCTCTGCTTTCATTAATAAAACATCAGAATAGCGAAGCACAGGGAAATTCAGCGGGCTGTTATCATAAGAAGGTGAAATGCTTAGCGGTACTAAAAACTTTCTTAAATTATATCCTGTCAAGGAATAGGAAGCACTGTAAGGGATTCCCGCAAAATCAGGGCATCCCTGATACAATACCGTTTTATCCTTACGAAGATCGCCATTCTCATAACTGTTAAAAAACTCCTGAGTTGGCTGGCTCCATCCGTAAGCTCCTGCTACCATATTAGAACTTCTTGGCCCTGTAAAAGTACTTGCCCATGAAGCCTGATTTTCATTACTCCAAAAATCATATCCTGCATTGGCAGCATATTGAACTTCAAAAAGAGATTCCTTAGAATTTTCAGTTTCAGTCCTGAAATTGTCGCTGTAATCTGCATTCAATCCATATCCCATTGTTTCCAGTTTTGTCGTTAGATCGACAACCTGCTGCCAATTGCTTAATGTAAGATTTACTTTAGCCAATAAACCAATTGCAGATCCTTTACTTGCACGCCCTTTATCTCCCTCTGACATTTCCTGCTTGGTAGGAAGCATGGCAACAGCTTTTTCCAAATCACTTAATATCAAAGCATATACTTTATCTTTTGATGTACGTGATGGATAAAGATCGCTGTTTGAATTTTGAGGCTCAGTAATTAATGGAACATCGCCAAAAAAACGAACTAAAATAAAATAATACTGTGCTCTTAAAAAGTACGCCTCGCCTAAACATCTATTTTTAACTGATTCGTCAATATTTAGCTTTGGTCCGACTGATAAAACAATATTTGATCTCAATATTCCTGGCCATGGTCCACGCCATAAGTCCAAGACCCCTTCGTTACTTGGAGTTGTAACAAAATTAGATAAGTTCGTGGTTTCAATTCCATCTTCACCTCCGCCGGCACCAACAATGCTGTTGCCTGCAAATATATCACTGGTCCACATTCTGAAATTATATAGTTTTGGCCATTGCAATGGCTGATAAGCACCGTTAACCATTGTGATTAATTCCTCAGCATTGGTAGGATAATTTCCGGTATTGATAGTATCTGGCTGCGTTTTGTCTAAAAAATCATCACTGCACTGCACCATTACAAATGATAGCATTACCATTAAGCCTATTTTTATGTGTTTCATTTTCATAATTTTAAAATCCAAGATTAAGTCCAATAGAGTAATTTGTTGTAACCGGGTATACGCTATTATCAATACCGTTTACCGAAACTTCAGGGTCAAATCCTTTGTAGTTTGTAAAAGTCAAAACATTCTGCGCTGAGAAGTATAATCGAATTGATGAAAATACATTGTTAAATACGCTCTCTGGAAAATTATAGCTCAAACTCACATTTTTTAATCGCAGATATGAACCATCTTCTACAAACCTGTCAGAAACTCTGGCATTGCTGTTAGGGTCACCATACACTGCTCTTGGCCTACTATTACTCGTTCCAATGCCTGTCCATCTTCCTAAAGTTGCCGCTGTCTGATTATTTGCAACAGACATAGATTCTGTATACATACGATTGGCATTGTAGATGTCATTTCCGTATACTCCTTGAAAATAAACTGTTAAGTCAAAATTCTTGTAAGAAAATGTATTATTAAGCGAATAGGTGAATTTTGGATTAGGATTGCCTAAAAACGTTCTGTCTTTATCGTTAATGATTCCATCATTATTAAGATCCTTGAATCTTACATCTCCAGGCGCAGTACTTGTTGCCGTATTAGAACCAGGCATCTGCACTGCATGATTATTTACATCAGTCTGTGTTTGAAAAATACCGTCAGTTACATACCCATAAAAAACGTTTACAGGGTATCCTGCCTGAATTAGGGAAATGGTACTGTTCAATCCTGTGCTTCCAGTTATAATTGGCGTATCACCGTTTATACTGTCAACTTTGTTTTTGTTGTAAGAAAAAACAGCATCTGAAGACCACTTGAATTCATGAACCAGATTTTTTGTTGATAATGACAATTCAATACCTTTGTTTTGAATTTTCCCAGCGTTTATTGATGGTACATAAATATCTGAATATCCTGAAGTTACAGGTACAGACATCGGGACTAACATATCATTGGTGTTTTTCACATAGGCATCAAAAGTTAAATTGATTCTGCTATCGAAGAATGACGCATCCAGACCAACATTAAACTGTTCCTGACCTTCCCATTTTACATTTGTATTCGGAAGTACAGTAGGCACAACTGCGCTTACATAATTGTTATTAAAATTATACATAACCGTATTGTACGATGAAGAAAATGCATAATTTCCAATATCCTGATTTCCGGTAATACCATAACCAACTCTTAATTTCAAATCGTTGATAGCTGTTACTTTCTCCATAAATTTCTCTGATGAGATCCTCCAGGATAAAGCACCTGATGGAAACCATCCCCATTTATTTCCTTCACCAAAACGAGAAGATCCATCCCTTCTAATTGTACCGGTTACATAATACTTGCCATCATAGTCATAATTCACCCTTGCCAAATATGACATAATTGCCCATTCAGAAGCATTACCTCCTACTGTCGGCTGTAATGTACCATTGTCTATCTGCTGTGTTTCATCACTCGCAAATTTCTGAATAGAGCCGTTTAAGAAATCATACTTATTAGACTGCGAACTGCTTCCCACAACTGCATTTACATTATGTGCGCCAAAATGAGCATCATACGTCAGCGTGTTATCCCATAAAACTGTAATACTTCTATTTGTTCCTTGTGATAGATATGAATTGGTCTGAACATTAGAGCCCCATGAATATTTTGGCGACCAGGTTCTGTCAAACCAGAAGTTGGCTTCAACCCCACCTAAAGACTTAAACACTAAGTTTTTCAGCAAATTGATTTCTGCGAAAAGGTTCCCTTGAAGATTATATCCTTTTGTTGATCTTTCGACAGTTGTGGCTTTTCCTATTGGATTTGTAATATCTCCATAATAAAGAGGGTTTCCTGTAGGTCCGGTAAAATTTCCATTTTCATCATATATTGGCTGGGTAGGATTTGCTAATAACGTGTTACGGATATCATATGCACCGCTTTCTTTTATATCGTGTGCAATTTTAACACTGTTTCCAAATTTTACTTTGCTGGTCACTTTAGTATCAGAATTAAACTGCACAATGAATCTTTCATAATCAGTATTTAAAACGATACCTTTTTGGTTAAAATAATTAGCAGAAACATAGATATTGGATTTTTTTGTTTTATTCCCATAAGATAAAGTATAGCTGGACATCATCTCTGGATTGAATAATGTTCCAACCCAGTCGGTTCCTGTTCCCAAAGAAGCGGGATTTGTCCATAATGGATTAGGATTAAGTCCTCCATTAGTCATCATATCATTATTTAACGATGCGTATTGTGAAGCATTCAGCATCTTTACCACATTTGAAGCATTTTGCACTCCCGTAAAAGTATCGAAAGTCAAAGTTGAACCTTCTTTTGTCCCGCCTCTTTTAGTAGTTACAATCACAACTCCATTTGCTCCCCTGGAACCATAAATTGCTGTAGAAGAAGCATCTTTAAGCACGCTGATCGATTCTACATCATTCATATTAACTTGGTTAAGTCCTCCATTCAAAGGCATTCCGTCAACTACGATTAGAGGGTTATTATTAGCAATGGTTCCTGTTCCCCTCACTCTAAAAGTGACGTTAGATCCCGGTTCTCCGCTCGAAATGACCTGCACACCGGCAGCCCTTCCCTGCATGGCCTCGCCAATATTGGCAACAGGCTGATTTTTCGTTTTGGCTACATCGATTGAAGCAACAGCCCCAGTTAAATCTCTAGCTTTGGCTTTTCCGTATCCGATTACTACAATATCTGTCAGCGATACTGCTTCCGGTACCAACTGAATCTCCAAATTTGTACCTGCTGCAGAAATTTCTTTGTTGGAGTATCCAATATATGATATTACTAAAACAGCATCGGAAGTATTTACCTTAATAGAAAATTTTCCGTCGAAATCTGTAGTAGTACTTGATGCGGTTCCTTTTATTGTTACCGTCGCACCAGGTAAAGGCTCATGCTTTTCATTATATACGGTTCCTGTAATTGTCTTTTGCGCACTTTTAATTGCAGGACCTTCCTGCTGTTTTGCAACGGCAAAAGCGCTATTGCTGCCACAAAGTGCTGCCAGCATAAAAAGTACAAGGATAAAATCTTTGATGGATGTCCTACGAACATCAATTTCATGACATGATCTCATTTATTTTTTTGTTTGGTTAGTAAATCGTTAGTGTTAGTTTTTTGAAGTAAGATTGGTTTTTCTATAATCCCGATTTGTTACATATTTTTAATTAATAATTCACGTGTTTTAAAAGGCCTTTAAAAAACTACGAAATCCAATAATACATTCGGATCAAAGCAAAGGAACAAAAAAACACATGCGAAAAATGCATGTATGCAAAACGTATAGAAAAAACAAGCAATAAAGTGGATTAAAAAAACCATATATACCTAATAAATAGACTTTTAAACAAAAACAAACAGTAATAATTATATAGATTTTAATATTTAAAACAATAAGAATTCAAGCATAAAAAAACATATTTTGCAATATTTTACTATAAAAAATATATTATTCTCATTGAGACAAACAAAATAAATGGGGCGCAGAAAAAAAAATCCCGCTGTTGAACAGCGGGATTTTTTGTTAAATATTTGATTAATTAGGTAATTTTTACAGAAGTAATTTTCATCAATTTTTTATCAAAGCCTTCATTTTCGATTATGGACTTATTACGAACTTTAGTTTTATAGGCATAAATTGAATTGACTGAATAACCTAAAATTTGCGCAATTTTCTCATTGTGTTTGATCCCTAAACGGATCAAGGCAAAAATTCTCAGCTCTTTATTAAGAATCTGCCCTTCTTTTAGCTTTATCTGCTCCCCGGGTTTCATGAGCGAATTGAATTCAGTAATAAAATCTGGAAACAGATTGATAAAAGCTGTATCAAAATTATTGAGCAGTTTATCCTTTTCCTTCTTCAAATCATATCTTGATATTCTGTATTTTGCTTTAGCATAATCTCCTGAATCAATATCCCTTTCTATGTAAGATGTAAATTCATTAAACTTTTCAAAAATATCATCATATTCCGTAAAGAAAAAACCAATATATTCTTCATTAATCTTATTAGCTTCTGAAAGACGATTGTTAATCAATTCAATTTGGCTGTTACGCGCCTTTATTTCTTGGTTTACAACAACAAGCTGTTTATTTACATTCTGCAGATCTGTATGCGCAACTGCAATTATCTTTTTTGCTTTTTGAATTTTCCTGAATTGCATAAAAGTAAGGATTAAAAAGCAGATTACAATTACTGAAAAAACAATTGCACCTATATATTGATAGTAGAGCCTCTTTTTTTCTCTTTCAATATTCTGGACTATTTCTTCTTCAATGTGTGGCAGGATCGCTCCTACTTGTAGTTTTCTCTGCTGTGCCCCGTAAAAAACAGCATCATCATATGCTTTTTTCACTAGCGAAGATGCACTCTGCAGATTCTTTTTTCTAAACAAGAGCTCTGATAGCTTTATTATAGCCAGTGATTCTTTTGTTGATATACGAATATCTGAAATAACGGCTTTGCTGTAATAATCAATTGCACGATCTACCCTGCCCGACTCATTGCAGATCTCCCCCAGCATATAATTTAATAAGGCTTCATCCCTATCGCTAACGTCAGAATTAAGAAGGGAGAGAAAGCCTTTTTCAGCAGAAGCTAAATCACCATCCTTATATTCATTAAAAAATTTTAAAAATGAATTGAAAAAAGTGCCTTCATCTGTTAAATTTAAAGCCTTAATCCTGCACTTCTTAGCAAGCTGGTTATACTTTTTACTAAAGATTGGAATACTGCTGTATTCTGCCATATCGCTATAGCATCTACCTAACAGACCATAATATAAAGATCCGTTTTCATTGTTTATCTCTTCGGGTTTAATCAAAAGCAGATAATCCAACCCTTCTTTATACATACCCGCAGAAACACTGATATTGGCCAAATTAATATTAGCCTTCATCAAATAAGATTTATCGTTAATTTTTTCTGATAGCCCTTTAATTTTTAAAGCATAATCAAAAGCAGAATCTCTTTTAAAAAGTACATACTGGTCAAAAAGCTGCTGGTTCAAATCTAATAACTTGTGGCGATCATCTTTAATCAGTTCAAGCTTATCTTTTAAGTCCTGAATGGTCTTTCTCTTGCTTTTATCATAGATGCTCGAGGAGTCTATTACCTGATCTAGCCTTTTTAACAACTGCTCGCTTTGTCCATAAAAACTGCTTGGATATAATAATAGAATCGAGACTAAAACCAAACTCAAGCAAAACCTCAGTTTAAAGCGTAGAAAAGATTTTTCTGTAAAAAATTGCTGAATCATACTTTACATTAGTGATTTTAAATTATAAACATTTTTTATTCAGGCAACAAAAAGTTTACTGGCACATCTAACATTCATACATATATTACTAATCTAATTCTTTAATCATAATATTACGAAACCATACATTGTTTCCATGATCCTGCAAAGCAATTTTTCCTTTATTGAATGTGCCAAAATCCGGCCAATCTGCAAATTTGCTTCCCGATACGTTTTTTTTGAAATTATCATCCCAAAGAACAGTCTCTACCACTGTAACTCCATTAAGAATAAGTGTTAATTTTCCTTTCCTGCTGAGAATTTCGGCAGTATTCCATTCTCCAGCCTGTTTGACAGGCTCTGATCTGCTTTGAACCAAATCATACAAATCTCCTGCTCGATGCTTAAGAATTTTTGCGTCCGGATGGCCCTCATTATCTAAAATCTGCATTTCGAGTCCGGTACTATAAGTATTTTGGTATTCTACAGGATTCTCATTTACATAAAAAATTATGCCGCTGTTCCCGTTCTGGGCTATTTTCCAATCCAATTTTAGATGAAAATCCCTGAATTCAGCATCCGTTACTAAGTCCCCGCCCTGACCATTGTTTGCTTCTTTTGAATCAAAATGCAATATGCCATCTGCCGCCTTCCATGCTTTTCCAGCCGATTTTTTTCCATAGGAATGCCAGCCCTTTGTCGATTTGCCGTCAAAAAGGGGCTTGAAACTTTTCTGTGCCTGTATCGTTTGCAGTCCAAACAAAATAACTAATGAAACTATAATTTTTTTCATTTCAATATTTTTATTAATCAGTTAAAACTATTCTTATATTGTAACAGGCGGGAGAGAAACCAAATCTTTCAAAAAAGTAAACTTAAAATTTTATTCTGCGCAAACAAGATATAGCCAATTATAAAATTTTCAGCCATTATTTATGTTTTTCCAATTACTGAAACAAAAGCCTGCTAATTCGAGATCAATGTGCTTTACAACCATATTCGTCTTTGCGTTTCTTTCACATGCAACTCCATCTAATTGTACTATTAAATAGATTGCTCGGCATTACTCTTTTAACTATAATCTATTTTGTTTATTTGCAACTTGTTATTTATAAAATACAGAAAAAAAGTAAAATAAAGCGAAAACCGCCCCAAGACAGCAGGCGGTTTAAGGCTGTTATTAAAATCATACTAATTCTGCAAAATCAGATTTTGAGTGACACCATCCAAACAGTCAACCTTTATCAAGTATATTCCAGACGTTGCACCCGTAATATTGAATTCGAAATTTTGGACTTCTTCCGAGAAAACTATATTTCGCTTTTGTAAAACCGCACCATTCAGATTAAAAATATAAACAGTCGCTTTTGCTGATTTTGGACGTTTAATTTGAATTGAAAACAAGCCTGAAGTTGGATTGGGATAAACAACCATTTCATTTTGAACAATTGAAACTTCATTGCCAACTAAAGATACTGGTTTATTACTTAGGGAGTTTTTTTGTAATATTATACTATTTTGATCCACCTTTTGTACTGTTAAGAGTTCCGTTGCAAGGTTAACTGTAATGTTATAAACACCTGCTTCCGCAATATTCCACTTTGTATCAGTCCCGTCAACACGGTATCGCGCAGCAGTAAGAAAGTCAGCATTAACAGCGTCAGAATACAGCCAGTTCCCATCCTCCCAATTATTGGAAATAAAATCTGTTCCCAATTTTGCATGAATTTTGATCTCACCTGCGTTTAATGCACCTGTAAAAGTCCATATATTCGAGTCTGGTGCCGTTCTGGCCAAGTCAGTAGTAATATCACCTTCAGGTCTGATCCAAGTCCCTGATGGGGAACCGGGACCAACTAAAGTAAGATGATCATAATCCAACCTCTTCACTGATAAGCGTCCCTTTGTCAGATCGACTGTAATTTTATACAGTCCGGCTTGCGCAACATTCCATTTATAATCGTTGCTGCTGTCAATTATGTACTCTGCAGCAGTTCTGAAATCAGCATTATTGCTTTTCGCCTGAAGCCAAGAACCGTCAAGCCAGTTGTCGGCTATAAAATCCGATCCGATTTTTGCATGAATTTTAACCTGGCCTACCTTCAACATCCCTGTAAAAGTCCAGATGTTCGAATTAGGACACGTTTGTATAAAGTCGGTGTTTATATCTCCTTCTGGTTTGTTCCAGCTTCCAATTGGAGATCCGGGTCCTGATAAAGTCATATAATCAAAATATCTTCTCTGTACGGCTATCTTGTTTGCATTAAGATCAACAGTTACTATATAGTACCCAGATTCTTCAATATTCCATTTAAAATCATTGCTGTCATCAATAAGGTATTCTGTCTGAGTTAGAAAATCGGCATTTGCCGATTTTGCCTGAAGCCAGGATCCGTCAAGCCAGTTGCCTGCAATAAAATCAGATCCTAATTTTACATGGATCTTAATCTCTCCAGCATTTAAATTCCCCTTAAAAAGCCAGATGTTTGAATTTGGGGCAGTTTCTGCAAAATCTGTGCTTGAATCTCCTTCGGGCGTGGCCCAATTTCCAATAGAGGATCCCGGGCCTACAAGGGTCATGTAATCATAGTCTATTTTTTTTACATCTAAGCTCTTCTCACGCAAATTTACTTTTATATTATAAAGCCCCGCAGCCGCAACATTCCATTTATTGTCGGCGCCTCCTACCACATATTCATTGGCGGTCAGAAAATTTGCATTACTGTTTTTTGCTTGTAGCCATGAACCGCTAGTCCAGCTGCCTGAAGCAAAACCGCCTGCTTTCGCATGGATTTTAATCTCCCCCAAGTTTAAATATCCTGTAAATGTCCAAACGTCAGAGCCAAAGGCACTTTCTTTAAAATCGGTTGCACCAGTACCTTCGGGTTTCGTCCAACTGCCTGTTGGTGATGCTGGACCGACTAAAGTGAGGTGATCGAAAATAGGTTCTAAAGTCCATAACTGCGAACTATCGCCGGTGCTGCTTGATTGTACTACAATTCCCCTTGCTGCATCCATTTCAAGAGCTTTGGTACTATTGGAGTTTATGATTTTATAATAACCGTTTCCATCAGGAACCATATCCCATTTCTGGCTGTTTAATCCTAAATACTGCCATGTGTGAATTTTTGCACCGTTATTAACAGACTGTTCAACAACATCAAAAGATTTTTTATCGGACAATGATGTAATGCTGTACTCCTTATTTTTTTCAAAGGTAAAAAGCCATTTTTGATCAGATTTATCCCAATCAAGAGTATTTGTCGTTAGTGAATCTCTTAAGGTATTGTAAGCTATTGTTTTACCATTCGCTTTTGATTTAATAAAATAATTGTTTCCTGATAAAATATCTGGCTGAGGATTTATTGGTACAACTTTCAAAATCACGCAGCCGTGTGCAGGCACGTTTACACTATAGGAAGACATGCTTCCTAAATTCGTATGAGTCCAAAGATCCCTTACCGATGCATTGCCTGAAAACCCCAGAGAAGAATTGAAATCCAAACTGCGGTTCTTAGCTACGTTCTCTCTATTAAAAAAACCAATAATCCAATCTCCGTTAGACATTTGTCCAGCCCAAACCTGACTCGATTCATTTGTTGGGTCGTTCGTAAATAATGGTTTCCCAACAAAGCCATCTTTATTTAAAGCTAACATTTCTTCATTTTGATAATAAGAAATATCTTGTCCTATCGAATTATACTGATCCGCTATAGATAAAGGGCCTCCAGCCATTAAATGTAACGAGATTACCGTTTTTTTTTCATTGTCATTGGCCATTGAATTTAATCTAATGAAATCTCCATCCAGAATTAATTTCTTTCGTCCCGAGATAAATGACCAATAGGTGTATCCATCAAAAGTATTATAATATTGAGACCACCAGCTATGACGGATGCCCCGATCTAAATTATTAAATCTGTTCCACCCTCCATCTCCAAGATCTTCGTTAATTCGAATCATGTGTCCGTATTTATTCTCAGAAACAGCATTATCCTGTAATTCTGGCATCACCAGACTCAGAAAAATTTTATTTTCATCGCATGCTTCGCGAATCCATCTTAATGCTTTTTCATAATCTTGGGTTGATCTTGCCGGACCGTACGTGGAGTCTCCTTTATCGGCTCCCGTTTGGAACCAGGCTAAAAAATCAATCCTTAAATAACTGACACCCATATCGGCATAATATTGTACATAACCTTTAATGTACTGTTCAGCCCCAGGATTATTAACCTGAACCCAGTTAAATATTTTTTCCTGACCTTCAATTGGGTTCAGAAGCGTTGATAAGGGAATATTTGTACCTTTAATTTTAACTCCCGCATCAGCTGCCTTTTTATTTATCCACAAAGGGTTATTATACATGCCTAATGTCATTCCACGGGCTTTTAAATAATCTGCCCAATATTTATAGTCATGTATCCAATTCGAGGAATGTGTTGTTCTGTAACCATCTTGGTTATAGTTTGAGTCATCTCCCCATCCATCTATACAAATCATATTGTATCCATATGACTTAAGATTTTCATTCATCCAATCAATATTTTTTTTCCATTCATCTTCAGGGATATAATCGTTTTTAGTAAGATTATATTCATACGGATTCCAATACAAGGGAGCCTTATATGGATTGATTTGCGAAAATCCTTTTTCTACAGACAGTAGCAAGGATAAAATTAGCAATAAAATTAAAACAAGTGTTTTCTTCATTTTGGTTGGTTTAGAGGTTAGTAAGCAGTTTTAAACAAGAACATTTCAGAATATATTCCCTAAAATTTATGAGAAAATATTCCTGCTGTTTTTTGTGGTTAGTAAAGTGAGACAATTTAGTGCACATCTACCTCTCCTATTATCAAGTAACATACTGTTATTCAACAATAAAGAAAGTAACAGAAATACAGTTCTCTTAATTGTATATACAAAAGAATCAAAAAATAAATGAGGGAGTACAGAGTTTTAAAAACGTATAGAAAATACATCAACAAATAAATCTTAAAACATTATATACCAATCAGTTAAAAGAAAAATATGCTCATATATATATAGAAATATTTCTATTGAAGTTATCCGTAGTAATAGGTTCCAAATGACATTTAT
>NZ_NRQU01000002.1 GCF_004119495.1 Flavobacterium sp. YO12
AATTGTAAGAATATAAAAACGAGTCGATTGTAGGAATTTGAAATTTTAAGAATTTTTATTTTTAAGTATGTTTTTTCTCTTTTTTGAAAAGTAAAAAAGAGAAATATTTAGTGGTTTTAATAAAAATTTATGCCTTATTTTAATAATCTTAAGTTATTTGTATTTTGTATAAAGAGTAGCGGAACAAGATTGAACAACGTAATCAGAGACGTATATTTTTTCTTTTTCGATTATTGCAGTATTTGGCGGGATTATAGACCAAATTGTTTTTTCTTTTGCAATTTCTCGCCCGTCTGTCATTTTGAGAATAAAAAACAATTTATAAGTTTTTAATTTATGATCAAAAACCGTCGATTTAGAGTTGTTTTTTAGTTCATATTCAATTTCAATTTCTTTGTTTGTGTTTTTCTCAGAAAAGCAAATAGTTTTAACCTGTAAATTAAAATCTTTTTCCTGATCGTCAGCTTGTTGTTTTTCAAAAGCAATGTTTTTTGCTGGCTGATTTGGTACTGATATGCAATTGCAAAAAGCAAGGCAGGTTAAAAAGGGTATTATTTTTTTCATTACTTAGAGAATAACATTAATATTCTCAATATAGATTGATTGTTATATTGATTTTTAAATTTCACATCGATATTCTCTATTTTTTCTCTGGAAAGCGGCATGTAAAATGAATTTATAATTTCATCAAATTTAATGGTCTCTTTCTCATGAAGATTTTTTAGAATAGTACTTCCCATCAAATTGTTGAAGGTTTTTTTATACTGCTTAAAAAGAGATTGATAAATTTTTGGATGTTCCTTGTATTGGCTGTGTCCTTCAGTGGTAAGTTCGTCTGCCAGAAAACCTAAATAAGGAAGGTCTAAAAGTACTCTATTTTGGCTAATTAAGACCATATTAGTCAAGTCTTGAAGATCTTGCTTTTTACTGCTTCTCCCGTAATCAGTAAGAATTCCTGCTTGTTGTATAAAAAGCTTATTTAATTCACGTACAAGTTGTGCTAACTCAGATTCTTTGTTATCAATAGTAGATACTTTTAATCTGTTATATAATACATCTGTTAAATCGTGGATACTATTAGATATTTTCAGGATAGTTTTTTTTTCATCTATATTAAAATTTTTCAAATCGGCAACAAGTAATTCTTTGCTTAAGTCATCGTAGCGTTTTGTTAATTTGAAAAAATAAGCGTCTGTGTTTTTAAAAAACAGACTTTTATCTTGTTCTTTTTCGTTAAAATCGTTAGTTACACTTACTAAAAAGTCATAGAATTTGGAACACGCCAAAACGTTATAAATAACTTCAATACGATTTTTTTTGATAGCCAATTCTTGTTCTGAAACGTTGCTGTTAATGAGAAGGTTGCCTTTTTTATTGGTGAAGTAAACAGCATCAAAATTTTGTTTTTTCGAAAAATCATTTTTTTCAAAATCAATAAAAGCTTTGCCTTCAGCATTCAATAAGAAAGCCATATTTTTGATTTTTTTCTCAGGCATTTCGGCTAAATAGCGATAGTTTTTGTTGTAATCAACAAGTAGTGCTTTGTCTTTAAATTCTATAGCTTTTGCATTATCTCCCAAAGCATAGTAACTGGTTGAGATATTTGCCATTAAAGCCCAATAAATTTTTTTGGTTTTTTTATCGTTTACATCATATTTAGAAACTTCACTTTCCCAAAATTTTATTTTTTCCTCAAGGAGATTTTTTATTTTAAGATAGTTCTCATCTGTGTCTTCTAAATTTCTGGTAAATTCAAAAGCATCCACAGATTGGTTTATTTGGTCAAGATTATCGTCTTTGAATTTGTATAGAGGAAGGGTTTCTTCAATTCTGGTAAAATCAATAGTTTCTTTAATTTCTTTGAAAAAATTGTACAAAACATCTTTGTTATAAAGGTCGTAACAATTTTGGTTAATTGTTCCGCTCGAATTTTTAAGAAGTAATTGTATCTGATTGTTTGCAATTTCTTCTGTTTTAATACTGAAGTTGTTGTAAGCACTTACCTCTGAGATAACTTGAGAGGAGTTAAAATCTTTAGTGTAAACAACTTCGTTTTTTCGTTTTATTGTAAAATTTAGCTTTGAAGTAAAGACGATTTGACCAATATAACTAATGTCATTGCCATTGGTTATTTTTTCTACTTTAGTATCAAGATACGTGCTGATGGGTTGTATAAATAACAAATAGTCGCTCTGTGTTGGAGCGACTATTTCTAAATTTCTTAAACTAAGATTGCGAATCGCATAGGCAGAGACTTGATTGTCTATTACGCCGCGTTCTGTGGGATCTTCTATGATAACACCTATTTTATTGCTTTCTATTTTTACTTTAGGATATTTCCAATCATAAAATGAATATAAGACTTGTTTTGGGCCTTGTGCAAAACAGTTTACAACAAAAAGCAATAAAAAGATTTTTTTTATCATTATTTTTTTAGAGGTCTAATTTAATTGAAAGCTCTTTTAATTGTGCGTCGTCAATTGCTGCAGGAGCATCGATCATAACATCTCGTCCTGAATTATTTTTAGGGAAGGCGATAAAATCTCTAATCGTTTCCTGACCACCTAAAATAGCAACCAATCTATCCAATCCAAAAGCTAAACCTCCATGAGGCGGCGCACCAAATTGGAAAGCGTCCATTAAGAAACCAAATTGAGCTTTTGCTTCTTCTTCAGTAAATCCTAAATATTTAAACATTAACTGTTGTGTCGCTTTATCGTGAATACGAATAGAACCTCCTCCAATTTCATTTCCGTTCAAAACCATATCGTAAGCATTTGCACGCACTTTTCCTGGTTCTGTTTCCAATAAAGCCATATCTTCTGGTTTTGGAGATGTAAATGGGTGGTGCATGGCGTGGTAACGACCGCTTTCTTCGTCAAGTTCTAATAATGGGAAATCTACAACCCATAATGGAGCAAATTCTTCAGGTTTACGTAAACCTAAACGAGTTGCTAATTCCATACGAAGTGCAGAAAGCTGAGCACGGGTTTTGTTTGCTGGACCAGAAAGTACAAAAATCATATCTCCAGGATTTGCTTCTGTTGCTTTTGCCCAGTTTGTTAAATCATCTTGATCGTAGAATTTATCTACAGATGATTTATATGTTCCGTCTTCGTTGCATTTTACATATACCATTCCTGACGCTCCAACTTGCGGACGTTTTACCCAGTCAATTAATCCGTCGATTTCTTTACGAGTATAATTTCCTGCTCCTGGAACAGCAATTCCCACCACTAATTCAGCTGCATTAAATACAGGGAATTCTTTGTGTTGTGCAAATTCATTTAACTCACCAAACTTCATCCCAAAACGAATGTCTGGTTTGTCATTTCCATATGTTTTCATAGCATAGTCGTAGGTAATTCTTGGGAATTTTTCTACTTCAATGCCTTTAATTTCTTTTAATAAATGTCTTGTCAAACCTTCAAAAACATTCAAAATGTCTTCTTGCTCAACAAATGCCATTTCGCAGTCAATTTGAGTAAACTCCGGCTGACGGTCTGCACGTAAATCTTCGTCACGGAAACATTTCACAATTTGGAAATATTTATCCATTCCACCCACCATCAATAATTGTTTGAAAGTCTGCGGAGATTGCGGTAATGCATAAAACTGTCCTTCGTTCATTCGGCTTGGTACAACGAAATCTCTCGCTCCTTCTGGAGTCGATTTGATTAAGTAAGGAGTTTCAACTTCGCAGAAATCTAAATCAGATAGATATTTACGAACTTCCATCGCTACTTTATGACGAAATAATAAGCTGTTTTTTACAGGATTTCTTCTGATATCTAAATAACGGTATTTCATTCTGATATCTTCACCACCGTCAGTTTCATCTTCGATAGTAAATGGAGGCGTTAAAGCAGAGTTTAGAATCGTTAATTCAGAAACTAAAATTTCGATTTCACCAGTTGGAATATTTTTGTTTTTAGCTTCACGTTCAATTACAGTTCCTTTTACCTGAATTACAAATTCACGGCCAAGAGTTTTAGCTAATTCAAAAACGGTTTTATCGGTACGACTTTCGTCGAAAATAAGTTGTGTGATTCCATAACGGTCGCGTAGATCGACCCAATTCATAAATCCTTTATCGCGTGATTTTTGAACCCAGCCCGCAAGTGTAACTTCGGTATTAATATTTGAAGCGTTTAATTCGCCGCAATTATGACTTCTATACATGATCTCAATTTTAGATTGCAAAAGTAAACACAAAAAACAAAATAATATAGTAAAGTGATAACTTGATGCTTATAAATTTTAAAAATTTTGTTAATTCTAAAATTTTGATGTGTAATTTCTTTAGATTTGAATCAGTAAAAACAAATATAAATATCTATGAAAAAACTTTTTGTTACTGGTCTGTTGATATTTGGCACTTTAAGTGTTGTTGGACAATCCAAAAATCAAATAAAATTTACAGCCAAAATTGCGAATAGAAATAGTGACACTCTTGTTATTAGAGGAAAAGATAATTTTAAACAAGTTATTCCGATTAACAAAAAGGAAACTTTTGCGGCTTCTTTTGATGCGCCAAAAGGATTTTATGTGTTTTCAGACGGAACTGAATCGTCTAGGTTATATTTGAAACCAAATTCTGAGGTAAACTTAACCATGAATGCCAAAGAATTTGATGAAACTATTGTTTTCAGCGGTAAAGGTGTTGAGGAGAGTAATTTTTTAGCGCAGCAAGCTTTAAGAAATGAAAAACTAGAGGAAGCGTTCTCTAAAGAACCTGCTGAATTTGCAGCAATATTAGAAGCTAAGAAAAAGACTGATGTTGAAAGTTTAGAGAAAGGAAATTTTGATCCCGAATTTGTTACTGCAATGAAAAGTAATTTTGAACGTTTTAATCAATTCGCAGTTGAGAATTATGAAAGAACGGCAAAAGCAAATAAACTTATCGGTAAGCCTTCTCCAGAGTTTGATTATGAAAATTATAAGGGAGGAAAAACAAAACTATCTGATTTAAAAGGGAAGTATGTTTATATTGATCTTTGGGCTACATGGTGTGCGCCATGCAGAGCCGAAATTCCTTACCTGCAAAAAATTGAAGAGAAATATCATGGAAAAAATATTGAGTTTGTGAGTATTTCTATCGATAAAGCAAAAGACAATGAAAAATGGAAAAAGTTTGTAGCAGATAAAAATCTTGGTGGTGTACAATTGTTTGCTGATAAAGATTGGGAATCTGAATTTGTTGTTAATTATGGTGTAATGGGAATTCCGAGATTTATCTTGATTGATCCAAAAGGAAACATTGTGAGTTCTGATGCTGAAAGACCTTCGTCTCCAGACCTTCAAAAGCAATTAGATTCGTTATTAAATTAATTTAAGGATTAAATTTACATCGTTATCGTAATTTTAGTTTTTGATCAAAATACCAGTAAAACCAGTGCTTGAGCGCTGGTTTTTTTGTTTTAGGTAAAATTCCAATGTTAAGTTTTCACTCAATGTTACCAAATTGTTAAGTAAAAGTTTTTTTAATGTAAACAAATAAGTATATTTGATAAAGATTTCGAAAACATTAATACCTAAAGATATGAAAAAGAGTATAATTTTAGCGGCGCTATTGTTCACTGGAATAGTAGTGGCACAAGAAGCAAAACCAGAATTAGAAGCTGTTGGGAACAAGGTAAAAGCTATTTATTATTATGATAATGGCAATGTTCAACAAGAAGGCTTCTTTAAGGATGGTAAATTAGACGGTGTCTGGGTATCTTATGACGAAAAAGGACATAAAAAAGCCGTTGGAGAATACACAGACGGAGTGAAAACTGGAAAATGGATTTTCTTTAATGAAAACAATTTAAGCGAAGTTGCTTATGTTGACAATAAAGTTAGCTCAGTTAAAAACTTACAGAAAAATGCTTTAGCAAATAGAAACTAATTTTGTTTCTAGCAATTTATAAGAAACCGCTTCTAATGAGCGGTTTTTTTATTTTTAGATTTTTTTCTTCTTCCAAACCAAATCACAAAGCCTGTTACGGGGAGCGCGGAAGCAATTAGACTGACGGTAAAAGCAATAATTTTTCCAGGTAAATCTAAGACTTGTCCTGTATGAATGCCATAATTCATTTCGACAACTTTCAGACCTAAGCTTTTGGTATGATATGGATCGCTTTGAATTAATTTTCCATCATAAGGATGAAAGTAGTAATTGCTTTGATGATCGTATCTTAATGTATGCGGATATGCTCCTGTGTTAATGAGGTCTCCTTTTTGCTGCGGAAGCGTTACAAAGAGCATTTCGGCTTTTGGCTGCATTTTTAGGGTTTGAATAAAAGCACGATCTACCGCTGTGATTGAATTAGAGTTAAATTTTGTTGTATCGATTATGGGCGCTTTTGTTTCAACTGCTTTGTCGCCTCCAAAATTAAAGGTTTTGTATATTCCGTCGCCAACCCATTCGTATGTAAATGTTAAACCAGTTATGGCAAGAATAAAAGCGATCAATGCAATGTAAAAACCAGATGTATTGTGCCAGTCATAATTAACACGACGCCATTTTGCAGACCATTTTATGGTAAAACTTCTTTTAATATCGCTTCTTCTTTTAGGCCACCACTGAATTATTCCAGAAATTAATAACAGAATAAAAATAATTGTCGAAACGCCAATAATATGTTTTCCAATATAATCAGGCAGTAATAAATACAAGTGAATATATTCGACAATAATAAAAAAGTCAGTTTTTGGGTTCTCGGTTTTTAGATATTTACCAGTGTATGGATTAAAATAGAGATATAAATTTTCAGTATCAGAATACGTATAAACAATAGCCGAGCGATTTTGTCCGTAGTAAGAAACCATGCTCGATTTGTTTTTCGGGACAATTTCTTTTGCTTTTTGCTGCAAAACCGATGGCATCAAAAAAGGTTTATTCTGCGGCTCAACAAAACGCCATTCTTTTCGAGTAATGTCTTTTATTTCGTCATGGAAACAAAAAATGCAACCCGTAATACAAACAATAAAAACAATAAGCCCGGAAATTAATCCGAGCCATTTATGTAAAAAACGTATTTGTTTTGTAAATCCCATTTTTTGATTAAAAACGTAAAAGTATACGCAAAATCTATAGGTGACAAATTATTTAAGCTAATTTTTAAACTGTCGCTTTTTTAGGTTTTAAATGATAAGCCGTATAAAGAGTTATGGAAGCTAGAACAATCCAGAAAACATCAATGAAAAAGATTTGAATTTTATTTTCCATAAACGAATTCCAAAACCAATTTCCAGAAACAATTCCGTTTGTAATTGGAATTAAAAAACCTAAAATACTTCCTGAAATAAGACATGATTTATTGGTAAAGGCATCATTCTTTTTAATGATAAAGAATATGGTAAGCAATAACCATCCCCCAAAATAAACAAGAAAAAGATTGTCCTTAGTTAATGGGTAAAAAACTTTTGCCACGATAAAAGCAAGTGCCGTGATTGGGTACATGCTTAAGCAAATGGCCAGATAAATGCGAACAACAGCTGCGTTAAAACGTCTTTTCTTTTCGGGCAGATTATTTTTTTGTCTGGCAACTAGCCAAATCATAACTCCTGAAATAATTACAAAACAAGTTATTATACCTAGAACAAAGCTTACTATTTTTAAGGCATAACCTCCGTAGTCGCCATAATGAACTCGATATAAAACATTTTTTACAACATCAATGTAAGTGGTTTGTGTAACTGGATTTTTTCTGGCAATTTCCTTTCCGTCAGAAATACGGTAAACCACTTTTCCAATTCCAGTAAATTTTTTATGATTTGGTAATTCGCCTTCTACTAAAACGTGCATGTTTGCATCGCCGTAATTTTGAATAAATACTCGTGTAATCTCAAAATCAGACCAGTTGTTTTTTGCTTTAACAACTAATTTATTGATGTCAAAAGGTGAGGCTAATTTATTGTTATCGAATTTATAATCAGGATCGTTATATTCTAATTCTTTGTATAATTTATCCTGATCGCCTTTGTATAATGCCATTACAGCGGGCGCGACAATTAGAAGTTTAATCATAAAAAATGCACCTGTTACAGCATAAACAAATTGAAAGGGAAGTCCGATCATTCCTAATGCTGTATGAGCATCTGTCCATAACGTTTTTAATTTTTCTTTTGGACGGAAAATATAGAAGTTAGAGACAATTTTGTTCCAATGCAGTAAAAGTCCTGTTATGATTGCAAATAAGAAAAACAAAGCTGTAAATCCTGAAAGATAGTATCCAACTGGATAAGGAATCTGTGCCAAGAAATGCAAACGATACAAAAATTCTCCTAAAGAATATGATTCGTCGTAAGTGAATGATTTAAAGTTTTTAGTATCTAGATAAAAGAATGATCCTTCTTTTTGTTTGGCTGGAGCCAAAGTATCTTTGGTACCTTCCATATAAACCGCGACTCTATTTTGAACAGATGGTTTAGATATGGTAATATTTCTTCCGTGTAAAACGTGTTTTTTGTCAAGATTTTCTAATGCGCTATTGTAGTCTAATTTGATTTCGCTTGTAACAGCGGTAGATTCACTTCTTTCCCAATTGATGATTTCATCTCTAAAAAAAGAAAAGGACCCCGCAAAAAAGATCACAAAAAGTACAACGCTGATGACAATACCGCTGACAGTATGTGTATGAAAATAGATATTATAGTGACGATTGTTCATGGGTTATTGCACTGCTGGGTTATAGGTTTGACCAAGATAAATAAGTAGAGAAAAAACTAAGGAAAGTAAAATGTAAATGCCCCAGATTTTCCATCCGCTTTTTGCTAAAAATGCAATAACCATTAAAACAACCCAAAGTATGAATCCGCTAAAAGCCATTGTCATTAATACTTCAGGGCGACTAAACCATGATGCTAATGCTAAATGAAATGTTGTAGAAACAAGATAACCGCCAAGTATTGCGGCAGTTATTTTGGCAAAACGCGGCCAAAATGCAGGGGTTAAATATTTTGAGTTTGCTGGCATTGGTTAGTTATGGTTTAATAATAATAAAATTCTAATAGAGCAATAATAATTAGTACAGCTATTAGTGCTTTGCTGTTTACTTTTTTTAATGGTGCAAGAATGATAATCAGACTTCCAATTGTCATTAATTGAATAAAAAACATTAAGGTGCCACAGCCAAAAGATTGAGTAATAAGCCAAATGGCATAAGCAGTAACTAAAAGAACTAATCCGGTAATTTTGGTTTGCTTTGGATTTTTTTTCATCCATTTTTCAAAACCTAAATCATAAGATAAAACGGCTCTTTTTGAGGTGTAATAAAGTGTATAAAAAGCTAAAAAAACGATAAGACTGGCTATTGTTATCATAATTTCATAGAATTTAAAAAACACCTTTCTCTTTAACCGAAAGGTGTTTTGTTATTTGTTTATTAGAATCTATAAGAGAAACTTGCGATCAAAGCTCTGGCATCTTTTGGATGTACTGTTGACCATCCATCATATATTTCTTTGTTTGTAATGTTGTTTAATTTAAGTGTGATTGTAAATTTTTCAACATTGTAAAACAGCGATGAATTTAAAGCTGTATAGGCTGGTATTGTAAATGTTCCTGCAAGATTTCTGTTCATGATCATGTTATCACCAACATAATTTCCTCCAAAGCCTAAACCAAAACCTCTAAGTAACCCGTTTGTAAATTTGTAACTAGCCCAAAGGTTTGCCAGGTTTCTTGGTCCTGAATCTTCAGATCTGTGACCTACAAAATCCGGATCTCCTTTTGTTAAAACAGCATCATTATAACTGTACCCTAAAACAATATTTAAACCATTAATTGGGTTTGCAACAAACTCTGCTTCAAAACCTTTATTTCTCTGAGCTCCATTTTGATATGAAGTCTGATCGTTTGGCAATTCAGCTGTTGGATCTGCAGGATCTATATAAGGAGTTTCTATTACATAAACTTTATCAGAAACTTGGATGTCATAATAGCTGAAAGTAGCGTATAGTTTGTCTTTAAACAGGTTCAATTTAGTTCCAACTTCAAATTGGTTGGCACGCTCAGGATTAAATATAACCGGTGTTGTTACATTCGAAATACGGTTTTGTCCCGGAGCAACATTTACGAATCCATTCATGTAATTAGCAAAAATGGAAACTTTGTCTAAAATTGGCTGATACACTAATCCTAATTTTGGAGAAAAAGCAGTTTGGTTGTATCCTTCATTTTTGGCATTCATGAAACGGTCAGCACGTAAACTTAACATTGCAGAAAATGCAGGTGTAAAGTTGATGACGTCAGAAACGTAAGCGCTATAAACTTCTTGTTTTGTGTTATTGTTATTTCTTGGGCTGTTTGCAATAAGAGCGTCTGATCCTGCTTTTGTTAAATCTCCAGAATCTCCGTTTGTTTGTTTTCCAATAATGTTGTTAAACGTTTGTAAGTCATTTCCAATGTACACAAGACCATTTGCAACATATCCTGAACTGCGATCAGAAGATGTTCTTTTGAAATAATCAAAGCCTACAACGATTCTGTTTCTGAAATTTCCAATTTTGAAATCACCATTAAAGTTCTGCTGGATATCTGTTGTTATATTTTGATTGTCCTGATCTGTAAATTGTCTGCCTAATACAATTCCATCTTTAAGTGATTTGAAAAGAGGGTTACTTGTACCTTCGTATAAATAAGTATAATTTCCTTGTGATTTTGCTGAACTCGTAGAAAACACAGTTTGAGAACTCCATTGCTCAGAAAGTTTATAATTCATTTGAGCCTGAATATTGTATGATGGAGTTTTCATTGTTAGTTCATTACTCGTGTAAGAACGTTTATTGTCGTAATTTAACTCTTTAATATTATGAACTCTTAATGGATTCCCTCTATCTAAAAACAACATAGTTGGGTTTGTAGCTTCGCTGCTCATAAATTCAGTGTTCATTAAGAATGATAATCTATCATTTACTTCATAAGATAACGAAGGTGCTATAAAATAAGATTCTTTGAAACCTGCATCCTGAAAACTTTCTTGTTTACTGTAAGCTGAATTTACTCTGAAGTTTAAAGTCTTTTTATCATTAAGAGGTGTGTTTAAATCTACAACTGCACGGTGTAAACCATAGCTCCCGGTTGTGTAATTTACTTCTCCTCCAAATGTTTTATAAGGTCTTTTTGTAGTGGTATTAATTAAACCTCCGTAAGAGATCAAACTGCTTCCAAACAAAGTTCCTGATGGTCCTCTGATAATTTCAATTCTGTCAATATTGGCTGGATCTAAACTTCCGTTTGTTAAACCAGGTAAACCATTAACCATTGTTGGCTGAACCGGGAATCCTCTTAAAGAGTAATAAGCGGCTCCGTCTCCGGCACGTCCTGTTGCGGCCCAAAGCGGTGTAATACCAGATGCATTTTTTAAAGCATCATCAAAATTAGTTACAACTTGTTCTTTTAATAATTCTCCTGTAATCGTAGTATATACTTGTGGATTTTCAAGATTTTTAAGAGGTAATCTTGATACTTGTTGGTTATCTTTACGAACAAAACGATTTTTTCTGCCATTTACCACAACTTCAGTTAATTCTTCAGAGTTTGAGGTGATGTTAAAGTTTGCTGTCAGCTCTTCACCTACATTAACTGTTATTTTTTTCTCTGTTGATGAATATCCAACAGCCGAAACTTTTAAAGTGTATGTTCCTGGTTTTACATTTTTAATTTTATAATTACCGTTTTCATCAGTAATTGTCCCAAATCTGGTTCCTTTTAAAGCAATTGAAATTGCTTCTGCTGAATCGTCGCTGCTTACTGTGATTTTTCCCTTTACAGTTGCTTTTTCTTGGGCTGAGATAGTTACGCTTGCTAGAAGAAAAAAACAAAAGCTCAAAAGAGAAATTGTGAATTTATATTTCATTACTATTTAGAATTGATTTTAATAGCGCAAATTTAAACACTGATAAGCAACTATACAAGTTATTTTTATTTATTCTAAATTAAATCTTTTTTAAAGATTAAAATTTCCATTTCTGTAAAAAATTAACACCATAAGCAAGATTTAAGCTAATAGTAAGAAAAAAAGCCTGTTCAAATGAATGAACAGGCTTTTTGATTTTATTTAAAAATAATGAAATTACAATTCTAAAGCACGTTTAGCATCTCCGTTCATTAATAATTCTAAAGGATTTTCTAATGCTTCTTTCACAGCAACTAAGAAACCAACAGACTCACGACCGTCAATAATTCTGTGGTCATAAGAAAGAGCTACGTACATCATTGGGTGAATTTCAACTTTTCCGTTTACAGCAATTGGACGCTCAATAATATTGTGCATTCCTAAAATTCCTGATTGAGGAGGGTTGATGATTGGAGTAGATAACATACTTCCAAAAACTCCACCGTTTGTGATTGTAAAAGTTCCTCCAGTCATATCGTCAACAGTAATTTGACCATCACGAGCTCTTAAAGCTAATCTTTTGATTTCAGCTTCAATTCCACGGAAAGTTAATAGTTCAGCATTACGAACAACAGGAACCATTAAACCTTTTGGTCCAGAAACCGCGATTGAGATGTCAGCAAAATCATAAGCGATTTTGTAGTCACCATCCATCATTGAGTTAACATCTGGGTATAATTGTAAAGCTCTTGTAACTGCTTTTGTAAAGAAGGACATGAAACCTAAACCTAAACCACCATGTTTTGCTTTGAAAGCATCTTTGTATTCATTACGAATTTGGTTGATTGGTGTCATGTTTACTTCGTTGAAAGTAGTAAGCATAGCCGTTTCGTTTTTAGCCGAAACTAATCTTTCTGCTACTTTACGACGTAACATAGATAATTTTGTACGCTCAGTTCCACGGCTTCCTCCAGTTGGAGTTCCCATAGAAGGTACTGCATTTACAGCATCATCTTTAGTAATTCTTCCGCCTTTTCCAGTTCCAGAAACTGTTGCAGGAGCAATGTTTTTTTCGTCTAATATTTTTCTTGCTGCAGGAGATGGAGTTCCAGCTGCATAACTTGTTGCTGCTGGAGCCGGTGCCGCTTTTGGAGCTTCGGCTTTTGGTGCCTCAGCTTTTGGAGCTTCAGCTGCTGGAGCCGCAGATGCGCCGCCTGCAGGTTTTGCTGCATCAGTATCAATTAAACAAACTACAGCGCCTACTGCTACTGTATCACCTTCTTCAGCTTTTAGCGTAATAACTCCGCTCATTTCAGCAGGTAATTCAAGAGTAGCTTTATCTGAATCAACTTCAGCAATAGCTTGATCTTTTTCTACATAATCTCCGTCTTTTACTAACCAAGTTGCAATTTCAACTTCTTTTATTGATTCCCCTGGTGATGGGACTTTCATTTCTAAAATCATCTTTGTTTTTGTTTAAGGTTTGTATTGCTTAAGATTTAGAGAGTTTGGCTGGTCTTTAATTCTTAAACGTTAAACTAATTTTTTATCTGAATAAATTTTTATCGAATACCATTCTAATTGCATCTGCATGACGACGTTTTGCACGTGTGTAACTTCCTGATGCTGGAGCAGAGTATGCTTTTAATGATGCTAATCTCCATTTTACTAGATCAAAGTTCATTAACATAAAGCTGTAAGCTCCCATGTTTTTAGGTTCTTCCTGAGCCCAAACGTAATCATCAGCATTTGGATATTTTGCAATGATTTCTTTGATTTGTTCAACTGGGAAAGGGAATAATTGCTCGATACGAACAACTGCAACATCATTTCTTCCGTTGTTTTCTCTTTCTGCAACAATATCATAATAGAATTTACCAGTACAGAAAACTAAAGTTTTTACTTTCTTTTTATCTACTGTATTATCGTCAATTGTTTCTTGGAAACTACCGTTTGCTAATTCATCTACCGTTGATACGCATCTTGGATCACGTAATAAACTTTTTGGAGAGAAAACAACTAATGGTTTACGGAAATTCGTTTTCATTTGTCTTCTCAACAAGTGGAAGAAGTTTGCTGGCGTTGTACAATCAGCAACATACATATTATGTCTTGCGCAAAGTTGTAAGTAACGCTCCATTCTTGCAGAAGAGTGTTCAGCACCTTGTCCTTCATATCCGTGAGGTAATAATAAAACAATACCATTTTGGTTGTTCCATTTGTCTTCACCACAAGAAATGTATTGGTCAATCATAATTTGAGCTCCGTTAGAGAAATCTCCAAATTGCGCTTCCCAAATTGTTAAGGCTTTTGGATTTGCTAATGCGTATCCGTAATCAAAACCAAGAACACCATATTCTGATAAAAGAGAGTTGAATACACCGAATTTTCCTTTTTTGTTTTCAATAGAATTCAATAGGATTACTTCTTCTTCAGAATCTTCAACTTTAACTACAGCATGACGGTGAGAGAAAGTTCCTCTTTCAACATCTTGACCAGAAATACGAACATCAAATCCTTCTGTTAAAAGCGATCCGTAAGCAAGTGCTTCTGCAGTTCCCCAATCAAGAGTATTATTGTCATATCCTGTTTTTCTATCAGTAACAATTTTACTTATTTTATTGATGAACTTTTTGTCTGATGGTAATGTTGAGATGGTATTGATGATTGAATCCAATCCTTTTTTGTCAAAAGTAGTGTCTACTTTCTCTAACATTTGTGTATCTGTTACTTGAACAAATCCGTCCCATTCATTTTTCATGAATGGAGTAATGATTGTTAAGTCTTTTTTACGAGAAGCTTCTAAGTTCTCTTCTAAAGCAGATTTGTATTCTTTTTCTAAACCATTTACATAAGAGGCATCGATTACGCCGTCAGACAATAATTTCTCTGCGTAAATGTCTCTTGGGTTTTTATGTTTAGCAATGATTTTATATAATACCGGTTGTGTAAAACGAGGCTCATCACCTTCGTTGTGACCATATTTTCTGTATCCTAATAAATCGATAAATACGTCACGTCCAAACTGCATTCTGTAGTCTAATGCAAAAGATACTGCATGTACAACAGCTTCAGCGTCGTCAGCATTTACGTGTAATACTGGTGATAAAGTTACTTTAGCAACGTCTGTACAGTAAGTAGAGGAACGTGCGTCTAAATAGTTTGTTGTAAAACCAACTTGGTTGTTGATTACAATATGGATTGTTCCTCCAGTTTTGTAACCATCAAGCTGAGCCATTTGAATGATCTCATACAATATGCCTTGTCCTGCGATTGCAGCATCTCCGTGTACAGCGATAGGCAATACTTTAGAGAAATCATCAGCATAATATTTATCTTGTTTAGCTCTTGTGATTCCTTCAATTACAGCTCCAACAGTTTCTAAGTGAGAAGGGTTTGGTGCTAAATTGATGTTGATGTTTTTTCCTGATCTTGTTTTTTTGTCAGCCGTAAGACCTAAGTGGTATTTTACGTCACCGTCAAAATATTCTTGATCGTAATCTTTACCGTCAAATTCACCAAAAATATCTTGAGTCGATTTTCCGAAGATGTTTGCCAAAACGTTCAAACGGCCACGGTGAGCCATTCCCATTACGAATTGTTCAACACCTTTTTCAGCAGCTTGCTCGATCAAAGCATCTAAAGCAGGAATGATAGATTCTCCACCTTCTAACGAGAAACGTTTTTGTCCAACATATTTAGTATGAAGGAAGTTCTCGAAAGAAACGGCTTGATTTAATTTATTTAAGATTGTTTTCTTTTCTTCTGTAGAGAAATTAGGCTGATTAACATTTACAGATAATTTATCTTGAATCCATTTTACAACGCCAGGATTTCTGATATACATATACTCAATACCAATATGCTGGCAGTAAATAGCTTGAAGACGATTTACGATGTCCTGCAATGAAGAAGGTGTCATTCCAATTGTTTGTGCAGCATCAAAAACAGTAGAAAGATCAGCAGTTGATAATCCGAAATTTTCGATGTCTAAAGTTGGAGATGAAGTTCTACGATCACGAACAGGGTTTGTTTTTGTAAACAAATGTCCGCGAGTACGGTATCCGTCAATTAATTTTAGTACGTTGAATTCTTTTTGCAGTTTTTCTGAAACCAAACTGCAGTCCGCGTTGCCGCTAGTCACATATTCAACAATCTGTTGAACTGGATTTTCGTCATTATAAACCGTCTGTCCAAAGTCGAAACCTTGAAAAAAACTTCTCCAGCTTGGCTCTACGCTGTCTGGGTTTACTAAATATTGATCGTATAATTGTGCGAAAAACTCTGTATGCGCTGCATTTAAAAATGAAAACCTATCCATAATATTAGTGAATATACTTTTTGTTAAATAGAATGGCAAAAGTACAACAATCGCCTTTATTTAAATCTTTTTTTTACGTACTTTTACGTAAAAATTTGTTAAAAATAGACTTAACTATGAATAAAATTCAATTTTCAATCGATTGCAGATCTTTTTTTGTGATTATAGCAGTCTTGTTTTCCAGTTTTACATTTGCACAGCAGAAGTATGTTATAGACAACAGTAATCATTTTTGGGACAAGGTTCAATTTGGAGGCGGACTTGGTGTTGGAATTGGTTCTGGTTATACCGATATTTCTGTAATGCCAAGTGCAATTTACAATGTCAACCCAATTGTATCGGTTGGTGTAGGATTGCAATTTGGTTATTTGTCTTCTAAAAATTATTATGATTCATTTGTTTATGGAGGAAGTTTAGTTACACTTGTAAACCCGATTCCAGAAATTCAATTGTCAGCAGAGTTAGAGCAGGTAAGAGTGAATACAGATTATGATTCGACTCCATACAGGCCAAGTTATTCAGATAATTATTGGAATACTGCTTTGTATCTTGGTGCTGGTTACAGAACTGGAAGTGTTACCATTGGTGCGCGATACGATGTTTTGTATGATCCTGATAGAAGTCTTTACGGATCTGGTTTTATGCCTTTTGTGAGAGTTTATTTCTAAGGGGTTAAGGTTCTGAGATGCTAAGATTCTAAGGTTTTAAATGTGGAAATTTGAAGAAGATTATTTTTATAATTACAGTAATTGTGGCTTTGAGCTGTAACAATTCTAAGAAGTCAGATGTTGATAATAAAGAGGAAGTGGTTGCAAAAAAAAAGTTGCGACCTTTTTTTGATTCGGATGAAATCAATCATTATTTTGTGGATTATACTCTTGAAAGCATAATTGATTTTGAGGAAAAAAGTAAAAAATCAAAAAAACATCGGGAGTTTGAAGATTTATTTATGGGATATTTTCCTGATAGTATTCCTAAAAGAGATTTTGAAGAAATTTTGATAAGTCATAATTACAAGAAGTCGAATCTTACTATTAGACAGCAAAAGGAAATTGAAAATGTATTCAGTCAAAAAGATTCTCTACAAATGAGTGCTTATGCCTGTGTTCCTGAGTATCGGGATATTTTTATCTTCAAAAAGAAAGAAAAGACAATTGGGATAGCAAAAATCTGTTTTAAATGTGGTCGTTTCCAAATTATCGGGAGTGAAATTGATACCCAGTATTTTGGACTTTTTGAGGAATTAGATAAATTACAAAAGATTGTGCGTTTCAATGATAAAAAAACTTAGAATCTCAGCACCTTAGTACCTCAGCACCTTTACTTATAATAATTCCTAAACCAAACCTTTTGCCATTCTCTTTTTAAGATTAAAAAAGAAACCTGTTCAGCTAGGATTACTAAATCTGAGCCGTCGAGTTTTTTGATTTCGTTTTCAGAAACATCGATGATGTAAAGCAGGTTCAGGTACTCAGCAAATTTGTACTGAATCATTCTGTAGATTTTTTCGTGAAGCTGAATTTTTAGTTCTTCGGGAGAAACACTTAACGGAAAATCGATTCCTTCGTTAGCCAAATTAAAATCTTTATTGATTTGCTCAATCAGGTTTAGATATAAAGATTCCTTTTGGGCCTCTTCAAATAATAAATCGCTATTTAATGGAGTAATATACATTTAAGTAGATTTATTTTTAGATTATTTATTTGCGAATGAAAAACTAAACTTTTCGATCCATTAAATTCTCGCCGAATGTTCTCAAAACATTTTTCTTTTCTGCACTGATTTCCATTTTTTCCAAAGTTTCAAAAGCTTTAAGAGTATACATTTCAATAGTTTCTTGTGTTGCTTTTGAAGCGCCGGATTCGTTAAAAATAGCTTTCGCTTTTTCAATTTTCTCTGAATTATCCTCTAATTGAATGCTGAATAATTTTTGTAATTCATCCCCTTTTTCAGGTGTCGAGAATTCTAATGCTTTTATATATAAGTATGTCTTTTTGTTCTCAATAATGTCACCGCCAACTTGTTTTCCGAAAGTTTCTGGATCTCCAAAAGCATCTAAATAATCGTCTTGAAGTTGAAAAGCTAAACCTAAATTTAGTCCAAAATCATAAATTAAATCGGCTTCTTTTTCTGAAGTTTTGGCAACAATTGCTCCCATTTTCATTGCTGCAGCTACAAGAACAGCAGTTTTGTATTCGATCATTTTTAAGTATTCTGGAATGGTAACGTTGTTTCTTTCTTCAAAATCAACATCCCATTGCTGTCCTTCGCATACTTCGAGAGCAGTTTTGCTGAAAAGTTTGGCTAAGTCTCTAAAAACAGTTGGTTCATATTGTTCAAAATACTGATAAGCTAAAATAAGCATTGCATCGCCCGAAAGAATTCCTGTATTCAAATTCCATTTTTCATGAACTGTTATTTGTCCTCTTCTCAAAGGTGCGTCATCCATGATGTCATCATGAACCAGCGAAAAATTATGAAAAACTTCAACCGCCATTGCAGCCGGAAGTGCCGTTTTATAAGTTGTGTCAAAAACTTCAGAAGCCATTAAAGTCAACACTGGGCGTATGCGTTTCCCGCCAAGTCCTAAAATGTATTCGATAGGTTCATAAAGATTCCCGGGTTCTTTGTGTATGTCTTGTTTTTTTAAGTAATCAATAAAAAAATCCTGGTATTGACTTATATCGTGCATGAAATTCTAATTTATGAGCCTCAAAGATACAATTCATTAATGAATTATTTTGACCTTAAAATTTCAAAAGAGAGTTTCCTTCTAAAATTGTTTGGAAAGGCATTAATTCTGAATAAGTTAAAATTATTTTAAAAAAACACGGAAACTTTTTTGGTGTTTAGAGTTTCCTGTTTATATTTGCACCGTTAATTTGGAAACTTGAAACACTGTAAAAGTTTCCGAAAGAGGTTTGAGGAAGCTATAAACTCAATAAAATCAAATATTTATGAAGACAACATGGACTTTAGATTCGACACAATCAGATGTTTTAATAAAAATGAGACATTCGATAATTGCTTATTTAGGAGGGACAACGAATAAATTTGGCGGTTATGTGAATATCGAAGACAATGAAATTGAAGATGCGTCAGTTGAATTTTCACTGGATATAAATAACAAAAATGAAAGCTTTCAGCAAATAGATACTTATTTACAGCTTCAAGATTTTTTTGATGTAGATGAGCATCCTATCATCAGTTTTAAATCGACTTCATTTCAAAAAGTGAATAATAATATTAACTTTTTTAAAGGCGACTTAACGATAAAAGATGTGACTAAAGTTGTAGAACTTGATGCAGAATTTATTGGCGTTAATACTTATAATGGAGAGCGAAAAGTTGCTTTTGAAATTAAAGGAGATATTAGACGTCAGGATTTTGGACTTGACTATAATTCATTTAATCATAACGGAGGTTTAGCACTAGGCAAAGATATTAAGCTTATTGCAAACTTAGAATTTAGTATATAAATCTTACAGAAAGTATAATTTAATGTAAAATTATTACAAATATAATGGAAACTATTTTTTAGATTTTAGTTTCCTAAGTATATTTGTGATGCAAGTCGGGAAATTAAAATGAAAGAGAAAATTATTTCGAAAGCCAGTGAACTTTTTTTGAAGCTTGGTTTTAAGAGCGTTACGATGGATGATATTGCGGGTGAAATGTGTATTTCGAAAAAAACGATTTACAAGTATTTCTGTAATAAAGAAGTTTTGATTGAAGAGAGTACTTCGACGGTTCATAAACAAGTGCATGGAATAATTGACACTATTGTGGCGAAGAACTTCAACGCGATTCAAGAGAATTTTGAAATTAGAGAGATGTTTCGTGATATGTTTAAAAACAATACAGATACATCACCAATCTATCAGTTAAAGAAACATTACCCAGAAATTTATCAAAATGTATTGTCGTACGAAATCGACCAATGTACACAGTATTTTAGAGAAAATATCGAAAAAGGAATCCGAGAAGGATTATATCGCCCCGATTTAAATATTGACATTTATGTGAAGTTTTATTACACTTTAATTTTTCATATAAACGAAACAACAGTCTCTGAAAGAGAAGCGCAGGAAATAGAATTGGAAGCTTTGGAATATCATACCAGAGCAATGGCAACAGAAAAAGGAATAGCTGAGTTAGAAAAACAACTCGAAAAAGTTAGAGCATAATCATCAATCTATATAAACATGATTTTTAAATCATCAATCCAAAACAAATTTTAACTTCATATGAAACGAATAGTTCTTATATTTTTGTGTACAATTGGCTTATCGGTCAATGCGCAAGTAACAACTTTAACCTTGAAAGACGCACTTAATTATGCGCTTCAAAATAAAGCCGATGCTAAAAAAGCAAAATTACAGGTTGAAAATAGTGAGTACAAGATTCAGGAAATACGTTCAAGAGCATTACCTCAAATTTCTGCAAACGGAAATTTAACTCATAATCCAATAATTCAAACAACGGTTATTGATGGAGCAGGATTTGGTCAGCCGGGAACTACAATTCAAGCGGCATTTGGTCAAAAATGGACATCAACTGCGGGAGTTTCTTTGACTCAGGCAATTTTTGATCAATCTGTTTTTACAGGATTAAGAGCGGCAAAATCTACTCGCGAATTTTATCAAATAAACGATCAGTTAACAGAAGAACAGGTAATTGAAAGAGTGGCAAACAACTATTATGCTGTATATGTACAAAAAGAAAGATTGGTTTTGTTAGACAGTAACTATGTTAATACTACTAAGGTTCGTGATATTGTAAAAGGGCAGTTTGATAATGGCTTGGCTAAGAAAATTGACTTGGATCGTATTGTTGTAAAAATGTCAAACATCGATACAGAGCGCCAGCAGATTAAAAATCAAATTACATTACAGGAAAATGCTTTGAAGTTTTATATGGGTATGCCTATTGAAACGGTAATCGATATGCCTAAAGAAGAATTTGAAGTGGTGCCTGCATCATTAACTGAGCTACCAAATATTGAAAATAGAACAGAGTACTTGCTTTTGAAAAAACAAGAAGAACTTTTAGTATTCAATAAAAAAGCGGTTGAGGCGGGATATTATCCAACACTTTCGCTGACTGCTGGTTACAATTATATTGGTCAAGGACCTAATATGCCTTGGTTTGCAAAACCTTCAAATGGCGTGTATTGGTCAGATTTCTCTGCAATTGGATTGAATTTGCATGTGCCGATTTTTACGGGTTTTGGAACTCGTGCAAAAGTAAGACAGGCTGATGTAGAAATCAGAACGCTTCAAGAGGATATTAAAGACACTAAACTTTCGCTTGATTTAGATTATAGAAATGCAATGGCTCAAATTGACAACAACCTTGTAACGATCCAAAACCAAAAAGAAAATATGCGTTTAGCGACTGAGATTTTAAGCAATACAAAAAATAATTATCTTCAAGGATTAGCATCATTAACTGATTTGCTGGATGCTGAGAATGCATCTCTTGAAGCTCAAAATAATTTTACAAGAGCAGTTTTAAATTATAAAATTGCCGAAATATCTTTAATCAAATCAAAAGGCGAACTTAAATCTCTTATTAAATAACTAATTACAATGAAGAAAACTATTATAACAATCGTAATCATAATCGCAGCACTGGGGGCGATTGGGTATGTCTTAAATAATAATAAGAAAGAAAATAAAGAAAAAACAGATATTGTTGCAGAAAAAAATGCAGCAGTTTCAGTAAAAGTTTCACCGGTAAAAACAGAAGAAGTTTCATTAGATTTTGTTGCAAACGGAAACTTTCAACCTATTCAAGAATTAACATTCTCAGCTGAGAAATCTGGAAAAGTAATCAGTGTTTTGGCTAAAGAAGGTGATTATGTACGTGTAGGTCAAACGTTGTTAACCATGAGAGGTGATGTAATCAATGTAAGTGCACAACAAGCACAAGCAGCATATCAAAATGCAAAATCTGATTACAGCCGATACGAAAATGCTTTTAAAACAGGCGGTGTTACTAAACAACAATTAGATCAGGCAAAATTAGCTTTAACAAATGCTGAGTCTAATCTTAAACAAGCAAATATCAATGTTGGTGATACTAAAGTAAAAGCACCAATTAATGGTTTTATCAATAAAAAATACATTGAGCCGGGATCTATCTTAACAGGCATGCCTGCAACTGCATTGTTTGATATTGTAAATGTTTCTAAACTAAAACTTATTGTTACTGTAAACGAAAATCAAGTAACAAGTTTAAAATTAGGAGATCATGTTAATATTACTGCAAGTGTATATCCTGATAAAACTTTTTCTGGAAAAATTACTTTCATTGCTGCAAAAGCTGATGAGTCTTTAAACTTTCCTGTTGAAATCGAAATTACAAACAACACCAACAACGACCTAAAAGCGGGTATGTACGGAACTGCAAACTTTGCATCAAAACAACAAAAACAAAGCATGATGGTTGTACCTAGAAACGCGTTTGTTGGAAGTGTAAGCAGCAACGAAATTTTTGTAGCTGAAAATGGTATTGCAAAACTAAGAAAAGTAACTGCAGGTAGAATTTTGGGTGATAAAGTTGAGGTTATCAATGGTTTATCTGATGGAGAAAAAGTAATCGTTACAGGACAGATTAACTTACAAGACGGAAATACAGTAGAAATTATTAAATAATTATTGGCTTTAAGCCGTAAGCTATAAGCTTTAAGCCCTTTAAAAGCCTGAAGCCTATAGCGTACAGCCTACAGCATAAAGCAACAAATATGAAATTAGCCGAAATATCCATAAAACGTCCGTCGTTAGTAATTGTATTGTTTACGATTCTAACACTTGGTGGATTGTTCAGTTACAGCCAGCTAGGCTACGAGCTGATCCCAAAGTTTGAACAAAACGTTATTACCATTTCTACCGTTTATCCTGGAGCTTCTCCAAGTGAGGTTGAAAATACTGTGACCAAGAAAATTGAGGACGCGATCGCATCCTTAGAAAATGTCAAGAAAATTGACTCTAAATCGTACGAAAGTTTATCCATCGTATCGATTACATTAACATCAAACGCAAAAGTCGATTTCTCTTTGAACGATGCACAGCGAAAAATTAATGCGATCATCAGTGATTTACCAGATGATGTTAAAACGCCGGCATTGACCAAATTCTCGCTGAGTGATTTACCAATTATGACGCTTGGTGCTAACGGAAAAATGGATGAAGCTGCGTTTTATGACTTAATTGATAAAAAAATTGCGCCTATTTTATCTCGTGTACAAGGAGTTGCTCAGGTAAATATTATTGGTGGATCAGAGCGTGAAATTCAAGTAAATCTTGATGCAGTAAAAATGCAAGGTTACAACTTGTCAGTTCCACAGGTACAACAAAATATCTTAACGTCAAACTTAGATTTCCCAACAGGAAATATCCAAACTCGTAATCAAAAAATATTAATTCGTTTAGCGGGTAAATATAAAAGTGTTGAAGAATTAAGAAACTTAGTAGTTTCTTCTCAAAACGGAATACAAGTTCGTTTAAGTGACATTGCTGATGTTCAGGATACGCAAAAAATTGCGGAGAAAATATCACGTGTAGATCAAAAAAGCGCGATCGTTTTACAAATCGTAAAACAATCTGATGCAAATGCCGTTGCGGTAAGTGAGCATTTATTAAAAACAATTGCAACTCTTGAAAAAGATTATAAAGAAAATCAACTAAAATTAGAAGTTGCAAAAGACAGTACAGTATTTACACTTGAAGCAGCAGATTCTGTAGTACACGATTTATTGATTGCGGTAGTACTTGTTGCCTTTGTAATGTTGTTCTTCCTGCATAGTATTAGAAACTCATTGATTGTAATGGTATCTATTCCTGCATCGTTAATTGCTACATTTATTGGTATTTATTTAATGGGATATACCTTAAACTTAATGAGTTTATTAGGATTGTCTCTAGTTGTTGGTATTCTGGTCGATGATGCGATTGTGGTATTAGAAAATATCTACAGGCACATGGAAATGGGTAAGAGCAGAATTCGTGCGTCTTATGATGGAACTGCAGAAATTGGTGGTACAGTAACTTCGATTACTTTAGTAATTGTCGTGGTATTCTTGCCAATCGCAATGAGTTCTGGTTTAGTATCTAATATTATTACACAATTTTGTGTTACCGTAATTATCTCAACGATGTTGTCATTGTTGGCTTCATTTACAATTATTCCTTGGTTGTCATCTCGTTTCGGGAAATTAGAGCATATTGAAGGGAAGAATTTATTTGGAAGAATCATTCTTGGTTTCGAAAGTTATTTAACACGATTTACAGACTGGGTTTCTCATTTGTTAACATGGTGTTTAGATCATTATATTAAAACGTTTGCAGTTGTAATTGTGCTTTTCTTAGTTTCAACAGTTGGATTAATGGGCGGAGGTTTCATTGGAGGAGAGTTCTTTGCATCATCTGATAGTGGAGAGTTCTTAGTTCAAATCGAAATGCCAAAAGACGCTTCGTTAGAACAAACCAACTTCATGACTCAAAGAGCAGAAGCATTCCTTAAAAATGAAGAATATGTTCACAGTCAAATTACAACAGTAGGACAAACTTCAGAAGGTTTTGGAGCATCGCAAGCTACAGCTTACAAAGCAGAGATTGACGTAAAAATGATCGATCAAAAAGATCGTAAAGATGATGCCTCAGTTTATGCGGCAAAAATTAAACGTAAGCTTGAAAAAGTATTAGTTGGAGCAAAAGTAAAAACGGTTCCCGTAGGTATTTTAGGAACTGCTGAAGATGCAACATTAGGATTAATTGTAACAGGTCCGTCAACAGAAAGCGCGATGGCATTTGCAAAATTAGCAGAAGCTGAATTACGTAAAATTCCTGGAACAACAGAGATTAAATTGACTGTTGAGGACGGAAACCCTGAAATTAACGTAAAAGTAGACCGTGATAAAATGGCTGCTTTAGGCTTAACACTTCAAACAGTTGGTTTAACGATGCAAACTGCTTTTAGCGGAAATACAGATGGTAAATACAGAGCTGGTGAATACGAATACGATATCAACATTAGATATAACGCATTCGACAGAAAAAGTATTACTGATGTAAGTAACTTGATTTTCATAAACAATGCTGGACAGCAAATTAAATTGTCTCAGTTTGCAGATATTACAGAAGGTTCAGGACCTAGCCAGTTAGAGCGTAGAGACAAATCGGCATCTGTAACTGTAAAAGGACAAAACGTTGGAGTTCCTTCAGGAACAATTGTTGGAATATGGCAGGAAAAATTAGATAAGCTGAAAAAACCTGTTGGAGTAAACTATATTTGGGGTGGTGATATGGAGAACCAATCTGAAGGATTTGGTACTTTAGGAATCGCATTATTAGCTGCAATTATCTTAGTTTACCTTGTAATGGTGAGTTTGTATGATAGTTTTGTGCACCCATTCGTAGTATTGTTTGCAATTCCGCTTTCGTTTATTGGAGCGATGCTTGCCTTGGCATTAACAAACAACTCATTGAATATCTTTACCATTTTAGGGATCATCATGTTGATTGGTCTGGTGTGTAAGAATGCGATTATGCTTGTCGATTATACCAATCAGCGTAGAGCAGCTGGAGAATCGATCAGAACAGCGTTGATTCAAGCAAACCACGCTCGTTTACGTCCGATTTTGATGACGACAATTGCGATGGTATTTGGTATGTTTCCAATTGCATTAGCATCTGGAGCTGGAGCTGAGTGGAAAAACGGTTTGGCTTGGGTAATTATCGGAGGATTAATTTCTTCTTTATTCCTAACCTTGATCGTAGTTCCAGTAATTTATAATATCATGGAGAAAATTATTCATAAATTCTCTAAAGGAGAAAAAATCGATTACGAAGCTGAAATGTTTGCAGATTATGTGCCGACAGAATTAAGTGAAGACGGTTTTAATCCGAAACACACCCATTAATTGTTGATTTAATTTAGATTGAAAAAATCCCAAATTCTGAAAGGAGTTTGGGATTTTTTATTAAAGAGATGGTAGTTAATAATGAATATTAAAAGTGCCTTTTAGTTCTGTTGAAGTTTCTTTATTCGCGGCTAATAATATCCCAGAGAAACGACCTTCTAATTTTTTTTCACTATTGTTGATTAAAGTATTTGATGTAAAATTAAATTCTTTTTTATCTTGGGAATCATAGTGATGATCTTCCTTTTTACTGTTTATGTATAGGAATTTGTGAATTGCATCTGATCCAGTTTTTCCTTTATTAAGAGAAATAAATATTCTCTCATTACTATTTTCAATATTGCCAATATTGCCAATAATTGTTAATTCAGTGTATTCATTTATAGAGCCTTTGTCGTACACATATTCAATAATTTCAGGCTCAAAAGCGGTAATTTTTCCATTAATCTCGACTATTAATCCTTCAGGAATTTTGTCATTGGTATCTTCGCTATTTGAACAGGAATTCAATAAAAAAATTAAAAAAAGATTTAAAATTATTGCAGTTGCTTTTCTCACGATTTTTGCTTGTTAAAATTAAACAGCAAATATATACGAAAAATCTTAATTTTATTTCAAATACACATAATGATTAAAATAATCAATAATCGCTTTACCCTCAAGTAAAACATCAGCGCCAATAATACCGTGAACGGGTTTTGCTTTGTACGATTCTAACGCTTCATTTACGTGTGAAAGATCAAAAATTACAATGCTGAAATCTTTCTTTTTCCAGCTTCCTAATTGCAAATGATTGTGTGCCGAAATTTGTGTTGCCATTCCGGTTCCACCCGCGCCAGAAGCTTTTGTTTTAGATTTTTTTGCAGCCAGTTCAAAACGTTCAATGCTTTCAAAACCAATACAAGTATTTGATGCGCCAGTATCTAAAATGAAATTTCCAGATATACCGTTAATCTTCGCTTTTATAGAAAGGTGCTGTGTTTTGGTAACTTTGAATTTTATTTTTTTGTATTTCTCTTTTTTGAGAACCTCGTGAAGATTTTCCATTTTCGATACTGATTGAAAACCAAAAATAAGCCAATTACAATCAAAAAGCTAATCACATAATAGATATAATTTCCAGATTTTTCTTCTCCCGAAATAAAACCGTAATACACAAAAGAACTCCAATAATAAGGCGATTTCTTTGCATTCGGAATCGATTTGTCATTTAAATATTCCCGTTTTGCATTTGTATTCGCTTTAAAATACGAAACATTATTTTTGACGTTTTTGTAAAAATCAGCCATAAAAACCGAAGTCGTAAAATCATTCACCTTCCATAAAGAAAACATTAAATTTTGTGCGCCGGCAAACTGAAAACCTCTTGCAACACTCATAGCGCCTTCGGCTTTATACAACTTTCCAATTCCAGTTTCGCACGCACTCAAAACTACTAAATCAGGATTAATATGCAGATTATACAATTCTGAATATAAAATTTCCTGATCGTAAAACTTGATGCTTGCCGGAGTTTCAATATCACCCGAAGAAGCGTGCGTGCTCAAATGTAAAATCGAATAATTTGAAGCATTATTTTTGAAATTGTTAAATGTAGCATCAGCGTTTTCTAAATATTTTCCCTTAAAATTATTTCGAATCGACGCCAATTCTTTCTTCGAATAACGCAATTCAAAAGGTGATTTTTCGAAAACTGGAAAAACACCTAAAACCGTTTTATCTGATTTTAAGACAGGTTTTGAATTCAAATAAATATTAGCCGATGTGTTATAAGCAATTTTGAAATCATTCAGTAAATAATGCATTTTGGCAAAATTTGTTGTGTTTGATTCCTGTGTAATTAGAGCTTCGAACGGAAGAAAATTTAAAATGCCGTCTGGAACTATTATCAGGTTTTGATAAACGGAATTATTTGGCAGTTTTAAAATATCGAATACCTGTTTACCACATTTGTTATAGCCGGAAATGTCATTTGTAATAGCGTTTGCATCATTAAAATAATCTACAAATTGTACAATTTTAGGAATTGATGTATGTGTGGTATTAAGGTGATTTAAGCTAATGGAGTTGTTTTGTAAAGTAAAGAAATATTGATTTTCAAATCCCATAAAATAATAAACCATTACCGCTTGATCTTTTTCTAATTTTGAAAATAATCCTTTTAAATCACATTTTTCAGGAACATAATCAGCACTTTTGAACTGTACTTTTTTCAACGAAATCACTAATTCGTTTTGCTTTTTTATAAAATTATTTATTCTTGAAATATTAGCCGAATTTCCTTTTTGCTGTTCTTTTAAAATAGCATTGTTAAGATTTTGAAGTTCTTGTAAAAGCTGTTTTTCTTCCGTCGAAGCATTTTTAAAATTGGATCGATAACGCTGCAAAATACCCGATTTTGTTCTTTCAGAAAGTTGAAAAGCTTCTTCTAGATATTGCATTTTACTCTCTTTTTTAAACAGTTCATCATAAATCGAAATGCATTTTTCGATACGATTTCGAGATCGCAGCTGCATTAAAATTTTTGAGTTTTCGTATACCAGACTATTCATCAATAAATCTTCGATGTAAAAAGAAAGTTCAAAAGCTTGCAGCACTTTTTTAGGCTGTTTAAATTTCAATAATTCAGCCTGTAAATCGAGTGCGTCCGCTAAAACCGTTTCCGCATATAATTGATTTTGGTTAGGCAGAATGTTTTTTGAATTGTAATTCGGAATTAAAGTTTTAAAAATCCTTGTAATTTCGTTTGAGCTTTCGTCATATTTTCGTTCATCAAAAAGCAATAAAGCCTTTTCATAATATAGTTTTGCTAATTTTCTAGGCTGCTGATTTGGGGTTTCTAAAAACAGTTTTTCAGCCTTTTGCATATAAGAATCCGCAAGATCAAATCGCTGCCATTGCCTGTTCATCGAAGCCAGATTGCGATAAGAATTCGATAAAGTTTCAGATTGACCTTTCTCCTTTTCAAGATATTTTATTGAAGCTTCAAAAGTTTTTTCAGCCTTTTTAAGAATTTCAGGGCGCATTAAATTCTCTGTAGAACTTAGTAAATAATTATTCCCCAGATTATTCCACAAAATTCCTTTTTGCAAATTAGATAAGTTCTCTCCTTTTAGAGTGTTTTCTAAAAGTTCAATTGCCATAGAAATTTTGCCAGAACCTTGATACACATTTGATAAATTCAAAATAGCGGCAAATTTTTGTTTTTGCGCGTCAGGATAAACTTTAGATGTATTTGCAATGAAATAATATTGTTTTATGGTATTCTCAGCACTATCGTAATCGCCCAAAACAGTATATAAATTTCCCAAAGGTTTCAGGCAGAATTCAATTATATCGTAATTGCCAAGTTTGTGTTTTTGAAAAACCTGCCATGCTTTTTCATAACTCGAAACCGCATTTTGCGTCAGCCCAAACAAATTTTCATAATATCCTTTATTGCAGTTTAGAACCACAATTGCCAGTAATTCGTCTTTCGTTTTTGGATTAGGATTTTTCCAAAAAGCAGTTTCAATAGTAGATAAATCTTGTATTGCTTTTACAGAGGGATGAGCCGTAAAACTATCAACAGCATTGTATATTTTATCTTCCTGATTCTGTCCAAAAACAGTCAGATTTATAAAAAGAAAGAGTAAACCATATAAGCGATACAAGTTCATATTGTAAATAGCGTTGATAAAGATTAGTCTGTTTAAGCGAAGTCGAAGACCTTATTAGTTGTAAAGCCTTCGATTTCGCTCAGGGTGACATTTGTATTAATAAGACAATGCAGGCAAGATGAGTTTACATTACTTATATGGTGAGAAAAAATTAAAACTTCCAAATTCCATAAACTTGAAAATAATTAAAATTCTGTTCAAAATTAATTACATAACGTGCGCCTAAGCTTGGCCCAATTCTGGCAAACCCCGCCGTTAAATCAAACAATAGCCCAGTATTAAAACCTGAAAAAGAGTTTTTAACCGTATTCGTTGTTGTTTTCGTATCTATTAAAATCAGTTCCTTTTCGCCTTCAAAAGTTTCTACTTTTACATTTTGATGTTGTTCTGACGAAACATTTATATTAGCCTGAATTCCTGCGCCAATACCAATATAATTATTGATGTTGTAGCGAATTAAAACAGGAACTTCCCAATTGATATTTTTGTTTTCGGTTGTAGTAGTTGTACGCTGCAATTGTCGTACTCCGTTTGCATTGACACGAGTTTCATTTACAATATCGACTGCGCTGTTGTATTGGTTTAAAGCATTTACCCATTCAACCTGCCAGTAAAAGCGATACGACTTAAAAGGCGAAATTGTTGCGCCCACAAAATAACTAGTCGATTTATCTAAATCAGGATAAAAATTATAACCCGCTTTTGCACCAATCGAAATTCCAGGCAGGAATCGAGTAGTAGCGTAGTTAGTGATAATAGGTTCGTTTTTATCAAAAACAATCGAAGTTCTGCTTTTGGTTTTTACTTTATGAAAATCTTCGCCAAATTTCATAGAGTACTTTACAAAACCTTTTGTACTGTCTTTTTCCTTTACATTTTTTTGTTCCGTTCCCGGCAGATAAATATTCTTAAACGTAAAAATAATTTGTTTCTGTTTAATAATCGTATCAAGGCAGCTTACCGTTGGTTCTTCACCTTTTGGACAAATAGGACATTCTGGATACATACTTTCAATCTGGAATGTTTTCTTGTCGAACATATCAGGAATATCAGTTTCTAAACGAATTTTTCTTGCAGGACCTTCGCCATTATTTTGAAAACGAGTTTTAAAATTTACCCTTTTAAAACGCACCAATCTGTAATTCATAAAACTCCCGTTAGATCCCATTTTGTTTGGATCGTGAGAGGTTACAATTTCCATTTCAAGATTCTTAATCTTATGATTTTTATAACTTCGATTCGGAACAAAAATACCACGCATTGTAACTGTTGCGCTAGTATCTTTTATCATTTCGGGAGTGGTTTTAAAAGTATAAAAAACATTTCGGGTTTCACCCGGATCAGCATTATCAAATTCTAAAACCGAAACATTGTGATACGTTTTATGAGCGTCTAAAAGCGAAGCATCAAGATCTTCTTCGGTTGTAGTATTTCGGTATTTTTTAAAATTCAAATTACTTTCGGCAGCAGCCGTAAAATTATTAGAATCATCAAGATCATCGACGGCAGCGACTAAGTTTTCTTTTATTTCACGTTCGCCAGCATAAGTTCTAAAATCACTCAATTCAAAATTATTATGCTTAAACTGTTTCTCGTTATAAAAAAGATACAGTTTACCGCTTGAAACATAATTTTCTAGATTTTGGTAACTTACCACAACTACCATTTCCTGTTCTGGAATTGGATCACAGTTTTTTAAAATTGCAAAACCATTTTGATCAGCGATAGAAGCAATATCTTTAAAATTGTTATCCGTAACATCATTTACAGCCACTTTTTTCGGGCGCGTTGCCGGAGGTTTTCCATTATCATAATTATTCGTTACTGCAAGTCTTGTGGTATATGTTCCCTTCTTTTTGTAAACATGTTTAGGCTCAGCTTCTTTACTGTAGTGACCATCGCCCAGTTCCCATAAATATGAATAACTTGGTTTTGGCGCACCGGCAATAGGAATTAGCGGCGGCGTTTCGGGCTTAAAAGTAACTGTATTTCCATTTTGGATAAAACCAATAGAAGCTCTTCGGGTTATGGTGTCTTTTACTTTGGTTTGCCCAATCGCGAAAACGGTAAATAAAATAAAGAAAACAGACGTTATTGGTTTCATAACTAGAGAGTTTTTAGTTTTAAAATCGTGAGGGTAAATTTTGAAACAAGATTAAATGTAAAAAAAAGTGATGAGCAAATCACCACTTTCTCTTAAAAAAAGTAATCGTAAGTTACTGGATTGCATTGATCGCCGCTACCAGCTGCGCCTCTGTGCCCACTGTTGTTTCGGCAAGAGTAAAAGTATAAACATCGTTTGCAGCAACTGTTACGCCTTTAATAGCGTATCGCCATTGCCCATTATTTTCAGTTGCAAAAATCACGTGGCATTTTAAACCAATCGGGATTTGACCATAATGCTCGCTGAATAATCCTGCAGAAGTATAGGTGTCTAATTTTGCAAGAGCATTTGTTCCTTCACCATCGTACGATAAATAAACAGCACTATTTTCATTAGTATAACCTTCAGGAGCTTTTACCAAAAGTGTTGTTTTAGGTCTTGGATCATTGTAAAAACGGTCAACATTTGTCCATCCAAATTTTCCAAAAGTTACATAATAATTCGCACCTTCGCCTTGCACGCCGCCTTTACCGCCAGTTCCGTCAGCATTTGGTTTTGGTTGTTCCCAAGCCAGTTCTCCGCGCTCATCGATTACGCCGTTCCATAAAGTCATAGCATTATCCAAACCGTTTGTTAAAGCCGTTGGAACAATTAAATTCATGTAGCAGGAAGTTTTTAATTCAACACCGCCTTGAGTAGCTTTAATAAAGAATTCCCCGCCCGAAATCAAAAGATTTTTCTTCCCGTCAGGCATAACTCCCATAGTCGGTTTATTAGAAATCAGCATATTTCCTTTATCAAAAAGTTCGACGTATTCAATATCAACCTGTCCTGTTACAGGATTTCCGTTTTTAGTTAAACAATCTCCGTTTAAAGTTAATTTCACCCCTTTTGCAGAAGTCAAAGTTACCACGCCGGTTCCTGCAGTAATAGTAAAATTTTGAGTATTTTTTTTAAGACCTTTTTCACTGATGCTTTTAAATGCAGCAGCTGTTGGCGGCAAAATAATATTTTGGTCATCGCCATCGCTGGTGTCGCAGCTTACAAAAGAAATTAGTAAAAGGAATAAAAGCCCGATTGTTTTAAAATTTGTGTTCATGATTTCTGGTTTTAATGATTATTATATTGATAGATGTTCGAGGTTAGAATTTTGTTACCCCTGATTTTTAATTTTTTTTATTTATGCCGAAAGACATTTGTCTTCAAATAGATTTCCGTCTTCATCAACCGCGACTAAAATGTTTTTCTTCCGCGAAAGCGTTACGATTAAATAAATCCAGACAAGAGACCAAAGTCCGAAAGTGAGACAGGTAAGAAATAAATGCAAAGTATGTTTGACCACTTTTTTCTCTCTCGATAAAACCACATAAGGCAGTTTTTCGTTATGTTCTATAATCACAAAACCATTTCGGGTTTTAGCAGAAATCATTTCGTGAAATTGATTCAAAGTTTTTTCAGAAGTAAATTGATACATTTCCATTTTTTCTTAAATTTTTATCCTTTAAAAAGATATTTGTTCTCTTATATCAACTACGCTAATCAATTGTTACCCTTTTATTTGAAATTCTTTTTTAACTTTATCTGATAAAAAGTTTTTTATGGATAAAAGCAAAGTACATCCGGATCAAAAGTATATTGAAGGACTTGCCTCAAACGATTCGGCAGTAATTCAGACCATCTACAAAAAGTTTGTTCCTAAAGTTGTTATGTTTATAATGAATAATTCTGGCGATCGGGATCAGGCTCAAGATGTGGTTCAGGACGTGTTGATTTTGCTTTTTAATCAGGCCAAAGCCAATGCACTGCAGTTAACCTGTCCGTTTGACGCTTATTTCTTTTTATTGTGCAAAAGAAAATGGCTGAATGAGCTGAAAAAAACATCCAATAAAGGGGTAACAATTAATGAAGATGCGGTATCTATCAATGAATCTGCTTTAGAATTAATTGGGCAAACCGAGGATTTTGACGAGAAACAACAGCTTTTTGATACCATGTTCCAGAAATTGGGAGATAAGTGTCAAGAATTATTAAAGCTCAGTTTTACGATCAAATCAATGGAGGAAGTGGCCGAAAAACTAAACGTAACTTACGGATATGTTCGTAAAAAAAAATCGTTATGCGTGGGTCAGTTAACGCAATGGATTCAGGAAGTAAAAAACTTTAAATCTTTAAAAAATAAGTAGTCATGAACGAAGAGCGTTATATATTATTTGATCAATATCTTCAAGGCGAATTAACGATTGAAGCTAAAAATGATTTTGAAAAACAATTGTTGTCAGATTCAGAATTTGCATCAGAATTTGAGACTTTCAAAAATACACAGCTTCAACTGGCAAATAAGTTTGAATTTGAACAGGAGCGAGAAGCTTTTAAAGAAAATCTGACCAATATTTCAAACAAACACTTCAATAAAAAAACAAAAGTTATAGGTTTAAAACCGTGGTATTTTGCTGTTGCAGCTTCTATTGCTGTTCTTTTTGGGTTGTTCTTTTTTAATTACAGCCAAAACCCAACTTTTGCAGATTATAATAATCCTGAACAAGCTTTTTTTACGGAAAGAGGAACAGTTGATGCTGCTTTAAAAGAAGCCGAAATGGAGTATAATGCAAAAAGATACAACAAAGCAATTCCGCTTTTTGAAACCGTTCTTCAAAAACAGAAAACAGCAGAATTACAATTTTTCTATGGCGTTTCACTTTTAGAAGAAAGTCATTATGTAAAAGCTGAAACGGTTTTTAATGAACTAAAATTGGGAGCTTCTGCTTATAAAGACAAAGCCGTTTGGTATCTCGCCTTATCCAAATTAAAACAAAAAGATTATAAAGGCTGTAAAGAAATTCTTCAGACTATTTCGCAGGATTATGAAGATTATGACGATGTTCAGGATTTATTGAATGATCTGGATTAAGCTGTAAACGAATAAAGAGAATAGAGATTCGCAAGGAAATAAATACTTTGCGAATCTTTTTTTATGCTTCTTTTTGATGTATTAGTGCTGTAAATGAGCTAATAATCAAAAATAAATGAATTTATAGCAGCAGTTTACGTAAAGACGTAATAGAAATTAGAAATTATGCTCTAATTTCGGTTTTCAATTTTATGCTATTAACCAACCCCAAAACTATTATTAATTTAACCATTGTTACTGAATGAAGAAAATTACTTTGTTTTTTCTTATTATTTTTTCACAAACCATTTTCAGTCAATCTAAAATTACAGAAACCGAAAAACTTGCAGCTGTTTGCAAAGTTTGGGGATTCTTAAAATATTATCATCCAAAAGCTGCTGGCGGAGAATTAAATTGGGATAACCAGCTTCTTGAAACTTTGCCAAAAATAGAAAAGGCTCAAACGAAAGAAGAGTTTTCGCTGGTGTTGGAAAACTGGATCGATAATCTTGGGGCGGTAAAAGAGGTTAAACCAATTGTTATACCAAAAGAAGTCGAGTTTTTTGATAAAAACTTCGATTTAAGCTGGTTCAATAATAAGTTGTTTTCTAAGAAACTTTCAAAAAAACTGAAATATATTGAAGACAACAGATTTCAAGTTAATGAAGAGTTTGGGCCTAGTTTTGATGGGTTTAAAAACTTGAAAAACTATTTCAAATTAGAGTATAATGATAAAAACAACAGGCTTTTAATGTTGTTTTCTTATTGGAATGTTGTCGAATATTATTTTCCATATAAGTATCTGATGGATCAGAAATGGGATACAACCTTAACCGAAGTATTACCTTTTGTTGTTCAGGCGAAAAACCCAGATGATTTTTATAAGGCATTACGAAAAGCAGCAGTTAATCTAGATGACAGCCATGTTGAATTTTTTATATATCCATCTTTAACAACAGGAAAAAAAGTGTCTTTTTATTTTCCTGCCGCAGGTAAGATTATCGATGAGAAATTAGTAATTACAGAGATTCTTGGAGACAGCCTAGCTGAAGCTGATAATATTAAAATAGGAACTGTAATTACTAAAATAAACGATAAGAGCATTAAAGAACTTCTTGAGGAAAAAAGAGAGGTTAAATGTGCTTCAAACGAAGTTTCTTATCGAAACAAAGTCGCAGGAGAAATTTTAAGAAGCGAATCTGAAAATGTTAAAGTAGAGTTTCTAAAAGATGGAAAATACGAAACAAAGTCTATGACATGGTTTAATTATCATGATTCGCATCGAAATGAGTTTAAAAAAGGAGCTCAGAAAAAGAAAGATAAATTCAAACTTCTAGAAAATAATATTGGTTATGTAAACATGGGAGTTATAAAACCAATACATATTCCAGATATGATTAACGGTTTAAAAGATACAAAAGCTATCGTTTTTGATATGAGAAATTATCCAAAAGGAACTTTTGAAGAAATTGCTAAATTTTTGAATCCTGAGGAAAAGGTCTTTTGCGTTTACACAATGCCATATCTAAATTATCCAGGACGTTATAATTGGACAAAAGGAAGAAATTGCGGCTCTGAAAATAAAGACAATTATAAAGGAAAAGTTATTGTACTGCTTAATGAAGATTCTATAAGTCAATCAGAATGGACAGCAATGTGTTTTCAAACTGCAGGAAATACAACAATTATAGGAAGTCAGACAGCAGGAGCAGATGGAAATGTTTTTGAATTTGATTTTTCAGGGTTTCATACCAATTTTTCGGGAATTGGAGTTTATTACCCAGATCGCAGAGAAACTCAAAGAATAGGAATTGTTCCTGACATCAAAATAGAGCCAACTATTAAAGGAATTCAAGAAGGAAAAGACGAGGTTTTAGATCGTGCTTTAGCTTTTATTGAAACGGGAAAATAAATAAAGTATGCCTTCCTGAGCGAAGTCGAAGACCATATAAGCAATTAGAAAAGAATTGGGGGTCTATTTTTTTTGCTGGACTTCGACTTCGCTCAGGGCGACAAGCTTTATTAACATATTTGTAAACCTTTGTAAAAGTTTAAAACTTTCGCAAAGGTTTTTTTTAAGTTAGTCTGTTTTTTCAGGAAAGTAAATCTGCCAAATCTGTATGCTGATTTTACACAATTGCTATTCTTTTAATATTGTCGTAATTTTGACAACTTTAAAAATATACAATTGAATTTGAAACCCATTATTACCGATACACACACACACTTATATTCTGAAGAATTTGATCAGGATCGTGACGCAATGATTCAAAGAGCTATCGATGCCGGAATTACTCGTTTTTTTATTCCCGCAATCGACGCCGCAGCGACACAGTCTATGTATGATTTAGAGCAAAATTATCCAGATAATATTTTCCTGATGATGGGTTTGCATCCAACGTATGTAAAAGATAACTATCTAGAAGAATTGGCGCATGTAGAAGCTGAATTGTCTAAACGAAAATTTTATGCCGTAGGCGAAATTGGAATCGATTTGTATTGGGATAAAACGCACTTAAAAGAGCAGCAAATTGCTTTTAAAAGACAAATTCAACTGGCAAAACAATACAAATTACCAATCGTAATTCATTGCCGTGAAGCCTTTGATGAAATTTTTGAAGTTTTGGAAGAAGAAAAAGCAGCAGATTTATTCGGTATTTTTCATTGTTTCTCTGGAACTTTAGAGCAGGCACATCAGGCAATATCTTATAATATGAAGTTAGGAATTGGAGGAGTTGTTACTTTTAAGAACGGAAAAATTGATCAGTTTTTAAATAAAATCGATTTAAAACATATTGTTTTAGAAACAGATTCACCTTATTTAGCGCCAATTCCGTACAGAGGAAAAAGAAATGAGAGCAGTTATTTAGTAAATGTAATTGCTAAACTTGCCGATATATACGACGTTTCTGAAGAAGAAATTGCCAACATTACAACACAAAATTCAAAAGCCGTTTTTGGTATTTAACCCACACCTTACAATACTTTAATTTTTTTTTTGTTCATTTGCCCACTTAAACAGATAAATAATAATGCAGAGATTTGATGCCATTCGACCGTTCTATGATTCCGAAATAAATGAAGCACTTCATGGTGTAGTCAATCATCCGATGATGAAAGCTATGATGAATTTTACTTTTCCGGATGTGGAAGATGAGGTTTGGAAGGAACAGCTTAAGAAAACACATTCGATTCGTGATTTTCAATGCAACTTTATTTACAATACCATTCAAAAAGTTCTGGAAAGAAGTTCTGAAGGACTTACGACTTCGGGTTTTGAAAAATTAGAAAAAAATGAATCTTATTTGTTTGTCTCAAATCATAGAGATATTCTTTTAGATACAACATTGCTTAATGTTTGCTTATTTGAGCATGGTTTGGTTATGACCGCATCTGCAATTGGAGATAATTTAGTTAAAAAAGCATTTTTGTCAACCTTGGCAAAATTAAATAGAAACTTTTTGGTTTTAAGAGGTTTAACGCCTCGTGAAATGTTGCAAAGTTCTAAATTATTATCAGAATATATTGGGCACTTACTGCTTCGCGAAAACCGTTCAGTTTGGATCGCACAGCGAGAAGGACGTACCAAAGACGGAAACGATGAGACAAATCCAGGAGTTTTAAAAATGATAGGAATGGGTTCTGATGAAGCCAATTTGATGGATTATTTTAAGAAATTAAAAATTGTTCCCGTTTCTATTTCATACGAATATGACCCAACAGATGTTTTGAAAATGCCGCAATTAATGGCAGAAGCAAACAATGAAGTTTATATTAAAGAAAAAAATGAAGATTTCATGACCATTTTAAGCGGTATCATGGGAACTAAAAAGAGAATACATATTTCTGTAGGCGATGTTTTGGATACTGAAATTGATCAGATCGTTGCAGAAAATGACAATGCAAATAAGCAAATTCAAGCTTTGGCTCAAGTTATAGACGATTCAGTATTGAAAAACTATAAACTATGGCCGACTAATTTTATCGCTTACGATATTTTGAATAAAACCAATACATTTTCTCATTTATACAAAGACAGTGAAAAATCATTGTTTGAGCGTCGTTTAGAAATGCGTATTGGCAGCGATAATCCTGTTACTAGACAAGGTTTTCTTGCCATGTACGCCAATCCGGTTGTCAATAAATTAAAATATGGAGATGTCATCTAAGGCTAAAATACTTCTGATTTATACCGGCGGAACCATCGGTATGAGCAAAGACTTTGAAACAGGAGCGCTTAAAGCCTTTAACTTTGGAAAGTTATTGCAAAAGATTCCTGAAATCAAACAATTAGATTGTGAAATCGAAACGGTTTCTTTTGAAAATCCGATAGATTCCTCTAATATGAATCCTGCTGAATGGACAAAAATTGCAGAAATCATAGAAGAAAATTATGCTTCTTATGACGGATTTGTGGTTCTTCACGGTTCAGATACCATGTCATATTCAGCCTCGGCATTGAGTTTTATGCTCGAGAATTTAGCAAAACCAGTTGTATTTACTGGTTCTCAATTGCCAATTGGAGATTTGAGAACGGATGCTAAAGAAAACCTGATTACGGCAATTCAAATCGCCTCGCTTCTAGAAAACGGAAAACCTGTTATTACAGAAGTGTGCCTATATTTTGAATATAAATTATACAGAGGAAATCGCACCTCAAAAGTAAATGCAGAACATTTTAGAGCTTTTACAGCACCAAATTACCCTGAATTGGTAGAGTCTGGAGTACATTTAAAATTAAACTCACATTTATTTCTTCCTGTAAATAAAAATGCAGATTTGATTGTTCACAAGAACTTAGACAATCATGTAGCGATCATAAAAATGTTTCCTGGAATGAGCGAAACTGTTTTGGCTTCGATCTTAGCAACTCCAGGTTTACGCGGAATTGTACTCGAAACTTACGGCTCAGGAAATGCTCCAACCGAAGATTGGTTTTTAAATTTAATTGAAAAAGCGATTACATCTGGAATGCACATTGTAAATGTAACACAATGTTCTGGCGGAAGTGTAAATATGGGACAGTACGAAACGAGTACAGCTTTAAAATCGCTTGGAGTTATTTCGGGAAAAGATATTACAACAGAAGCTGCAATAACAAAACTAATGTATTTGTTAGGTCATAATATTCCTCAAAACGAATTTAAAAATATCTTCGAAACGGCATTGCGAGGGGAAATTTCTTAAATTAAAATACCATATTTAAAATCCCAAATTCTAAAAATTAAAAGTTAGAATTTGGGATTTTTTTATTGCCTTTTCTTAATTAGTTTGTCATTTCGAGGAACGAGAAATCACACTCGTGAATCGACAAAGATTGGTTCTTTCGCATGAGGAATTCCTAGTGTGATTTCTCGTTCCTCGAAATGACAATTTTGTGGTTACTTTGTCTTCAACGGATTAAAATCCGTTGCTGCAAAATGAATCATTCCTTCGGAATTTCATTAAAAGTTCCATAGGAACAAAATGTATTGTAGGGATGGATTTTAATCCATCTTTGCGGTTAGAATTGCCAATTTTGTCATTTCGACGTAAGGAGAAATCTTTGTAAGTAACTCCGCAACGAAAATCTAATCTTTGTCGAGCTTCTTGTGGAGATTTCTCGTTCCTCGAAATGACAAGATTGTCTAAAATTGGAATTTAAAATTTGGAATTTCGATAATCAACAGGACAAGTTTCTAAATCTTCAGAAGGTTTATGTTTTTTGTAATACACATAAACAATTACAGAAAGAATACTGATTATACCCTGAATGGCAACCGTATTTCGAGTTCCGATAATGTGCGAAACATACCCAATTATCAAACTTCCAACAGGAATCATTCCCTGATAAGCCATTAAATAATAACTGATACTTCTCGAACGCATATTAACGACACTTTGCGTTTGAATGTAAATGTTTATAGATGAGGTTTGTGCCATCATACCTACGCCGCTCAATGCCATACAAATTAAGGCGATAGTTAAACTATTTGAGTAAGCGAGTATGATAATACTGAAACCTAATAATAAGCTCGCAGCGATCATTATTTTGCTCATATTGTCTGATTTTTTCAAATTAGCGAGATAAATTGCTGATATGATGGAGCCAATTCCGGCAGCACTTTCAAACCAACTGAAAGTTTGTGCATTACCGCTAAAAATATCTTTAGCAAAAACCGGCATCAAAGTATTAAAAGAAATTACAAATAAACTGCTGCAGGTTAACATTAAAAGCATTTTTGCCATTTCAGCTTCTTTTTTGATATAATCAAAACCTTCAATAAAATCTTCGAGCATTTTAAATTTATCAACTGCTTTAATATGCGGCGTGATTTTCATCATCAATAAAGATATTAAAACAGGAATATAGCTTAGAAAATTTCCAATAAAACAAATATCCTCACCATAATTATGCAGTATAATTCCAGCTAAAGCAGGTCCCGCAATTCGGGCAAAATTATTTAAGGTGGAGTTTAAGGCAACAGCATTGGGCAGATCTTCTTTGTTGTCGACAATATCAATCATCATAGTTTGTCTGCAAGTCATATCAAAAGCATTGATAATTCCTTGAAAAAGACTTAATGCCAAAATAAAATTGATGTTGTAAATTTTTAAGTAAATCAACAAAGCCAGAGCTCCAGCTTGAAGCATTGCTAAAGACTGCAATAAAATCATGGCTTTATGTCTGTCGTATCTGCCAATAATACTTCCTGCCAAAGGCGCTAAAAACAAAGACGGAATCATGCTTAAAAAAGTGGCCAAACCCAACAAAAATACAGATCCGGTAATGCTGTAAACCATCCAGCTTACTGCTGTTTTTTGAAGCCAAGTCCCAATAACAGAAACGGATTGTCCGTAAAAGAATAACTTGAAGTTTCTTGATTTTAACGCTTTAAACATAACCTGAAATATTTTTTTACAAAGTTCGGGATTATGATTTCATTAGAAAAATTAATAATTTTACTCATTATGAGTAGTAAAACTTATCAATATGGAAATTTATCAACTCGAATATTTTATTAAAACGGCTGAGGTGTTGCATTTTACAAAAGCCGCTGAGTTGTGTTTTGTAACACAATCCGGGCTTTCGCAGCAAATAAAAAAGCTGGAAGAGGAACTGGGAATGCCTTTATTTAAAAGGATTGGAAAAAAAGTACAGCTTACAGAAGCCGGTTCTGTTTTTTTAATTCATGCTAGAAAAGTGGTCGAAAATGTCGAAAACGGAAAACAGGCAATTGAAGATTTAAACGAAATGATTGGCGGTGAACTCCGATTAGGGGTAACATATATTTTTGGACTTTTGATTTTACCTGTTATAAATGCTTTTGCAAAAACGTACCAAAATTTGAAAATTGTAGTTGAATACGGTACAACAGAAGCTTTAGAACAAAAGTTGATCACGAACGAATTAGATTTGGTTTTGGTTATTTCATCGCATGAGATCGAACTTCCAATTCAGAAAGTGCCATTGTTTACTTCAAATATGGTTATGGCGGTTTCTAAGTCACATTCTTTAGCTTCTTTAGATAAAATACCGTTTAAGAAAATTGAAGATGTCCCGCTTATTTTACCCGGAAAAGGATCTAATTCAAGAGAATATGTCGAAGTGTTGTTTAAAAAATACAATATGAAGCCGAAAATCTCGATAGAATTAAATTCAATTCATGCTTTATTGCAAATGGTAGAGAATAGTGATTGGGCGACAATTGTAGCCGAAAAAGCACTAAAAGGCTGGGATAATCTAAGAGCTATTCAGATTACAGGAGTTGTGACCAAGCGAGAATCGTATATGTTAACCATTGGAGGTTACCAGAAAAAAGCAGTAAAATTATTTATGGAAGAGTTTAGAAAAAGCATTTAAACTAATCTTGAGTTTTACTTTTGAAACTCGATTTTTTTTGTGTTCTTTGCAGACCAAAATAGAAAGGTGTCCGAGTGGTTTAAGGAGCTAGCCTGGAAAGCTAGTATATGGGTAACTGTATCGAGGGTTCGAATCCCTTCCTTTCTGCAGAATTAGAAAACCCTTGTGAAAGAATTTCACAAGGGTTTATTTTTTTGATAGAACCTAAAGTTTAATCTCAAACAAACTAAAAGAACCTTCTTTATAATGTTCTGGTAATTCGCTTGTCCATTCGATAGTGCTTATTCCTTTGTAGGTGAAACCGCAGCTGGTGTAATATTTATTTATCCTTTCGTTGCCGCTGTGTGTATCAAGTCTAATGTATTCTTTACCATTTTCTTTGGCATATTCCTTAGTCCAATCAATGATTTTTTTAACGTACAATTGCCCTCTAAACTTTGGGTTTGTAGCAATACGATGCAAATAAACTGCAGGATCTGCACTGGCTTCTTTCCAGATAATTAAATCATCAAAAGTAAGTACAAATGTACAAGCAACTTCGTCTCCTTCTTTGATTATAAAATGACGATTTTCGGCAATTTCTTTTTCTATTAATGTTCTTTCAAAACCTCTCCAGCTTTTATTATTTACTGTTTTCTGGTAAGATGTAGCTTCATTGTAAATATCGAAAACAGCATCGATATCTTTATTTGTAGTTTTAAAAAATTCCATTATTGGGCTTTGTTCTGTAAATTTATGAATCTTCAAAGGTAGATCTTTCAATTGCTTCAAGGATTCGAAATCTTTAATTTATGCTTTTTTTATCAGAGTTGAGCCAAACTACATTTTGCTCTGAGTTATGATCTTGACCAATAATATCTTTGTACAATTCTGGTCTTCTAGCTTTTATGTAACGATTTCCTCCTGCATGAATGCATTTTTCTGGAGTAAGCACCGCCGTTGCAAAAGAATCGTCAAAAGTGCGGCATTCTGCCAAAATATCTCCAAAAGGGTCTATAATCATCGAACAGCCGTTTTTTAGTTGGTCATCATCCATGCCAATTGGGTTTGAAAATACAGCATAAATAGCATTGTCATAAGCTCTTGCAGGCAGCCATTTCATTAACCAATCTCGGCCTTTCATTCCGGCAAATTCTAAACGTAAAGAGGTTGGGTCAGCTTCGCGGTTTTTCCAAAGCTGCGGCGCTACAAAACCAGCGCCAGGTCGGGTAGAAGGAGTACACATCGTTACATGAGGCATAAAGATAATATCAGCGCCCAAAAGTTTTGTGGCGCGTACGTTTTCGATAATATTATTGTCGTAACAAATTAAAATACCACATTTCCAGCCTTCAATTTCAAAAAGACAATATTGATCTCCTGCAGTTAAATAAGGATTTATAAATGGATGCAATTTTCGGTATTTCGCGACTAAACCATTTTTATCTACGCAGACATAAGCTTTAAAGAGATCGTCGTTTTCGTCTTTTTCAAAGAGTCCCGCTAGAATTACAATGTTGTTGTTTTTGGCAATTTCAATTAATTTCAAAATGCTTTCTCCACTCGGAATCAGTTCTGCCAAGTCTAACATTTGTTCTTTTGATAAGCTTCTTGCAAATGTATATCCGGTTATAGAACATTCGTGAAACGAAATTACGTCACAGCCTTCGGCAGATGCCTTTTGAGAAAGTTTTTCGATTACAGATAAGTTGTAGTTTTTGTCGCCGCTTTTGTTTTCGAATTGTGCTGTGGCTATTTTTAGATTTTTCATATTGTGCACTATTAATTTTAGTCAAAAATAGCGACAGCAATATTTTAGAAATTGTACAAAACCGACATTTTAAAATGACAAAGGCGGGAATCTTTTTATAAGATTGTTGGTCAATTTTCCGCTGTTACATATGTATTCAGTTGGAGTTATTCCGGTATGTTTTTTAAACTCTTTTATTAAATGCGATTGATCTGAAAATCCGGCATCGTAACAAATTGTTGTTAGGTTGGTTTCGTGTTTTTTGTCTTTTAACAGTTTTAGAAAATGATGTAATCTTACCACGTTACCAAATTTCTTCGGATTTAACCCGACGCATTCTTTGAATTTTCTTTCAAGGTGTCTTTCCGTGTAACCCGTATACTCAATTAATTGTTTTAAAGTAAAATGCCCTTTATTAGCAGTAATAAAGTTTAAAGAATGGTTTACTAATAACTGATTTGAAGCCGTTTTGTTGATGATTAACGATTTAAAAAAAGAATTAAGCAGTTCAGCCCTCATTTGATTGTTTTGTTGAAACAAGCTCTCCTGCAGCTTTGCAGCTTTTTTGCCAAAAACATCTTCGACAGGAATAATCGAGTCGTGAAATTCATTGGCAGGAATTCCTAATAGTTGATGAATTCCGTTGGGCTGAAAAACAACAATTATCAACGTAATTTCATTTTCAGAATAAAGATCTTTATAACCGTTAAGTTGTCCATATAAAAAGGAAGTCGGCAGATAATCTTTGACGTCATATTTATTAATTCCAGAAATGAGTTTGCTTTTTACAGAAAATACAAGTCCGGTATTTCCATCTGAAAATAAGCGAAATTTTTGCACAGCAGTTTCGGCATTATCTAAAAAAAGATAATGTTTAATGTAAGGAGAAAGCTCTTTTGATGGTGAAACCTGCATAGTCTTATTTTTAATCTGCTTTGTCAAGACAGTTTAATTTCTTCAAACGATAATTGTTATAGTAGAAAACAAAATTCCAATAACTTATCTGTTGTTTAAACAGTTTTAGTTATTGGAATTTTTTAAAGAACAGTTACGTTAAATAACTTATTTTTTTAGACCATTTCAGTCTTCATCAGAATTTCTTCCTCAATAGCGTTCCAAAGTCCAATTCGTTTTTCTAAAGCTAAGATTGAAACCTCTTCAACTTCTTTCCATTTTTGTGCGTCATCTTCACATAAATCTGTGATCATCTGCATTGCCATTGGTCCGTGTTCGTCAGCATCAAGTTCTATATGACGTTCGAAATAATAAACAAGTTTGCTTAAATCAGTATCAGGAAAGTTTTTTTGAAAGTTTTTGAGGATTTCGGTAAACATACTCGGAATCAAATCTTCTCTTCCAAAAGTAAAAGCAGCAGCAATTTGATGCGGTTTTCCTTCTTCAATAACTCTAAAAGTAAAATCTAAGAAAGATTTTATTTCAGGATGAACAGAACTTTGTTTTATGGCAACAAAAATATTATGAAGCGAATTTACTTCATTCAAAAATTTAGTAATTTCAGTTGTATCTGCGCCACAGTCTTCCATAGCTTCAAGATACATTTCATAGTGACTTTGTCTTCTGCCGTCTATACTTAAGTCTGTTTCTTCCGCTAAAACAATTTCATTAATTAGATATCTTGTTTCAGGGTTTTTGGTAGCAAACCAAGGCGTTGTTGTACAAGTAAGTTTGGCTTGTAAAGCTTTTAATAAAGACATAAAGTCCCATACAGCAAAAACATGATTTTCTAAGAAAGTATGCAGATCATCAATGCTGTGTATTTTGTTGTATAAAGAATGTTTTAAAAGCTGCTCTTTTTGAGGTTGAATGCTATTGTGTATAGTTTCAATATTCATGTACGAAAATTTTATACAAAGATAAAAAGCTTCCTGGTAAGAAGAAGCCTTTTAAATTGATTTTGTGTATAATTTAATAGTTGTTTATTATTTAAATGCCGAAATTCCAGTTACATCCATTCCAGTTATTAGTAAATGTATGTCGTGAGTTCCTTCATAAGTAATAACACTTTCAAGATTCATCATATGGCGCATAATTGAATATTCGCCGGTAATTCCCATTCCGCCCAGCATTTGTCTGGCTTCGCGAGCAATTTGAATCGCCATATTAACATTGTTGCGTTTTGCCATCGAAATTTGAGCTGTCGTCGCTTTCCCTTCATTTCTTAAAACTCCTAAACGCCAAGTTAATAATTGCGCTTTTGTGATTTCGGTAATCATTTCGGCTAGTTTTTTCTGCTGTAATTGTGTTCCTCCAATTGGTTTTCCAAACTGAATTCTTTCTTTAGCATATCTTAAAGCAGTATCATAACAATCCATTGCTGCTCCAATTGCTCCCCACGCAATTCCGTATCGAGCAGAATCTAAACAGCCAAGCGGCGCACCTAAACCAGATTTGTTTGGTAAAAGATTTTCTTTCGGCACTTTTACATTATCAAAAATCAATTCTCCAGTTGAAGAGGCGCGAAGTGACCATTTATTATGAGTTTCAGGAGTTGTAAAACCTTCCATACCACGTTCTACAATTAAACCATGAATACGGCCTTCTTCATTTTTTGCCCAAACAATTGCAATATCAGCAAAAGGTGCATTAGAAATCCACATTTTGGCACCATTTAAAAGATAATGGTCACCCATATCTTTAAAATTGGTAATCATGCTTCCAGGATCAGATCCGTGATCTGGTTCGGTTAAACCAAAACATCCTATATATTCACCTGTTGCCAGTTTTGGTAAAAACCTCATTCGCTGCTCTTCATTTCCATACTTCCAAATAGGATACATTACTAATGAAGATTGAACAGATGATGTAGATCTTACTCCAGAATCACCTCGTTCTATTTCCTGCATAATTAAACCATACGAAATTTGGTCTAAACCTGCACCGCCATATTCTACTGGAATATAAGGTCCAAATCCGCCAATTTCTCCCAGTCCTTTTATGATCTGTTTTGGGAATTCTGCTTTTTGAGCAAATTCCTCAATAATAGGGGAAACTTCTCTTTTAACCCATGCACGTGCAGACTCTCTCACTAATTTGTGTTCGTCTGTTAATAAATCATCAAGATTGTAATAATCTGGAGCTTGAAATAAATCTGGTTTCATTTTTGTATAGTTTTACTAAACAAATTTACGTAATATAAATATAACAAAATGAAGTAAAATTGTTATATTTACAAGTATTAGTTATAAAATAATCACAAATAAGGTAAATTATTTTTAGTTTATTGATAATTTATAACCTAATTTTGAGATTCCAAAACATAAAATGAATGAGGCTGATCATCTCTTTTCTACTTCTTTTTGTTCTTAATAATGCATTTGCTCAAGAATCAAATGTAATGAACGAGAAGGAGTATTTATTATTGCAAGAAAAAATTCGACTAAATTTTAATGCAAATGTCGACAGTGCTCTTGTATATGCTTCACAAATGGCAAGATCGAAGAATTATAAACATTTGGCTTTTGCAAATGGATCGATGACCGCTATGTTTCAGCTTAAGGGTGATTCAAAAAAATCTAAGGAAAGTTATAAAGCAGCTTTACAATATTTAGAAAAGATACCGGATTCGAAAGAAAAGACGCAACTCAAATCTTATATCTATAATTATGGAGGGCTGGCTGAGACCTATCGAGGTAATTATGGAAAAGCGCTGGAAATTTACCAAGAAGGAATGAAGTTGTCTTTACAAATTAATGATGTAAAACAACTGGTTAAGTTCAAGATGAATATTGCTTTAGTAAATGAGGCAGTAGGAAATTATCAATTATCAATTAAAAATGTAAAGCAAATTGATCGCTTTGTTGACGCAAATGAAAGTGTTTTTACTAAAGATCAATTTTTAAACCTTAAAAGTAATCTCAATCGGAGTTTGGCGAGTTCCTATGAAAGCTACTTTATGAAAAATTCAAGTAAAAGACATTTGCTTGATTCTGCCGAATATTACTATAAAAAAACCATAAATTATTCTCAAAATTTTGCTTCTAATAAAATAGTAGCAAAACTAAGTTTAGGGAATGTCTATAATTGGAAAGGTGATTATAAAAATGCCGAAAAAACATATTATGATGTCGTCTTTCTATCCAGTCAAAATAATCAGAAAGATATATTGTGTGTTGCCAATTATAATTTAGGCGATATTTATTTTACAACTAAAAAGTACGATAAAGCATTGGTTTTTTTCAAAAAATGTGATTCGATTTCTGCAATTACGAATGCTAATGCTATTGATTATTTAAAATCGAATTATTACCAAGCAAAAATTTACAATATTCAAAATAAACCAGAACTTGCTTATAAGCACTCAAGAATTTATTTGGATAATTATGAGAAGTTTGAGGAAAAGTTAAGTGCTGAAGCTTTAGAAGTTAACTATAAACAAGGTGTGCACAATCTTACTGATGAGATGGTTACTATTGAAGAAAGGTATAAAAATGAAGTTCTGATAAATAGAGGTCTTAAGGTTTTTTATGTATTAGTATTTGTAAGTGTGGTATTCTTGTTAATTAAAAATATTAGAGATAAAAATAAGGCACATAAAAAAATGAATGCTTTAATTGAAGAATTTAAGGCAAATATCGAGAAGAAAAACAACAACGAATTAGTTGAGTCGCAGCCAGAAATACAAGAAGAAGTTCTAGAATTGGAAGAAGCACAACTCAAAAAAGAAAACATTCCTTTAAGTATTGACGAAGCTAAAGAAAACAAAATTGTTGAAAAATTATTGGCTCTCGAGAGTAAATTAGAGTACTTAAATGCCGATTTTACATTGCCTTATGTAGCTAAGAAAATAAAAACAAATACAACTTATTTGTCTTATGTAGTTAATAAACGATTTGGTAAATCATTTGGAGAGTATTCGAACGAGTTGAAAATTAATTATGTAATTAACGAAATGATTACCAATCATATGTATCGAAAGTATTCTACACAGGCTATCGCAGAAAGTGTTGGTTTTAAAAATGCTGTTTCTTTTGCTAAATCGTTTCGCAAAAGAACTGGAGTATCTCCAGCTCAGTTTGCGAATAATATTTAGTGAGATAGTTACTCAAAGTAACATTTCTACGAATCAAATTTTAATTAGCACCTCCTAAGCCTCCTTTTCCAGGATCAACAGGAGTTGGAGGAGTTTCATCCGTATTATTATCGTCCCCTCCTCGTACCATTTGTTGTTGTTGTTTTGATAATTCTTTTCCTTGAAAATCTTCGAATTTTAATTTTTGATTTGACATGATTTGATATTTTTAGTGTTGTGGGTTTTAAAAGTGTAGTATTCTTGTTTTGAATAAAGGTTTGTTTTAAGAGAAACTTTTAGTTTACTCCTCCTAATCCTCCTTTTCCAGGATCAACTGGCGGCGGCGGCGGAGTTATATCTATATCATTATCATCACCTCCTCTTACCGTTTTTTGTTGGTTTCTAGGTAATTTTTCTCCTTGAAAATCTTCGAATTTTAATTTTTGATTTGACATGTTTTAGTGTTTTTAGTGTTGTGGGTTTTTAAAACAGGGGTAGGTTTTAATCAAGATTTGGAGTTTTTTTAAGATTTTTTTTAATTGGTACCTCCCAATCCTCCTTTTCCAGGGTCGATAGAGGATGGTGTAATTCCTCCTCCTTTTACTATTTTTTGTTGTTTTTCAGATAATTTTTCTCCTTTAAAATCGTCTAGTTTTTGTTTCAGATTTGACATGATTTGGTGTTTTTAGGGTTGCTAATTTTTTAATAAATGCAGTAGGCCTTCTGTCAAGATTTGGAGTTTTTGGGTGTTTTTTTTAGTTGAATGAATAGCTCAAAAATTGTTTTCGCAGATCATTTGAAAGATTTTAAGGGCGGCAAATCTTCTTTTTTGAACCTTGATTTTTTACAATTTTTAGATGTTTTTTTTACTCAGAAATCTTTAAAATTTAGTTTGTGATTTGTTGCGTTTTTGCATTTTATGTTTTCTGATTTGTCAAAACTAGATAAAATGAGAAACCCTTGATCGAAATTAGGGTTTTGAGGTTTTTGAATGGTTGTTTTGATTTGTAACGACCTGATTTGTAGTAATTTGAGCACCTTATTGTACTAGTTATAATTTATAAATTGTATGTAGTATAATTGATAAAATGTGTGCTTTTAGGATTATTTTTTGAATAAAAACAGCAATATTTGTACTGTAATTATGATTTAAACCAGTCTAAAGGATGTTAAAACTTATTCAAAAATTTCTTCAAATAAACAGATACTCAGAAGTGAAAAATGAGTTTAAGGATTTGTTTCTTTCTCATCCTAATTATCCAAGTTTATTTGCCATAACAGATTCTTTCGATTTACTGTCAATCGAGAATGCTGCAGTAAGAGTTTCTAAAGAGCAGATCGTTGATTTGCCTTCAAATTTTTTGGCTTATTTTAAAGATGAATTAACATTGGTTGAGCGAGCAAAAAACTTTGTTCGAATTAGTACTATTAAAAAAGGAGTTCAGAAAATATCATATGATAAATTTCTTTTAGATTGGAACGGAGTAATTGTAGCAATCGAACCTAATAATGTTGTTGCCAGAGAAAATTTAAAAGTTGAATTGAGCGGATTAAAATACTTCTTGCCATTTTTTCTTTTAGCAGGGTTGTCGTTCTTTTATAATACATATACTTTTTATAGCAGCATATTTTTACTAACCTCGGCTTTGGGATTAATTGTTAGTATTTTGATCGTTCAGGAAAAACTGGGTTTTAAAAATGGTGTTATTTCAAAGTTCTGTAATCTAAGTGCAAATTCATCATGCAGCTCAGTATTAAATTTTGATGAACATTATAGTGACAAATGGATTAGTTTTTCTGATCTCCCGCTGCTTTTCTTTGGAGCATCATTTATAGCAATTTTAGTGCAGCCTTTAAGTTCATCTGTTTTTGTGGGATTCTTGAGTTTATTAGCAATCCCTGTAATCGTATCATCTATATGGATTCAAAAATTTGAACTTCAAAAATGGTGTGTAATGTGTTTAATGGTTTCGTTTTTAATTTTTACTCAAAGTTTAATTTGGTTTTCATCAGACTTGTTCACTTTGAATTTTAGTTTCGAGACGATTTTTCCATTTCTTTTTTCTTTAGTTCTTCTTGTGCCAATTTGGTTTGTTATAAAATCAATTGCTAAAGACGTTCTTAATAATGAAAACACTTTAAAAGAGCTAAAGAAGTTTAAAAGAAATTATTCATTACTTGATTTCTTGTCTAAAAAAGTTTCTTATACAAATGGACTTGAAGATTTACGAGGATTAAATTTTGGAAATAGAAGTGCCGCTGTAAAACTTACTGTAATCGTAAGTCCAAGTTGTGTACACTGTCATAAAACATTTCAAGAAGCTTTTGACTTAGTATTGAAATTTCCGGATAAAATATTTTTGAACGTATTATTTAATGTTAATCCTGAAAATGTTGATAATCCATATAAAGTTGTTGTCGAAAGGCTTTTGTCAATAAACAGATCAACTCCAGGAAAAACAGTCGAAGCAATTTCAGATTGGCATATTAAAAAAATGAGTCTGAAAAAATGGTTGAAAAAATGGAATGTTGATTCAGTGAGTATGGTTGTTAAACAAGAAATAAATAAGCAGTATGAATGGTGTTCTAAAAATAACTTTAATTATACTCCAGTGAAAATTGTAAATGAGAGCTTGTTTCCAAACGAATATGAGCTAAATGAATTGAAGTACTTTTTAAATGATTTTGCAGAACCGAAAGAAGCAGTTCTTGAAAAAACAGCTTAGTTTCAAATAGAATAAGAATAGAGTTACCCCCCAAACCGAATAAATCAAGAGTTATGTTAAAAAACATCTTAAATCTGGAAGGATCGCAAGAGATAACCGCCAGTGAACAAAAAACAATAGTAGGTACAAACGTTAAAGAAACTAGTCCAAAATGTGACACATGGTATAGTAGATCAGGTTTGACCTTTGAAGATTGTGCAGAGTATTACTCGTTAGATTTGAATTACGCTAGTGTAAATTAAGATTATGCAATTGTAAAAAGATTCGAAAATAAATTCAAATAGTAATGTTAAAGAAAATTTTAAATCTGAAACATGCTCAGCATATTAGTAAAAATGAGCAGAAAACAATAAAAGGCGGTATTCCGGAATGCTGGGTATATGCAATAGAAGCTGGATGCGTGTTGATACCAAGCGGCGGGACATGTCCAATAAATATGGAAGCAGGTATTTGCGATACTAATCGTTTATGCTGCTAATTTTTTGAAATTATTTAAAGTTATATACATACAGCCTTTTTTAAAATTTAGTCATGTTTTTTTTAATTTGTAGGCGCTCGATCGTGGAACATTGAGCAAATATCCCAGCATTGATGATTGGTGTCGGGATTCTCAGGAAAAGTGGTCACTCGATTGGTTTTATTTGGTTAGGCTGATCAAGTGCCATCTCCTAGAGAAAGAATGGTTTTAGTAAGATATAGTGGTAATAGAAATAGTTCTTCCTTTTTTTATAGTAAAACAAAGTATAGTCGAATTGCTATAATAAAGTGATATATAATCAGAGGTGTTAGAATAATTGAAGTATTAACAATAAAACAAAAAACTATGTTAAAAAACATTTTAAACCAAAAAGACACTTTTTTGTTAAGTGCAGCTGAGCAAAAAAATATAAAAGGAGGAGGCCCAATTAATCCTCCATCAAATTGTCGTTGTTCTTGTCCTGGTACAGGCAGTAATTCTTGTTTTTCATATTGCCCTGATGGAACAATCCCAGCACTGAATGAAGGTAGTACAGGGAATTGTAAGTTTCCATTTGAATAAAAACATTCGGAGCATTTTTAGTTAATAATACTATTCGAAACCAGTAAAAAGTTGTAGTGTATTTATAAGTATTTAGAACCATAATTGCATATACTTTGATATTGGATGAGAGTTTATAAAAATTTTGCTTTTGGTTAATTTTTGAAACTTATATAAAGTAATATAGAAACAGCCTTTTTTAAAATTTAGTCATGTTTTTTTTAATTTGTAGGCGCTCGATCGTGGAACATTGAGCAAATATCCCCACATTGATGATTGATGTCGGGATTCTCAGGAAAAGTGGTCACTGGGTTAGTTTTATTTGGTTAGGGCTGATCAAGTGCCATCTCCTAGAGAAATGATGCTGCAAGCAGTATTTTATATTTATGGGAGGACTAGTTCTCTCTTTTTTTTGTCATAGAATTTAATAGTAATAAAAATACTACGATGTTTTTAAGTTAAACAGACAGAGGCTTCGACTGTCTTAAAATGATTGAAGTATTAACAAATCAAAAAAACAAATCATGAAAAAATTAAAAGATTTAATTGGTATTGAAGTTTTAGGAGTTAATGAAAAGAAAAACATTATGGGCGGAGGACCTGGGATAGAGGCCTGTTATTGTCCAGGAACAAATATTTTTGCAGGTATTATACGTCCAGGCGATGGTGAAACTTGTGCTTCGGTTATTGAGGACGGTTGTCCGCTAGACAGCTAAGCATAAAATATATTTAAAGTAAAGAAAGCTTTGTTGTTTTTTAACAAAGCTTTCTTGCTTTTTTATAGATTAGTTGAAAACCAATTATAAAAGGTGAAATTTAGTTGATTAATTAAAGACTGATTTATATTTTAAGATTTTTTGTATAATATTGTTATGAATAAACCCAAATAGCAGAGTTGAAAAAATTCACCAGTTACAAACAAGCAGATTTTAAAGATTGCGGGCCAACATGTTTAAAGATTATAGCCAAACATTATGGTAAAACAATTAATATTCAGGAGCTGCGCGATGCAAGCGAAACGACTCGTGAGGGAAGTAATTTGCTTTTTTTGAGTGATGCTGCAGAAAAAATTGGTTTTAGAACTTTAGGCGTAAAATTAAGTGCAGAACGACTTGAAGAAGCACCGCTTCCGTGCATTTTACATTGGAACAAAAATCATTATGTAGTACTTTACAAAATAAAAAAAGGGATTTATTATATATCAGATCCCGCTTTTGGTTTAATTGAATATAATAAAGAGGATTTTCTTAAATTTTGGATTGGAAACAACGCCGATGATTCGACTCAAGAAGGAATAGCTTTATTGATTGAGGCCACACCAAAATTTTTCCAATCTGAATTTGATAAGGAAGATGGTAAAGGAATTGGCTTTGGATTACTTTCGCAATATGTACTTCGCTATAAATCATTTTTGATTCAATTGTCTATAGGTTTATTAGCAAGCAGTTTGCTGCAGCTTATTTTTCCATTCCTAACGCAAAGTATTGTCGATATTGGAATACAGAATCAGAATATTCATTTCGTTTATCTAATTCTTTTTGCGCAGTTATTTCTATTTTGCAGGAAGAACAGGTTTAGAACTTATCAGGAGTTGGATTTTACTGCATCTTTCAACCCGTATTAATATTTCACTTATTTCAGATTTCTTTATTAAACTAATGAATCTGCCCATTTCATTTTTTGATGTGCGAATGACGGGTGATATAATGCAGCGTATAAATGACCATCGCCGAATTGAGAAAATCCTAACCACATCTTCATTAAACGTCTTGTTTTCTGTTATAAATATGTTTGTAATGGGAGCCGTTTTGGCCTATTTCAATCTAAAGATATTCTTAGTCTTTTTTGTTGGAAGTCTTCTTTATTTTGGATGGATAACCTTGTTTTTAAAACGAAGAGAAATTTTAGATTATAAACGTTTTGCCGAGGTTTCTCAAGAGCAAAGCAAAGTGATGGAACTTATAAACGGAATGCAGGAAATTAAACTCCACAATGCCGAAAAACAAAAACGCTGGGGCTGGGAGTATGTGCAGGCTAGATTGTTTAGAGTTTCGATAAAAGGGTTGGTTTTAGAGCAAACACAAACAATTGGTTCTTCGGTCATCAACGAATTAAAGAATATTTTTATCATCTTTCTATCGGCAAAATTAGTCATCGACGGTTCAATTACATTGGGGATGATGCTGGCCATCAGTTCGATTGTAGGAAGCTTAAATGGGCCGGTAACACAACTTATTGAATTTGTTAGAGAACTGCAGGATGCAAAAATATCATTGGCAAGATTGTCTGAAATTCATGAAAAAGAAGATGAAACACAGCAGGAAGTTCATCAAACAAATGATGTTCCATTTGATGCTCCAATCGAAATCAAGAATATTTCGTATCGCTATTTAGGCTCTGATATTTCTGTTTTAGATAACTTAAGTCTTGTGATTCCGCCAAATAAAATAACCGCTATAGTGGGCGTCAGCGGAAGCGGTAAAACTACTTTGATGAAGTTGCTGCTTAAGTTTTATGAGCCTGAAAAAGGAGAGATTACTATTGGAAATGCACAGCTGAAAAATATTTCTCAAAAAGCATGGCGTTCTAATATTGGCGCTGTGATGCAGGAAGGCTTTATTTTTAGTGATACTATTGCTAATAATATTGCTTTTGGAGTTGATGTAATTAATAAAGAACGATTAGTTTATGCGGCTGATGTGGCAAATATTAAAGAGTACATCAGCGAATTGCCGCTTGGTTATAATACAAAAATTGGGGCAGAGGGCGTAGGAATGAGTACGGGACAAAAACAAAGACTATTAATTGCAAGAGCAGTTTATAAAGATCCCGAAATTTTATTTTTTGATGAAGCAACATCAGCTTTGGATGCAAATAATGAGAGGGAAATAATGAGAAAGCTAGGTTTGTTTTTTGAAAATAAAACAGTAGTTGTAATTGCTCATCGATTAAGTACGGTTATGAATGCAGATCAGATTGTAGTTTTAGATAAAGGAAAAATTATAGAAATAGGATCTCATACCTCTTTGGTAGAACAAAAAGGAAATTATTTTGAATTGGTTAAAAATCAATTGCAGTTAGGAAATTAATTATGGCAGAAGAACATAACACATTCGAATTAAGAAGCGAGGAAGTTCAAGACATTCTCACCAAAGTACCGCATTGGATGATTCGATGGGGAACGGTTTTGATATTTGTAATTATAGTGCTTCTTTTTTTGTTTCCTGGTTCATAAAGTATCCAGATGTTGTAAATACCGAAATTGTAATTACAACCAATATTCCGCCAGAAAAAATAGTTTCAAAGTCCTCAGGAAGGATTGAAGCTATTTTGGTAAAAGATAAAACAATTGTTTCTAAGAATACAACATTGGCAATAATTGAAAACACAGCCAATTATAAAGATGTTTTTTTACTAAAAAGCATAACGGACAGTTACAACATTAATGATCCTAAAAAAGAATTCCCATTTGCACAATTAAAAAACACACAATTGGGTGAAATTGAAAGTGCTTACGCAGTTTTTCAAAAAGATTATCAAGCGCAGGAATTAAATCATGATTTGCAGCCATTTGCAATTGAAAACAGAGCGCAAGTTTCTGAGAAAATTCAAATAAAAGAACGATTAGATATTCTGCAGCAGCAAAAATTGATTAACGAAAGCGAACTTCAGCTTCAAAAAAATGAAGTTGCCCGTTTCGAAGTCCTTTTTACAAAAGGTATTATTTCGGCTCAGGAAATGGAAGCAAAGAAATTGAGTTTCCTGCAAGCACAGAAGAATTATCGAAGCCTTTTAGCTTCGATTTCACAATTAAAGTCCTCTTTGATTGATAATACAAAATCAAGTCAGAATTCGCAGATAAACAGCACTAAAGAGGAAGTGAATTTAGGGCGAAATATGGCGCAGTCATTTTATCAGCTTAAAAAAGTGATTAAGGATTGGGAACTGACTTATACTCTAAAATCGTCGATTAGTGGAACGGTTACTTTTTTACAAGTTTGGACAGAAAATCAAACGATAAATGCGGGAGACAATGTTTTTTCGATTATTCCTGATGCTAAAAACGGCTTTATTGGAAAAGTAAAAGCACCAGCATTAAATTCAGGGAAGATAAAAGTTGGACAGCGAGTAAATATTCGTTTAGCTAATTTTCCAGATAGAGAATTTGGTGTTCTGAAAGGTAAAATCCGTAATATTTCGTTGGTGCCTGATAAAGATGGAAATATATTGTTAGATGTTGAACTGCCAAACGGATTAGAAACATCCTATAAAAAGCAAATTGTATTTCAGCAGGAAATGAAAGGAAGCGCTGAAATTGTAACAGAGGATCTTCGATTAATCGAAAGGATTTTATATCAGTTCAAAAGTATATTTGAGCAGGTTTAGAATTTCAAATAAAAATCCTTTGTAAGTTCAATATATTCCGGGGTATAAACATGACGATCAATTTCGATAACTAATTCATCAATTTCGATTTCAGAATTTTCATTTCGACTAAAAGCCAATAAACTACGTTTTACAGCTGAAGCGGGAGTTCCTTTTACTCGAGTAATTTTTAGGGGATATAATTCAGATTCTTTTGCTAAGGCGATAAATTTTTCTTCTTCTTTAAAAGGAAGGATTAAAGCAAATATTCCGTTTTCTGATAATAATAAATCGGCTGCTTCAACAAGTTCTTCAAAAGGCATTGCATCTTGAAAGCGTGCTAAATCGCGTTGTTCATTTTCTGTTTTATAATCTTCGGCATAAAAAGGCGGATTGGAAACAATTAAATCATATTCGTCTTCCGGTTCTTCTATAAATTCATCTAAACCAGCATGAAAACAAAATAAACGATCGCCCCAAGGAGAATTTTCGAAATTTTCTACCGCTTGTTCATAAGCTTCTTCATCAATTTCAAGAGCATCAATTTGTTCCGCATTTGTTCTCTGCGCAAGCATTAAAGCTATAATTCCAGTTCCTGCACCAACGTCTAAAATACTAAATGGATTGTGATTTATTGGAGCCCAAGAGCCCAATAAAACGCCATCAGTGCCTACTTTCATTGCACAACGATCTTGATTAATAGAGAATTGCTTGAACTGAAACATTGTGATTTATATTTTATGAAAAAGGTTTTTAATAGAAAGTTTAGTTTTCGATTAAACAATTAACCGATTAAACAAATCAACTTTTACAAGTACATTTCTACCAATCCTTCTGGAAGGTTCATGATTACTTTTTTATTCTCACGATCAATTTTTACCAAGAAATGATCAATCATTGGAACTAAAATTTCTACATTGCCATTTAAAACTTCAAAAAGCGGCTGTGCAGAAGAATCATTAATAGAAGTAATTTTTCCAAAAACACCTAAACGCTGATCTTCGATTTCAAAACCAATTACTTCGTGAAAATAGAATTTGTTGCCAGAAAGTTTAGGCAGCATAGTTAAAGGAAGATAAACAGCATTTCCAACTAAGGCATCTGCATCTTCTTCGGTATTTACATCTTCAAAACGAACTCTAAGAAAGTCGTTTTTGTGTAAAGAACTTGTTTCAATAAAAAAAGGAACCAAGTGTTTGTTATGTTCAACAAACACTGATTCCAGATTTTCGTATAACTCAGGTTCGTCTGTGTCTAAATAGATCAGAACTTCACCTTTGAAACTAAATTTTTTAGCGATTTTACCTAAATAAAAACATTCTTCTTTACGCATTATCGCTAAGTAAAATTATGCTTCAGTTGTTTCGTTATTCTCTTCAGCAGCAGGAGCTTCTTCAGTAGATGCTTCTACTTCAGCAACTTCTTCAACTGCAGGAGTTGCAGCAGCGATAGCGTCAGCTTCAGCCTGAGCCGCAGCAGCTAAACGTTTAGCGTTAACTTCTTTTTCAGCTTTTAAAGCTTTAGCTTTAACATCAGCTTGTGCTTTTGATAAACCGTCTTTTTTAGCATCAACTTTTCCAGCTTTAGCCTCTAACCAAGCAGCTAATTTAGCATCAGCTTGTTCTTGAGTTAAAGCACCTTTACGAATACCTCCATCAAGGTGGTGTTTCAATAAAGCACCTTTGTAAGAAAGAATAGCTCTAGCAGTATCAGTTGGTTGTGCACCATTGTGTAACCATTTAACTGCGCTGTCAAGGTTTAACTCAACAGTTGCTGGGTTAGTGTTTGGATTGTAAGTACCGATTTTCTCTAAGTATTTACCATCTCTTTTTGAGCGTGCATCTGCAGCTACAACCCAGTAAAAAGGTTTTCCTTTTTTACCGTGTCTTTGTAATCTAATTTTTACTGACATAATCTTATTGATTAAATTTTGAGGTACTCGACCTCTGTTAATTAAGGGCGCAAAGATATAATTTTTTTATCAATAATACGTTTCAAAAAGTATTAAATGCATTTCCATTCCAATTTTATTGTTTTTTTGCCTTTTTCGATCTTATTATTGAGGCAATTATCTCTTAATGCGGTATTTTTGCACCAAATTGACTTAGATATGAAAAAATACTTTTATTTTTTATCGCTTTTTTTTATTGTCGCATCTTGTACAGAAGATGTAAAGTTCAATAATCCTGCTTTTCAAGGCTTAAAAGAAAATGTTTTTTGGAGAGCCCAAAGTTATAAAGCACATTTAGGTGAAAACGGCAGTATAGTGGTAGAAGGTTCTTTAGGATATGAAAAAGTTATTTTGCAAATGGCTTCGACTGCAGAGCAAACTTTTACTTTGGGTAATGATGAACTTTCTAAGGCATCATACGAAAATAAGCTGTCTACAGAATTGTCTGCATTTTCAACAGGTACGGATAAAGGCAGCGGACAAATCGTTATTACTGATTATGATAACGTAAACCATACAATTTCTGGAACGTTTAAATTTACTGCAGAAAACAATGATGAAACTAATATTGAAAAGCCTAAGATTAACTTTAAAGAAGGAGTCTTTTATAAAGTGCCGATTGAAGTGAGTGCTATAGAAAATAAGTTGTAGTTTTTTTCTCAGACATAGATTTTATAGAGGAATTATTAAAATCAAAATAAAAACATAAATAAACTAATATATAGTAGATTACAGAAAAATAAGACTACATTTGCTACATTATTATAAATAAGTACATATGAACATTTTTGTTGGAAGCCTTCCATTCAGTATTGAGGAAGCAGATTTAAGAGAGTCTTTCGAGGCTTATGGAGCAGTAGATTCAGTTAAAATTATCACTGATAAATTTACTGGAAGAAGCAAAGGTTTTGGTTTCGTAGAGATGCCAAACGATGCGGAAGCTCAAAAAGCAATTGATGAGTTGAACGGAGCTACTGTTCAAGGTCGTACAATTGTTGTAAATAAATCTGAACCAAAACCTGAAGGTGAAAGAAGAAGCTTCAATAACAACCGTGGAGGTGATTCTCGCGGAGGTTACGGAAACAACCGTGGTGGAAACGACCGTGGTGGTAACAGAGGAGGATATTAATATTTTTTTCTAAATATATAAAAGGGATCAACGAAAGTTGATCCCTTTTTTTATGTGGTAATTTTTCTGTAGAGGCGCACTGCAGTGCGTCTAAGATACCGAGGAGACGCACTGCAGTGCGCCTCTACGATAAACATAATTATACATTCGCTGCTAACCAGTCACCAACTTCTTTGGTGCCGTATGCTTTGCCACCATCTGCTAAATCTTCAGTAACTACACCAGCTTCTAAAGCCTTGTTTACAGCGTCTCTCATTGCTTTTCCTTCTTCCATCAATCCGAAGTTTTCGAACATCATAGCAGCAGATAAAATAGTAGCCATTGGGTTAGCGATGTTCAATCCAGTTGCTTGCGGATAAGAACCGTGAATTGGTTCAAACAAAGATACTTCAGCTCCCATAGAAGCAGAAGGCATTAAGCCCATTGAACCTGAAATTACAGAAGCTTCGTCTGTTAAGATATCTCCAAATAAGTTTTCTGTAATTAATACATCATAAGAGTTTGGCCATTGAACCAGACGCATTGCTACAGCATCAACAAATTCGTAGCTAACTTCAACCTCTGGATACTCTTTTTCCATTGCCTGAACTGTTTCTCTCCATAAGCGTGAAGTTTCTAAAACGTTTGCTTTGTCAACGCAGCATAATTTTTTAGAACGTGTCATCGCTAATTCGAAACCTTTTTTAGCTAAACGCTGAACTTCTGCTCTTGTGTAAACACAGTTGTCGTAAGCGGTATCTCCGTTATCTTTTCTTCCTTTTTCTCCAAAGTAAATTCCGCCAGTTAATTCTCTTAAGAAAACTAAGTCAGTTCCTTCGATTCTTTCTCTTTTTAATGGAGATTTGTCTAATAATGAAGGGAATGTAAAAGTAGGTCTTACGTTTGCGAACAAACCTAATGCTTTACGCATTTTTAACAAACCTTGCTCTGGACGTACTGGTGCAGAAGGATCATTATCATATTTAGGGTGGCCAATCGCTCCAAAAAGTACGGCATCAGCATTTTTACAAACTTCGTGTGTTGAATCTGGATAAGGCTCACCTACGGCATCAATTGCAGCTGCACCGGTTAAAGCTGGTTTCCAAGTAATTTCATGTCCAAATTTTTGTGCAATAGCATCAGATACTTTTACAGCTTCATTTATTACTTCTGGTCCGATTCCGTCTCCGGCTAAAAGGGCTATGTTTAATTTCATTCTATATGTGTTATTTAAGGTTCATAGTGGAAAAGGCTCAAAGGTTCAAAGGTTTGGAACAAGATTTTAAAAACCTCTGTTCCTTTGCGCCTCTGAACCTTTGTACTTCTAATCGGCAATTACATTCAACATTTTTTGTGTTGCAATAATCGCTGCAACAGTTTGATCAGAATCTAATCCGCGGGTTTTAAATTCTTTTTCGTTGTTTGTCCACGTAATAATGGTTTCGCACAACGCATCAGAACTACTTCCGGGAGGGATTCTAACTGCATAATCAATTAATTTTGGAAGCGTTAATTTTTTGCTTTTATAAATTTTTGACAAAGCGTTCATAAAAGCATCAAACTGACCGTCGCCTTGTGCATTTTCTTCGATGATTTCATCGCCAAATTTCAGGCACAAAGTCGTAGACGGACGCATTCCTTTTGAGTGTACTAATATATAGGACTCGATTTTTATTTTTTCTTCGTAAGTATGACTGTCCAAAACATCGGATATAATGTATGGAAGATCTTCCTTAGTTACAGTTTCTTTTTTATCGCCCAATTCGATAATTCTTTGGGTAACCAATTTCAAATCTTCGTTGTTTAGTTTTAAGCCTAATTCCTGAAGATTTTTTTCGATATTGGCTTTTCCAGAAGTTTTTCCGAGAGCGTATTTTCTTTTTCTTCCGAAGCGCTCCGGAAGCAAATCATTAAAATATAAATTGTTTTTATTATCACCATCAGCGTGAATTCCAGCTGTTTGTGTGAAAACATTATCACCAACGATTGGTTTGTTGGCTGGGATTCTATATCCTGTAAAAGTTTCCACCAATTTACTTACAGAATATAAAGAAGTTTCTTTGATGTTGATGCTTACTTCTGGCAAATAATCGTTTATAACGGCAACAGTACTTTCGAGAGGTGCATTTCCTGCTCGTTCTCCCATTCCGTTTACCGTTACATGAAGTCCGTTTATGCCGGCTTTTATAGCTTCCATAACATTGGCAACACTTAAATCGTAATCGTTATGCGCATGAAAATCGAAATGAACATCAGGATATTTTGTTCTGATTTTAGAAATAAATTCAAAAGCCAAGGACGGAATTAAAACGCCTAAAGTATCAGGAAGTAGAATTCTTTTTACTGGCTGCGTCGACAAGAAATCCAGAAATTGAAAAACATATTCAGGAGAATTTCGCATTCCGTTGCTCCAATCTTCTAAGTAAACGTTCGTTTCAATATCATTTTCTTTCGCTAAAGCGATAATTTGTGCAATTTCAGAAAAATGCTGTTCAGGTGTTTTCTTTAGTTGATGTGTTAAGTGATTCATTGAGCCTTTGGTCAATAAATTCTGCACTTTGGCACCGGCTTTTTTCATCCATTCAATCGAAACGCCACCATCAACAAACGACAGTACTTCAATTCTGTTAATATATCCTCTTTCTTCAGCCCAGGAAGTAATGCTTTTTACAGCTTGAAATTCTCCTTCGCTTACGCGTGCCGAAGCAATTTCGATTCTATCAATATTTAATTCCTCCAACAACAATTGTGCAATGGTTAGTTTTTCTGCAGCAGAAAAAGATACTCCCGAGGTTTGTTCGCCATCACGGAGTGTCGTATCCATTATTTCAATTTTTCTTTTTTCCATTATTATATTGTTAGCTTTTTAATGATAAGCTGATAGTTTGTATTTTATTTTTTTGTTATCAGAATCAAACCTGTTGACCAGCACATTTTTGTAAGTTGAATGTCATTTCTTTTTTCTAAATCTTGAATAAGAATTTCGACATTTTTATCATGATTTTTTGGCCAGTTTTTTTGCGGTAACATATCATCGATTAAATAAATTCCTCCTGGTTTCAATAGTTGCAAAGTTTCTTCTAGAACAGCATATTTGCCGGGCCAGGCATCAGCAAAAATTAAATCAAACTTTTCTCCGTTGTAATTTAAAATCCATTTTTCGGCATCATTGCAAACAAATGAAACATTTGATTTTTGAAAATACTTTTTGGCAACATTTTGATATTCTGCCAAATTATCAATGGAAATTAAGTTTGAATTTTCATTCATTCCTTCAATCATCCATGCAAGCGATAATCCTGTTCCAGTTCCTAATTCTAAAAAGTGACCGTCTTTTTTGGATGCAATTAATGTTCTTAGAAAGCTTCCTGTTTGTAAATCTGACGGCATTGAAAACGAAATTTTTTCAGAATCAATCTTGATTTCTGAATAGAATTTAGGTAAAACAATGTTGTTGTCGTTCATTCTGAGCTTAGTATCGATTCAAAAAAATAGTTAAAAAGCAGTTACTAAGGTCAACCTTGGCTGAGCTTGAGTAACTGCTTTTTGGGTTGGTTGTTTTTTGGTTGTTGGTTAGTAAGGAAGTTTATCAGCAAAAGCCACGATATCTTCTTTGATATTTTGTAAATAATCAATGTCATCAAAGCCATTAATCATATTATTCTTTTTGTATCCGTTGATCGCAAAAGATTCTTGTTGTCCTGTAGACAATAAAGTAATTGTCTGTTCTGGAAGATTGATTTCTAATTCTGTTTTTGGATCAGCTTCAATCGCTTTGAAAATGGTATCAGCGAATTCAGGACTAACCTGAACTGGTAAAACACCAATGTTTAAACAGTTTCCTTTGAAGATATCAGCAAAGAAACTTGAAACTACAGCTCTAAATCCGTAATCGTAAACTGCCCATGCAGCATGTTCTCTTGAAGATCCTGAACCAAAGTTTTTTCCTCCAACAAGGATTTTTCCAGAGTAAGTTGAATCGTTCAAAACGAAATCAGTTTTTGGAGTATCGTCTCCATTATATCTCCAGTCTCTAAAAAGGTTGTCTCCGAAACCTTCACGTTTTGTAGCTTTTAAGAAACGAGCTGGGATGATTTGATCTGTATCTACGTTCTCAATTGGCAGCGGCACTGCACTGCTGGTAAGTATGTTAAATTTATCGTATGCCATTTTGTTTTTGCTTTAGGCTGTTTTTTTGCTTTAGGCTATAAGCTATAGGCTATAGGCTTTAAGCTTTTTGTACAGCGTTTATTTTTTATTTGCTTTAGGCTTTAAGCAATAAGCTGTAAGCCTTTTTTAAGATTCTGTTAAAAGCTTACAGCTTATTGCTTACAGCTTACAGCAGGAATTAGAATAATTCCCTCGGATCTGTTAGTTTTCCTGTAACAGCAGCTGCAGCAGCCATAATTGGACTTGCTAAAAGCGTTCTTGATCCAGGACCTTGACGACCTTCAAAGTTTCTGTTTGAAGTACTTACTGCATATTTTCCAGCAGGAACTTTATCATCGTTCATTGCTAAACAAGCAGAACAACCCGGTTGACGTAATACGAAACCAGCTTCGGTTAAAATATCCAAGATACCTTCTTCTTTAATTTGAGCTTCAACAACGTGAGAACCTGGAACTAACCAAGCGGTAACATTGTCTGCTTTTTTTCTTCCTTTTACAATTTCGGCGAAAGCTCTAAAATCTTCAATACGTCCATTTGTACAGCTTCCTAAGAAAACATAATCAATAGGTTTTCCAATCATCACATCATCTTCATGGAAACCCATATAAGCTAAAGATTTTTTGTAAGTTTCCTCACCGCCTTCAACTTCTTTTGCACTTGGGATATGTTTTGAAATACCAATTCCCATTCCAGGATTGGTACCATAAGTAATCATTGGTTCAATGTCTGAAGCCTTGATGTTTAACTCAGCATCAAATACAGCATCAGCATCAGTTTTTAAAGTTTTCCAGTATTCAACAGCTTTTGTCCAAGCTTCACCTTTTGGAGCGTATAATCTTCCTTCAAGGAAATCGAAAGTAGTTTGATCAGGAGCGATCATTCCGCCTCGCGCACCCATTTCGATACTTAAGTTACAAACTGTCATACGACCTTCCATAGTCATGTTTTCAAAAACATCACCAGCGTATTCAACAAAATAACCTGTACCTCCAGAAGTAGTTAATTGAGCAATAATATAAAGTGCAACGTCTTTTGGACCAACACCTTTGCTTAATTGACCATTTACGTTAATGCGCATTTTCTTTGGTTTAGGCTGCATAATGCATTGTGTAGAAAGCACCATCTCAACCTCAGAAGTTCCGATACCAAAAGCAATAGCTCCAAAGGCACCGTGAGTAGATGTATGCGAATCACCGCAAACAATAGTAGCACCTGGCAAAGTAATTCCGTTTTCAGGACCAACTACGTGTACAATTCCATTTTTTTGGTGACCTAATCCCCAGTGTGAAATTCCGTATTCGTTTGCATTGTCTTCAAGAGCTTGAAGCTGATTAGCAGATAAAGGATCCTGAACTGGTAAATGTTGGTTTATGGTTGGTGTATTGTGATCTGCGGTTGCAAAAGTACGTTGTGGGTATAAAACGTTAACGCCTCTTGATTTTAATCCTAAAAAAGCAACAGGACTCGTAACTTCATGAATGAAATGGCGGTCAATAAAAAACACATCTGGTCCATCTTCAATTTTACGCACTACATGTGAATCCCATACTTTGTCAAATAATGTCTTACTCATTTTTATTTTTTTAAATGTAATTTCTATAACTACAGCATTTTCCTGTTCATTATAATAGCAAAACAAAAGTAAAAAAAGATACAAAGGCGTCAATTTCAATATTTCATTATATACGATACCCAAACTAAAATACAAATTGCGAAATGGCTTTTTTTGTCTTCAATTTTTGTCTAAAAATGTATAAGGAATTGATTTTGTTTTTCTTTTTTTGCTTAAATCCTGCTTAATTGTTTTTTGTTTTGATAGTTTGCAAATTTATTTTAAAATAGCTATAAAAAAGAGTATTTTGTTTGAAAATATGTAACAAATTGAGTGAAAATAGTAATAATTACCAGTTTTGGTTTCTTTTTTTGTTTTTGAAATCAGGCGTTTAAACACTTTTACAAGCATTTAGAATTAGATTTTAGAAACGTTTTTAATGTCTTTTTTAGATAAAATAATACGACATCCAAGAAGTGTATTTTTTGTTTTTAGAATGAAATTAAATGAAAACAAAAATATCATAATTGGTAAATTGATTGATTATGACAACTAGCTGACAATTACTTTCAAAAAGAACTTCTAATATTGAAACCTCTAATTTTAAATAAATATGCCATGAATTTAAATCAATTCGCTTACACATTAGGAGTTTTAGGAACAGTAATTATTTTAATCTGGGTAGGTCTTTTCAAATTTACTGTCGTCGAAGCCGAAGCAATAAAAGGTTTAGTCGAGAATCATTTTGCAATGAGCTGGATGTATAAAGTTATGTCAGTGCAGCAGGTTTCGAATTTTATCGGAATTTTTGAAGTTCTTACTGGGTTGGGATTGCTTGCTTCTTTATTTGTTAAGAGAATCGGCCTTTATGCCGGCTGTGCTTCTGCTATTATATTTATTACAACATTGAGTTTTTTAATTACAACTCCTGGTATTTTTAAAAGTCTAGAAGGTTTTCCTATAACTGATTTTTTTATTTTAAAAGATATTCCATATTTGGCGATTTCGTTAATGGTTTGTGTAAAAGGGAAGGAATAAAATAAGTGCTTTTCTTAACAAATTCACTAGCTGAATTGTTTAAAAAAAGACTAAATTTGAATTTCCTCTATTCTATATTTTACTATTTTGTATAGCGCATATAATCAATGTTTTATGTGGTGTAAAATTTGGATTTTGGGACTTTAATTTTGCCTTTTTAAGCTTATGTATTTAATATTCGATACCGAAACTACTGGATTACCAAAACGCTGGGATGCTCCAATAACTGATTCTGATAACTGGCCTCGCTGTATTCAGATCGCATGGCAGCTTCATGACGAAATGGGACAGCTTATTGAACATCAGGATTATTTGGTAAAACCAGATGGATTTAATATTCCGTATGATGCCGAGCGTATTCACGGAATCTCAACTGAATTGGCGGAAGCTGATGGAATCACGCTGGCAGAAGTTTTAGAGAAATTCAATATCGCTTTAAGTAAAACTAAATTTATTGTCGGTCAGAATTTAGGTTTCGATGTTAATATTATGGGAGCTGAATTCCATAGAATGGGTGTAGATTCGCCAATGAGCACAATGCCGGTTCTAGATACTTGTACAGAAGTTACGGCTTCATTATTGCAGCTTCCCGGAGGTCGTGGAGGAAGATTTAAATTGCCAACATTAACAGAGTTACACAGTTATTTATTTGATAAACCTTTTGCAGAAGCGCACAACGCAACTGCCGACGTTGAGGCAACTACTCGCTGTTTCTTGGAGTTAATTAGAAGAGAGGTTTTTACTAAAGAAGAACTTGATGTTCCAAAGGAATATTTCAAAGAATTTCAAGCTAGAAATCCGCAAGAGTTTCCATTAATTGGTTTAAAACACATCAATTTAAAAGCGGCTTCTGATAAAATCAGAGAGCAATTAAAAGCTTTAGAATCTGTTGGTAAAGAACCTGCAGTTTCGCATTCTGACAGAGAAGATTTTAAAGCAGCAAAATATTCGCATTTACACAATCATACACAGTTTTCGGTTCTTCAATCAACGATCGGAATTGGGAATATTGTTGCAGCTACTGCTAAAAACGGAATGCCGGCTGTTGCCATGACGGATACCGGAAACATGATGGGCGCATTTCACTTTGTGAGCGCCGTTATGAACCACAACAAAGCAGCATCAGGAAAAAATAAAGCTTTAGTTGAAGCTGGAGAAGAGCCGACTGAAACGGAGATTAAACCAATTGTGGGCTGTGAATTTAACGTTTGTGAAAACCATTTAGATAAAAGTAAAAAAGACAACGGAAACCAGATTGTATTATTAGCCAAAAACAAAAATGGATATCACAATTTGGCTAAAATGTCTTCTATCGCTTTTACCAACGGATTTTACTATGTTCCTAGAATTGATCGCGCGATTATCGAAAAATACAAGGAAGATATTATGGTTTTGTCTGGAAATTTATATGGAGAAATTCCGAGTAAAATTCTGAACATTGGTGAAAACCAAGCCGAAGAAGCTTTAATTTGGTGGAAGGAACAATTTGGTGATGATTTTTATCTGGAATTGATGCGCCATAATCAGGAAGATGAAAATCGCGTAAACAAAACTCTGATTGAATTTTCGCAAAAGCATAATGTAAAGCTAATTGCAACCAATAATACTTATTATTTAAATAAAGAAGATGCCAATGCACACGATATTTTACTTTGTGTAAAAGACGGTGAAAAACAGGCAACGCCAATTGGTCGTGGTCGTGGTTATCGCTACGGACTTCCAAATCAGGAATACTATTACAAGTCCGAAGAAGAGATGAAAAAACTCTTTGCCGATTTGCCTGAAGCCATTATTAACATTCAGGAAATTGTCGATAAAGTAGAAGGATATTCACTTTATCGTGATGTATTGCTTCCTAAATTTGATATTCCACAAGAATTTGTTGTTGAAGAAGATGAGGCTGATGGAGGTGTTCGTGGTGAAAATAAATACCTGCGACACCTTACAATGGAAGGAGCCAAAAGAAGATATGGAGAAATTACAGAATCAATTCAAGAACGTCTCGATTTTGAGTTATTAACGATTTCGAATTCAGGTTATCCGGGTTATTTCTTAATTGTACAGGATTTCATTGCCGAAGCTAGAAATATGGACGTTTCTGTAGGGCCCGGTCGTGGATCTGCAGCGGGTTCTGCCGTTGCTTACTGCCTCGGAATTACGAATATTGACCCAATTAAATACGATTTGCTTTTTGAGCGTTTCCTAAATCCTGACCGTGTATCGATGCCCGATATTGATATCGACTTTGATGATGAGGGTCGTGGACGTGTTATGGAATACGTAATCAACAAATACGGTCAAAAACAGGTAGCGCAGATTATCACTTATGGTAAAATGGCAACCAAATCGGCGATTCGTGATACGGCGCGTGTATTGGATTTACCGTTGTTTGAAGCCGATAGAATTGCAAAATTGATTCCGGGAATGATGCCGTCAAAATGGAATTTGGCGCGTTTTATTTCAGAGAGTGAGGAGGAAGTTAAAAAAGCACTTCGTTCAGACGAATTTGACAATGTAAAAGAATTAATCGCCATTGCCAATGAAGATGATTTGGCGGGAGAAACCATTCAGCAGGCAAAAATCCTTGAAGGATCGATGCGTAATACTGGAATTCACGCCTGCGGGGTAATTATTACGCCATCGGATATTACGAATTACGTTCCAGTTACTACTGCAAAAGATTCTGATTTATATGTAACACAGTTTGATAACTCGGTTGCAGAAAGTGCGGGATTGCTGAAAATGGACTTCTTGGGTCTGAAGACTCTTACGCTGATAAAAGATACTGTAAAACTGGTAAAATACAGAACAGGAATTGAATTGGATCCAGATACATTTCCAATCGATGATGAAGAAACATATGCGCTTTTCCAGAGAGGTGAAACTGTTGGAATCTTTCAATACGAGTCACCCGGAATGCAGAAATACATGAAAGATCTAAAGCCGACGGTTTTTGGAGATTTAATTGCCATGAATGCACTTTATCGTCCGGGACCTTTGGAGTATATTCCATCTTTCGTTCGAAGAAAAAATGGTGACGAAGAAATAAAATACGATTTAGATGCCTGTGCAGAATATTTGTCGGAAACCTACGGAATTACAGTTTACCAAGAGCAGGTAATGCTTTTGTCTCAGTCTTTGGCGGGATTTACAAAGGGTGAGGCCGACGTTTTGCGTAAAGCGATGGGTAAGAAACAAAAGGATGTACTAGATAAAATGAAGCCGAAGTTTGTGGAACAAGCGGCGCAAAAAGGTCACGATGCCAAAGTTTTGGAGAAAATCTGGAAAGACTGGGAAGCTTTTGCGAGTTACGCCTTCAACAAATCGCACTCGACTTGTTATGCGTGGATTGCTTACCAAACGGCTTATTTGAAAGCACACTATCCAGCTGAATATATGGCGGCGGTACTTTCGAATAACATGAACGATATCAAACAAGTTTCCTTTTTCATGGAAGAATGCAAACGTATGGGATTACAAGTTTTGGGACCAGACGTAAATGAATCGTATTATAAATTTACCGTAAACGATGATTATGCAGTTCGTTTTGGAATGGGAGCGATTAAAGGTGTTGGTTCTGGAGCGGTTGAAACGATTGTAGAAAACAGAAAAGACGGAAGATATAAATCGATTTTTGATTTGGCGCAGCGAATTGATTTGCGTGCTGCCAATAAAAAAGCGATTGAAAACTTAGTACTTGCTGGTGGTTTCGACTCTTTTGAAGGAACAACCAGAGCACAATATTTTCATGATGATGGCGACGGAATTACATTTTATGAAAAAGCAATTCGATATGGATCAAAGTTTCAGGAAAATGAAAATTCATCACAAGTAAGTTTGTTTGGAGAAGCAAGCGAAGTGCAGATTGCAGAGCCAATTATTCCCGCATGTGAAGATTGGAGTACAATGGAAAAACTGGCAAAAGAAAAAGAAGTTGTCGGGATTTATATTTCCGGACATCCGCTTGATGATTTTAGATTTGAAATGAAGTATTTCTGTAATTCTCGACTAGAATCATTGAAAAGTATGAATGAATTTGTGGGTAAAAATTTAAACTTTGCTGGAATTATCAATAACGTTCAGCACCGTGTGGCAAAAAACGGAAAAGGCTGGGCAGTGTTTAACTTAGAAGGTTATGATGAAAGTTATGAGTTTAAGATTTTTGGAGAAGAATATCTTAAATTTCGACATTTCCTGATACAGAATAATTTTGCCTTTCTAAAAATACTAATAAAAGATGGTTGGGTAAACCATGATACGGGTAAAAAATCAGATCCAAGAATGCAGTTTGTCGAAATCAGACAATTGCAGGATATTATGGAGGCTTTTGCTAAAAAACTGATTGTTTTACTAAACATTCAAGATCTTCAAACCGAATTTATTCATAGATTAAGTCATTTATTTAATGAAAATAAAGGCGAAAATTCGGTGACTTTTGAGATTATGGAATTGGAAAAAATTAAACGACTTGTTGAGGTAGAAACTCCCGCTGATTTTGAAGAAAGCGATGATGCTGTTTTTGAAGATGAAAATGAAGATGCAGCGCAAGAAACCAAGATTCAGGAAGTAAATGAAATTGAAGAAATAAAAGTTGTTACCAAATTAACAATGCCAAGCCGAAGATTAAAGATTAGGATTTCTGCTGAGCTGCTTCAGGAATTAGAGAAATTACAGGTAAATTTTAAGCTGAACTAAATTTTAACAGTTAAAATTTAGAATAATGCATTTTTTTAGTGTTAAAATTATGCGTGCATAATAGTTTTTTAGTAATATTGCTCCAAATTACAACGATTTCGTTCCAAGTCTAACAATGCAAATTATAAGAATATGTTAAAAAATTCTATGTTTGTATAAATTAATTAAATCAGAATTATGAAAAAGAACCTATTTTTATTAGGATTATTAGTTTGTTCTATGGCCACAATTGCGCAAACTGAAAAAGCAGACAAACCAGAAAGCTGGTATTTCAAATTGGGTGGATCATATTTCAACCAAACTGCTTCAACTGAGTTTCCAACAGTTGGAGGACATGATGCAATGAATAGAACTTATGTAGGAGGAAAATTAGTTTCTGAAAAAAGTATTACAGGTTCTTTTGGTCAAGGATTTAGAACTGGTATTACTGCTGGATATAGATTTAATACTCGTTTAGGAGTTGAGTTAGGAGCAAATTATTACACTAGTAATGATAAAACAATGGCGCAAACTACATCAGATATGCCAATTACGCCAAGCGGTGTATATAACTTTAAATCAGTAGGTCAAATTACTGCATTTGATATTGCTCCAGCTTTAGTGTTGTTTTTAGGAGAGCACAAAGGATTTGAGCCGTATACTAAAGTAGGTGTTTTAGTTCCAGTTCATGGAGATTTAGAAATTACTACAGATGCACGTGCTCCAATCGCTTTTAATCCAACTACAGGAGCACCAGTTGCTTTTGGAGATGTTCATAGTGTTGATAAAGTAAAACCAAATCCAACTATTGGATTTACAGCAGCTTTAGGAACTTCATACAAATTAGGAAAACATATTTCTGCTTTTGCTGAATTAGAGTATAGAAACTTTACTGTACACGGTAAAACAAAAGAAACAACTGAATTTACAGTGAATGGTAATGATGCTTTAGCTACTAGATCGACAGCTCAAATTCATACAAATTATAGAGATGGTTTAGATGTTAATTCTAACAACGCTGCAACAAATCCAAACGGAGTTAATAAAGATAAACCAATGGATGAGTTAAGCTCTTATGTTGGAATCTCAGGCTTAGGTTTGACTTTAGGTCTTAAATACAGCCTATAATTTATAGAAGTTTTTTAGTTTTTAGAAAAGAGGATATTCTTAATGAATATCCTCTTTTTTTGTTTTTTTGTCATTTTGACTGAAAGGAGAAATCACACTAGAAACTATACAAAGATTGGCGACTCTCTCTGTAGATTCCCGCGTGTGATTTCTCCTTTCAGTCGAAATGACAAGATTGTGTAAATAGTACTAGCTTTTCGACTTCGCTCTCAGCGATAATTTTAAGATTTCGAGTTTCTAAACTCCTTCAAAACTTCATCAATAACCCAAGTCGTTCTTGATGCTGAAGTTCCTTTCGATGGAGAAGATCCTTCTTTGCCTAAAAGTTCAGTAATTACCGTTTCTATAAGTGGCTGTTGAATATGAAGCGGATTTTCGATTGCAATACTTTCTTTTTCTCCATTCGCATATTGAATATGAATTGGGTCATTTCCAAAAGTCGAAAATGAGATTTTTCCTTTATCACCAACAATTTCGGTATTATCGTAACGTTCAAAACTAGTAAAATTCCACAAACCCGTTCCGTGAATACCATTTTCAAATAAAAATGACATCGAAACAGAGTCTTCGGCTGGATATGCTTTTAATTGCGAAGTAGCATGTCCGCGAACTGATTTTATAGGGCCTAAAACATAATCTAGAAAATCTAAAGTATGACAAGCTAAATCAACAAAAATTCCGCCGCCGGAAATATGAGGTAAAACCGTCCACGGAAGATTGATTTCATCATCATAACGTGCTTCAAAAGGATGATATAAAACACAGTTTACATGTCTTATAGTTCCTATTTTTCCTTTGTCAATTAATTCTTTTATTTTTAAAAACCGAGGTAAACTTCTTCTGTAATAAGCAACAAACAAAGGCACATTATGTTCTTTGCAAACGCTGATCATTTCATTACACTCTTCAAAAGTCAAAGCCATAGGTTTTTCAACATAAACAGGTTTTCCAGCTTTGGCGCATAAAATGGTGTATTCTTTATGAGATGATGGAGGAGTAGCAATATAAACCGCATCAACTTCGGGATCATTTATTAAATCAACGGCATTCGAATACCATTTCGGAACATTATGACGTTTGGCATAATCTTCGGCAAGTGCAGCATCTCTTCGCATTACGGCAACTAAAGCTGAATTTGGAGCTTTCTGAAAAGCAGGTCCGCTTTTTACTTCGGTTACATTACCGCAGCCTATAATTCCCCATTTTATAATTTTCATCTTTGGATATTTTGGTTTTTCAAATTTAAAAAAGGTTTGCCACGAATTGCACTAATTTTCACTAATTTATTTTTCCTGCTGATTCATAGTGAAAAAAAAATCTGCCTATCTGCTAAATCTGCGTGAGAAAAATATCGAACAAAAAAGTTAGCCGCGAATTCACGAATTAATTTCACGCAGATTTTGCAGATTTAAGCAGATATGCGCAGATTTTTTAATCTAATTATATCTGCAAAATCTGCGGGAAACAAATTAATAAAGCCAAAGATTAAAAAGATTTCCACAGATTTTAAATCCCGCAAATTCTTTTAATCAGTGGCAAAAAAATAAGCCACGATTTACACATCCGCCACAATTAAAATTCGTGGAAATTAGTGTAATTCGTGGCTAAAAAATTAAGTTTTTAAAGTCTTACTTTTTCGGCAAAGCTTTAAAGCCCATATTGTAAAGTGTGAAAGCCTGAATGTCTACATTCTCCTGGATTGTAGCCGCAACAGATTTTCCTGCTCCGTGTCCTGCTTTTACATCAATTCTAATTAAAACTGGATTGTTTCCTGTTTGTTTATCTTGCAGTTCAGCAGCAAATTTAAAACTGTGAGCAGGAACCACACGATCATCATGATCACCAGTAGTTACCATAGTTGCAGGATATTGAACTCCTTTTTTAACGCTTTGAACTGGAGAATATCCTTTAAGGTATTCAAACATTTCTTTACTGTCTTGAGCCGTTCCATAATCATATGCCCAACCAGCTCCAGCAGTAAAAGTATGGTAACGTAACATATCCATTACACCAACTGCAGGTAAAGCTACTTTCATTAAATCAGGACGCTGAGTCATAGTTGCTCCAACTAATAATCCTCCGTTAGAACCTCCGCGAATAGCTAAATAATCTGATGAAGTATATTTTTGAGCAATTAGATATTCAGCAGCAGCGATAAAATCATCAAATACATTTTGTTTTTGAAGTTTCGTTCCTGCATCGTGCCATTTTTTACCATATTCGCCTCCTCCTCTTAAGTTGGCAACTGCGTAAACACCTCCATTTTCCATCCAAACCGCATTTGCAATACTGAAACTTGGAGTTAAACTAATATTGAATCCACCATAACCATAAAGAATCGTTGGGTTTTTACCGTCTAATTTTGTTCCTTTTTTATAAGTAATAATCATCGGGATTTTTGTGCCGTCTTTTGAAGTATAAAATACTTGTTTAGACTCGTAATCTTCGCTTTTGAAATCAACTTTTGGTTTTTGATAAATTTCTGATTTACCAGATTTTGGTTCAAAAGAAAAAATACTTCCTGGAGTTGTATAATTTGTAAAGCTGTAGTATAAAATTTTCTCTTCCTTTTTTGCTCTAAATCCTCCGGCAGTTCCAACCGCAGGAAGTTTGATTTCGCGAATTAATTTACCGTTGTAATCGTATTGTAAAACTAACGAAACTGCATCTTTTGTATAATTAGCAAAAAAGTATCCGCCTCCTGTAGATGGCGATAAAACATTTTCTGTTTCTTTGATAAAATCTTTCCAGTTTTCAGGTTTTGGATTACTAAAATCTACAGTAACCACACGTCCGTTTGGAGCTTTATAATCAGTGTGAATAAATAATTTACTTCCTTCATTTTCGATAATATTATTATCAGTGTTGAAGTTGTCTACAATGGTTACAATTGGACTGTTTGGCGTTTTTAAATCTTTAATATAAAGTTCGTTTCCATAAGTAGAATTTGCTGCTGTAATTACTAAAAAACGATTGTCTTCAGTAACGTAACCTCCAACATATCTTCTTTTTTGATCTGCACCAAAAATTACTTTATCCTCTTTTTGAGAAGTTCCTAATTTGTGAAAGTACAATTTGTGCTGATCTGTTTTTGCAGATAATTCACTTCCTTTTGGTTTGTCATAACTTGAATAATAGAAACCTTCGTTTCCAAGCCATGAAATACCGCTGAATTTTACGTCAACCAAAGTATCTTCAAGAACTTTTTTAGATACGGCATCAATAATAATAACTTTTCTCCAGTCGCTTCCGCCTTCAGAAATTGAATAAGCAGTTTTGCTTCCATCTTTAGAGAAATCTAATCCGCCAAGCGAAGTCGTACCGTCTTTAGAAAATGTATTTGGATCTAAGAAAACTTCCTCTTTACCATTCTGATCTTTTCTATAAACCACAGATTGATTTTGAAGACCATTATTTTTTGAATAATAAGTAAACTTTCCTTCTTTGTATGGAGCGCCGATTTTTTCGTAATTCCAAAGTTTTTCCATTCGTTTTTTAAGTTCGTCACGAAACGGAATTTTATCTAGATATGCATAAGTAACTTCGTTTTGAGCTTTAACCCAAGCGCCCGTTTCAGCAGATTTGTCATCTTCAAGCCAACGATACGGATCGCTTACTTTTGTGTCAAAATAGACATCAACAGTTTCTCCTTTTTTGGTTTCTGGATATTGAATTTTATTTTGAGCAAATGAAATTCCTGCAGTTGTGATTGCCATCAATAAAAATGTTTTTTTCATAGTTAGTTTTTATCTGTTGTAACAAAAATAGCACTTTTTGTTGTGAAAAATGAATGCAAAAAGTTAAACCATATTAGTCATATAAGCTCATTTTAATTAAGTGCTTAGCTTATATTTACTTATATGACTGATATGGTTTAAAAATGTTACAGATTAAAGTTAATGCCTAGAACAATGTTTCTTCCAATGTTTGGAATGCCGTCTGTTTTTAGTCTTGAAAGATGTGCAATATATTTTTTGTCAAATAAATTGTTTCCGTTTAAGTTTACATCAAAGGCAGTTTTTCCAAGTTTAACAGTTCCTCCAAAACCCAGATTTACCAGAGTATACCCTTTTGAAGCTGTTTCAAAACCGCTTACATTATCTTGATTAAAAGTCGAAGAAACATTCAAAGAAGCAAAACCTTCACTCAGCCAATCTTTAATTTTAAACTCAGTTCTAAGCGTATTGTTCCAGTTGTTGGCAGGAATTAAAGGTAGATAATCATTGTTGTCTTTTTTACCCATTACAGTTTCAAAACTCGTTTCAAAATGTAACCAGTCTAATGGATGCGGGTGAAAATGCAGTCCAGCCTCACCACCATATAATTTTGCATTATCCTGAACGTAAGCAAAAACATCATTCTCATCGCGAATTTCTCCTGTTGGAGATGTATAAATATAATTGTTTACGTGATTGTAAAAACCATTTACAAAAAACTCAAAATGTGTGTTTTTGTATTCCAGATTCAAATCAGTTTGAATATTTTGTTCCGTTTTCAAATCAGCATTTCCAATTTCATAACGATTCGTTCCTTCGTGAACACCATTTGAAGTTAATTCCGCTAAGTTTGGCGCTCTAAATCCGCTGGCAACATTTAATCTCAAAGTTAATGGTTCAGCTAATTTTGTTTTATATCCCAACGAAGCATTAAAGCTGTCAAAAGAGCGATCTAAAGCTTTAAAATAACCTTCTTCACCTTCTTCACCGTGTGCAATAGAAGTAATATTTCTATTGTCAAAACGCAGACCAGCTTGTAAAACGCTGTTTTTCCATTCGTAATTTGCAGTTCCAAAAACTCCAAAATCATTCGTCGTTGCATCAGGAATTAAATATTCCTCACCAGAATTTTTATTCGTTTGGTGCATTCCCTGAACACCCAAAATAGTTTCGATTTTTCCGAATTTAGGAAAATGATATTTAGCGTTGTAATTAAAAGTATTCAATTTCATATGAAGAGAAGCGTCGTTGCTGTCTTCAAATTCACTTCGGTCATTGGCAATATAGCCCAAATCAACATCTAACTTTGAGTTTTCAAAAAAGATAACATTGTTCAAACTCAATAAATGATTAAAAATTCCTTGTCTAGGAAATTGTGTGTCTTTACTTGAAGATTGTTCTGCGATTCCATCTTCTGGAATTCCAATGTCAAGTTTGTTGTAATTGTATCTCAAAACACTTGAGAAAGTCGAATTGCTGTAACCGATTCCAGTTTTAAAATCAGTTTCATTATAACGAGAATTCGTCACGCGATCACCGCCAGAAATTTTATAATCAGAATGGGTGTTGTAACTTCCGCGTGCTAGAAATTTCCAATTGTCAGTAGATGTTTTTAATCCAATAGAAGAATTGCTTCCTTGTGTATTGGTGAAATATTTTTGACTGAAATTAGCTTTAAAATCTCCAGCATCAGCAAATTTTTCAGGATTAAAATATAAAACACCTCCCAAAGCATCAGAACCATAAAGCAAAGAAGCAGGTCCTTTGATAACTTCGACACTTTCGATTCCGGCATCATTCAAGCCTAAACCATGTTCGTCGCCAAACTGCTGATTTTCGATACGAACGCCTTGCGAATAAACTAAAACACGATTACCGCTTAATCCTCGAATTACTGGTTTTCCAATAGAAGTTCCCGTCGAAATTTGAGAAACTCCCGGAATTGTTGCTAAGCCTTCTATTAAAGTTGAGGTTCCTTTTTGCTGTAAAGTTTTGATGCTTTCATGCTCAATTTTCATTACGTTTTGCGATTGCAGTTTGTTGAAAGGAGTAGAAACTACAACTTCATCCATTTCTAAGATAGATTCTGCAAGACTCACATCTAATGTATTTTGTTTTACCAATTTGGCAATTGTTTTATTTTGGGTAGCAAATCCAACAAACGAAAAAGCAAGGCGTAAACCTCCGTTTGGCAGATTGTTTAATTCGTATTTTCCGTTTGCATCAGTAGTTGTTCCTTTATGTAATTCTGGTGCGTAAACAGAAACGCCCGGCATAGGCTGATTTTGAGTATCAGTTACAATACCTGAAACTGAATTTTGGGCAGACAGCAAGCCCGAAAACCCTAAAATAAGGGCAATTATTATTTTTTTCATTTGAAATTATGCTATAGTTAATTGTTTTTTCTTTTAAATAAAAACTAAAACTACAATGCAGCATTCTGATCCTAATTAATAAAATAGGATTAGGAAACTCAATGTTATTTTGAATCTTGATTAAAAAAAATGTAAAGATTATTTCGAGTATTCGAAATTTAAGAAACTATAAAAGCAGGAGGTCCTCGTAATAAATACGAAGGTTTTGAAATTGAAAAAATCTTTTCAGTAAGAGGAAAGAAATACGGTGTTTCAGTTCCAAAAGTGTGAAACTGAAAAGAAATACTTTCGGGAACGATATAGCCTCCAAACGCAAAATTACAAACAAAACAAAGATCATAATTATGATGCTGGTGCGTTATTTCTCCGTTTGGATCATTGTAATCGTGGTGGCATTGTTTTTCTGAAAGCTGTTTTACGATATGCTCATAACTGTGCACAGACTGAAACAATATCGAAAACAATATTGTGACAGCAAACGAGAAACTTAATATGAGCTGCTTTCTTTTCATGCAAGACAAAGGTATAAAAGACCAGTGAAAAAATGGTTTATTTTTTTGATTCTGCTCTTGATTTGTTGAAAATACTGCAAAGAATGGGTTTATTCGTCGTGAAAAAGAGAATTATTACTTTCAAATCACATCATGAAGTGGCATTGTGTTATATTTGTAAGTGAAATAAATGCAGCTTTTTGAACGTTTATTTAAGAACCCTTTTAAAACCACAATACAATATGCGATTACTTTTTAGCTGTTTGTTTTTAACTTCATTTTTCAGTGTTTTTGCTCAAAATGAAGTGAAGCCAGAAGTAAAACCCGAAGTTAAAATTGATTCATTGTATCGTGAAGATCAGTTTTATTTTTCGGTAACGTATAATATGTTTACAGATATACCTCAAAGATTCAAGCAAAATAAATTTTCTTTAGGACTTTCTGGAGGTTTTTTGCGTGATATGCCCATTAATAAATCGAGAACATTTGCAATTGCAGCTGGTTTAGGATTCAGTTATCAAAACTATTATCAAAATTTAGGTATTTCTAGAGACGGATCTGGAGCTATAGTTTATAACGTTACTGATTATGGCGAAATAGTGTCAAATCGATATAAGCAATATTCTGTAGATCTTCCTATAGAATTTAGATGGCGTAATTCTACTTTTGAAAGCACTAAGTTTTGGCGGGTTTATACAGGGATAAAATTAAGTTATGTGTTTTCAACTACTTCAAATTTGAATGCTGGAGAGGAAACGTATAAAATAAAAAATAACGCTTCAATTAATACATTTCAATACGGACCATATATTTCGGCAGGTTATAATACCTGGAACCTTTATGTGTACTATGGATTAAGCCCTTTGTTTAATTCAGCGACAACACTTACAGGAGAGAAAGTTAATTTAAAAACCCTGAATGCCGGACTGATTTTTTACATTTTATAACCACAGAAATAAAAACAGTACTTGCGGTAAAACGCCTATAAGTAATCCTGCAAGAAGTTCCTTTGGAGTATGAGCATTCATTTCTAATCGTGAAGAAGCAACAATCCCCGTCATTAAAATTAAAAAAGCACTCCAATACGGATTTTGCGTCTGCAGATGAATGTTTAATCCCATAGCAAAAATCGTGAAACCGCTTATTGCCGCAACGTGAAGACTTGGTTTAAATTTGAAAAGCGAACAAACGAGCGCTAAAATGGTTGTAAATAAGGCACCCAGAAAAAAGAAATGAAGTTCAGGATAACGAGTAATAACAATACTTCTTTTGACCAATAAAATATACAAAAAAGATTGTAAAACTAAGGGAACAAGCCTTTGAGAAGTCTCTGGAAGCATTAAAGATTTTACATGTCCTGTTGAGCGCAGCAACAAGAAAAATAAAACAGGAACAATAATCGTAATCACCAAAATTTGAAATAATACAAAGTACTTTTCTTGAGTTGTAAAAACATCATCTTTGCAAAAAAGATATAACAATGTAGTGTACATTGGAATAAATATAGGATGAAGTATGTAAGAGAATAGTGGAAGTACTTTTTTCAAAACGCTTTATTTTGTGGTGTTGAACAAATATAATGAAATAATGTTTTTTGCAACGAATATTTAGTTTCTCTAGCCACGAATTATTTATATTCTAAATGTTTAAATAATAGCCACAGATTAAAAGGTTCTCACAGATTAGATCATTTAAATCTGTTTAATCTGTGACAAAAAAACAAACAATAATTCGCGGAAATTTGTGTAATTCGTGGCAAACCTTTTTTTAAATTTGACAAAAAGAAATTTTCTAAATGAGCATAAATTTAAAAAGCCTTATTTCGGTTTTTAACGCCGATTGGACAGGTTCAGATACTGATATTTTTGTTGATCATATTTCGATCGACAGCCGTTCTCTGCAAAATGGTGCAAAAACATTGTTTTTTGCTCTTTCTGGAGTCAATAATGATGCTCATCTTTATATTTCTGAACTTATTGAAAAAGGAGTTCAGAATTTTGTTGTGCAGCATATTCCAGAAAATGTAAAAGGAAAAGCCAATTTTTTAGTAGTTAGAAATACCCTCAAAGCATTTCATGAATTTGCCGCTTATTATAGAAATTTATTCGATTTTCCCGTAATCGGATTAACGGGCAGCAATGGTAAAACGATTGTCAAGGAATGGCTTAATTTTTTGCTTAGTCCTGATTTTAATATTATTCGAAGCCCTAAAAGTTACAATTCTCAAGTAGGAGTTCCATTGTCTGTTATTGCAATAAACGAAAAGCATAATTTAGGCATTTTTGAAGCCGGAATTTCTACTGTAAAAGAAATGGCCAATTTAGAACAAATCATTAAGCCTAATATTGGAGTTTTAACCAATATAGGATCTGCTCATGATGAAGGTTTTCAAAATACAGAGCAAAAAATCAATGAGAAATTAGTACTGTTTAAAAATACACCAGTAATTGTTTATCAAAAAAATCAATTGGTAGACAAATGTCTAACTGCATTTTCTGCCGAAAATCCTTTAAAAGATCGAAAGCTGTTCTCGTGGAGTTTTACAGATCAAAGTGCTGCTGTTTTTATTCTAAAAAAAGAAACAAAAAACGATACGACAACCATTCAATATCAATACAATAATGAGAGTTTCAATCTCGAAATTCCATTTAGTGATTCCGCTTCTGTCGAAAATGCAATTTCTTGTTTACTAGTAATGCTTTACTTTAAATATGATTTTGCCGTTATTCAAAATCGTGTGCAAATGTTGTATCCGGTTCAAATGCGTTTAGAAGTAAAAAACGGAATTAATAATTGCAGTATTATTGATGATAGTTACAGCTCAGACTTTCAGTCGCTTAAAATTGCTTTAGATTTTTTAGAAAGTCAGAAAAAAAAGAACGCCTCTAAAACCGTTATTTTGTCGGATATTTTTCAAAGCGGATTTTCAAATGAAGAATTATACTCAAAAGTAGCGCAGCTTATTGCTGATAATAAAATAAACCGTGTTATAGGTATTGGACCTACGATTTCTTCTTTTGCAGCTAAGTTTCCAAACAGCAGAATGTTTTTAAATACAGCATCATTTATCGAGGCTGTAGATGATTTAAATTTTAGTAACGAAACCATTTTAATAAAAGGAGCAAGATCATTTCAATTTGAAGAAATTGTTTCCCTTCTAGAAGAAAAGACACACGAAACGGTTCTCGAAATCAACTTAGATTCGATAAGTCATAACTTAAATTACTATAAATCTAAATTGGCCAATGATGTAAAAATCATGGTCATGGTAAAAGCATTTGGTTATGGAAACGGAGGTTTAGAAATTGCAAAACTGCTAGAACATCATAACACAGATTATTTAGGAGTGGCTTTTGCCGATGAAGGAATTTCACTGAAAAATGGCGGGATAAAATTGCCAATTATGGTTTTAAATCCAGAATCGACTAGTTTTCCTTCGATAATTCAATACCAATTAGAACCTGAAATTTATAGTATAAAAGGACTAAATGCCTTTTTGAAAATAGCTAGAGAAAAGAATCTAAAAGATTATCCTATTCATATAAAATTGGATACAGGAATGCATCGTTTAGGTTTTGAGGATAATACAATCGAAGAACTGATTTCAACTTTACAAGGAAATTCAACAGTGCGCGTTCAAAGTATTCTATCGCATTTAGCAACAAGTGATGATCCAAGCCACTTTGAATTTGTGGAAGAACAAATAAGTTTGTTCGAAAAATTATCTTCAAGATTAATGTCTGAATTAAATATAAGTCCAATTCGCCATATTTTGAATACATCTGGAATTAGTAATTTTCCAAATGCACAATATAATATGGTGCGTTTAGGAATTGGATTATATGGTGTTTCCAATGATCCGGCAGAACAGAAATATTTAGAAAATGTTGGAACATTAAAATCGATTATATCTCAGGTTCGCACCATTCCAAGCGGAGACAGCGTAGGTTACGGCCGTAGATTTATGGCAAAAAAAGAAACGAAAATTGCTACAATACCAATAGGTTACGCTGACGGAATTTCTAGATTATGGGGAAATCAAGTTGGTTTTGTAACCATTAAAAATCAAAAAGCGTATATAGTAGGAAGCGTTTGCATGGATATGTTAATGGTAGATGTAAGTCATATTGAATGTAAAGAAGGAGATTCAGTTATTATTTTCGGCGAAAGCCCTACCGTTGTTGAAATGGCAGAAGCATTAAAAACGATTCCTTATGAAATTATGACGAGCATCTCGCAGCGCGTAAAAAGAGTATTTTTCAGGTAGAATATTTGTTAAAATTATTATATTTGATATTGAGTTTAATTTTAAAAATAGATACTATGGGATTTTTCGCAGATTTTAAGGCTTCTTTATTGAAAGGTGATGTGCTTAGTTTAGCTACTGCGGTAGTTATTGGGGGAGCATTTGGTAAAATTGTCGGCTCTGCTGTAGACGATATTATTATGCCTATAGTTGGTCTACTGACTGGAGGAATCGATTTCACTCAAAAATTTATTACACTTGATGGTAATAGTTATACAAATTTAGCTGCGGCAAAAGCGGCTGGTGCTGCTGTAATTACCTATGGTAATTTAGTTCAGGCAATCATTAATTTTGTAATTATTTCATTCTTTGTATTTGTTGTTTTAAGAGCTGCTGATAAAGTTAAGAAAAAAGAAGAAGTTGCGGCTGCACCAGCAGGACCAACTCAAGAAGAGTTACTTACTCAAATTAGAGATTTGCTTAAAAAATAATTCCGCTGCACTATGTCTAACTAAACCGTTCCTTAATTGGGCGGTTTTTTTATGAAATGTTTGTTTTGTAACATTTTGTTATTTTTTGTGAAGCATATTGTTTTCGTTTTTATTATAACTATTTTTGCAGAGTAAATTTGATTAATTGATATTAAAAATATAAAAATGAGAATAGCGGTTGTAGGTGCTACCGGAATGGTTGGCGAAGTAATGCTTAAAGTTTTAGCAGAAAGAAATTTTCCTGTTACAGAATTAATTCCTGTTGCTTCTGAAAGATCAGTAGGAAAAGAAATTGATTATAAAGGAACAAAATATAAAGTTGTAGGAATGCAGACTGCCGTAGATATGAAAGCAGATATTGCTGTTTTTTCTGCTGGTGGAGATACATCATTAGAGTGGGCTCCAAAATTTGCTGCTGCTGGAACTACGGTAATCGACAACTCATCGGCATGGAGAATGGATCCTACTAAAAAATTAGTAGTTCCAGAAATCAATGCTTCTACATTAACTAAAGAAGATAAAATTATTGCAAATCCAAACTGTTCGACTATTCAAATGGTATTAGCATTGGCGCCTTTGCATAAAAAATACAATATTAAAAGAGTTATCGTTTCTACTTACCAATCAATCACTGGAACTGGTGTCAAAGCAGTAAAACAATTAGAAAACGAATACGCAGGAATTCAAGGTGATATGGCTTACAAATATCCAATTCACAGAAATGCAATCCCACATTGCGATAGTTTTGAAGAAAACGGATACACTAAAGAAGAAATGAAATTAGTTCGCGAAACTCAAAAAATTCTTGGTGACAATACTATTAGAGTTACAGCTACTGCAGTTCGTGTGCCAGTTGTAGGCGGACATAGTGAAGCAGTAAATGTTGAGTTTACAAATGATTTCGACGTAAACGAAGTTCGTGAAATTTTACATAATACAGACGGAGTAACAGTACAAGATAATTTAGATACATTTACTTATCCAATGCCTTTATACGCAGAAGGTAAAAATGATGTATTTGTTGGAAGAATTCGTCGTGACGAAAGCCAGCCAAACACGTTAAATATGTGGATCGTTGCTGATAACTTAAGAAAAGGTGCTGCAACAAACACGATTCAAATTGCTGAATATTTAATTCAAGCAGGTTTGGTTTAATTAGAGATTAAATAAAATTGTTATAAAGAGAAAGCCGTAATTGCAGTAATGTAATTACGGTTTTTTGTATCAATAAATTCAGTTTCGAAGCAAAAAAGATATACTTTTAAACTTTTAATAAATGCAATACAAATGAATTTCGATAACTATAAGATTATTCCAAATTATAAGACCAATAAAACAGATTTGTTTCTAGCTTCTGAAGAAGAAATTTTGGCCTGTGAAAAAACATTAAACATTGCTTTTGATGAAGATTATAAAGAGTATGTATTAGTTTACGGAAGCGGAATTCTCGGCGGAACATACGTGCGAATATTTCTTCCAGAAACGATAATATTAACTTTAGAAGAATGGAGAAACCGTATAACAGAATATTGGTTTTGGGATGAAGGCAAAGAAGTGCTGACAAAAGATCAGGTGCTGAGTTCTGTTAGAATAGGAGATACTTTTGACGGAGACGAAATAATTCTTTATAAAGGCGAATATTTTGTTTTACCACGCTACAGCGAAATGATCTATAAAGCCGGAAATACACTCGAAGAAACAATTACTTGGTTGTGTTCGTCAGGAATTTTGACAGAAGCATTTTCTGAAAGAGAGTTTGAACCCTTTGATCCAAGTGATTTAGAAAACAATTAAAAAAAAATCCAAATTCACAAAGGGCTAACCTTTTGGAATTTGGATTTTTAAAATATTTGGATTTTATTTTTTAGTATTCTGGAGCTAATTCTAACTCTAAACCTTCTAATTCTGTAGTAATTGGAATCTGACAACCTAAACGGCTGTTAGATTTAACATAAAATGCTTCCGAAAGCATGGCTTCTTCTTCATCTCCCATTTCTGGTAATGCAACATCATTTAGAACATAACATTGGCAGGAAGCACACATTGCCATTCCTCCGCAAGTTCCTTCAACAGGAAGTTCATATGCTTTGCATAACTCCATTATGTTCATCGCCATATCAGTTGGAGCTTGTAATTCGTGTATAACTCCTTCTCGATCTTTAATCTTTATTAATACATCCATTTTAATTGTTTGGAATTTTATGTTAGGATTTTATAACGTGAAAAAATCCTCTGTTTAAATTAACTTGTTGGTTTTGTACTAAAAGCATACTCTTTTCGAGAACCTTCCTTAAGGCGCATTTTTACACCTAGAATGTTATCGTTTTTTTCAAGAATGCTAACAATTGCAATCACAGAATAATAATCTTTATCAGATTGAAAGATTAATGTTCCTTCATAAGTTGAGTTTAAAACACCTTGTTTATCGGTTACAGCCGAGATTTTTCTTGGATGTGAAAATGATGCTGAACTGTAAGTTGTTTTACTCGAAAATTTGCCTTTACCATCTACAAAATCATACAAAAAATCAAAATTACCAACTCGTAAACTTCCAGGTTCCTCATTTGGATTGATAGAGAATACAATTTGTCCGGCGTAGTTGAAATCCGACCACTCTTCTGCTTCATTTACCCAAGCTTTGTCTGCAACAACAGTTTTGTTTTGAGCATAATTTGCAGAAACAAAAAACAACAACGCTAATAGAATGTAAAATTTTCTCATAAGTTTAAGATTTAGGGTTATGTCACAAATTTAAGTTAAAAATGTAACAATTACTTAACTAAAACTCTTAAAACTTTACATTGTTTTTTGTTAAATCATTAAAAAACGTGTGTGTTTTTGCTGTTTTGTTGGTGTTTTGCTATTTTAATGGCTTACAATGTTATTATTCTTGTTAATTTTAATTGTTCAAAAAGCACGATTGTTAACACTATGGTTACATTATATTTACTACAGTTTCAATCTGCGGTGCATATTTTTTGATCGTAGTTTCTACACCCGCTTTTAGGGTCATTTGATTTACACTGCAGCTTATGCAGGCACCTTCAAGACGAACTTTAACATGTTTATCATCATCAATAGAGATAAGCGAAATATCTCCGCCATCAGATTTTAAAAATGGCCTGATTTCGTCTAAAGCCAATAAAACATTATTTGTTAATTCTTCTGTTGTCATAATTTTATCAATTAGAAAATGTGTCAATTAGAAAATTAGATAATTTGCAGATCGCATAATGATTATCTAATTATCCAACTATCTCAATTATCTTATTATTAATTTTTCTTTACTGCAGAACAACCTGCCATTGTTGTAATTTTAATTGCTTCAGTAGCAGGAAGACTTTCGTTTCTGTTTACTACCTCTTGTACAACATTTCTAGTTATTTCTTCAAAAATAGTTTCAATTGGCGATGCAGTTTGTAATGCCGCTGGGCGTCCAAAATCTCCTGCTTCACGAATAGATTGTACAATTGGAACTTCGCCTAAGAATGGAACATTTAAATCTTCAGCAAGGTTTTTTGCTCCTTCCTGACCAAAAATATAGTATTTGTTATTAGGTAATTCTTCAGGTGTAAAATAAGCCATGTTTTCAATAATTCCTAAAACAGGTACATTTATGTTATCCTGCATGAACATCGAAACTCCTTTTTTAGCATCTGCAAGAGCAACAGCTTGCGGAGTACTTACTACAACAGCTCCAGTAATTGGTAAAGACTGCATGATTGAAAGGTGAATATCTCCAGTTCCCGGAGGTAAATCTAGAAGCATAAAATCTAATTCTCCCCAATCAGCATCAAAAATCATTTGATTTAAAGCTTTTGCTGCCATTGGGCCTCTCCAAATTACAGCTTGACTTGGTGCAGTAAAAAATCCAATAGAAAGCATTTTGATTTCATAGCTTTCAATTGGTTTCATTTTTGATTTTCCGTCAACTGTTATCGAAATAGGTTTTTCGTTTTCAACATCAAACATAATTGGCATCGAAGGACCGTAAACATCAGCATCTAAAACACCAACTTTAAAACCCATTTTTGCAAGAGTAACAGCAAGATTTGCAGTTACAGTCGATTTTCCAACGCCTCCTTTTCCAGAAGCAACGGCAATAATATTTTTAATTCCTGGAATAGCACGACCTTTAATTTCGACTTTCTCAGGAGTTTCTACTTTAATATTTACTTTAATTTTTGCATCAGCAGATATCAATTCGTGAATTGTTTTTTTAATATCGTCTTCAGCTCTTTTCTTGATATGCATTGCAGGCGTGTGCAATACTAAATCTACAACAACTTCATCGCCAAAAGTTAGTACGTTTGAAACGGCACCGCTTTCAACCATATTTTTTCCTTCTCCAGCTATAGTGATTGTTTCTAAAGCTTTAAGAATTTCTTTTCTATCTAATTTCATTTTAATGTGCTATTTTGTATGGAAAGAAATCGATTTCAAATTTCTATATTTATGTAAACTGATTTCAGACTGCAAAGATAACAGATTATGTTCGGATTCAAACCCTTTTAAATTGTATTTATTGATATTGAGATTGGTCAAAATGATCAAAAATATATTTTCTAAGGCATTAAAATTCTAGAATGCTATTTATAAACTCTATTTTTTAAAGATAATGACGTCTGTAAATTCGTATAAAAATTCCTGTGTTTAATCGCCGAATTGTCAATAATCTTAATTAAATTTGGGTACCCAAAATCGCAGGCTTCCAAATTTAACAAAAATGCAGGAAAATTTACTTTCGAGTATTTCTGAGTTTTTGATGTTTTTTAAAATAGATTTTATAAAAATTTAAAATTTAAACAGATGCGAAACTTTACCCTCTTTTCCGCAATTATAACTATTAGTTTTTTTGTGTTTTCCATAGATTCTGTAAATGCTAAGACGAATGTGGGAAATGAAAAATCACCATTTGAAAATGTTTTTAAAATTAGTAAAGACAATAATTCAGGAACAATAAACGCTGAATCTATAAGTGGTTTTTTTAAGAAATATCCTAAACTGAAAAAGTATCAAAAAGATGTTGAAGATCTCTATAAAAAAAGAGACTACAAGATGATCTGGCATGATGATAAAAGCGTGAGCGAATTTGGAGCTTTATTATACAATAAAGTAAAGCTTTTAAGTGAACAAGGTGTAAAAGCGACTATGCCGTATATGCCATTAATCGATGACGTTTTTAATGAAAATGTTACCGAAGATCTTTCGCCTACAGATACAGAACTTTTATTATCTAATATGTATGTTTTTTATGCCAGTAATGTGTACTCTGGCGTTGATCCGCAGACTTTAAAAAAAATAGGCTGGTATCTGCCTGCAAAATCCATTTCTTACAATAGAATCTTAGATTCTTTAATGGGAGATCCAGATAGATTAAATAAAGATGAAAATCTTTTGTTTAGTCAGTATTACAAACTTCAAAGCGTTTTGAAAAGATATCGCAACATTGAAAAAAATGATCTTTGGAAAAAAATTGATATTGATGCGGCGACTTACAAAGATTTAAAACCATTTGACAGCGGTACAGTTGTTAAACAAATTAGAGAACGTTTGTTTGTAGTTGGCGATTTAGCCCGAGATTCAAAAAGCAGTTTGTATGATGAAGAAATGATGGCGGGTGTTTTAAAGTATAAAAAGAGATACGGTCTAAAATTGAATTATGCTTTTACAAAAGACCATATCGATCAAATGAATGAACCAATTGCGAACCGAATCAGAACGATTATGCTGAACATGGAAAGATGCAGATGGATTCCAACTGATTTAGCAAAAGCAAGTGAATATGTAATGGTAAATATTCCGTCGTTTAGATTGATTTATGTAAAAAACGGAAAATATGATTTAGTTTCAGATGTTTTTGTGGGAACGCGAATGACCGAAACGGTAATTTTTAGCGGTAATATTGATAGAATCGTCTTTAGTCCTTATTGGTATGTGCCAGCAAGCATCATAAAAAATGAGCTGAAACTAAAAATGGCGGAAGATAAAAATTATCTCGCTGATCATAATATGGAATGGAATGGCGGTAATGTGAGACAAAAACCGGGTCCTAAAAACTCGCTGGGCTTGGTTAAGTTCATGTTTCCAAATCCAAATGATATTTACCTTCATGATACACCGGCAAAAAGCTTGTTTGAGTTTGAAAAACGTATTTTCAGCCACGGATGTATAAATGTAAAAGAAGCTAAAGAACTTGCTCTACATATGTTAAAAGATGATCCTGACTGGCCTGTTGATAAAATTAATAGTGCAATGAGCGGCGAAAAAGAAACACCTTGTATGCTGAAAAAGAAAATTCCAATTTATATAGGTTATTTTACCGCGTGGGTAACGGATGATGGCGAAATTGGTTTTTATCCAGATGTGTACGATAGAGATAAGAGTTTGGATAAGTTATTATATTCTAACGATGCCGTTTTACAGTAAAAAAATGTATTCCCAAATACTATAAAAAAAACACCCTTCAGATCTAGATCTGAAGGGTGTTTTTAAAAAAAATGGTCTACAAGATTATTCGTATTTTAAATATTTCAAAACATCTATTTTGGTTACCTGATAGGCTTTTGCCAAAACAATTGTTAATGTCAGCGTAAGCAATGAAACAAGTGCAATGCTAAACGGAATTGGAGAGATATTGATTCTAAAAGCAAAATCTTCAAGCCATTTTTGCAGTAAAATGTAAGCTGGAATAATCCCGATTACAAATCCCATTAAACAATAAATAAAATATTGTTTTGACAGCTCTTTCAATAAAACATCAGTTTCCGCACCAAGCGTTTTTCTAATCGCAATTTCTTTCAATCTTCTCTCCATCGAAAATGATGCCAAAGCAAACAATCCGAAGATGGCAATTATAATTACAACAAGATTTAGGATAAAAAATAGATCTTTTTGTTTTACTTGTTCTTCATACGTTTTAGCAAATCCTTTGTTTACAAATTCATAATCAAACGGATAGTCAGGATTTATATTTGCCTCCCAATAAGTTTTTAATTTATCCAATGTTTCGCTTAAATTAGTTGGAGAAACTTTTACATAGACATTTTGAAAGTTATTCCACTTTAAAGTTTTTGTGTTTATAAAAATCATTGGAGGTACCTTGTTTTGTAATCCTGTAATATGAAAATCTTTTACAACACCAACGATCTTGAACTTTAGAGTTCCTTGTCCATTCGACCAGCCTGAGGTGATAACAGTATTTATAGGATTCTTAAGTCCTAAGTCTTTTACCAAGGTTTCATTAACAAGCCAGTTGCTGATTGTGTCTGAAGCAAATTTTGGAGATAAATTTCGCCCTTGAACAATTTTAATTTTCATCATTTCTAAAAAACCAAAATCCATTTCAACATTTCGAGGCTGTACAAAAATACCATTGTGCGTAAAACCAGAACTCGAATTAGTACTGTTTCCAAAAGTACCTGCAAAAGTAGAAACTTCTTGAACTCCTGATATTTTAAGTATTTCTTGCTTTGTAGTGGCATATTTCTGGCCTTTTGTTTCATAATTTTGATAATTGAAAGGAATTCGAAGTATCTGATCGCCTTTAAAACCAAGGTCTTTATTCATCATAAAATCAACTTGAGAATTTACAATTAAAGCCCCAATAATAAAAAACGTTGCAATGCCAAATTGAAAAATAAGCATCGAATTTCGAATCCAGATTCCATTTTTACTTCTTGAAAAATTACCTTTCAGCACTTTTAAAGTTTCAAAATTTGAGATATAAACAGCAGGAAAAATACCAGCAAGAATGAGTACTAATCCAAAAATAAAAAGAAGCTGCAAGTAAAATTCACCGCCATTCATAGTCAAATTTTTTCTTAAAAAAGAGTTGTAATACGGAAGAGATAGTTCTACAATTGCCAAGGCAAATAAAATAGAAAGCGTTACAATTATTGCTGTTTCAAATATAAACTGTGCAATAATCTGTTTTTTTGAAGCTCCCACAATTTTGCGAACACCAACTTCTTTAGCACGTTTTATGGCAGATGCTGTTGCTAGATTTATATAATTTACCAATGATAAAACCAATATTAAAATCGACAAACCAGCCATAATATAAATAAGCTGTAAGTTTCCTTTTCCTTCAGGAGAAGCAGATCCTGACGTTTTGGTACCATGTAAGCGCAAAGTTTTCAGCTGATCAAGAATATTCTTTATCTCGCCATTTTCTTTAACAAATTGCTCAGGAGTTTGACCTACTTTTTTTGCCTCTTTTAAAATTATATTTACATAATTTACATTACGCATTTTCTTTAAAACGACATTAATATCAACGTTCTTTTTGGTCTTAATCATTAAACCATAGCTGAAATTTCCCCAGCTGTTAAGGTCATATTCACGAACAATACCGCTAAAAACATAGTTTGGTTCAATAGAAGATGGAGTTACAATGCGATAAACAGATTTTACGATATAGGCTTGGTCATTGTATGTAATAGGTTTTCCGATAGGATCTTCGTCTTTAAAAAGAAGTTTAGCTTGTCCTTCAGAAATAGCAACACTATTTTTTCCTTAGAATATTTTTTTTAGCACCTTTTACAATTGGAAAAGGGAAAAAATCGAAAAAATTATTATCAGATACCGTTATTTTTTTATCAATTATTTTTTTATTCTGATATTTTAAAACAGCCTCATCATACCAGTCGTTTAAGAAACAAATTTGTTCAATTTCAGGAATTGTAGCCTTACAGGTTTGCCCAAAAGGAATTGTATTTGTTCCCCAGATATCACCAGTTGATCCTATTTTATTTAGAACTTTATATACATTTTCTTTTTCAGGATTCCATTGATCGTATGCGTGCTCATTATTCCAATATAAAATGGCAAAAATTACGCTGGCAATTCCGATGCTCAATCCTAAAACATTTAAAAACGAAAACAGTTTGTTTTGTTTTAAATGATAAATAAATATTTTAAACCAATTAAAAATCATGGTATCTATTTTATAGTTATGTTAGTTATTTTTTGGTAAAAGGCAGAATCAGCCTTTTAAAGAAGTGTAAAAATTTTGCATACAAATCCCACCAGGACTACGATTGCAGTTATAACAAAGTTTATCATCTTGAATTTATTTAGCGTCCATAAAAACATCAACATTTCTCTGATTTAACTTTTCAGAGAATATAACACCATCTTTCATATGAATTGTTCTTTGCGAAAAAGAAGCATCATAATCAGAGTGGGTAACCATCAAAATTGTAGCACCTTTAGCATGCAAATCAGTTAAAAGTTCCATAACCTCATTACCATTTTTACTGTCCAAATTTCCTGTAGGCTCATCCGCCAAAATAATTTTCGGATCATTTACTAAAGCTCTTGCAACTGCAACCCTTTGCTGCTGTCCGCCCGAAAGCTGCTGCGGAAAATGTTTTAAACGATGTGAGATATTAAGTTTTTCTGCAATTGCTTCAATTTTTTGTTTTCTATCAGCTGCTTTTACGTTGTTGTAAAGCAACGGCAGTTCAATATTATCATAAACAGAAAGTTCATCGATTAAGTTGAAATTTTGAAAAATGAATCCAATATTTTCCTTACGAACTTGTGCTCTTCCTTTTTCTTTTAAACCAATCATTTCCTGATCTAACAACTTATAACTGCCGCCGTCAGCACTGTCTAGAAGTCCGATAATATTTAACAAAGTCGATTTTCCACAGCCCGAAGGTCCCATAATGGTTAAAAAATCTCCTTTTTTAATTACTACATTTATACCGCTTAAAGCAGCAGTTTCAACGTCTTCGGTTCTAAATACTTTGGTTAAATTTTGTATTGTTATCATATCCTTTTGGTGTTAAATGTTTTTAAAAATGTTTTTTTGATTGATGATTGAAACTTCTATAATTATTTTAATTGTAAGTGATTAATAGCAAAAATGACAAGATTGAATTTACTTTGATTGAATCGACAATTCCTCAATATCCTTGTAATCTGTATACGATGAGGTAATCACAGATTCTCCTTCGTTTAGTCCGCTCAAGACTTCATAATAAGAAGGATTTTCTCTGCCTAGTTTTATATTTCTTCTTTCCGCTTTATTTCCTTTTACGACAAAGATCCATTTGCCAGCAGTCTCTTGATTAAAAGCTCCTTTAGGAATTACCATTGTTTTGTTTTTTTCAGACAAAATTAGTTTTACACCAAAGCTTAAACCATCTTGCAAGGCAATATTTTCTTTAGATGTAAAAGCCAATTCAGCACTAAAATGTCCGCTTTTTACTTCTGGAATTACTTTAGTTACCAGAACTTCAAGAGTTTTTCCTTTAAATTCGACCTGACCTTTTAAGCCTTCTCTAATTTTTTCAAGATAAAACTCGTCAATTTCAGCCGTCAGTTTATACCCTTTTTTCGAGTCAATTTTTCCAATGCTTGCTCCAGCCTGAAATGTTTTTCCTAAAACAGGTTCAAACGAAGTCAATCGACCAGTTTCTGGAGCAGTAATCAAGAAATTCTTTTTGTTGTTTCTTAAAATATCCAAACTTTTTTCCATCGTTTGAATCGAGCGGTTAATTTGAGAAATCTGCAATTGATTAGATTGCTTTTCTTTTTGAATACTCTGCTGAATTGTTTTTTTTCTTTCTTGTTGAAAACGTAAACTTTCTTTAAAAGTATTCCAGTCATTCTTAGAAATTACTTCCTTTTCAAACAACTTAGAATTCATGTCATACAGTCTTTTTGCATCATTGTAATCATGTTCGATCAAAACTAAATCTTTAGTCAAATTCAATTCCTGATTTCTAATGTTCAATTTTCCCGTATTCAAATTATTAATCTGCTCAATAATTGCAGTTTCCTGCGTTAAGTAATTAAGTTCAGTATTTGGGTTGTATAAACGAGCCAGCGATTGTCCTTTTGTAACCATTGCGCCATTCTCGACAAAAATCTCTTTTACAGATCCTCCTTCAGTAACATTTACAAGCATTACATTTAAAGGTTCAACCTTTGCCTGAAAAACAACAAAATCTTCAAAAAAAGCTTTTTCCACTTTTTGAATCGAAAGTTCTTCTGCTTTTACATTTAAACTTCTTTTTGAATTGAAAGAAAAAAAGACAATTGTGCCCAAAGCTAAAAAAACTGCAATTGCTATTGTCAGATGTCTAAATTTTCTATTTTTACGAGGAATTACCGTGTCCATTTTTTAAATAATTTACTGATAATCAATAGGTAAATACTGTGCCATAAAATTTATTATTTGTAAAGCATTGATTTTAAAGAAGCTTAAAAAAGTCATCCCAAAAGCGAGTGTTCGATAATGAACAGTTGACCGTTCAAAATCGGACAAAAAAATACAGCATGAGAAAAAAGCAAGCCCAAATATTAATTGTTGACGATCAGGAGGAAATTCTTTTTTCGGCCAAAATGATTCTGAAAAAACATTTTGAAACGATTTTTACAACAAATAGTCCAAAGAAAATCTTTTCGATTTTAAGCGAAAATGAAATTAATGTTGTTTTGCTCGACATGAATTATAGAATTGGTTTTGAAGACGGCCGTGAAGGAATTCATTGGCTTAAAGAAATCAAAACATTTTCGCCGCAAACAGTTGTAATTTTAATGACTGCTTTTGGTAAAATTGATACAGCAGTTGAAGGCATTAAAATTGGTGCTTTTGATTATGTTTTAAAACCCTGGCATAACGAAAAACTGCTTGAAATTATTGATAAAGCGGTTTCGGAGAGCAGAAAAAACAGCAAAAAAACAATCGTAGAAAAAACCGAAAAACGTTATTTTATTGGGACTTCTCAAAAAATAAAACAAGCGTATTCTATTGCCGAAAAAGTAGCCAGAACAGATGTTAATGTCTTGATTTTGGGCGAAAACGGAACAGGAAAATATGTTTTTGCCGAGTATATTCATCAAAATTCAGAACGTAAAAAAGAAGCCTTTGTTCATGTTGATTTAGGTTCTTTGAGTGATAATTTGTTCGAAAGTGAACTTTTCGGATACGCAAAAGGAGCTTTTACAGATGCAAAAACAGACACTGCCGGCAGATTTGAAATGGCACAAAATGGTACTATTTTTTTAGACGAAATAGGAAATATTCCGCTTCATCTGCAATCAAAATTATTACATGTGCTTCAGACCAAAACCGTTACTCGTTTAGGCGAAAGTAAAGCAAGACCTTTAAATGTAAGAATTATTTCGGCTACAAATAATGATATTAAAGCAGAAGTAAAAAATAAAACCTTTAGAGAAGATTTACTGTATCGCATTAATACTATGGAAATAAATCTGCCCTCTCTTCGCGAACGCAAAGAAGATATTGTTCCGATGGCACATTTCGTTTTAGATCAGATTGCGGCAAAATACAATCAAGAAAACTGGCATTTTGAAGAAAATGCTGCTCTGTATTTAGAGAAATATCCGTGGAAAGGAAATGTTCGTGAAATGGAAAATAAAATTGAGCGCGCTTTAATTTTAGCTGATAACAATACCATTTCTGTACATGATCTGGATATTTTAGATTTTGAAGAAACTCCAGAAAATGATGAAAATCCATTGTCTGAAATGGAGAAAACGGCTATCGAAAAAGCCCTTTTTAAACATCACGGAAATATCAGTAAAACAGCCGAAGAACTTGGATTATCAAGAGCGGCATTGTATAGAAGAATTGAAAAATATGATTTAAAGAATTAAGAATTAAGAGTAAAGAGTGAAGAGCGAAAATTGAGATTTTTTATTTTGTAAATCTGTGTGAAACTAAAATTTAAAGCTAAAATCATTTTAATCCTTTAATCTGTGGCAGGAAAAAACAATAAATCAATGAAGAACTGGAAATTTCATAATGCTTTTTTTATACGAGTTTTGTTCGTAATGATACTCTTTTTCTTTTGTTTTTTTCTAATCTATAAAATGTTTTATTTCAATGCGATTTTAGTAGGTTCTTTCGCTTTGACAATGCTTGCCGAAATGTATTTTTATGTAAAAAGTAAATTGCAGTTTTATGACAGAACACTGCTTTCGATTTTGCAGGATGATTTTTCTACGAACTTTCCTGAAGAGAATAAAAAAGACAATTTTAAAAGTTTGTATGCTTTGTATGAAGCTCTAAAATCAAGGCATCAGGAACAAACTTCAAAAGAACTTATTTATCAGTCCTTATTAAATAACATTGATACTGCGGCTGTAATTCTCGAAAAAGAAGATGAAGATTGGAAGATTTTTTTAATGAACGACTGTTTTTCTCGTTTATTTAAAGTTCCAAAAGTCAGTCATTGGAAATATCTTAAAAATTATCTGCCATCGCTTTGTTATGAAATTGAGAAAAAGGAATTCAGCGAATTAAAATCGGCAGTTTCTATTAAAATTGAAGATCAAGATTTACAGACTTTTATACTGCAGACTTCGAGAACTCAAACCTATAAAAAAGAATATTTTATTATTTTATTAGATAGCATTCAGCGTGTTATAGAGAAAAAAGAAAAAGAAGCGTGGATTAATTTAATGAAAATTATTTCGCATGAATTAATGAATTCTTTGACACCTATTCGTGCACTTTCGCAAAATTTACTTCAAATTGTAGATCAGGAAAAACTGGAAGAAGATGATTTTGAAGATATAAAAAGCAGCATTTCGACCATTATAAACAGAAGTGATCATTTGCAGGATTTTGTCGAAAGTTACCGCAAGCTAGCCATGCTGCCAACTCCGGTGAAAGAAATGACGCAGATTAATGCTCTTTTCGACGATTGTCTGCGGGTAATGAATCCTATTTTGAAAAGCGAAAACATTAAGCTGATAAATGAAATTAATAGTTCGCGTTCTATTTTGATTGATAAAAATCAGATGGAACAGGTAATCATAAATTTGATAACGAATAGTATTTATGCCCTGAAAGGAAAAAGAGAAAAGCAATTGTTTTTGTCGAGTTACACTGAAAATAATCGCTTTTTTATCATAATTTCAGATAACGGTAAGGGAATTGATCCAGAAATTCAAGACAAAATATTTCTTCCTTTTTTCACTACCAGAAAAGACGGTGCAGGAATTGGGTTAACACTTTCAAAAAATATTATTGAAGCTCACGGAGGATATTTAAGCTATCAGACAGACGAAGATAAAACAAGCTTTGTGATTTGTTTGATTTGAGAAGAATGAACCATATAAGTGATATAAGTTCATATTAAGCATCGCGTATAAATCTCTCGCAAAGTCGCTAAGCTGCGGAGGTTTAGAAGCAAAGTTATATGCGCATTTTTGTCATCCCGAGGAACGAGGGATCTTCGTTAGCGGCTCGACAAAGATTGAAAACCTTGCTTGCGGAGTTTCTTGCAGAGATCCCTCGTTCCTCGGGATGACAAGATTGTGGTTATAGTTGGTATGAAATGAGAAATTAAAATTCCATTTCAGGAGTCCAAAAATGTTTTTCGAAATCTACAATTTGATTGTTTACTACTTTTATTCCTTCGTTTTCTAAAAGCTGCTGCATTAAATTTGTTCCGTCAAAATGATGTTTTCCTGTCAAAAGTCCCTTTTGGTTAACGACTCTGTGTGCAGGAACATCATCCATATTATGGCAGGCGTTCATGGCCCAGCCAACCATTCGAGCAGAGCGAGCAGTTCCTAAAGCTTTTGCAATTGCACCATAAGAAGTTACTTTTCCAAACGGAATTTGTCTGGCGATTACATAAACTCTTTCGAAAAAATTTTCCTCAGCCATAAATTAAGTTTTTTTTGCTACTGATTAAAAGGAGTAAATAGATTTATCTGTCTGATCTGCAAAATCTGCGAGAAAAATATTTAACCACAAGGTAAAAAAAATCCTTTTAATCTGTGGCTGTAAAATTATCCGAAATAATAGTTCAAAATATTAAAAAGTGTTGCAATGGCAACTAAACCCGTAATGCTTCCAATAATCGTGTTCATGTTTCGCATTAAGTAATCTGTTTTCTTTTCAATTCTTCCAAAGAATGCAATATAGCTGTACAAAACAGCAAACGAACCTAAAACAGAACCTAAAACAAAAGTAAAAATAGTATTGTTTTCGAAGGCAAAAAGATGGTAAGAAGCCAGCGTTACGCTCACTAAAACATAATAAGGAATAGGGAAGAAGTTTAAGCCAGAAAGAAGCATTCCTAGAAAGAAACGGCTTTTTTTACTGCTTTTTTTAATCTTCGATTTCTTTTTGCTTTGAGGTTCTTTGGCAATAAATAGAAAATAAATGGTTAAGATTGAAAAAATAACAAAACCAACTTCACGCAGCAAGGTTACAACATCTGGGCGATTGTCGATAACACGCGCAAATAAAACAGCAACGTAAACCTGAAAAAAAATAACTAAAACAGCACCAGTTACAAACCATAAGGCGTTCTTTTTCCCTTCTTTCAAGTTTATTTTAGCTGCCGTCATATTGATTAAACCCGGCGGAATAATCCCAATTGCAGCGGCAATAAAACCTGAAAGTAATGGAGTGAATAATGCCATTCAGTTGTTTTAGTAGGTTAAAAAAGAGGTTTTAAAATTAAATTAGTCTTTAATTTTGAAACGAATATACGTAATTGCCTTGTTAATTTCTAAATATTGTTTTTCATAAAAAGTCTGAAAAGCAGTAACTTCTTCAGGGCTTCCCTCATTTTTGTACACATTGTGATTTGCATACAAAACTTCGTGTCCTTCACCATGAAGTAATCCAAGTGTATAACCGTGCATAAATTCACTGTCGGTTTTAAGATTCACGACACCGTCTTTTTTAAGGATTTTTTTGTAAAGTTTCAAGAACTCAGAATTCGTCATTCTGTGTTTTGTTCTTTTGTATTTGATTTGCGGATCTGGAAAAGTAATCCAGATTTCATCAACTTCGTTTTCTGCAAAAATATGATTGATTAATTCGATTTGAGTTCGAATAAATGCTACATTATGAAGACCAGTTTCGACAGCAGTTTTTGCACCACGCCAAAAACGAGCACCTTTAATGTCGATACCAATAAAATTTTTGTTAGGATATTTTTCAGCTAATCCAACAGAGTATTCACCTTTCCCGCATCCCAATTCTAAAACTAAAGGATTATCATTTTTAAAGAAATCAGAATTCCATTTTCCTCTTAAAGGCATTAAGTTGCCTACAACTTCTTCTCTAGTTGGTTGAAAAACGTTTTGAAATGTTTCGTTTTCTCTGAATCTTTTTAGTTTATTTTTACTTCCCACTTTACAAAAATTTTCCGCAAAATTAAGGAATATAAACGAATGAAAATAGCGGAATTAGGTTTAAAAGTTTTCCGCCACGAATTCACGAATTATTTTAAAAAGAAAATTCGTGAATTCGTGGCGAAAAAAAAAATATTTTTACCCGTAATGAGGTTCAGTAATTGAATGTGCTTTCGGATCAAGAGATTCATCATGCTGCGATAAATCCAATCCCATATGTTCTGATTCCTCGGAAACTCTTAATGGAATAATAAAATTGGTTACTTTAAACAAGAAATAAGCTCCAAAGAAAGTAAATATAGAAACCAAAACAAGTGCCATCATGTGGTGTGCAAATACATTCCAGCCTCCGTGCAGCAAACTTGCATCCTTACCGTGCGCAAAAATTGCAGTTAGAATCATTCCCATAATTCCGCCGACACCGTGACAGGCAAAAACGTCAAGCGTATCATCGAATTTTTTCGAAAAACGGCAATTTACAGCAGAGTTTGAAACTAAAGCAGTCACAAAACCAAAAAACATACTTTCAGGAACCGATACAAATCCTGCGGCAGGCGTTATCGCAACAAGACCTACAACTGCACCAATACAGGCGCCAAGTGCTGAAACTTTTCTTCCGTTCATTCGGTCAAAGAAAATCCAAGTTAACATCGCTGCGGCAGATGAAGTTGTTGTAGTTGCAAAAGCCATAGCAGCAGTTCCGTTTGCAGCAAGTGCAGAACCAGCGTTGAAGCCAAACCATCCAAACCATAACATTCCAGTTCCTAGTAATACAAACGGAATATTAGTTGGTATATGCTGACTGTTTTTTCTTTTTCCTAAAACAATAACACCAGCAAGTGCCGCAAAACCAGAACTCATATGTACAACAGTTCCGCCGGCAAAATCTTTTACGCCAAAATAACTTCCTAAAATACCTGTTGGATACCAAACAGAGTGGCATAAAGGCGCGTAAATGAAAATAGTAAATAAGCTGATGAAAAGTAAATACGAGATAAAACGAACACGCTCTGCAAATGAACCCGTAATAATAGCCGGAGCAATAATGGCAAATTTCATTTGAAACAAGGCAAAAAGCATAAACGGAATTGTGTTGGCTAATTGTTTATGAGGCAAAACGCCCACATAATCCATAAAAGCAAAAGTAGTTGGGTTACCAAAGAAACTGTAAAAATGATCTCCAGAACTAAAACCAACAGGATCTCCAAAAGCTAAACTAAAAGCAACAACAACCCATAAAAGTGTTACAACTCCTAAACAGATAAAACTTTGAAGCATGGTCGAAATGACATTTTTCTTGCCCACCATTCCGCCATAAAAAAAAGACAATCCTGGTGTCATGATTAAAACCAAACAACAAGAGGTAAGCATCCAGGCAACATCGGCAGGTACAATATGTTCTGTTGTGCCAAATTCAGATAAAACATAACTGTTTTCAGTAACAGTTGGCCAAAATGCACCCGTAATGCAAATAATACTTATAATAATAAAGGAAATGATCCAGCGTTTCTCTATTTTCATTTTTCAAATACTTTATTGAACCCTATTTTTTTTGGGGTCAAAGTTAAAAAAAATAAATATTTAGATTTTGAGGGCTGTTAAAATAGTGGTTGTGTTTTAATTTTAGTTGATTTTGTAAAATTTGAGTTCTTTTTTTAAGACTACTTTATTTTGACGTTCTAAATTATGCCCTAAATTGTCAATTGTATTATAATTAATTTGATTTATGAAGCTGTAAAGCGCTATAAAAGTTATGTTTATAAGAATAAAGTCAAAAAATGTTTATTTTTTTGAAGCTTTGCGATCAAAGCATCTTCAATTGGCGCTTTTATTTTAATTACAGCATTAACATCATCGTTTGGAATTGTCATTGACAAAACATAATGTTGAATTTTCCATTCTTTTCCCACTTTAACCAAAACACCAGAACCGCGGCAGATTTTCATTTGCGTATTAAGCAATTCGTCAAACCAAGCTGTTTTTCCAGTTTTATCAAAAAAGATATGGCGTTCTAAAGCTGTAAAATTCCAAGTTTTTCCTTTGTCAAAATAAGGTTTTGCCCAAACTTTAAAATCCTTTTTAGTCCAGTTTTCAGTCGCATCAGTTCCAATAAAAATAGCATCGTCTGCCATTAAGTTAAAATAGTCTTCAAATTTTACATCGCCGGCAGCTTTGTGCCAAGCATCAATTGTTTGATTGATTTTATCTTTGTCTGAGGTTTGAGCATTTGCAAAAGCAGCAACGAATAAAAGTAATAAGAATGTTTTTTTCATGTGAGATACTATTTTAGTTTAAAGGTATTAATTTTTTAAACTATAAATAAGCAATATAAAAAACTTTGCGCTTTGGCGAGATTAATCTTCAAATAAGCTTCAAGTAAAACTTAAATTATCTTAGATTCCTTTAAGGTTTAGTTTTAAAAAAACGAGTATATTTGAGTGCTTTAAACACATTAGATATGAATCCGAAAATCTTTATAAGTTCATTTGTTATTACTTCTTTACTTCTGGTTTCTTGTAAAAAAGAATTAGAACCTCAGGAGAGCACACCAACTTCTGAATTAGTAAAATTAGGTTTGGCAAAAGACACCTCAAAAACGAAGTCAGTGGTAGAACAGCAACAGCAAATGCCTGCTGCAAACCCAAATACTGTTTTGAGCGAGACAAAAGGATTGAATCCTGCTCACGGAAAGCCAGGACATCGTTGTGATATTGCAGTTGGAGCTCCGTTAAATTCTGCTCCTGCGCAACAGGCACAAACAATGCAGACGGCTCAAACGGTACAAGTAAATCCGAATCAAAAAAATGTAGTTACAACTACAGTTGCTGCACCTGCAAAAGTGGCCAAAGGAATGAATCCTCCTCACGGACAACCAGGGCATAGATGCGACATTGCAGTTGGAGCACCTTTAAATTCGCCAGTTGCAAAAACTACTACTGCTGCGGCTTCAACTCCGCAAAGCGGAACAGCGACACAAAATTTTACGGTAACGCCGCCGCCGGCAGCAAATCCAGTTCCAGCTTTGTTAAGTACAGAAACTACTCAAAAGGTAGCCGAAGGAATGAATCCGGCACACGGACAACCAGGACATCGCTGTGATATTGCAGTGGGAGCACCTTTACCAAAATCATAAAAAAAGCGGAATACAATTGTATTCCGCTTTTTGTTTTAAATCATATGTACTATTCAATTTCAAAAATCGCCTGAATTTCTACAACCGAATTTATAGGCAGTGAAACTGCACCAATTGTAGCTCTGGCATGTTTTCCTTTTTCTCCAAAAACCAAAGCGGTTAAATTTGAAGCCGAATTCATAATTCCAGCATGTTGTGTATATTCAGGAGTAGTATTAAAAAATCCTGTTAACTGCACACATTGTTTTACTTTATTCAAATCGCCTCCGCAAGCTTCTTTTAAAACCGCAATTACATTCAGCATGGTTTGATATGTTGCTTCTTTCGCTTGCTCATCAGTAACATTTGCACCAACTTTACCCGGATTTAAAATTTTTCCCTCTTTTAAGGCAACTTGATTAATGTATACTTTATGATTCGAAATCGTATACGGAACATAATTTCCAACTGGTTTAGGAGCTTCAGGAAGCACAATGTTGTTGTCTTTTAATGTTTTGTTGATATCAGTTTTAATTTCTGCCGAAGTTGTTTTTACAGTTTTGATATTTTCTGTGTTTTTCAATCCAGATGCGGCTCTTGCTAAAGCTTTTCCTTGTTCTTTAGCTAAATTTAATTCGCTTAAAGAAGGTCTTGTTCCAGTTGATCCCGTTAATGCGGTGGCTCCAAAAGGCGTATTTCCTTGTGGTACTGATTTGTCTAAACCAGCTGTTCCCATAATTCCAGTAGGAACAATTATCATTCCGTGAGAAGCCAGAATATTCCAGAAAGATAATATTGCAGCTTCTTTTCCTGCGCCAGATCCTGCAGACATAAATACAGTTGATGGTTTTCCTTCTAAAGCTCTTGAAGTCCAAAGAGGAATACTTTGGCTGAAAAAGTAATTCATATCGGCACTGATATTGGCAAAATGAACAGGGCTTCCAAATGCGATTCCGTCATAATTAGCCAATTCATCAATAACAGCAACTGGCAGTTTTTCTACGTCAGAATTTAGTTTTTCTTTTGGATTTATGGACGGAACTCTTTTTATAATTGCTCTTGTATTTGGATATTCCTGAATTCCTTCGGCAATTGCTTTAGCCATTTTATATGTGCCTCCGTTTTGCGAATAAATTAAAACCAGAATATTTGTTTCGGGGGTTTTTACTTGTGCATTGGCGCCAAAGCCTATAAAAACTGCGATTAATAATGCGAGTAATTGCTTTTTCATGAATGTGTTTTTAATAATTATGGTATAAAATCCCAACTATGCACTTGTTTTCAAGTTTTATTTTTGGGACTGCAAATTTACTTCTTACAATATCGAAAAACGTTATTATTATCTTAATTGTCTTATCTAAGGAGGACTAATCTTAAGTCCCTGAGGGACGAAATAGTTATAGAAAATAAAAGGACACCAAAAAAAGAACCCCAGCGGGGTGATATATTGAGTATTGTCAGTAAAAATAATATGTCGTTCCGCTGGAGCTGGATTTTTATAACGGATATCAAATTAGCTATAAATATATTGCTCCTCTGGAGCTTTAAATTTAGCAGTTGATTTTATTGATTTCTTTTATTCTCATAGCTTTTGAGATTGGTAGAGGAAATAATCTTTTCAAATGCATTCTTTTGCATGCTGTGTGTGTTTAAATGCTTCAATTCAAAAAAATAGCTGATAATTTTCTAACTTCGGGAAAACAAATTTTCTATTTTATGAAAAAAGCAATTGTATATGGCGCGAGCGGACTAGTTGGATCGTACATTCTAGAAAACTTATTGAAGGATGATGCTTATGAACAAGTTGTAATAGTTGTTCGAAAAGATTTAAATATCCAGCATCCCAAATTAAAAACGCTTATAGGTGATTTTAATTCGTTAGCCAATGTAGTGCAAGGCATTGAAATAGATGAAGTTTTTATTTCGCTTGGCACAACGCAAAAGAAAACACCAGATAAAAAAGTGTACTATCAAATAGATCATGATTATCCAGTTTTGGCAGCAAAACTCGCTAAAGAAAATGGTGCAAAATCAGTATTCTTGGTTTCTGCAATTGGTGCAAATGTAAATTCATCTGTTTTTTATGTGAAAACAAAAGGTGAGGCAGAACAAAATATTATTAATTTAAATTTTGAGCATACTTATATTTTTCGTCCTTCGATGATTTTAGGAGATCGAAAAGAAAATCGACCACTGGAAAAAATCTTTAAAGCAGTTTTTAAAGTCATTAATCCGTTATTTATTGGAAAACTAAGCGCTTATAAAGGAATTGAAGCCAGAGATATTGCAAAAGCAATGGTTAAGAGCGCAACGAAGTTTAACGAACCAGTTAATATACTGCATTGGAAAGAAATGAACGCTTTATTAAACATATAGAAACATAGTTTTTATAGTCAAAATTAGGTGTTTCACTTATTTTAAATACACACAAACAACTATGTGAAAGAAACATGTTTCTTTTTGTCTCCTTTTCGAATCATAAAATCTATGTTTCTATGTGTTTAATGTTTTTTACGATCCTAGTGGAGCGAACCAGCAGGTTTATTGAAATAAAAAATGGCATTATCTTGATTTGAGATAATGCCATTTTTGTATGTGATGTTTATATTAATGTGCCTTCAGTTTTTCGAAAGTAGTAGTCAATGATTTCTTTGCTTTAGTTAAAGCGCCGCTAAAAGCTTTTTCGAGTGTATCGGCATGTTCTGTTACGGTAATAGGCTGTAATTTTACAGGACGAACTTCGATTACACATTTTTTATCGTTTACACTAAATTTTTCTCCATTTTCATCTCCAAAATGTACTTCAATGCGGGTAATTTTATCTTCAAAACGAGCTAAACCTTTTTCTAATTCTTCAGAAAAATAAGCTGCTAATCTTTCGTGTCCTTCGATGTTCTTGTCGGTATTGATTTGAATTTTCATATCGGTTTATATTTAATGATTGTTTCTCAAAGCTATCTTTTTTAGCGCAAAAAGCCAAAGAGATTAGTAAAATATTATGAAAAAAATATACGATTTATCGTCTTGTTTGTCATTCCGATCCCGAGGCTTCGGGAGAGGAATCTTCGCAAGTAACTTTACAAGAGTAAACAAACTAAATTGTAAGAAAATCACATAATCTGCTCAGGTTTTTTAATATATTTGCAGTCCTAAACATCGAGAATATGAACACAACAAAACTTTTTGCCCGTATGGTACGCTGGCGGTATTGGAAACAACCACAACGCGTTCTCGAAGGCGTAGGACAGCTAACCCATACGGGTTTTATATTTCCTAAATTTCGAGATTATGAGTACAAACACGCTTTCAAAAGAAACCGAATTGCGGTTAGCCAATTTTTTCAACCAAACAGTTGATCCCAAAAGTCTGGCAAAAGCAATCCGACAAATCAATTATTTAATTGCTTTAAGTATAATTCGGGATTGTGAAACATTCGAAACCGAGAAAATAAACCTCGAAAAAGGTTATTATTGGCTCAATGAATTAGCCGAGATTTTAAATCCTTATTTTGAGGTTGAGAATTAAGAAAATGAAAAAGCCACTGATGAAGTGGCTTTTTTTTGTTTTTCCAATATCTAGGTTTTAATTATAATGCTGTTTGTTTATTAAAAATCGTATCCAAATGATATTCTAGAAACTCTTTTCGCGGCGCAATATGAGGAGATTTTATTTTTTGATTTTCAATTAAACTAAAATATTTATCGAAAAATTCTGTTCCTTTTTTCTTCTTAAGTGTTTCCGAAAATATTATTTCATGATTTGTACTTATTCCGATCAAACCTTTGTCAAATGCTTTATCATAAAGAGCAGAGAAACAAATTCCATTTTGGATATTTAATCTTTCTTTTTCATTTTTTGACCAAGGAACAATATGACTAGCAAATAGTAATTCAGGAATGTCAATTCCTGTTATTGCACATTTGGATGAATAGTTTGTTAAGACCATTTTTCGAAACACACATTGATTTACTCTTGATTTGATTTCACGAATAACTGTTTCTCCTTGTAAATCTTTTAGATCTAAAAGAATATTTTCGTATTTATTTTTAATAGATGTATTCTCTTTTTGGGCAATAATTTCCTCACTCATAAATAATAATTCTTCTCTATTATTGAAGAATTCATCCCAAATAGACTGAATTTTTTTTCCGCCATTTTGCAAGCCTCCCGCACCTCTTTGTTGATGATATGGATCAACGCTGGCAAAGTTGGCTAATCTAATAGATATTGAACTCGGGGTTCGGTTTATTAAATTGCCTAATTTAATTACATCTGGATTTTGATGATTGATTTTTTTGTATTCAATTGTAAGATATAAATTTAGAGCAACGATAAATTCCTCTCGTGTCCAAAGTCTGGTTTTGGTTTTTGGTTGTGGCATTTATAATTTGTTTACAGTAAATGTAAAAAATATGTATTATAGAATCATTTTTTAAATGATAAAAACGGCAGTGATTTTTACTTTTCTTTATCCTTCTTCCCCCACTTAATTTTCATTTTTCCATTATCATCAAGAGCGATTAAATGCAGGACAATTCCGCGTTCGCGAACAGCATCGCGCTCGGCTTTGCTGGCGAGTTTGGCGTCGTTTTTAGAGTTTCGAAGCGGGATTGTTAAGGCGAGATTGGTTCCTCGTCCAAAAGAGTAAATTCCATCAACATCAATGTTCAGTACGCTGGAACTTATCGTTAAATTGTTTACGTCTACTTGCTCGCCGCGCATGTTAAGATGACCGGACAAATCGCTGAAAGTGATATTCTCGACATCACGAAAAGGAAAAGCAAATTTACCAACTTTTACAATTGGCTGAAAATTTACCAAAGCACCTTGATTAACATTAAAATCGAGTTTTCCGTGCATCGAATTGGTGATTAATTCTCCGTGACTATTAATAAAACCATTTACATTGGCAGTGCTTGTAAGGCGTCCTTTAATGTTGTTTGGACTGAAAGATTTGATTCCGAAATTGTTAAACGATTTTAGGAAACTTGCAATGTCAACTCGATTAACCTGTGCGTTTGAGCTAAAAGCGTAGTTGTTTCCGCTTGGTTTTATTTCGCTGTTAAAAGTTATACTGCCGCCCGAAGTTTGCAGTGAGCCATTTTTTATAAGCAGTCTCGAATCGATCATTTGGATGCGTGCCGTTGTATTTGTGGCGGTTAGTTTATTGTAATTTATTTTGTCCGCTTTAATGTCAATAACAACGGCGCATTTCTCGATTACAGTTCGCAAATGGTTTGAGATCGTTGGTTTTTTATTTTTAACAGCGGTTTTGCTTTTTTTGAGAAGCAGTTAAAACGCCCAGAAATTGTTTAAGATCAATATTTGGGCAATAAATGTTCCAGTTTACAACCATTTTTTCGGGAGCATCATAGTATAGATTTAAGAAATTATCAATTTTACCATCAATAATAATAGAGTTTTTATTGTGTTTGTAAGTGATTTTTTTAATTAGTAAAGCCTGTTCAGTAAAGTCAAGCTGCACGTTTACTTTTTCGGCATGAATTTTTTTCGGAATAAAATCAAACGAAGTGTTTTCGACATTTATACTCCCAATAAATTTAGGTTTGTTGATGTATAAATCGACAATGTCAAACTGAAAGTTCAAATTGGCTTTTGCATGACCTTCAGAAAAATGAATCCATTTGTCATTGCTTACTTCATTTAGTTTTTCGACATCAAAATCAGAATTTACAGTTCCAGTTGCAATAGGTTTTTCAAGATTATTGATAGATAATTGCGGAATTGAAAGCGGAATATTTTGATATTCTCCAGAAAATCGAGTTAAAATTACAGCTGAATTCGGATCATTAAAACCTTCCTTCGGCTTGAAATTATTGGTAAAAATTCCTTTAAAATTGCATTTCTTAATTTGTCCGTCAGGAATCGTGAGCTCATTGTTTTTGCACATTGCCTGCACCACTATTTTAGGATCGTCATGCACGTTTAAATCTCCTTTTAGATCACAGTTTACAGCAATGGGCTCTTTTAAATCAAATCGGTTAAGTTTAGAACTGATATTTGCCGATAATAAATTTGATGCATTGCTCCATAAAATATGAGTGTCTATGTTGATTCCAAAAAGCGAATTGGTTTTTCCGATATTAAAATATGCCACAATATCAAACGAATCTGTGCCTATTTTTAAACCTTTGGTTACAATGTCAATTTTCTGTTTGTTTGCAGAATACGATACATTCAAAGTTCCTTTTAGTTCCTTTTGCTTAGCAAAACTTCCGTGAACGGTATTAAAAGCAAGACTGTTTATTTGAGTGTCTAAAAACAAGTCAGTACTCCAATCGTCTCCATCGTAATTTACTTTAGAGTTTAAATTGTGAACATCAAAATCAAACAATTTATTTCCGAGTTGGTTATTTATGGTAACCCGAACATTGCTGAGGTCGATTTGATCAATTGTAGTTTCAGTTTCAGATTTCTTTTGCGGATCTTTTTTCTTTTTTGGTTTAAAAATATCCGAATTTGTATAACCGTCTTTCGTTTTATAGATGTAAATATCAGCGTCGTTAATGAGGATTTTATGAATATTAACTTCATGATGCAATAAACTCCAGATATTTAGTCGGGCTTCAATTTCTTTGGCTTTTAATAAAGTATGATGATGAGTATTCCATTTTTTGTCTTTGAGCTCGATATCATTTAAGGCTAAAGTGAAATTAGGAAAACCAGTTAAAAATTTATAGTGAAAGTCGCCAATATGAAAGTCGCCATTTATATTTTCGTTGATTTTGGCGTTTACTTTGGCAATAATTTCGGTTTTATTTCTGTTGAAATAGATCGATAATCCTCCGCAGGCAATTAAAAGCAATGCTATAAGTCCCAAAATAAAATAACCAAAGCGCTTAGCATATTTTTTAAAACCAACCGATTGAAAAAAGTTTTTTATTTGTTGCAAAGTTTCTCTCATCTGGATAAATTTTTCTGGATCATTAAAGATAAGCTAAAAAAGAATGTTATTCTTAAAAAGATTACAGTAAGCTAATTGTAAGTTTAAATTGATAAAATTGGATTTTAATTACTGATATAATTAAAGACAATACATTTATAATGAAAACTAATTTACGAATGATGTTTCATTTGTTTTAAATTTTTAAATTTGTACTCTAGTTTGAAACATAACAATTCAGACGATAATTTTAAAAGATAAGAAATTATGGCATTAGCAATAACAGATGCTACTTTTGATGAAGTAGTTTTAAAATCAGATAAACCAGTAATGGTAGATTTTTGGGCAGCATGGTGTGGTCCTTGTAGAATGGTTGGTCCAATCATTGACCAATTAAGCGATGAGTACGCAGGAAAAGTAGTTGTTGGTAAAGTAGATGTAGATGCAAACCAAGAATTCGCTGCAAAATATGGTGTGCGTAACATACCAACCGTTTTGGTGTTTCATAACGGTGAAGTAGTAGGAAAACAAGTAGGAGTAGCTCCGAAACAAACCTACGCAGATAGTTTAGACGCTTTGTTGTAATCGTAAGATTATGATTTATATAAAAGAGGTTTGGCGAAAGTCAAACCTTTTTTATTTGAGTTTTTTTGCCGCGAATTTCACTAATTTCCACAAATTAAATTTTTTGCTTGAGTTTTCATTACTCCCGATAACTATCGCGAGTGGCAAACATTTTAAATTAATTCGTGGAAATTAGTGAAATTCGTGGCAAACATTTTTTATTTTTAACGAATCTTATATTCCTTAAAAAATGAAAAATCTATACACCTTTCTTTGCTTTGTTATGTTGATTCCAAGTTGTTTTTCGCAATCAAAAGAAAAAGAAAGTGCAATTTTAGAAAGTGGTGTTTCAGAGCAATTGGCACAATTTCGAAAAAAACAAATTTCAGATGTTCAATATAATTTGTCTTTTGAGATTCCCAATCAAAAAGAAGAAAATATAAATGCTCATTTGATTGTAAATTTAAATTTGACTGATCTAAGTCAGCCCTTGCTTTTAGATTTTAAAGAAAAAACGTTAAACATAAAATCAGTTGCCGTAAACGGAAAAAGCATGGCAATTGTTCACGAAAAAGGACATATTGTAATTTCTCCCTTAGCTTTAATTATGGGAAAAAATACAATCTTGATATCCTTCATTGCAGGTAATTTATCGTTGAATAGAAATGATGATTTTCTCTATACTCTATTAGTTCCAGATCGTGCAAGTACTTTGTTTCCGTGTTTTGATCAGCCAGACATAAAAGCGACTTATAAATTGAGTCTTACTGTACCAAAAGATTGGTCGGTTTTGGCTGGAGCCGATGTAAAAGAGAAATTAGAAAAAGGCGATTTTACTTTGTACACTTTTGGAGAATCAGATAAAATGAGTACCTATTTGTTTTCTTTTGTTGCCGGAAAATTCAAAAGTACCACGCAAAAACCAGGTTTAGAAATGACAATGCTGTATCGTGAAAACAGTCAGGAAAAATTTCGCGTAAGCGCCGATACTATTTTTAATTTGCATCAACAATCTTTAAACTTTTTAGAAAAATACACCAATTATAAATTCCCTTTTCAAAAGTTAGACTTTGCTTCAATTCCTGTTTTTCAGTATGGCGGAATGGAGCATGTTGGCGCAATTCAATACCGAGAATCAACTTTATTTCTGGACAACAGCGCAACCGACAGCGAGAAATTAAACCGAGCGAAACTCATTGCACACGAAACCTCGCATATGTGGTTTGGTGATTTGGTAACCATGAAATGGTTTGACGATGTTTGGATGAAAGAGGTTTTTGCCAACTTCATGGCAGATAAAATCATGAATCCTATTTTTCCGAAAGTCAATCATAATTTACAGTTTTTCACAGCCCATTATGCCACCGCTTACGCAGAAGATCGATCTTTGGGAACACATCCGATAAAGCAGCATTTGGCGAATTTAAAAAATGCAGGTTCGCTTTACGGTGCTATTATTTACAACAAAGCACCAATTATGATGCGCCAGTTAGAAGCTTCGATGGGAAAGGAAGCTTTTCAGAAAGGAATCCAAAAATACATTCAAAAATACGCCAATGATAATGCCGACTGGAATAATCTTGTAGAAATTCTGGATGCCGAGACGCCTCTTGATATGAAAAAATGGAGCGAAGTTTGGGTAAACAAATCCGGAAGAGCCATTTTTACAGATAAGATTGAATACGACTCTAAAAACAGAATCAAGAAATTTGAAATTCAACAACAAGCAGAAGATAAATCCGATAATGTTTGGCCGCAAATTTTTCAGATTGGTTTTGTTTATGCAGATAATGTAAAAGTTTTAACAGCGAATATTAAAGAGCAAAATCTGATTTTAAAAGAAGCAGTTGGACTTGAAAAACCACTTTCTATTGTTTACAATTATAATGGTTTTGGATACGGTGTTTTTCCGCTTGACGAGAATAATTTAAAGTATATCGCAACGCTGAAAGATGAGGTTGCAAGAGCATCGAGTTATAGTAATCTTTATGAAAACACATTGATTGGAAATATCTCGCCAGATAAGGCTTATGATTGCTTTTTAAAAGGGATTCAGACAGAAGAAAACGAATTGGTTTTGAGAATTGCCTCAAATAATTTGAATACTATTTATTGGAGATTATTTACCGAAAAACAACAAAATAAAGTTCAGAAACAACTTGAAACAGTTTTGAATGAACGTTTGCAGGCGAATTTATCGGCAAATATTAAAAAGACTTTATTCGGATTGTTCAGTTCGATTGCCTATTCAGATTCGGCGAAAGCTAAATTATATCAGATTTGGAATAAGGAAATTGTAATTCCTGGTTTAAAATTAAATGAAGATGATTTTACCAATATGGCAATGAACTTGGCGATTTTTAAACATGAAAAAGCCGACGAAATTCTGGAAAAAACAAGAACAACAATCTCAAATCCTGATAAACAAAAGCGTTTTGCGTTTCTGCTTCCATCATTGTCAAAAGACGAATCAGTTCGAAATGCCTTTATGGAATCTTTAAAAGACGATTCAAACCGCGAAAAAGAATCGTGGGTTTCGGCTGGTTTGAGTAATATTCACCATCCGCTTCGTCAGGAAAGTGCGCAAAAGTATATTAGATTTTCATTAGATTTAGTCGATGAAATTCAGCGCACGGGCGATATTTTCTTCCCGAAAGATTGGCTTGATAATACCGTTGGGAGATATTCGTCTAAATTTGCTTTTGATGAAGTGCAGCGATTCTTAAAAGAAAATCCTAATTTTAGTCCGATCTTGAAGCGTAAATTATTTATGGCGACAGATTTGCTTTATAAAGCTCAAAACATTAAAAAAGAAACCGAATGAAAATCGAATCGGAAATAGAGAAAGTCTCCAGTTTTCAACATCTTGAAATGCTGGCGAATCAGGTTGTGGAAGGTTTTATATCCGGAATGCACAAGAGTCCGTTTCATGGATTTTCGGCTGAATTTGCTGAACATAAAGTGTATAATGCAGGCGAAAGCACTAAACATATCGATTGGAAATTGTTTGCTAAAACAGATCGTTTATACACAAAACGTTTTGAGGAAGAAACTAATTTACGCTGTCATTTAATTGTCGATAATTCGTCGTCGATGCATTATCCAGAATTAAAATCAGATCAGCCATTTTATGAAAAAAAGATTGGTTTTGCAGTTTTGGCGTCGGCGGTTTTAATGAATATTTTAAAGAAACAGCGCGATGCTGTTGGTTTAAGCGTTTTCTCTGATAAATACGAATATTATGCTCCAGAAAAAGGAAGCGATCGTCATCATAGAATGCTTTTAAACAAACTGGAAGAATTATTGGTTCAGCCAAAAGTCAAAAAAACGACCAATACAATTACCTATTTGCATCAAATAGCAGAGAAAATGCATCGCCGTTCGATGATCATTTTGTTTACAGATATGTTTCAGACCGAAGATGACGAAAAGCTTTTTAACGCTTTGCAGCATCTAAAGCATAATAAACATAAAGTAGTTTTGTTTCATGTCGTTGATAATGAAACGGAGTTAAAATTTGATTTTGACAACGCGCCAAGAAAGTTTATCGACTTAGAATCAGGAGAAGAGGTTTCTATTTTTGCTGATAATGTTAAAATTGAATATGAAAAAAGGGTAGAGGCCTATTTTAAAAACTTGGCTTTAACCTGTGCAAAGAACCAAATTAAGTACGTTCCGGTGAATGTTGGCGATAATTTTGAAAAAATATTGACAACATATTTGGTTGAAAAACAAAACTTTGGATAAATATTTAAAAATTTATTTCATTTTTTTTACAAAAACACTTGCAGAAATGAAATTCTGTACTATCTTTGCAACCGCAATAACGCAGAGGTTTGGTAGTTCAGTTGGTTAGAATACATGCCTGTCACGCATGGGGTCGCGGGTTCGAGTCCCGTCCAGACCGCAATATTGGGAAAAGCCTTTCTTAACGGAAAGGCTTTTTTGCCCAAATACGGTATCTAAGATTAGTTGTGTTGTTTTGCTACGACTTTGTAACTCGTAGCTGGTTTAGTAGTTAGACCAATGAAAAGCTTTCCACTTTTGTGGATGGCTTTTTTGATTTAAGACACTTTTGGTTTTTGTTTTTTAACCGCAAAGAACGCTAAGATTTACGCAAAGTCCGCAAAGTTTTTTTAAGCTTTGCGGATTTTGTATTTTATTGTAATTCTAATTTTATCATACAGTTTGTCATTTCGACGAAGGAGAAATCTCCGCAAGTAACTCTACAAAGGTTTTTCATTCATTATATTAAAATATAGCCCGTGGTTTCAACCACGGGAACACAATGTGTATAAATACGTCTCCCGTGGTTAAAACCACGAGCTATGTTTAAAAACGAGATAAATAATACTACATGAAAAGCTTTTGTCAAAGTTTCAAACTTTGACAAAGGTCGAAAGATTAAAGAACTTTGCGCTCTTCCCGGTTAAAAAGAAAGAAAGTTCTTCTTTTTTGTTTTAAAAGTGAGATTTTAAAATATTGGAATTAAGCTAATTAAAAATTTCTCGATTTTTATTCCTAAAAACCCTTGCAGAAACGAAATTCTGTTGTATTTTTGCACTCGCAATAACGCAGGGTTTGGTAGTTCAGTTGGTTAGAATACATGCCTGTCACGCATGGGGTCGCGGGTTCGAGTCCCGTCCAGACCGCCTAAGTTGTTAAAAGCCTTTCTTAACAGAAAGGCTTTTTTGTTTTTAGGTTTAACCGCAAAGTTTTGTATTGATCAGTTTGATTTGTCATTTCGACCGAAGGGAGAAATCGCACGAGAAATTCCGTAAAGTGTATCTTCCAATTTTTGGCGACCAACTAGTGTGATTTCTCCCTTCGGTCGAAATGACAAACGTTGTGGTTATCACAATTTATTTCTTCTTATCTTTAATATCACAAAATTCTCCGTATTAAGTTTCAATGGAACATTCTGGTCAGAAATTAGATAAATATTACATCAAGAAAGTAGATGCCGATAAAAAAAGCATTTATTGCCACCACGATTTGATGGGCGAATTGTTTGTGCCGCCGCATCGACACATTAAAGCACAATTGCTGTATGCTGAAGGCGATGTCGTTTTTGTAACGACTGAGACCAAAACCTATTTTTTACCCGCAAGACATTTTATCTGGATTCCGAGTGGAGTGGAGCACAGCATCGAGCCAAAATCTGAAAGTGTTACGATGCGAAATTTGTATTTTCCAGTAGAAAAAGACGAAGACGACTTTTATAAAGTAGAAGGAATTTATCCAGTTAATAATTTACTGCTGCAAATGATGCTTTTTACCAATCGATGGAATGGTGATCTTAAAAAGGGAACTCCGAATTTTGCTATTGCCAAAGCCATAAAAGCGATTCTCCCGCAAATATGTACTAATAATTTACCTTTAGAACTGCCGCAGCCAAAAGATAAACGACTTAGTAAAATTCTGCGTTATATCGAGAATAATCTTGGCGAAACAATTCTCTTTGCTGATGTTGCCCATGAATTTGGTTACAGCGAACGCTCTTTGTATCGCTTGTTTCAAAAAGATCTTAATATGTCTTTTATTCAATATTATACCATTCGCCGAATTTTAAAAGCAATCGAACTTTTGTTAGAAAGAAAACTTTCGGTAAAAGAGGTAGCCGAAGAAGTTGGTTATAATAGTGTTCCAACGTTCAGTAATACATTCTTCAAGATTTTAGGTCAAAGACCTTCCGATTATCTAAATGGCGAGGAGATTTTGGAGAGAAAATGATTTATTTTTTTCTCTCGCAGATTTGGCAGATTGCGCAGATTTTCACTTCAACATATTAATTATCTGTATAATCTGCCAAATCTGCGAGAGAATTTGAAAAATAATCACAATTCAAATTTATTTTGTAATAAATTGTTTTCCAGTGTTTTAATATAACGTTTTCGGAAAATTCGATTTTAACATTTGTCCGAAATGAATATGTTCTTGGCTTTTTAGAATTATCAGTCAACGGAAAAATGAAGGAACTTTGCAGCATAAAATATTTATTTATTCATGTTCCTTAAAACAACAAATTCTACAGACGACTGTTTTCCCAGAATCCTGCTGTTATTCTTAATTGTATTAACATTCAATGGCTTACAAGCGCAGGAAGTTCATTCGGTTTCATTACAAGAAGCTTTGAAACTGGCTAGAGAAAACAACAAAAAAATCCTTAGATCTCAATTGGAGGTCACGCTCTCAGAGCAAAACATCAAAGAAAGAAAAGAACTTCGACTGCCCGATGTACAGCTAAACGGCATGTATTCGAGAATTACGAATATTACTGAATTCAAAGGAAGCGGCTTCTTGAATGGTAAAGAAGTAACAAAGGCAATCCCTGAAATTTATGAGGTCAATTCGACTTTTAAAATGCCAATTTATGCTGGAAATAAGATTAATAATGCCATTAAAATTGCAAATCAGGAAAACGAAATTGCGAAAATAAAAACCGAAAAGGTTGAAAATGACATCGAACTGGAAGTTGTAGCCAACTATCTGGCGATTTATAAAATGATGGAACTTCAAAAGATTTTTGAAGAAAACATCAAAGAAGAAAAAAGCCGACTGAAAGAAGTACAATCGCTTCAAAAACATGGAACGGTTACGAAAAACGAAGTTATTCGTGCCGAATTACAGCTTTCAGATCGCGAATTGAATGCGTTAACTAACTCCAAAAACATTAAAATCGCACTTCACGATCTGAAAACTTTAATTCAGATTCCTGAAAACGAGGAAATAGCAATTGACACAACATCAAGTTTAGACGAAATGAGCGGTTTAGATCCGTACGATTATTATATGACTAAAGCGTTGCAAAACGAAGAAATGCGTATTGCGAGCCAGGAATTAAGTATCAGTAAAACAGAACTGAAACTGGTTAAAGGAAATTATCTGCCAAGCGTTCATTTCTTTGGGAATTATGGTTTTTATTATCCTAACTATAAATTCTTTCCGCCAAATCCGTATTTGTATACTTTGGGACAAGTAGGAATCGAAGCGACTTTTGATCTTTCGTCTTTGTATAAAAACAAAACGAAAATGGAACAGGCGAATACCAAAATCAGATGGCAGGAAATGCAGTCAGAAATTGTGAAAGAAGAAATTCAGGACAAGCTGTATAAAGAACATACACAATATCAAGAAATCCTTGAAAAATTTGTGGTGGTCGACAAAGCGTTGGATTTAGCCAATGAAAATTACCGAATCGTAAAAGTGAAATACTTAAACCAATTAGTTTTAATAACCGAAATGGTCGATGCTGATAATGCGTTACTTCAGGCGAAATACAACAAAATTTCTACTCATTTAGATGCGGTTTTAAAACATTATGAATTGCTTCATACGGCTGGGATTATGCCTCAGAGTTAGATAGTTTTAGACTTGATAGAAGAAAGAAGCATGAGAATAGAGTAAAGATATAGATTTTCAGTTCCGGAAGAACGATTCATATTGTAGCGCCGGATTTTAATCTGGGGGAGAATAATTAAAGATATAAAGTTTATGGTTAAGATAAAAAATGAAACTAGAAGAAACAGAACGTTTCATATATTAATAACAATTATTGCGTGTACGCTTGTGGTAAGCGGGGTTATTTTAGGAATTTGGTTTTATGTATTCAATAGAAATCATGAAGAAACCAATGATGCGCAGGTCGAACAATACGTAACGCCAATTATGTCGCGTATTACAGGTTATGTGCAGGAAGTTCGTTTTAACGAAAATCAGTTTGTGCATAAGGGTGATACTTTGGTTGTGATTGACAATCGCGAATACAAATCAAAATTGAATGTGGCTCTTGCCGATGTTCAAAACGCGCAGCAAAACAGTGTTGTGGCGCAGAAAAATGCAGTTACAACAGCAAGTGCAACGGCTATTAACGAATCGCAATTAGAAGGCGCAAAATCGAATCTTTGGAAAACAAAACTGGAATACGAAAGATATAAAGCTTTGGTAAAAGATGAAGCTGCAACTTCTCAGCAATTAGAAAAAGTAAAAGCAGATTACGAATCGGCGCAGGCGCATTTTCAGGAAATGAAAAACAGAATTCATTCTGCGACTTTAAGTACTTCTGTTGCTGAAGCAAATGTTCCAACAACGCAAACCAATATTGCTTCCAAACAAGCTGTGGCTGATAATGCTGCGTTATTTCTTTCGTACACTGTAATTACGGCACCTTACGACGGCTGGGTTGGAAAACGAACTTTACAGTCTGGACAATTGGTAAAAGAAGGTCAGTCTTTATTATCAATTGTAAGCAAAGAAAAATGGATTACAGCCAATTTTAAAGAAACACAATTGCAATATTTAACTGTTGGGCAGGATGTTGAAATAAAAGCCGATGCCGTAAGCGACAAAACATTTATTGGTACAATTGCTTCTTTATCTCCAGCGAGTGGGGCAAGATTTTCATTGCTTCCTCCAGATAATGCAACAGGAAACTTCGTAAAAATCGAGCAAAGAATTCCGGTTAGAATTCAGTTAAAAAACACTGACAAACAGGCTGATTTTTTAAGAGCGGGAATGAATATTACTGTGATCGCAGCGCACTAAAATGGAAGATAAAAGTATTTTTAAATCCTGGGTTCCAAAATGGGCAATCATTATTATTTTGTTTGTCTGCCTTTTGCATTCTATGATTTTATTGGGAGTTTACACTTCAAACGTAACGTACGCGGCAAGTTTTCTGGACATTGAGCCCGAAGATTTGCAGTTTGCGATGTGCGTTACGTACGGAACTTTGCTCGCGACGATTTTGATAGAAAGTAGGTTTTCGAGTTTTTTCCCTGCAAAAAACTACCTGATGGCGGTTTATTCCTTAATCGGGATTACGATTGTTTCATCAGCATATATTACCAATTTTTATCTTTTTTTAATGCTGAGAATCGCCGAGGGAATCCTGATGGCGCTTCCGGTAATTACAATAAGACAATTGTTGATTGAGCAGTTTAATTCTAAAAATGCCATTATTATTGGGTTTTCGTTTTATTACGGTTCGCTGTTATTGTCAACGCCTTTTATTATGAATATTGCAGTTTGGTTTCTGGATCATTACGATTGGAAATACATGCTCTATGTTTCGGGCGGATTACAGGTTTTGAATGTCTTTTTAATCTTAGTTACTTTTCGTGGGCACCGAATCACAAAGAAAATTCCGTTGTATCAAATCGATTGGATGAGTTATTTTTTGGTTTTAACTGCCATTCTTTGCGGTGCTTACTTTTTTGTTTATGCCGAGAAAAAATATTGGTTTGATTCCTCTCAAATGGTTCTAACCTTAATGATTGCTTTAATCACGGGAGGTTTGTTCATCTTTAAAGAACTTTTGGTAAAAAGACCAACCTTTGATTTTGAAGTTTTTAAATACGCCAATCTCCGAATCGGATTTTTATTGTTTTTCCTTTTTTATATCAGCAGAGCAACGCTGAGTCTTTGTCATTCGGCAATGTTTTCGATTTGGAATTGGGATCCGTCGCGTGTTGCGGGTGTGCAATACATAAACGGACTAGGAAATGTGATTGGGCTTATTTTAGCGGCATTTTTCCTGATGAAATCGGTTTCTACCAAAATCATTTTTATGATTGGGTTTACGTTAATTGCCATTTTTCATTTTTGGTTTACGTTTCTTTTTGTACCAGATGTAGCTTTGTCTGATATTATTATTCCGTATGTTTTACAAGGAATTGGAGTTGGGTTTTTATTCGTTCCTTTAATCTTGTTTACAACATCTTCGGTTCCGGCAAAAATGGCGGTTTCTTCTGGAATTGTTGGGGTTTCAGGTCGTTTTTGGGGAAGCACGATTGGTTTTTGCGTGATGCAGAATGCGGTTGTGTTTTTAAATAAAAAACACTTTTTAAAACTAAGTCAGTTTGTAACGGGTGAAAATCCCGAAGCACAGCAAACTATTGCTTCAACAGCGCAGAGCTTTATGGCAAAAGGATATTCAGTAGATAATGCCAATACTTTGGCGCTGAAAAAAGTCTTCGGAACAGTTGCCAAGCAAGCCACTTTATTGGCCGATATGGAGATTTATACCATTGTAGGTTATGGTTTGGTGGTTTTGATTATTCTAATTGCGTGTAATCAGCATTTGAGACAGACTATGACTTTGGTTAAAAGTAAAATTTGGATTGGTTAGAGAATTAATCTCGCAAAGTCGCAGAGGCGCAAAGATTTTTATTTTTAAAGCCACAGATTAAGAGGATTTAAAAGGATTTTTTTTCACGCAGATTCCGCAGATTTTAGCAGATTTAATTTTATAATTATCTGCGTTTATCTGCTTAAATCTTTTTAAAAATCTGCGTGAAACAAAAAATTTTGCGCCTCTGCGACTTCGCGAGATTCAAAAAAAAACCTTAGCGAATCTCTGCGGAAAATCTCTGCGCAACTCTGCGGAAATAATTATCTTGCAGCCGTTAAAAAAACAAAATATAAAATGAAACAGCAATGTGTAATTTTTGATATGGATGGCGTGATTTCGCACACCAATCCGTATCATGTGAAGGCTTTTGAGGCGTTTTTCGATAAATATAATGTTCCTTATACCAACGAAGAATTTGAAGAACATATGTACGGAAAACACAATAGTTATATCATGTCGCATTTCTTCAAGCGCCCAATTACGGGAGAAGAACTGATAAAACTAGAAGACGAAAAAGAAGGAATGTTTCGTGAAATTTATAAAGACAAAGTCGATACGATTCCACATTATTTGGATTTTTTAAGCGAATTAAAAGCTCGCGGATTTAAAACAGCTGTTGCAACATCGGCGCCGCGTGCGAATTTGGATTTGATTGCAAACGCTTTGAAAATCGCAGACAAAATGGATTCGATGATGTCGAGTGAAGATGTTACACATCATAAACCAAATCCCGAAGTATATTTAGAATCCGCAAAACGTGTTGGCGTTTCTCCGTCTGATTGTGTGGTTTTCGAAGATTCTTTTTCGGGCATTACAGCAGGACTAAATGCAGGAATGAAAGTCGTTGGCGTTTTAAGTACGCATACAAAAGAACAACTTCCACCATGTAGTTTTTATATTAATGATTACAGCGAAGTTAATGTCGATAAAGTTTTGGAATTATTAAATAGCTAAAATTTTTAAACCATATAAGTAATATAAGTTCATTTTAATAGAACAGACCTTTATCAAAGTTTAAAACTTTGATAAAGGTTTTTTGCATAATTAACCGCAATCTTGTCATTTCGACGAAGGAGAAATCTTCGCGAGAAGCTCTACAAAGATTTGCTTTTTGTTGCGGAGTTACTTTCGAAGATTTCTCCTTCGTCAAAATGACAAACTAGACTTAAAAACAAATAAACGATATGAATTGCCTTCAGTTTTTAACTGGAGTTTTTTTTATGTTTGAAAGGAAAGGCTTTAGTTGAAATTTTCTCCGATTGTAAAGATTGATCTAAAAAACAAGATCATACATTCGGGGAAAATCTTTATTGTATACTAATTTGATTGTATCTCCTATTCTGTATTTGTTTTCTTCGTCAGTATGATAATATGTTATGAATTCTGTATTATTTGCAAAGTATTTGCAATTTATTAGCCAATCTTTTTTTGTTTTTTTTCTATCAATGACTATACACTTTGTTGTTTTTCCATTTGTTTTTAATTCTTTTTCTTGTCTATATTTTTGAAAAAGCCCATATGTTGGCCCAACGATTAATATTGATAAAGCACAAATTCCTAAAGTTTTATTCAGACCTGTTTTTTTGATTTATTGATTTTACAGTCTTGAATAATAAATAGGGTAAGAGTAAAAATATTAATGGAAGTACTGACCAACCTACAACTTTATATTTTGGATAAGCTATTTCTTTAGGGATAAAATACAGAAAGAACAGAAAGAAAAATAAGGATATAAATCTATAAAAGACTATTCTTTTGTGTTTTGATGTCAACATTTATTAGTGAATTTCATATTCTTATTTCAAAGGAAAATCAAGTAATTCTTTAAGATCAATATCTAAAGCATTTGCGATTCGTATAAGGGTTCTTATACCTGTATTTATTTCAGCTCTTTCAATTCTGCCGATCTGATTTTTTGGAATATCACAATCATCAGCTAAAGCTTGCTGTGATAAGCCTTTTTTTTCACGAAGTTGCCTAATGTGAATGCCAAGATTTGCAATAAAAGTTTCTTCTGAAATATTCATATTTCAAAAGTCATAACAATTATTTTTTAATAAGACACAAATTTGTGTTCAAAATCATTACATTTGACTTAAAAAATAAGATAATGATTACAGAAACACTTTCGAAAGAAGTTGAAAATAGATTAAAAGATTTTTTTACTGATATTATCGATCCAAAAGATATGGCAAAATCGATGCGACAAGTAAATTATGCGCTTTCGTTATGTTCCATGCGAGGATGCGAAACCTTAGAATCTGAGTTGTCTAATATCGATGATAATTTTTATTGGCTTAATAAATTAGCTGAAGTTTTAGATCCTTATTTGGATGTGGAGTAAACAAATGATTTAAAACAGAAAGTTATCACAAAGTATTGTCATTTCGAGGAACGAGAAATCGCACTCGGATATGTACAAAGATTAGGGGTTTTCTTTGCGGAGTTTCTAGTGCGATTTCTCGTTCCTCGAAATGACAAAACTATACGGATTTTTAGGATTATTTATAAGTTCAAAATCATTTCTCAGCGGCAATTACTAGTGCGTTACCGTCGATGATTACATCTCCGTCAGGGAATTTTTCATTTACTAAATTAAAAACTTCTTGTTTTATTTTTTCTCTCATTTCATCATCGGCATTGCTGAGCGCAGCGACAAAAGGCGCGGCAATTTCTGTGATCAGATTCCAGTAGACCTCTGCAGTACCGCAGTTTAATTTGCCAGTAAGCTCTGTTTCGGAAGTGTTTTTAAATCCTGCTTGTTTAAAAATATCTGTCAGTAAACCACTTTTCGAACAGCGAAACATTCCTGGAGCTTCGGGCGGAGGAGGAGTGAGCTGCATGTTTCTGTTAATCGTTCCACCAACAGCAGTAACCCAGAAATTTTTCTCAGGTCCGCTCCAGACTGCGGTTGCGATTTTGCCTCCGGGTTTCAGAACTCGATACATTTCTTTTGCTGCTAAAAGCATATCAGGAAAAAACATAAAACCCATTCGGCAGCTTATAGCGTCGAAAGTATTGTCGTAAAAAGGAAGTTCGGTGACATCGCAAGCTTTAAATTCGACATTTGTAATTCCTTTTTTAAAAGCATTTTCACGGGCAATGGTGAGCATATCGTCAGCGAGATCGGTAATAATGACTTTTCCGTCAGAAAGCATCGCAGCAATGCTCAAACCCGGTTCGCCAGTTCCAGCCGCGACATCTAAAATTACGTCTGATCCTTTTGGGTTTATCGAACGAATAATTTCATCGGCAAAAGGCCTCATAAAATCCAGAATTTCATGATCCCATTTTTTCCAGCCTGGAGAAAATTTGTTCCAAGATGCTTTTTGTTGTTCCCGTATTTCTTGAAGTTGTGGTTCCATTTTGTTTATTGTTAGGTTGTTGAAAACGAATTTTATAACCGAAACAAAATTTGGGGAATTTGTTCTGCAATAGGCAAAGAGAAGAGTTTATTGGCAGATTTTTTTGGATTGGCAAAGATACGGAAGAAATCTTTTTGTTGGATTGGATTTGATGTTAATTTATTGGTTGTTAGTGTTTTGATTGTTTTTTATTCGTCAGAATGAATTTTTACAAAGTTTGTCATTTCGACGTAAGGAGAAATCGCACTAGAAACTCCGTAAAGAAAATCGCCAATCTTTGTAGGTATACAAGTGTGATTTCTCCTTACGTCGAAATGACAAGATTGCGGTTACTTTATCTTCAACGGATTAATCCCGATAGCTATCGGGACGGCGCTGCAAAATGAATCATTCTGCTAGAATTTTTAAGTGTTCCATAGGAACAAAATGTATTGTAGGGATGGATTTTAATCCATCTTTGCGGTTAGAATTGCCACAACTTTAATCAAAGCAAAATCTATTTAAACAATTAATGAATAAATTTTTCATTTTACGATTTTCCGTAAAACTGTAAATACATGTCAAACTACATTTGATCATTAATTAATTTAAATAGAAAAAAATGAAAAATTTATTATTAGCAATTGTTTTGGTTTTAGGCTTTAATCTTAATGCACAAATAATTAAGCTTTCAGAGGTTGCAAAACCAGATGAAGTGATTTCTGTAAATATGGGAACTACGAAAATAAATAAGTATGGTGAAATTTATTTTTTAGATATGCCAGACCTAACTTCTGTAAGTGATAAAAGATGGAGCTATGAATTAAAGAAAAGAGAAATGATAGAGATTTATAATGAAGTTTTTAAGACAATGAATAGTGCTGAATATAAAAAAGGGGAACGTTTTGTTTATAGAAATTGGAAAGGAGATTTAGTGGGGATTCTTTATGATAAAACGATGGGGACTAAAAGTATTCAGTTTGTGATAATGCAAAACAAATCAGTGGAGCATATTGGTGGACCGCTTACCTTGAAAAATTTACAAAAATTATTTGGGATAGACGATGTGCAGAAATAGAGCTAAAAACAAAAAAGCTTCTGAAATATCTTCAGAAGCTTTTTTAGTGCGGATAATAGGACTCGAACCTACACGCCTTGCGGCACCAGATCCTAAGTCTGGCATGTCTACCAATTTCACCATATCCGCGTAATTGTGGGTGCAAAGATAAGCATACTTTCGAATATTCAAAGAAAAATTTCAAAAAAATTATTAATTCTCTTTTTTGTACTTTTGGATTTCTATAAAAATAATTTAAATGGAAAATATTAAGTCCTACGTTCAACAACATAAAGATCGGTTTATCAATGAATTGATCGAATTATTAAAGATTCCGTCGGTTAGTGCTGACACCGCATACTCACAAGATGTTATTGATACAGCAGAGGCTGTAAAAGAAAGTTTATCAAAAGCAGGCTGCGATTTTGTCGAAACTTGCGACACTCCAGGTTACCCAATTATCTACGGAGAGAAAATTATAGATCCAAATCTTCCAACGGTTTTAGTTTACGGACATTATGATGTTCAGCCGCCAGATCCATTAGAATTATGGACTTCACCGCCTTTTGAACCGGTTATCAAAACTACAGAAATTCACCCAGAAGGTGCCATCTTCGCGCGTGGAGCGTGTGACGACAAAGGTCAGATGTACATGCACGTAAAAGCGCTTGAATTAATGGTACAAAGCAACACTTTGCCTTGTAACGTAAAATTCATGATCGAAGGTGAAGAAGAAGTAGGTTCGGCAAGTTTAGCTTGGTTCGTAGAACGCAATCAGGAAAAACTGAAAAACGACGTTATTTTAATTTCTGATACGGGAATGATTTCAAACCAACAGCCATCGATCACGACTGGTTTAAGAGGTTTGAGTTATGTTGAGGTTGAAGTTACAGGTCCAAACCGCGATTTGCATTCTGGTTTATACGGTGGAGCGGTAGCAAACCCAATTAATGTTTTGGCAAAAATGATCGCTTCGCTTCATGACGAAGACAATCATATTACGATTCCAGGATTCTACGATAAAGTTCAGGAATTATCTGCAGAAGAAAGAGCTGAAATGGCAAAAGCGCCTTTTAGTTTAGAAAAATATAAAAAAGCTTTAGACTTAAATGATGTTTACGGCGAGAAAGGTTATGTAACGAATGAGCGCAACTCAATTCGCCCAACATTAGACGTAAACGGAATCTGGGGCGGTTATACTGGCGAAGGTGCTAAAACGGTTATTGCGAGTAAAGCTTTTGCTAAAATCTCAATGCGTTTGGTTCCAAATCAGGATTGGGAAGAGATTACAGAATTGTTTACAAAACATTTTACGAGCATTGCACCAGCTGGAGTTACAGTAAAAGTGTCGCCGCATCATGGAGGTCAAGGTTACGTAACACCAATTGACAGCATTGGATATCAAGCTGCAAATAAAGCGTATACTGAAACGTTTGGGGTTCCTGCAATTCCGGTTCGTTCAGGAGGAAGTATTCCAATTGTGGCTTTGTTTGAGAAAGAATTAAAAAGCAAAACGATTTTGATGGGATTTGGTTTGGATTCTGATGCAATTCACTCACCAAATGAGCATTTCGGAATCTTTAATTACTTGAAAGGAATTGAAACGATTCCGTTGTTTTACAAATATTTTGTGGAATTAAGTAAATAAGAGTTTTGCCGCGAAGACACTAAGAGTCGAAGTTTTTTTAAGATTTACTTTGTAAAAGTTTTAAATTTTGAAAAAGTTGAATGTTATAAATATAGAATCCGTTCAGAAATGAGCGGATTTTTTTTTTTTGAAAAGTTCAAAGGTTTTTTCAATTGCCTCCAGCTTTAGCTTGGGGTAATTTATTTAGGATTATTCTCTGTTTCTTGGAATTTTACTTTCAGAATCTTTGTCAAAGTTTTAAGCTTTGACAAAGAAGGAAAAGGTCTTTGTTCCTTTGAATCTCTGCCTCTTTGAGCTTAAAACCTTAGTCCCTTAGTAACTTAGAATCTCAGAACCTTTTTTTTAAAAAAACTTGCATATTAAAAATTTAACTCTACATTTGTAGAGCAATGTCTATAAGTGTAGAATTTAAATAATATGAAAAACCTATTTTTAGTATTCTTTTGCGGACTGATTCTTTTGGGTTGCAAGCCCAAAGCAATTAATCAGAAGATTGACAAGAAAAAAGAAGGCGTTTGGATAGATGATTATACACTGGATAATGTTAGATATAAATCGTATGAGTATTACAAACACGATGTGCCGGTAAAAAAATGGAAATCATATATAGGCGGAAAAATTTATAAAACGGAGAAGTATAAAAATGGATTTTGTATTTTAAGGGTCTATTATGAGAATGGAAAATTAGAATCAAAAGGAAAAACAAAATTAGAGTTTGATGGAGCCTTGGCGCATTGGTTTTATTTTGGAGAATGGAAATTCTATTCGGATAATGGAAAATTAAAAGAAATTAGAAACTATGATAACGGCAAATTAATATCTGAACAAAAAATAAAATAAATCACTAATCAATTTTGATCTATGAAAATAATAATTGCTTTCTTTTTTATTACGCTGAATATTGGTCTGATACAATCTCAGACTTATAGAGATTTTGTAGCAAAAGGAGCTTCTTGTTATAATGTAAAAGAGTATAAGAACGCCGTTTCTTATTATGAAAAAGCATTTAAAATTGAACATAAATCATCTTCAGATTTGTACAATGCAGCTTGTGCGGCGGCTTTAAATAATGATGATAAAAAAGCTTTTAAGTGGCTGGATTTGGCAATTGATAATGGATATGAAAAAATTGCACACATTAAAATAGATAATGATTTGAAATCGCTGCATGATAAGAAAGAATGGGAGCAGACAATTGCTAAACTTCAGAAAAAAATAGATATTTTAAGCGTCAATTATGATAAACCGCTTCAACAGGAACTTTTGGATATTTATACGGAAGATCAAGGTATTCGAGGAGAATTTATGAAAGTTTATAAAGACCCTTCGTCTGATAAAAGAAAAATTGACAGTATTGGTAAAATAATGAACAAAAAAGACAGTATTAATCTGGTAAAGGTTATGAAGATACTGGATGAAAAAGGCTGGATTGGAAAGGACAAAATAGGAGCACAGGCAAATCAAACCTTGTTTTTGGTTATTCAGCATTCTGATTTAAAATATCAGCAAAAGTATTTACCAATGATGAGAGAAGCTGTGAAAAAAGGCAACGCAAGCCAAGCGAACTTAGCATATTTGGAAGATAGAGTTGCTTTAAGAGAAGGTAAACATCAAATTTATGGAAGTCAGTCAGCAAAAAATAAAAAGACAAATCAATGGTATATATCGCCTTTGATAGATCCAGATAATGTAGATAAAAGACGTGCTGAAGTGGGACTTGGTCCTATTGCCGAATACGCAGCAAAAATGAATATCGATTGGAATCTTGAAGCTTATAAGAAGCAATTACCTGAATTGGAAAAACTTGAAAATATTAAACAATGACACAATTATCAAACTCAGAAGAACAATTAATGGAGCATCTTTGGAAGCTTGAAAAGGCTTTTATGAAAGATTTGCTAGAAGCATATCAGGAACCAAAACCGGCAACGACAACCGTTGCAACACTCCTGAAACGTATGATTGATAAAAAATTTGTTGCATATAACGAATTTGGAAACTCTAGAGAATATTATCCTCTGGTTAAAAAAACTGATTATTTCTCAAAACATGTAAAAGGATTGATTAATAATTTCTTTAATAATTCGGCCTCGCAATTTGCTTCGTTTTTTACAACCGAAACAAATTTATCAGCTTCTGAACTGGAAGATCTTAGAAAAATAATTGATTCAGAAATTCAAAAAAAGAAAAAATGACAGCCTTTCTTATAAAATCGACAATAGCCTTGTGTGTGCTTCTTGGAGCTTACCATTTGTTTTTAGAAAAGAAAAATTTCATAAGTTTAATAGGTTTTTCTTAATTTTTAGTCTTCTAATTTCTTTTGTATTGCCTTTTATTACAATTGAAATTATACAAGAAGTGGCAAGTACGGCAAATAAAAGTATAGTAGTTCCTGGGCAGATTACAGCAAGTGTTGTAAAAGAGGAGACTCCTTTTTACTTGATTTTCGGCTGGGTTTTATATGGGATAGTGACTGCTGTTTTGTTTTTTAGATTTACGGTCAACTTGTATAAATTGATAAAAAAATCAAAAGCGGGTGTAAAAATAAAACATCAAAAAGCAACATTGGTTTTGTTGCAAGAACAGACACTGCCCTATACTTTTTTGAACACCATTTTTATAAATGAAATGGAGTACCAAAACAATAAAATAGAAACTGAATTATTTACGCACGAATTAATTCATGTCAATCAGAAACATTCTCTTGATATTTTACTCATTGAAATAATTAAGAATGTTTTTTGGTTCAACCCAATTTTTATCTTCTATAAAAAAAGCAATACAACTCAATCATGAATTTCTCGCTGATGAAAAAGTTGTAAAATCACATAACAATGTTTCGTTTTATCAGAACTTATTACTGTCTAAAGCGAATCAAAATCCGGTATATTACTTGGCCAGTAATTTGAACTATTCTGTAACTAAAAAAAGATTAATTATGATGACAACTACAACATCTCCTTTGAGGGGATTTTTTAAAAAGACCATTCTTTTGCCATTATTTACTGGGCTTGTGTATTTTTTATGTACTAAGACCGTAGCGCAAGAAGCGAAAGCAAATAATGAAACCGCGCCAAAAAAAGGTTTCTATGCGGCTTATTACGATAAGACAACTTTTAAAATAAAAAATGATAAAGGGGTTGTTGTGACGGAAAAAAAATACAAAGAGCTTACTCCGGCAGAAAAGAAAGCAGTGCCGAATTTATTAGGTGGATTAAGTTCTTTTCCAACTAAAGATGAGATCGATGCGAAAATCGAAAAAGGTGGTCCGGATACTATAGAAATTGATTTGTATGACCCTAAAAATCAAAAAGTAAAAAAAGCGGAAGGTACTATTTACAATACAAATGAGTTAACTGAAGATCCAACTTATCCTGGAGGAATTGAGGCGTTTTATAAGTTTGTTGGACAGAATTATAAAACACCTGTGACTCCTGTAGATGTAAAATTAAAGGGAAAGGTCTTTATTACTTTTGTAGTAGGAAAGGATGGGGTTTTAACGGATTTTAAATTATTAAGAGATGTGGGATACGGAACAGGTGATGAAGCAATTAGAGTGCTTAAGCTTTCTCAGAACTGGATACCGGGTAAAGTTAACGGTGAGCCGGTTGCTACGATGTACAGTTTGCCAATTACGATTCAATCTGAAAAATAATTTTTTTTGAGGTGCAAAGGTTCAAAGTTACAGAGGTGCAAAGGCGCTGAAGTAAAAAAAAACCTTTGTCACTTTGTACCTCTGAACCTTTGTCCCTTTAAAAACAAAAAATCCGCTTTCAGAAATATCTGGAAGCGGATAAATAAACTAAAAAAAAATTCTAAAAAATTCTAAAAAAAACCAACTTATATCAGATTTAAAATAAATCTGGATTATATCCAAAATAAGGCATAGTTTGTTCGTTAAAAATAACTCCATGCTCTTCTAATTCATTTAAAATAGGCGAATAAACTTCTTTTTTAATAGGAAGTTGAACCCCTGGGGTTGTGATTTTTCCGTTCAAAATCAGTAAAGTTGCCATTGCAACAGGAAGTCCAACTGTTTTTGCCATTGCAGTATAAGTTTGATCGTCGCCAATACAGACCATTTTCGAATCGATTTGCTCTTTTTTGCCGTTTAGCTCGTATCCAAATTTATGATACATGACAATCATGTCTTTATCTTCTGGTTTCAGAGCCCAGCTGTCCGTTAGTATTTTTTCCAAAATTTGAGCGGGAGTAGCATTTGGCAGGTTTACTTTTTTGTCTGGATTAAACAAATCCAATTCTAAAAGTTTATCCCACATAATATCGTCTTGATCAATCTTTAAAATCAATCGCGTTTTAATTTCCACAGAATCCGTTGGGTGATATGGAAGAAAAGAGTTCACAAATTGTCGGTAACTCATATTTTCAGAATCTTCCATAATATAGCTGTCGTCTGTCATGCCAAGCTGTACGAACATATTCCATGCTTTAGAAAAACCTACTCTTCTTATTGTTCCTCTGTATAAGGTTAGAATATCATCTAAGCCATATATAGATCTATATTTAAGAGAATCTCGATTAGAATAAGCTTCAAATTTCCCGTAATCTTCTACTTCTAGAAACTCAGTTCTGCGAAATAAAGCACTGTACGGGATATATTTATAAGTTCCTTCTTGAATAAATTTTGCTGCACCGCCTTGTCCAGCCAAAACAACATTTCGAGGCGCCCAGGTAAATTTGTAATTCCATAAATTATTATCGCATTCAGGGGCGACCAAACCTCCGCAAAATGATTCGAAAAGAAGCATATTACCTCCTTTTGATCTAATTTCGTCAATAACTTTCATGGCGCTCATGTGATCGATTCCGGGATCAAGACCAATTTCGTTCATGAAAATTAAGTTGTTCTTTTTTACTTCTTCATCAAGAGCCTGCATAGCATCGCTTACATAAGAAGCAGTAACTAAATGTTTTTTAAATTGAAGACAGTCTTTTGCTATTTCAATGTGTAAATGTGCCGGAAGCATTGAAATTACAATCGATGCTTTTTCAATGGCAGCTTGTCTTTCGTTTGTATTAAAAATATTTAAAGCAATTGGAGTTGCGTTAGGATGATTTTGTGTTTTCTTTTCGGCTAAAGCCAAAGATAAATCGGCCACAACAAGATGCAGGTTTTCACTTTCAGATTTTGAAAGTAAATAGCGAATTAAAGAAGATGCTGATCTTCCTGCTCCAATTATTAAAATGCTTCTCATAACTTAATTATTTAACACAAACATATTAAAATGTTATAAATATAACAAATATAATTTTAAAAATGATATTTTTTTTATTCGCAATGAAACTCATAAATGCAATTAATAATTGAAATATCTTTAAAAGTAAAATGAAAATTGGATAGGAAGAGGTATTTTTGTGTAAATATTAAAAGTTTATAAAAATGAAAAGAAAAATAGTTTTAACAGGCGCTTTTATTGGAATGATTGCCATTATTTTTGGAGCTTTTGGAGCACATTTATTAAAGAAATATTTGTCGATTGAAGAACTAAATACTTTTGAAGTTGGTGTTCGTTATCAAATGTATCATGCGCTTTTTTTACTTTTTCTTTCAACAAGAAAGGAAATTGCCGAAAAAACTGTTAAAACAATCTATAATCTGGTAGTTGCAGGGGTAATTCTATTTAGCGGATCTATCTATTTATTAGCAACAAAAAGCCTGACGGTTTTTGACTTTAAAATTATTGTATTCGCAACACCTTTGGGCGGTTTCTTATTAATTCTTGGTTGGTTGGTGTTATTTCTTGCTATTTTGAGGAAAAAATCATAAAATCTCGAATAAAAAATTCTATCTAAAATTAAATCTTTAATTTTGTCTCATAAATAACATATAATGTTACTTGTGTGAATTTTTATTGCTTTTTGTCAGCATCGATAAAAAATATAACAATTTACAAACTTGAGATTAATGTCTTAAGTATCAAGTAAAATTATATTTGTGCACCAAAAAAATAACACACACAACATTAAATTTTATGGACAATAACACACTTTTTGCGCAATCGATTTCGTTAAAAGATTTAGGGATAGAAAATGCAACGGTTCGGTACCAGTTAACTGCAGATGAACTGCATGCTATAACTGTGCAGTCAGGACAAGGTGTTGAAGCCTCTACAGGTGCTTTGGCAATCAACACAGGTGAGTTTACAGGACGTTCTCCACAAGATCGTTTTATTGTAAAAGACAGTATAACTGAGGATAAAGTTTGGTGGGGAAATGTAAATATCCCTTTTTCGCCAGAAGCTTTTGATAAGTTATATAATAAGGTAACAAAGTTTTTATCAAACAAAGAAGTATTTGTTCGCGATTCTTACGTTTGTTCTGATAAAAATTACAGACTAAATGTTAGAGTAGTTACAGAAACTGCTTGGTCAAACTTGTTTTGCTATAACATGTTTTTAAGACTTGAAGAGTCTGAATTAGCAAGCTTTACTCCAGAATGGACGGTAGTTTGTGCACCAAGTTTTATGGCAGATCCTGCTGTAGACGGAACACGTCAGTCTAATTTTGCTATTTTAGATTTTACTAAAAAAGTAGCACTTATTGGAGGAACAGGTTATACAGGAGAAATGAAAAAAGGAATTTTTTCAGCTTTAAATTTCATTCTTCCAGTTTTCAAAAATACACTTCCAATGCATTGCAGCGCCAATGTTGGTAAAGATGGCGATACTGCTATTTTCTTTGGTTTATCTGGAACAGGAAAAACAACTTTATCTGCAGATCCAGAACGTAAGTTAATTGGAGATGATGAACACGGATGGACTGCTGAAAATACGGTTTTCAATTTTGAAGGCGGTTGTTATGCTAAAGTAATCAACTTATCTGAAGAAAATGAACCAGACATTTTTAGAGCAATCAAAAAAGGAGCGCTTTTAGAAAATGTAGTTTTCAAACCGGGAACAAACGAGGTAGATTTTGATGATGTTTCAATTACTCAAAACACTCGTGTAAGTTACCCAATAACACATATTGACAATATTCAACCGGGATCTATTGGACATAATCCTAAAAATATATTTTTCCTTACAGCAGATTCATTTGGAATTTTGCCTCCAATTTCTCGATTAACTCCAGGACAGGCGGCTTACCATTTTATCTCTGGATATACTGCAAAAGTAGCAGGAACCGAAGCTGGAGTTACAGAACCACAGCCTAATTTCTCTGCTTGTTTTGGAGCGCCTTTCATGCCTTTACATCCAACAAAATATGCTGAAATGTTAAGCAAAAAAATGAAAGATGCTGATGTAAAAGTTTGGTTGATTAATACAGGTTGGACTGGCGGAGCTTACGGAACAGGAAGCCGTATGAAACTTAAATTTACACGTGCCATGATTACCGCTGCATTAAACGGAGAATTGGATAATGTAGCGTTTAAAAATCATGACGTATTTGGAATTGAAATTCCTCAAGATTGTCCAAACGTTCCAGTTGAAATTTTAAATCCCAGAAATACTTGGGATGACAAAGATTTATACGATAAAAAAGCGTTGGAATTAGCTCAAAAATTCAAAGCTAATTTTGCAAAATTTGAAGAATTTGCCAATGCTGAAATCTTAGCAGGCGCACCGATTATAGAATAAGAATAAGGGGGATTTTTTTAATTCAAATTAAAAAAGCTGTTCGTTACGAACAGCTTTTTTTGTTTACATTCTCGGTCTCAGTTTACGGTGTCACCCTGAGCGAAGGCGAAGGGCTTTTGCGTTACGAGGGCTTCGACTTTGCTCAGCCTGACAATTTTTAGTTTGCAGTATTCAGTCTCAGTTTACAGTCAGTTTGGAAACTGAAAACTGAGATTGAGACTACGACCGTGTACTGCGACTGAAAACTTATTTCTTTTGAGAATCAATACGTTTTTGGATTAAATCCCAAGTGTAGTAATGAAAAGTCATTCCATTGCTCATCGCTACGAAAAGTCCGTTTTTGTATTTTGGTCCTAAGTTTACACTTGTAACATCAGCGCCATCACATTCGATTGTTGAAGTTGGAACTTCTGCTAATAAAGGGTGGTTGTTTGGATTTCCGTTTGCACCTTCTCTCGGATAAACCATAAAAGAGTTTGCTTGTTGATTAGATACTAAAATGTAACCTGTAGAATCTGTTTTTTTGTAGATTGCAATTCCTTCATGATCTGCTTTGAAATCTTTTTGACCAAAAAAAGCTAATTCTTTATTGTCATTTAAAGCAGGATCAGCTTTGTATTTTCTAATTCCAACTTGCTCGTCGCAATAGTAAACAAAACCTAACTCGTTATCAACTGCAATAGCTTCGATTTCTTTTTTCCCGCTGTAAGTTCCAAATTTGCGAACCACTTTTGCCGCAGCAAATTTTCCGTTTCCAGAAAGTTCGTATTGCCATAAATAACTTCCAGATGGTCCTGTTTTTCTTCCCACAATAGCAAAAATCTTTTGATCGCTTGGTCGTGTGTATAATGAAACTCCCATAGGGTCACGTAAAGACTCTCCTTCAAAAACTTCGATTCCGCCATTATCAATAGGTTCTAAATCCGGCAGACTAAAGATTCTAATTTTGTTGCTTTCACGTTCTGTTGTAACCGCAATATCTACTTTTTTTCCGTCGATGATTAATCCATAAGCGATATCAACATTATTAGGACGTTTTAGAGTAATTGATTTTTTAAGAATTTTTCCATTCAAATCAAAAGCATATAAAGCTCCATCAGAATCTTTATCTGTTCCCACAATAATACTTTTTGAAGCATCAGTTGGGTGAATCCATATCGAAGGATCATCAGTATCATGAGGCAAGGCTTCGGTAACAGTTGTTGGTTTTACTGCATTTGGTTGAATTGGAGCTAATTTGTCGTCTTTACAAGCAGTAAAGGCAAGGCTTATAAGTAAGAAAGCAAGTATCGATTTATTTTTCATTTTGGTATTTTATTTTAAATGAATTAGACAGAACCGCTAAGTCCTGTCTAATTTAGTAGTTTTTATAATTGATTTTACAAGTCTAGTTTCAATCCAAAATTGTAACGAGCTTGGTAATATTCAGCTTGTTTAGTGTGAGCAGAAACTCCTTGATAGTAACGCAAAGGCTGATTTGTTAAATTGTTTGCCTCAGCAAAAACACGAAGCTGTTTTGTAATTTTGAAAGAAGCATTTGCATCCAAGAAAAACTGTTTGTCATAGTAACTGTCTTTGTAAGATTCTGAACCTAATTCATCTAAATAATCAGAAGTAAAGTTGGTTGAAATTCTAGCAGAGAAACGTTTGTTTTCCCAAGACAAAGATCCGTTAAACATATGAGGAGTTGTTCCGGGAAGACTAATGTTGTTTCTTTCGTTTCCATCTTCATCAGAAATTCCTTTTGCTTTAGATTTAGTGTACGTATAGTTTAAATAGATACCAAAACCTTTTAAGAATTTACCTGGTAAGAAATCTAACTGACGTTGAAAAGCAACTTCAAAACCGTAAACATCAACTTTATCACCATTTCTAGATTGTAAAAATGACCAGTTTTCGCCAGCAGGAATTGGGTTTATCTGATTTGGAAAATCAGCAGCAAATTTTACGCTGTCGTATTGATTGTCGCTGTAGTTATAGATAAAATCATTTAATCTTTTGTAGAAAACACCTCCAGAAATCAAACCAACTGATTTGAAATAATTCTCGGCCATGAAATCATAATTGTAAGAGTAAGTAGCGTCAAGATCAGGATTTCCTGCAGTGATTTCTTTATCAGCGGCAATATTGTTTACATAAGGTGCCAGTGCATAGTAGTTTGGTCTTGCCAGCGCCGTTGTTGCAGCTGCTCTTAAAACTAAATCTTTAGTAGCATTATATTGGAATGAAATACTTGGTAATAAATTAGTGTAAGAGTTTGTAGTGTTGATTTGGCTTTCTAATTCCTCTTCGTCTAGAACTCTGTTTCCTGTATAATCAATGTGCGTATTTTCAACACGGAAACCCAAAACCATAGAAAGTTTATCGTTAAAGTCTTGATCCCATCTCACGTATGCAGCGGTAATTCTTTCTTTAGCATTATAGTTTACAGCTAAATATTCAGCCGGATCAGTTTTTTTGTCAAATAATGATGCATTGTTTAAATCCAAACTTCCTAAGAAATCTTTAGAAGCAAAAGTTCCCGGTACATACTTACTTCCTGGATTAAAGTTTTTTCCATCAAAATAACTAGTTGGAACTTCAGATAATAATTCCATTCCGTCATTGATTGGTTCGTAAGAATAGAAATTATTGTTTCTTTCTTTTTCCTTCAAACGTAGTCTAAGTCCAGTTCTAAGTCTTCCTTTTTCTCCTGCAATTACTGAGAAAGGAAAACGGATATTTACTTTAGCTCCAAATTCACTTTCGCTTGTTTCATCTGTGTTTTCTGTAACAGAATCAAATTTGAATTTATCTGTAGATTCTCCAACAGTTGTCAATAAAGGAAATCTTGGATCAGATAAATCTTCCATCATTTCTAAACCTTTTTGACGGTATTCGATGTAACGTTCTTGCGGACGATATTCTCTAGCTTTTGCATAGTTTGCCGACCAGTCTAAATCTAATTTTGAGTTAATCAAATGTTCTCCTCTAATAGAATAATTTTGTACACGCTGATCTTCTAATCTTCTGTTTTTATTTCGGTTATTGTCAACACCACCTTTTGTTTGACGTTTTACACGACCTTCAAAACCAGTAATTTTTTCACCATTATAAATTGGTTCAATATCATCATAAGTAGTTCTGAAACGATTTTCTCTATCGTCTCTCCAGTTATAAATAGCATTCGCAAAAATGGTATTGTTTTCGTCAAATTTATAATCTAAAGCAACAGATCCGCTTCGGCGAATACGCTGTACATCGTATTTTCTAATCTCAGAAGCTTGAAGATATTCATTTCCGAAATCATCCTTTACCCATTCGTTTTCGATATTATCAGAACCATAATCAACATTGTTGTACGATCCGCTGAAAACAGCACCAAGTTTGTTATCTAAAAAGCGATTTCCATAAACAAAACCTGCTGTATAAGAAGCGTGTTCACGAATTGGTAAATAACCTCCAGCTAAAGTTGCCGAGATTCTTTCTCCATTTGGAGTTGCTCTTGTAATCAAATTTACAGAACCTCCAATTGCATCAGCATCCATATCTGAAGTCAAAGTTTTGTTAACCTCAATAGTCGAAATCATATCAGACGGAATCAAGTCCATTTGTACATTTCTATTGTCTCCTTCTGCAGACGGAATTCGGTCACCATTTAAAGTAACTGAATTTAAAGATGGAGCAAGTCCTCTAATGATAATGTTACGAGCCTCACCTTGATCATTTTGCATTGTAATACCTGGAACACGTTTTAAAGCGTCACCAACATTGGCGTCAGGAAAACGTCCCACTTGATCAGATGAAATTACGTTTCCGATATTTTTATTGTTTTTTTGTTGATTCAAAGCTTTAGCCTGACCTTTTAAAATGTCGCCTACTACAACTTCATTAAGTTCAGTTCCTGAAGTTTTAAGAGCAAAATCAAGTACATTATTTTTGCCTTGCTCAACAGTGATTTCTTTTGTTATTGCCGTGTAACCAATATATTTTACTTCAACTTTATAAGTACCAGCATTAATGTTTAATAATTCAAAACGACCGTTGTAATCTGAAACAGTGTATTTATTTTCACCTGTTATTTGAATCATTGCACCCGGCAGAGGAAGTTTGTCGTCTATATCTAATACTTTTCCTGATATTATTGCTTTTTGAGCAAACCCAGAAAAGGTCAAAAATAAAAACGTTAGTAATAAGTAGAATTTTTTCATTGTTTTTTAGTTTGATTTTGGTTGCGAAACTAGAACCTAAGTATTACTAAAAGCCTTTAAAAAAATTAACAAAAGGTTATAATTAATCAAATATGGCTGAAAATTATTAATGTTAAAATAACATTTATTACACAGAGTTTTTGTTCCAAGTAAAAAGAAATCAAGTATTTATCTCAGATTTGAATTTTTGGCGTTAAATTTGCCTTATCACACGAGCCCGAAGGGCGAACTGACGAAGTAATCATCAATCAAAAATCATCAATCATGTTAAAACAATTTTTCATCTTATGTTCTGGAGCCGACAGAGATTTACTCGAAGGCTGCTCTGAAGGCGAACAAACCAAATATGTTGGTATTGGCGCCACCGTTTTTTTTACTGCTGTAATGGCGTTTTTAGCCAGCGCATATGCACTTTTCACTGTTTTTGACTCTATTTATCCAGCTCTGATTTTTGGATTTGTATGGAGTTTATTAATCTTCAATCTAGATCGTTTTATTGTCTCTACAATTAAGAAGAGAGATCGTTTTTTTGACGAATTTCTGCAGGCAACACCTAGAATTATGCTGGCAATTATTATTGCGATCGTAATTTCGAAACCATTAGAGATTAAAATTTTCGAAAAAGAAATAAATACGGTTTTGTTGAAGGAAAAAAACGAAATGGAATTGGCCAATAAAAAACAAATTGGAACCTATTTCAAATCAGATTTAGATAAAAACAAAGGAGAGATCGCTGCTCTAAAAGCTGATATTGCAAAAAAGGAGAAAGAAGTTAATGCTTTATATTCAACTTATATTACAGAAGCGGAAGGAACTGCTGGAACTAAAAAACTGGGAAAAGGACCTGTTTATAAAGAAAAACGCGAAAAACACGATGCCGCTTTAAAGGAATACGAAACTCTTAAAGCAGCAAACGAAGCAAAAATTGCAGAGAAAGAAAAGGCAGGCGTACAGCTTCAGGCTGATTTAGACAAAAAAGTTTCGCAGACACAACCTATCATAGAAGGTTTTGACGGATTAATGGCGCGTATAAATGCGTTGAATAAGCTGCCGTGGTTACCGTCGTTTTTTATAATGTTATTGTTTTTGGCAATTGAAACGTCTCCAATTATAGCCAAATTACTTGCGCCAAAAGGCGAATTTGATTTCAAACAAGAAGAAGCTGAAACAGCTATGAAAGCGACTTTGGCTCAAAATAAATACCAACGTGATTTATTAGTTAAAACGAGTGCAGAAATGCATGATAAAGTTTATGCTGATATTGCCGAAGATAAAGGACTATTTGATTTACAGCGAAAAAACGCAAAGGAATTACTGGAACTGCAGTCGCATAAATTTGTAGAAAAACAGAAAGCTACACTTTAGTCAGAAAGTTAGAAAGTCGAAGGTCTGAAAGTCGAAGTAGAAACTTAAAAAAGTAAAAGCCAGAAATAGAGATTCTATTTCTGGCTTTTTTATTTGAGACAAAGTCAAAAGACTTTAAGACCTTCGACTTTTGACTTTAAGACTTACATATAACTTAAAATCTCTTTTTTGAAAGTATCGTATTCACCTTGCATGATTAAACCATTATCAAGAAGTTTTTTGTAATTCTGTAATTTGTCAAAAAGCTCTTCTTTAGATAAATCAGCTAATTTGCGTTCGCCGGCAGGCTGACTTGGTTGAGTTGGAAGCGGTTCAAACGTTTCAGTATAAGTTGGTGCCGCTGGTAAAATTTCAGCAAAATTGGTTACTTCTTCCGTTTCAACTTCTTCAACCTCTTCAACTTCATCGATTTCTTCTTCGTATTCTGGCTCAACAATTTCTTCAACTGGTGTTGCCGTTACAACTGGATTTTTTAAAATATCTAATTGCTCTTTAGCATAAGTGAAAATCTTTCTAGCCTGAATTTTCGGAATATAATCTATAGAAGCTTGAATATCTGTTTTAGTAGAAAAAGAAAATTCTGAACCCAAAATATTTTCTTTTACAAAAGTACCAACGATTTCATCCCACGTATAATCTGTAAAATCCATCGAAAGACCTAAGTTTTTAGGCTTACAAATAATAATACGTTTGTTTGTTAATACTATGCTATCAGGAAAAACAGTAATTGCAGGTTTTTTTTGAACGGCTATATATCCAACTTCTTCACCTTTCATCAATAAATCTGTAAGTTTTGAAGTGATTTTTTCAATCGCTTTTGGATCTTGTTCTTCGTTCAGAAATTTTTTAAATTGTTCTTTCATATTTTTATAAGTTGCTAAGTTACATAGTAACTGAGTTGCTAAGTTTTTTTCTTACCGTGCAAATGTAATGCCTAATTTTCTAATTGCTCCGCCAGTTCGGTAAAAAAATTACCCCGGGTCGATAATTTCGTTCTGAATTTTCTTTGTCAAACTTTTGAAAACCAATTCGTACGAATGATCAATTAATTCCTTTACGAATTTAATGGGTAAATTTCCATTTAAAGCAACCGTATTCCAGTGCACTTTACTCATATGGAATCCGGGTTGTATTTCATCGTATTCGGCTCTGAGTTCCTGTGCACGTTCGGGATCGCATTTTAAATTCACCGATTGTTCGTTTTTCTCCCATTGTGATAGAGAAGATAAAGCAAACATTTTTCCGCCCACTTTAAAAACCAAAGTATCTTCATCAAAAGGAAAATGTTCGCTTACACCTTTTTTTGAAAGACAATATTCATAAAACGTTTCTAAATTCATAACTTCTTATTTACCAATTTCACCTAAATGTGTGTATTTAAATCCTTTTTCATATTTCAATCCGTAACCAAATATTCGATCCATTGCCGAATGTGAAAATAAAATAATTCCAGCTAATTGAATACTTTCAATGCTGAAATAACATCCTAAACCATAAATTAAAAGTGCAATTCCTTTATGATGAAAAAGATTGTACAGAAATGCACCAGTTTTATTCCCCAAAGCATATCCAATCATAGATAGATCTGGAGCTAGAATTAAAACTAAAAACCACCACCATTCATAACTTAACCGGTTAAAAAGAAAAATTCCGAAAATAAATAAAGCCGCTTCTTCGAGTTTTAAGACTGTTTTCATTTGACTATTTTTTCCATCATTTTTTCAGGATGATTCAGTTTTGTAAATCCAAATTTCTCGTATAAAAAATGAGCATCGGTAGTTGCTAATCGCCAAAGCTTGACATTTTGAAGCTGCGGTTCGTTTATCATTGTTTCGATTAAAATCGAAGAATATCCTTTTCCACGGTGTTCTTCTGTAATAAAAACGTCCATTACATAAGCAAAAACGACATAATCGGTAATCACGCGCGCAAAACCAATTTGTTTGTCGTTTAAATAGATTCCAAAACAAAATGAAGCATCGATTGCAGTCTGCACTTCTTCAATAGTTCTAGGTGCCGCCCAATAAATAGCTGCCAAAAAGTTTTGTATAAACGAAACGTCGAGTTTGGTTTTATCTGTTGAAACAGTAATCATAGTTTATTGTTTTTTGCCACAAATTGTACAAATTTCTTTTTATTCTGCCACAGATTAAAGGATTAAAATGATTCAATCTGTGTAAATCTTCTAATCTGTGGCAAAAAAGTTTAATTAGTGTAAATTTGTGTAATTCGTGGCAAATATTTAAATCTTATATAAAATTGGTTTTGATGGACTTGCGTCATTTTCAAACGAAGCGATTTGAAGATTTAGTATATAATCACCATCTTCAATTTCATCTGGAACATAAATCATTTCAGTAATTGTAGCATTTAGGCGTGCATCAGAATTTAGATTAACGGTATCTTTTACATTCCAAAACGCTTTGTGGGCTAATAATTTTCCTTCGTCATGTTCTTTGTCAACGCTTGGTAAATCAATCAAAAGATGTTGAATTTCGCTTTCGCGGATAAATACTGCAGCTTCTTCAGACAAATAAGGCGGATTTGTATTCGAATATTTTCTTGATTTTTTTTCCTTTTGGTTTGGAAGTGTCCTAATAATTAAAGCCTCAATTGTCACATTGAGCGAAGTCGAAATGTGTTCTTTCGTAATCACATAATCATCTCCAATTTTATCAGGTTCAATCGTAATCAATTTAGCAAAAAAGAAAAACTGTTTCAGTGATTGATTAATACTGTAAAAATCATTCGTAATATGTCCTAAACATTCCGTGTGCGTTCCATGCCCATGCGGATTGAAGAAAATGTTATTAAAATTTGTAGAAGATTTCCCTTCAGAAACTTTTCCAATCCAGTCCCCAAAAATAACAGGTTCAATAACTGGTTTTTCGATATACCAAGCAATCGGGTTTTCGTCTGTATTGGTCAATGGAATCGATATATCAATAGGTTTTGATAAGTCGATTTGATATTTATTGTCTAAAAGTGCAAGCATAATGGAACACGGATTTTACGGATATTCTAACGCAGATTTTACGGATTTATCAGCGTTGCTTGCATCCGTTTTATCAGCGTTCAATTTTTATTCTTCCAAATTTAAATAAAATAAATCTGAAGCAATTCCATCCGTTAAGAATTTTCCTTTTGGAGTTGGTTTTAAAATGTTGTTTTCAATAGAAAGTAAATCGTCATCTAAAAATTTCTGAGATTGTTTTTTGAGATAATTCAAATATTCCAAACCAAATTCCTTTTCAATACGATCTAAAGAAACGCCCCAAATGGTTCGTAATCCCGTCATTATATATTCGTTATAACGATCTGAAATGGTCAAAATTTCCGTTTCTATTGGAAGTTCACTGTTTTGAATAGCTTTTAAATACAATGAATTATTGGCAATATTCCAGCCTCTTTTTTCGCCGTCATAACTGTGTGCCGAAGGTCCGATTCCGATATATTTTTTCCCCAGCCAATAAGCCGAATTGTTTTTGGAGAAGTAATTCTCTTTTCCAAAATTGGATAATTCGTAATGAATAAACCCATTTTTCTGGAGCGTATCCACCAAAATCATAAAATGATTCGAAGCCGCTTCGTCTTGCGGTTCAGCAATTTTACCAGTTTGAATTAATTTGCTTAAGGCCGTTTTTGGTTCAACCGTTAAAGCATAACTCGAAATATGTGGAATACCAAAACTTAAAGCTGTTTCAATATTTTGTTTCCACATTTCGTCAGTCATTCCCGGAATGCCGTAAATTAAATCAAGCGATATATTATCAAAATACTTCGTTGCTTCTTCCAAACATTTTTTGGCTTCCGCCGAATTATGAGCGCGATTCATCATCTTCAAATCTTCTTCATAAAAAGACTGAATCCCAATGCTTAATCTATTTATAGGGCTTTTAGATAATTCTAGAATTCGTTCAGCAGACAGATCATCTGGATTAGCTTCAAGTGTAATTTCTGGATTTTCGACAACTTTATAGTTTTTATAAACTTCAGAAATTAAAAAGTTTATTTCGTCATTTGATAAAACTGAAGGAGTTCCTCCGCCGAAATAGATGGTTTCAATTTCGTTGTCACTTCGAGCGGAGTCGAGAAGCTCATTTTTGCGCATGGCAATTTCTTTAGCCAAAGCCAAAACCATCTCGTCTTTCTTTTTCATCGAAGTAGAAAAATGAAAGTCGCAGTAATGACAAGCCTGTTTGCAGAAAGGAATATGTATGTAGATACCGCTCATTTTTTTAGTGTTCAGTGTTCAGGATTTAGTGTTCAGATTTTAGTGATCAGTGGTCAGGTTTTTGGTGTTCAGTTTTTTACCAATTTACAAACTGAACACCAAAAACCTGACCACTGATTACTCTTTCCTGACTCCAAACTTCTCTGGGTTTAAAAGCATATAGTTTAATAATTTACCTATTTCAATACTTTCAGATAAAAGTTCATTATAGTATTCGTTTGAAATATATTTACAAGCAAAAGCAAATTCAAGCCAAACTTGTGTCTCAGAATTTTCGCCATCAGAATCGGTTAATTTACTGTAAAAATGTTTTGGATAAATACGTTTTCTGTAAGCTTCGGCAATAGTAACTGGAACACTTCTAGATGAGCGTCTTATCTGATCGGTTAATGAATAAGTTTCTTCTTTTGGAAACTGTTTTGTAATATTGAATATCTTCATTGCTAAAGAAAAAGACTTTTTGTAAGCTAATAAATCTTGAAATCTCATCATTTTTTTATTCATAACGATTTTTCTGTAGGAAAATTACAAATAAAACAATAATTATTTTCGACCTAATAATTGAATACTAAGAACTGATCACTAAAAATCTGACCACTGATCACTATTTTTTCACTCGTTCCTCATTTTGTTTCACAAAAGCGTCCCAACCTGAATAACTTTTCCCAGCAACGACTTTTCCTGAATTAAAGAAATGACAAACTGCAGCCGCCAAACCATCTGTTGAATCTAGGTTTTTAGGTAATTCTTTTAAACCTAAAAGCTGTTGCAGCATTTTAGCGACTTGTTCTTTACTGGCATTTCCGTTTCCGGTAATCGCCATTTTTATCTTTTTTGGTTCGTATTCAGTAATAGGAATATCTCTCGAAAGTCCTGCTGCCATTGCAACGCCTTGTGCACGTCCTAGTTTTAACATTGATTGTACGTTTTTGCCAAAGAAAGGCGCTTCAATTGCAATTTCGTCTGGATGATGCGTTTCGATTAATTCTATAGTACGTTCAAAAATAATTTTTAGTTTTTGGTAATGATTATCGTATTTGGACAATTGCAATTCGTTTAATTGCAAAAACTCCATTTTTTTATTGATAACTTTTATCAGTCCAAAACCCATAATTGTGGTTCCAGGGTCAATACCTAATATGATGCGTTCTTTTGTCAAGTGTTTTTTGTTTCAAGTTTCAAGTTTCAAGTTTTTTGATAATCAAAACGATTCATTTTTTCATTTTCAAATTGCCACATTTTCAAATTGCTTACTTTTGCGGCATGATTTCAATTCCTCACAAAGCTAAGCAATTCCTTGTTCTTCTAATCAAACTTTTGATTGTTGGCGGCGCATTTTATTTTATTTACAATCAGCTGGCAAACAATGATAAATTAGACTGGCAAAAGTTTATTGTTTTGTTTCGAAAAAATCAGTCCGTTTTAGGAATTGGATTTATATTGCTTTTGAGTGTTTTGAACCGTTATTTTGAAATTTTAAAATGGCAGAATCTCGCACAAGTGATCCATAAAATTTCAGGTTACGAAGCTACAAAACAGGTTTTGGCCGCTTTAACGGCTGGAATTTTCACGCCAAACGGAGTGGGAGAGTACGCTGGGAAAGCATTGTATTACCCAAAATCTGATGCAAAAAAAGTAGTTTTCTTGAACTTAATCTGCAACGGAATCCAAATGATTTTAACGATCATTTTTGGGATTTTTGGATTGCTGTATTTCAATGCACAATTTAATGTAATAACGACAAAAACGGTTTTAATTTTGTTTGGAGGGTTTTTACTGATTTTGATTGTTTTATTTTCGATAAAAAAAATAAAAGTAAAAGGATATTCAATTGAAAAACTGATTCATAAAATCAATGAAATTCCAAAGTCAATTCACCAAAAAAACATCTTTTTAGGAATTTGCCGTTATTTGGTTTTTTCACATCAATACTACTTTTTGTTTTTAGGTTTTGATGTCGATTTACATTATTTAACTTTGATGGCAGCGATTACGTCTGTTTATTTTTTGGCTTCTTCATTGCCAACATTTCAATTTTTAGATTTTGCTGTAAAAGGAAGTGTTGCTATTTATTTCTTCGGAATTCTAGGCGTAAATGAGTGGATTGTAATTTTTATAAGCACGTTAATGTGGTTTCTAAACGTTGTTTTGCCAGTAGTTTTGGGAAGTTACTTTGTATTGAATTTTAAAACTAAAACAGCAGAATGATTTTTGCGTTATTCTTGTTAACAGCAATTTATGTTTTTAGCATTAGTTTACTTGTTTATGGTTTTTTTAAAGTAAAGCAATATCAAAAAACAGATTTAAGTTTAAAAACAAACTTTACGATTATAGTTCCGTTTCGAAATGAGAAAGAAAATCTTCCACATCTTCTACAGAGTTTTTCAAATCTAAATTATCCAAAAGATTTATTCGAAGTAATTTTAGTCGATGATTCTTCAAATGAAAAGTTTCAAGTTTCACATTTTACATTTCAAATTTTACAAATAGAAAATATCCGAATTTCAAATTCTCCCAAAAAAGACGCGATTACAACTGCAATGCAGCATGTAAAAAAGGATTGGGTTATTACAACAGATGCTGACTGTATGGTGCCTGAAAACTGGCTTTTAACTTTTGATAATTATATTCAGGAGAATAAAGTTTCAATGCTTGCAGGAGCTGTAACTTACGAATGCGAAAATTCGTTTCTAGACCATTTTCAACAGCTAGATTTAACCAGTTTACAAGGCGCAACGATTGGAAGTTTTGGTTTGAATAAAGGGTTTATGTGTAATGGCGCTAATTTTGCCTACACAAAATCAATATTTGAAAAGCTGAACGGATTTGAAGGAAATGATAAAATTGCCAGCGGAGATGATGTTTTTTTGCTTCAAAAAGCGATTGAAAAATTCCCAGAAGAGGTTCATTATTTAAAGGCTAAAGAAGCAATTGTAAGTACAAAACCAACTGAAACTTGGAAATCTTTGTTTTATCAAAGAGTACGCTGGGCAGCCAAAACAAGTTCTTATAAAAGTAATTTTGGAAAGTTTTTGGGTTTAATTGTTTTCTTTGGAAATTTGAGTTTTGTAGTTGGTTTTTTCTACTTCCTTTTAGGATTTTGGTCTTATTCAGTATTTGTTTTACTTGCGTTTTTTAAGTTTTCAGTAGATTTCGTACTGCTTTATGCAACCAATAAGTTTTTATCAAAAAATAGAATAAAAAGTCTTTTGTTAAGCAGTTTGCTATATCCTTTTTTTAGTTCAACAGTAGCTTTGTACAGCTTATTTGGATCTTATGAATGGAAAGATCGACGATTTAGAAGCTAAAACTTATTTTAAGAAAACTATTTCTCGTCTTTTGCTTTAAGAATAACAGGTAAAATAAATTGTGTTTTTACTGGAATACCGCGTTTTATAGCAGGATTTATTTTTGGGAAATTAACTAAACGTGCGTGAAGAATACTGTCAATTTTTATAGTATCATAAGCAACAGAATCTTTAGGAAACTGAGGTTCAAATTTCATAACAGCATTTGGAAAAATGGTCACTTTTACCTCAATAGTATCGAGTTCAGGATACATAATAGATAAGCTGTCGACGTTTAATTTTTCTTGAATTAGAGTTGACATAACATCAAAAAAACACTTTTGGCGTTGTTTTTTATCGGTGATTTTTTCACAATCAGCCACCGTTGGATATTCATCAACTTCTTTCCAGTTTATAGATTTTAATTCTTTTTGAAGCAATTCTTTTTCAGACGGAACCTGCTTCTCAAAATATTGACAAGAATTAAAAAAAAGAATAATTAAAAGAAGGAAAAAATGTTTCAAGATTATGACGTTGTATTGAACAATGAAAAATAGGGTGTAAAAATACGATTATTTTTTTTGAGAAGCTTTGTATTGAAGATAATCTTCATAGCGCTCTGAAAGCCATTGTTCTTTGTTTTGTTCTGCAACTTGCTTTTGGTCAGGATATAAGTGAGCAAGGCGATCAGAAAAAGCGGCAATTCTAACGGTGTAATTATAAAATTCTGTTTTACTCAGAACAATATTAGGATCGTTTTTCCGATTAAAAAATTCAAAGAAAAGCGTGTCAAATTCTTTCATTGAGAAATTTTGAACTTTTTTCTTATTACTTTTATAAATGCTGTCCTGAAGAAATTGATCTTCAGGTGAAAGTTTTTTTGTTTGCGCGCATAAATTTATGCTGATCGAAAAAAACAGAATTAAAAAAACAATAAATTGTGAGAGACGATTCATTTACTAATTTCGCTGCAAGTTTGTAAGCACAAAATTACAAAAAAAATATATGGATTTATTATTGTTGACGCTTGGTTTTATATGTATCATCATTGGCATTTTTGGAAGTTTTTTACCTGTTTTGCCCGGTTTGTCAAGTTGTTGGGTTGGTCTGCTTTTATTGTATTTAACAAAAGCTGTTGAGAATAATTATTGGGTATTAGGAATTACATTGCTGCTGACCGTAATTATTACAGTTTTGGATTATATAATTCCTGCTAAGGGAACGAAAAAATTTGGAGGCAGTTCTTACGGAGTTTGGGGAACTAATATTGGGTTGGTAGTTGGAATTCTTGCACCTATTCCGTTTGGTGTCATTATCGGTCCTTTTGTTGGTGCTTTAATTGGAGAAATGCTTTATGATTCTAAAAATCATCAGCGTGCTTTTAAAGTAGCTACGGGTTCACTTCTTGGCTTTTTAGCTTCTAGTTTTATAAACTTTATGTTTTGTATGATTTATCTAGGTATTTTCATAACGATAGTTTGGCAGAATCGTTCATTATTGTTTTAAATGTTAAAATTTATTTAAGCTTTTTCTTATTTTTTGATTTTTCTCGATTATTTTCTTAAAATTTTATTTTTTAGCTTGCTTCTCAAGGCTTTATGTTTATTGAGACTTGCGCAATTTTTTATAAATGCGTATAAATGTCATCGGTAAAATTTTAACTAATTTTTTGGATATGTTAGAATATTTTATATTTTTATCACGATAAACGATAAAAAGCCTCACTTTGTCGATTATTTTGAATGACTTTAAATAATTATTTTTAATAAGTTAATAGTATGACCCCAAACCTACAAATTG
>NZ_NRQU01000003.1 GCF_004119495.1 Flavobacterium sp. YO12
ATATTCAAATTGAAAAAATCTTAATTCGTTTTCATTGGCGGTAAATCGAATGCAACAGATTCGTGTTCGAAATTATTTCTGTGTCCGCCATCGCAAAATGGTTTGTTTGCAGATAATCCACAACGGCAAAGACCAAGTGCAGATCTTCCTTGTAATCCGTATACAGCTCCTTCTGAATCCATGATTTCAAAATCACCTTCGATTTTGATTGATCCATTTTTATTGATGATTAATTTTGTCTTGCTCATAAACTTGTTTTTTAGTTTTTTTTCGGAAGGCAAAGATTGCGAAATAAATCTTGAAGATTTTAGCGGCAATGCTAGTTTAAACTGGTTCTATTTTACACCCAATACATCCAATATTGTCGTTTCGACGAAGGAGAAATCTTCGCGAGAAGCTCCATTCCTAAAGTCGCCAATCTTTGTCGAGCTACTTGCTAAGATTTCTCCTTCGTCGAAATGACATAAAATGAGAAAAAACTTTGCGCCTCTGCGACTTTGCGAGATTAAAAAACTCAGCGAATGGCTGCGTAATAACAAAATCTCAATTCTATTGCTTATTTTTGCACTCAATAAAATTGAGTTATGATACAAAATCCAAAGAGATATACTATTACAGCAGCATTACCTTATACTAATGGACCAATCCATATTGGGCATTTGGCGGGGGTTTACGTGCCTGCAGATATATATTCTAGATACTTGCGTTTGCAAAATAAAGATGTTGCGTTTATCTGCGGAAGCGATGAACACGGTGTTGCAATTTCGATGAAAGCAAAAAAAGAAGGAGTTACGCCACAAGAAGTTATTGATAAATATGACGGAATCATCCGTAAATCGTTTGCTGATTTCGGAATTTCATTTGATAATTATTCTAGAACTTCTGCAAAAGTGCATCACGATACGGCTTCAGAATTCTTTAGAACGTTGTATGATAAAGGCGATTTTATTGAAGAAGTTACAGAGCAATTGTATGATGCAAAAGCAAATCAGTTTTTAGCAGACCGTTTTGTGGTTGGAACTTGTCCTAAATGCGACAATCCAGAAGCTTACGGCGATCAATGCGAAAAATGCGGATCGACTTTGAACGCTACTGATTTAATCAATCCAAAATCGACAATTACGGGTGAAACTCCAATTTTAAAAGAAACAAAACACTGGTTTTTACCTTTAGACCGCTATTCTGATTTCTTAACAAAATGGATTTTAGAAGGTCATAAAAACGATTGGAAACCTAACGTTTACGGTCAAGTAAAATCTTGGATCGACGGCGGACTTGAACCTCGCGCGGTAACGCGTGACCTTGATTGGGGAATTGATGTTCCTGTTGAAGGTGCTGAAGGAAAAAAATTATACGTTTGGTTTGATGCGCCAATTGGTTATATTTCGTCTACAAAAGAATGGGCTGCTCGCGAAGGAAAAGATTGGGAACCATACTGGAAAGATGAAGAAACAAAATTGGTTCACTTTATCGGAAAAGACAATATCGTTTTTCACTGTATCATTTTCCCAGCGATGTTAAAAGCTGAAGGAAGTTATATTTTACCAGACAATGTTCCTGCAAATGAGTTTTTGAACCTGGAAGGAAACAAACTTTCGACTTCTAAAAACTGGGCGGTTTGGTTACACGAATATTTAGAAGAATTTCCAGACAAACAGGATGTTTTGCGTTATGCATTGACATCAAACGCACCGGAAACAAAAGATAATGATTTTACTTGGAAAGATTTCCAGGCTAGAAATAACAACGAATTAGTTGCCATTTTCGGAAACTTCATTAATCGTGTGGTGGTTTTAACCAACAAATATTATGAAGGTGTTATTCCAACGCCAAATGAATTTAGTGAAGTTGACGAAGCTGTTTTAGCAGAATTAAAAGCGTATCCAGCTGTAATTTCAAGTTCTGTTGAGCGTTACAGATTCCGTGAAGCATTAGGCGAATTGATGAATGTTGCTCGTTTAGGAAACAAATATCTTGCTGACGAAGAGCCTTGGAAGGTAATGAAAGACAATCCAGAGCGTGTAAAAACGCAAATGTATGTAGCACTTCAAATTGCTGCGGCATTGAGCGTTTTGGCTGAACCATTTTTACCTTTTACAGCGGCTAAACTTTCTAAAATCTTGAATTTAGGTGATCTTAAAGAACATTTTGAAGGATTCAGCAAATTCTTGAAAGAGAAAAATCGTGATGCAAAAGACATCATTTTGGATAAAACATTGGGTTGGAATGATATTACTGAAAATTCAGATTTGATTCCAGCAGGACACAAAATTAGCGAAGCAGAATTGCTTTTCGCTAAAATTGAAGACGAAGAAATACAAAAACAAATAGACAAATTGGAAGCAACAAAAACAGCTAATTTAGCTGAAAGCAAACAACCAGAACCGCAAAAAGATTTAATTCAGTTTGAAGATTTTGCGAAAATGGATATCCGTATCGGAACTATTCTTGAGGCTGAAAAAATGCCAAAAGCAAACAAACTTTTAGTTCTTAAAGTGGATACTGGAATTGATGTTCGTACAATTGTTTCAGGAATTGCCGAGAGTTTTTCTCCAGAAGAAATCGTTGGAAAACGTGTTTCTGTTTTAGCAAATTTAGCACCAAGAGCTTTACGCGGAGTTGAAAGCCAGGGAATGATCTTGATGACAACAAATGCCGAAGGAAAATTGGTATTTGTAAACCCAGATGCTGAAGCACCTAATGGATCGACGGTAAACTAAAGTTTTATTATATTATAAAATTGCGTGAATCGATTAATCCTTAATTGATTCACGCTTTTACTTTTTATCGAATACACAAAAAAAACAAATTGAAAAATTAAGTAATAATGAAACTCACCAAACCAAGATTAGCTCTAATCTGCGGTATACTCTGCATCTCGATTTTCCCGATATTGGTTAAATTACGTTTAACATCAGGATTGATTTCGGCTTTTTACCGAATGTTTTTTGCAGTTATTCTCCTTTTGCCTTACGTGCTTTTAAGCAAAAACTTTAAACTTCCGAGTTTAAAACTTACGCTTTTGGCAATGCTTTGCGGAATTTTATTTTCATCAGATGTTGCCGTTTGGAATATCGCTATTCAGGATTCGAGTGCGACGCAGGCTTCATTGCTTACAAACTTATCGCCAGTTTGGGTAGGAATTGGTTCCTTTTTATTTCTAAAATCAAAACCTGCGACAAATTTCTGGATTGGAACAATTGTTTCTTTATTCGGAATGGTAACTTTGGTTGGTTTTGAGTTTTTTATTGATCTTAATTTCAATCAAGCCTTTCTGTTTGCCGTTTTATCAGGAATTTTATATTCGATTTATCTTTTGGTGAGCAAAAATGTATTGTCAGAAGTTGATGTACTTTCCTTTATGACAATCAGTTTATTTACATCAAGTATTTATTTAGGAATTCTATGTTATTCATTAAACGAACCTTTTACAGGGTTTACAAATACAGGTTGGTTTGTATTAGTACTTCAAGCAGTAATTTGTCAATTGTGTGCGTGGCTTTCGATTAGTTATGCCACACAACATATGCGCGCAACAAGAGTATCGCTGAGTTTATTAAGTCAGGCTGTAATAACATCAATTTTAGCTTGGTTGTTTTTAGAAGAAAAAATAACTTTACAAATGGTTTTTGGCGGTATTATTTTACTTTTCGGAATCCGAATTACGTTTTATGATAAAACGATTTCTTTGAAAAGGCTTTTTTCTAAGTAAAGAACAGCTCATAGATTTCTACAGATTTAAAGAATTAACACAGATTAATTAATTTTAAAAAAAGTTCTCACGCAGATTTGGCAGATTAAGCAAATAAAAATCCTTTTAATCTTAATAATCTGTGGCAAAAAATTAGTGCAATTCGTGTAATTTGTGGCTAAATATTTTCACGCAGATTCAGCAGATTTAAGCAGATTTTAAAAAACACTTTAATCTCAATATCACGATAGCTATCGGGAGTGGCAAAAAACCTGAAACCTGAAACAAAAAACTTGAAACAAAAAACATTATGTTACATAAAACTAAAATACCAAACTTAAAAGTAATCGCATTTGATGCCGATGATACTTTATTTGTAAACGAACCTTATTTTCAAGAAACGGAACATAAATTTTGTGCTTTGATGGAAGATTATCTTTCACATCAAGGTATTTCGCAAGAATTATTTAAAATTGAAATAGAGAATCTGCCGTTGTACGGATACGGAATCAAAGGTTACATTCTTTCGATGATTGAAGCTGCGATGAACATTTCAAACAACACAATTCCAATTGAAGTTATTGAAAAGATCATTCAATATGGAAAAGAATTACTTGAAAAGCCAATCGAACTTTTAGACGGAGTTGAAGAAACTTTGCAGGCACTGCACGGAAAATATAAACTAGTTGTTGCTACAAAAGGCGATCTTAAAGATCAGCACAGCAAATTGCATCGTTCTGGTTTGGGTCATTATTTTCACCATATTGAAGTAATGTCAGACAAGCAAAATATTGATTATCAAAAACTGCTTGGCCGTTTAGACATTAAATCTCATGAGTTTCTAATGATAGGAAACTCATTAAAATCAGATGTTCTGCCTGTTTTAGAAATTGGAGGATATGCCGTTCATATACCATTTCATACTACTTGGGAACACGAAAAAATTAATCATAAAATAGAACACGAACATTTTAGTTCATTTGAAAATATAACTGAAGTCCTTCAGAACTTACTATAATGAAAACACTTTTAGATCTAGAAAACTGGAACAGAAAAGAGCATTTTGCACACTTTAAACAAATGGAAGAGCCGTTTTTTGGCGTAACCGTAGAAATTGATTGTACAAAAGCGTATCAAACGGCAAAAGAATTAAATGTTTCTTTTTTTATCTACTACTTACACAAAACATTAGTTGCTGTAAATTCAGTAGAAAATTTTAAATACAGAATTGCCGATGATAAAATTTACATCAACGATCATATTGATGCATCGGCAACAATTGGAAGAGAAGACGGCACTTTCGGATTTTCATTAATTGAATACCATCCAGATTTTAATTTGTTCAAACAAAATGCTTTAGCCGAAATTGAACGTATTCAAAACACAACCGGTCTTTTTACAAGATCATTTGATGATGATAATTTGATTCATTTCTCGGCTATTCCGTGGATAAATTTCACTTCGATTTCACACGCCAGAAGTTACACGTTTCCAGACAGCTGCCCTAAAATTTCTTTTGGAAAAATGACAACTTCCGAAACTGGAAAACGAACAATTTCAATGTCAGTACATGTTCATCATGCTTTAATGGATGGTTTACATGTAGGACAATTTATATATCGCTTTGAAGAGGAAATGAATCATAAATAGTTTTTATCTTACATTTTTTACCTTATTCTGCTATTATAATAACTTTTAATGGACAGCATAAACGCTGATAAATTTGTTGGTTTGAGGAAAATTTAAAACTCAAATTACAATGAAAAAAATTGTTATTACTCTAGCATTTGCACTAGGGTTAATTCATGTAAATGCACAAACAGAACATACTGCAAACAACTACAATAAGTGGTCTGTAGAATTGGCAGGAGGACTAACTAAACCTCAACGACCATTCTCTTCTGGTTATTCAACAGACACTCCAAGTCCATGGGTTGGAGATTTAGGAGTTCGCTATATGTTTAACAACAAATTTGGTTTGAAAGCTGATTTTGGTTACAACAGTTTTACTTCAAAAAGTAATTCTATCGATTTTGATTCAAAATACTACAGAGTAGATTTACAGGCGGTTGCTAACTTAGGCCGCATCATGAACTTTGAAACTTGGACAAATACTTTTGGTTTATTAGGACATGCTGGTTTTGGTTATGCTCAATTAAGAAGCGATAGTTTTAGAGGTGCTGATGAAATGGGTAATTTTATTGCTGGTGTAACTGGGCAAATTAGATTATCTAACAGAGTTGCTTTAACTGGAGATTTCTCTACTATTTTAAACGCATCACAAGATCGTGCTTTTGACGGTGCATATCTTGAAGGTAACAGAGGTTTTTCTGGATTACTTTTCAATGGTACTGTTGGTTTAAATATTTACTTAGGTAAAAACACTAAACATGCAGACTGGACGGTAATTTCTGAAAATGTAGATCTTAGAGCTTACGATGAGAAAATCGCTAATCTTGAAAATCAAATCAAGAACATGCCTTCTAAACAAGTTATCGTAGAAAAACCAGTTACAACAACTGTTGTAAACGATAAAGACGTTGTAAAAGAAATGATAAACGATAAATACTATAGTGTATATTTCGATTTCAACAAATCAACTCCAATCGAAAATTCAACGGCTGCAATTGATGTTGTTTTATCTTATTTAAGAAAAAATCCTTCAGCTTCACTTGACATTTTAGGATATGCTGATCAGGTTGGAAAATCTGAATACAACGAAAAACTATCAAACACAAGAGCTACAAATGTTAAAACTATTCTTGAAAAAGCAGGTATTGCATCTTCAAGATTAAATGTAGTTGCTCAAGGTGCCGATACTTCAATTCAAAAAGACTCTGAAGAAGCTAGAAGATTAGCAAGAAGAGTTACTTTTAGAGTAAAATAACCGTTCTTAACTAAACTTAAAAAGTCCTAAGGAAATTTCTTTAGGGCTTTTTTTTATCTCCTTCAAAAGAAAAAGTATAAGTATTAAAGATCATTTTGGTTTCGGAACAGAAAATTTATTTCACTAAATTTGGAATGATTTTTGTCGCAAAATACTCATGAAAAAAATACTACTTTTCCTTGTTTTACTCCATAATTCAATACTGCTAAGTCAAACAGTATTAAATAGTTTTCCGTTAAATTTAAATAATCCGCTAGAAAATGGTCAGAGCTTAAATATAGAGGATGTAAAAACTAATGAAATATATGTATTTGCCACAGACAATAACAATGTCAATATTTTAAAATACAATAAATCCCTATTTCTAAGAGGTCAGTTTACTGATTCTATAAAAAGTGCCAAAAATGGAATTTTGCTGGGCAGCAGCTTAAGCGAAGACGGAAATCCATCGCTGTATTGGAGCTCTCCTGACTATAAAAACTTAAGAATTATTAAGTATTACTTTGATACAAAAGCTTCCAAAACTTTAAGTTTTGATTTTGGTTCTTACAATTCTTATGTTATAAGCCATTTTCAAAAAGACAACTCGTTTTATGTTTTAGCAAAGGAAATAAAAGAGCCGCATTTACTTCTTTTTATATTTAATAACGGAAAATGCGAAATAAAAATGTTTGATTTTTCAGGAATTTTATTTCAAAATAAAAATGACCAGCGCTTTTCTTTCAGCACAATTCTCCAGTATTTTCCCATAGAAAAAATGGAATATAACAACTTTAATCCGCTGGATAAAAGCGTAAGCAAAAACAAAATGTATGTTTTAGACAATCACATTCTTTTAACTTTAGATTACAATACAAAAAAAACGCAAGTTTTAGATCTTAATTTGGAAACTCAGGAAGTAACCGAGAAAAACTACGATCAGCCTGTATCTAAAAAGCCTTCTAAAACTTCAAATTCTTTTTATAACGACAACAAACTATTTCAAATCAGCACCAATAACGACGAGTTTTTATTTGATGTAAAGGACTTGTCTACCGGCAAATCTGTTAAAACAGTTTCTATTTCAAAAAAGGATACCATACGCTTTAAAAACTCTCCGCTGTTTATTCAAAATAACGGATACAAACCGCAGGAAATTACTACTACAGCTAAATTTCTAAAGCAATTATCTGCTTTAAATTCTGGAGTTACTGTTTTTAAAAACAAAGAAAATAGTTTTATCACCTTTGGCGGATTTCTGGAATATCAAATCTCACGAGCACCAAGTTTTAATTACAATCAAAACGATGCTTTCTTTGGATTTGAAGACTACAATACTTATCCTGCTTACACACAAAGCCGAATGGTTTACTTTGATTCGATGCTGAATCCTGATTATGAGTTTGTAAACAACCAACAAACTGAGCCTTTGGCTGTTGACAATATATTTTATTTTTTAGGAAAAAGTAAAAACATTATCCTGGAAAACATCATAAAACTAAAAGACTATTCGCTTTTAGGTTATTATGATCTGGGAACAAAACAATATGTAATTCGTAAATTTACTGATGGCTTTATGCGTGAAGATGCAGGAAACCCTATTAGCAATAAAGCTGTTTTTTCGAAAAATTTCCCTGTAAATAAGCCTTAATTTTATTGTGAATTAATCCAAATGTGCCATGTTTTCTTGGTTTCGAAAAAATGGAATGAATTATTTTTTCTAACTTTACAAAAAAGACATCATTATGCTATCAAAAAATATTGAAACGGCTTTAAACAAGCAAATTCGCATAGAAGCAGAATCTTCGCAAACTTATCTTTCTATGGCTTGTTGGGCTGAAGTACACGGATTAGAGGGAATCGCTCAATTTATGTACACACAATCAGATGAAGAGCGTGCACATATGCTAAAATTAGTAAAATATGTAAACGAACGCGGAGGACACGCTCATATAACAGATCTAAAAGCGCCAAAAACAAGCTATTCTACTTTTAAAGAAATGTTTGAGGAGCTTTATAATCATGAACTTTTTGTTTCAAAATCGATCAACGAATTAGTACACATAACTTTTGAAGAAAAAGATTATGCAACACATAATTTCTTACAATGGTATGTTTCTGAACAAATCGAGGAAGAAGCAACTGCTAAATCAATTTTAGATAAAATAAACTTAATTGGAGATGATAAAGGCGGACTTTACTTGTTTGATCGTGATATTCAGCAATTAACAGTTACGAGCTCAATTGCAATCAATCCAAAATAAAAAAAGTTAAAGTTTATTTAGAATACTTAAAAATAACTTTTTTGATTTATATTTGCTACTGTTTTTATAATACAGAGGAAAATTGGGCAAGAAAGAAAAAGACAAGGACAAGAAAAAGGATAAAAAGAAAAAAAAGAATAAAGCTATCCTTGAAAACATCAAGAAGTTAGAAAACTGTAAATCTTCTTGTTGTGAGAAATACAAAAAAAGTGAAAAGAAACGTTGTTCACGTTGTCCTATGTTTGATTTATTCAAAAAAACGGCTTAACGATATATAGAAAACCCACCAATAGATTTGGTGGGTTTTTAATTTTAAAGTAAATTCAGCATCTGATTTTAAAAAACACTTTCATAACTAAATATGGAAAATCACATAACTATACCAAAATCCAGCCTTGATTTTTTGTCTCAACTTAAAGAAAACAATAACAAACCTTGGTTTGATGCACATAAACCGGAATACTTAAAAGAATTAAATCATATTGAAACTTTTGCAGGCGCGTTGTTACAAGAACTTTCTAAAACTGATCTTATAGAAACAGCTTCCGGCAAAAAAAGTGTGTACCGAATTTATCGAGATATTCGTTTTTCTAAAGACAAAACTCCTTTTAAAACCTTTTGGGGCGGCAGTTTTACGCGAGCAACAAGTGAAAGACGAGGCGGTTATTATTTTCATATCGAAAAAGGAAATACTTTTGTTGGCGGGGGATTTTGGGGACCGAATGCAGCAGATTTAAAACGTATAAGAAGCGAATTTGGACACGATTCAGAATCGTTTAGAACAATCTTAAACTCAAAATCTTTTGTTTCTACCTTTGGAACTTTACAAGGTGAACAGCTTAAAACAGCACCAAAAGGTTTTGACACAACTCACGAAGCAATTGACTTACTACGTTACAAACAGTTTTTAGTACTTAAGCGCTTTACAGATGATGAAGTTTTGAGCCCTCAGTTTTTAGAACAAGCTTTAGAAACTTTCAAGAACATGCGGCCTTTTTTAGATTACATGAGCGAAGTATTAACAACGGATACAAATGGCGCTTCGATTCTATAATTTCATAAAAAAACCTAACACGTTTTAAAAACATGTTAGGTTTAGTTTTATTCTTTTGATTAAAAGATTATTTACTAAGCAGCAAAATTTCATTTACAACAACTTCAGTAATAAATCTTTTCTCTCCATTTTTATCATCATAACTTCTGTGCGTTAATTTGCCATCTATAGCAACCTCTTTTCCTTTTACAACAAACTTTTCAATGATTTCAGCCGTTTTTCCCCACGCTGTTACTCGATGCCATTCTGTTTTTTCTACTTTATCGCCTTTCTCATTTTTATAAATCTCATTTGTAGCGATAGTTAAATGGGCTAATTTTTTACCTGTTTCTAACGTTTTAATTTCTGGATCATTTCCTACGTTACCAATTAATTGTACTCTGTTTTTCATTGCATTCATGGCTTTTACTTTTTTAAATGTTCATATAAAGAATTCGTTGATCAAATTCAACAAGGCAAAGATGCGACCGACCACAAAAAATATTCGGTTATAAACTACTTACTTTCGGTTGTAAATACTTGTAAGCGTTTGTAAATGGAAATCTTTTTGTATATTTGAGATAAATCCTACGATATGCAAGCAGAAATCAAAAAAGTAGAACTACGAAATTTAGCTCTTGAAGATTACAAACAATTGAAAAACTCAATGGTTGAAGCGTATCCTGAAATGGCCAATTCGTATTGGAGATCTAGTGACATCAAAAAATTACTTTCGATATTTCCCGAAGGACAATTAGTTATCCTTGTTGATGGTGTAGTTGTTGGATCGGCATTATCGCTTATTGTTGATGAAAAACTAGTTGATAAAAGACACAACTACAAACAAATTATTGGCGATTATACGTTTTCAACTCACAATCCTAATGGAGAAATTTTGTACGGAATTGATGTTTTTATTCATCCCAACTATCGAGGTCTTCGTTTAGGCCGACGTCTTTACGATGCGCGTAAGGAACTTTGCGAACAACTTAATCTAAAAGCCATTGTTTTTGCCGGAAGAATTCCAAATTACAATCAATACGCTAAAAAATTATCTCCAAAAAACTATATCGAAAAAGTTAAAGATAAGGAACTGCACGATCCTGTACTTTCTTTTCAGCTCAGCAATGATTTTCATGTATTGAGAATCATCAAAAACTATTTAGAAGGCGACGAGGAATCAAAAGAATTTGCGGTTCTATTAGAATGGAATAATGTTTACTATGACGAAAGTCCGAAACTTATAAATCTTGAAAAAAGCGTTATCAGGCTGGGATTAATACAATGGCAGATGCGCCAGTTAAACAATGTCGAAGCTCTTTTTGAACAGGCCGAATTTTTTATAGATGTTGTTTCTGGTTATGGAAGTGATTTTGCATTATTTCCAGAGCTTTTTATCGCTCCTTTAATGGCCGATTTCAATCATTTATCCGAAGCCGAAGCAATTAGAGAACTAGCGCGTCATTCAGATCCAATTCGAAAGCGTTTTCAGGAATTTGCCATTTCATATAATATCAATATTATAACTGGAAGTATGCCGCATTTGGAAAATGGTAATTTATACAATGTTGGTTTTTTATGCAAAAGAGACGGTACTTCTGAGATGTATTCAAAAATTCATATCACACCAAATGAAGTACAGCATTGGGGAATGAAAGGCGGTTCTGAATTTAAAACCTACGATACGGATTGTGGTAAAATTGGTATTTTGATTTGCTATGATGTCGAATTCCCAGAACTTTCAAGATTATTGGCAGATGAAGGAATGAATATTTTATTTGTTCCGTTTTTAACCGATACTCAAAATGCGTACACTCGTGTAAAACACTGTTCACAAGCTCGTGCTATCGAAAATGAATGTTATGTTGCGATTGCCGGCTGTGTTGGCAATCTTCCGAAGGTAAATAATATGGACATTCAATATGCGCAGGCTTCTGTGTTTACGCCTTCAGATTTTGCTTTTCCTAGTAATGGAATTAAAGCGGAAGCAACACCAAATACCGAAATGACATTGATTGTAGATGTTGATTTAAATCTGCTTAAAGAGCTTCATGAACACGGAAGCGTTCGAATTCTAAAAGACAGAAGAACAGATCTGTATGAAACTAAAAAAATAAATTAATGAAAACGTGCCTCGAATGTTCGGAAAAACTTTTTGGAAGAGAAGACAAAAAATTCTGCTCAGACAGCTGCCGAAATGCCTACAACAATAAAATAAATAAAGACAGCAACAATTATATGCGTAATGTAAACAATAAATTACGAAAAAATTACCGTATTTTGTCTGAGTTAAATACTGATGGGAAATCAAAAGCAACAAAAGATAAAATGATTAATAAAGGCTTTGATTTTGATTTCTTTACCAATATCTTGCTGACCAAAACAGGAAATACCTACTATTTCCTATACGACCAAGGATATCGCTCTTTGGACAATGATTATTATATGCTTGTTAAAAAAGAAATTTAGTTTAATACTCATCATGAAAAAAAACCCAGCCTCAATTCTGGCAGTAGTCTGCATTTTAACCATATTAGGCATTATTTATGCCGCAATGATGCCGCAATGGCTGTCAAAAAATGATGAAGCACTCGCTGATTTTTCAACTGAAAGAGCCTTCAATCAAGTGCAGATTATCGCTCAGAAACCACATTATGTTGGGTCAACAAATCATGAATTAGTAGCAAATTATCTTAAGCTTGAACTTAATCGAATAGGTTTAGAAACTAGTGTTCAAGAGGGTTTTACACTAAACGACAAAGGTCTTTTAGTAAAATCAAAAAACATTCTAGCCCGTATTAAGGGTACTAATAATACTAAAGCACTTTTACTTTTATCGCATTACGACAGTGCTCCACACTCTTTTTCAAAAGGCGCAAGTGATGATGCATCGGGCGTAGCCACAATTCTAGAAGGAATTCGTGCTTTTTTATACGCTAAACAGCCACAAAAAAATGACATTATTATTCTTTTCTCAGATGCTGAAGAATTGGGTTTGAATGGCGCTGCCCTTTTTGTAAACAAACACCCATGGGCAAAAGACATTGGTTTAGTTTTAAACTTTGAAGCCAGAGGAACTTCGGGACCAAGTTATATGTTAATGGAAACGAACAAAGGCAATCAAACGCTTGTTGAAGAATTTTCGAAGGCAAAAACAGCTTATCCCGTTTCTAACTCGTTAATGTACAGCATCTATAAAATGCTTCCAAACGATACTGATTTAACTGTTTTTAGAGAACAGGGAAATATTCAAGGATTCAACTTTGCTTTTATCGACGGACATTACAATTATCATACACAGCAAGACGATATTCATCATTTAAGCAAAACTACTCTGGCACATCAAGGATCTTATTTAATGCCTTTGCTGAAATATTTTGCCAATACAGACTTAAACAAAACTTCATCAACAGAAGATAATGTATATTTTAACATTCCATTTTCATTTATAAGCTATCCGTTTTCATGGGTTGCGCCAATGACTCTGATTGCTTTTGGTCTATTGATTATTCTTATTTTCATTGGAAAAGCGAAACGTATTATTACTTTCAGAGAAATATTTAAAGGTTTTGTTCCGCTTTTAGGATCTATAATTACGGCTGGATTAGTTACTTTTCTGGGTTGGAAAATTATCTTAGAAATCTATCCGCAATATTCTGATTTACTAAACGGATTTACCTATAATGGTCACGCTTATATTGGAGCATTTGTAACGCTGAGTATTGCCATTTGTTTTGCCTTTTATCATCACTTTTCAGATGCAAAGGCTACTATGAATCATTTTGCAGCTCCTTTATTACTTTGGATTATCATAAATGCTTTTTTAGCAAACAGCTTAACTGGCGCAGGATTTTTAATTATTCCTGTTTATTTTGGAATAGTATTACTCGCAATCTACGTTTTTACTCAATATTCCGGCTTGGGTTTAAACTTGATTTTTAGTATTCCTGCATTGGCAATTGTAGCACCTTTTATTGTGATGTTCCCAATTGGTTTAGGCTTAAAAATACTTTTTGGAAGCGCAGTTCTAACTGTTCTTCTTTTCGGATTACTGCTTCCGGTTTTTAACTCTTTCATAAAAAAAGGCGTTTGGCTTATCGTTTTCTTTGCCTCCTCAATAGGGTTTTTCGTTTATGCGGGTTATCATTCTGGATATGAACCAGGAAAGGCAAAATCAAATAGCTTATTATACATCTACAATGCAAATTCAAACTCAGCAATTTGGGCTACTTACGATACAAATCTAGATGATTGGACAAAAGCTTATTTGGGAGAAAAAAACCAGAAAGCTCCGGGATTAAATAATCTGCCATTAAGCAGTAAATACAGCTCAGGTTTTACATACAGTGCAATCGCTCCAGTTGTCGATGTACCAAAACCAACTATCTCTTTTATAAAAGACAGTGTTGTGGGCAATAATCGTTATTTAAAAATTAAAATTACTCCTAATCGAAAAGTAAATAGATACGATATTTACGCTAACCCAAAAATGACATTTTACAACTTTAAGGCAAATGGAGTTTCGACTTCAGACGAAAAAGGAAATCGTTTAGAGCGAGAAGGAATGCGTCTTTTATGTTACTATGTTGTAGGCAATGAACCTCTTGTTTTGGATTTCTATATTAATAAATCGTCTATTTTTGATATGGATTTAATAGAGAGTTCTTTTGATTTGTTATCCAATCCGTTGCTTAAAATCAAACCTAGAAGTGACTGGATGATGCCGACTCCTTTTGTTTTAAATGATGCGGTTTTAATACAACAAAAAATAAAACGATATACACCGCCTGCCCCCGTTTTACCGCCTGCTGTAACTGTAAAAGATTCTACCATTATTACAAAAGACAGTTTAAAACCAGTTATTAAACAACAATAGTTTTATGGCAACAAACATTTCAACTACAATCTTAAATGCATCTATTGAAGAAGTTTGGAATGCATTGACAAAACCAGAGTTAGTAAAACAGTGGCAATATGGCAGCGAACTTATTACAGACTGGAAAACAGGTAATGAAATACGTTTTAGAAATGAATGGCAAGGTCAAGTCTTTGAGCAATGGGGCAGTATTTTAGAAATTGTTCCAAATCAGAAAATAAAATACTCTTTGTTTTTTCCACGTCCAGAATTAGAGGACAAACCAGAAAATTATTTCATAATGAGTTATATTTTATCTGAAGAAAACTACAAAGTAAAACTACAAATAATTCAAGAAGACAATCGTCCTGGAGCCATTCAGGAAGAACCTCAAGGTGATGAAAATCCTATACTTCAAAGTTTAAAAACTTTGGTCGAAAATTAAATCTCAGGGCAGACTTTTAAATTAAGTACTGCCCTTCCTTTTTTTCAGAAATCTTCTTTACTCAATCTTTTGTTGTTCTTGCAAACATTCTGAAACAATCGCAAGACAAGCATAAAAAGTCTTTTATAAGTTTTAACTTTGAGCCTTTTCAACTTTGAATCTTTACACGAAAATGGCAAAAATAAGCATACTGGGCTGCGGATGGCTGGGTTTACCTCTGGCTAAAAAACTAATTGAAACAGGAAATTCGGTAAAAGGATCAACAACTTCTGAACATAAACTTTCCATTTTAGAAAATGCAGGCATAAATCCTTTTTTAGTTTCGGTTGAGAGCGACAGAATTTCAGAAAGTATAGACGCTTTTTTAGACGGAAACGAAATTTTAATTATTGATATTCCGCCCAAATTAAGAGAAAACAACTCTGATTCTTCCGATAAAATTTTTGTCAAAAAAATTGAAAATTTAATTCCCTTTATAGAAAATGCAGCAATCAAAAAAGTCCTTTTTGTAAGTTCAACTTCTGTATATGGTAATGAAAACAGTTTAATTACAGAAGAAACAAACCCAAATCCAGAAACCGAAAGCGGTCGGCAATTGCTTTTGGCAGAGCAGATTCTTCAAAAAAATCAAAATTTCGAAACCACAATACTTCGTTTCGGCGGATTAATTGGGGCAGACAGACAACCTGTAAAGTTCTTAGCCGGAAAAGAAAATCTTAAGAACCCAGATGCTCCCGTAAATCTTATTCATCAAAATGACTGCATTGGCATAATTGAAGCCATCATCATACAATCAAAATGGAATGAAGTTTTTAATGCTGCTGCACCTTTTCATCCTTCGCGAAAAGAATATTACACTCAAAAAGCAAAAGAATTGAATTTAGTTTTGCCAATATTCAGTTCTGAAAAATCAGATATAAAAAAGACTATTTCAAGCGAAAAAATTCAAAACGAATTAAACTATCATTTTAAACTGGAGAATTATTAAAGATGACGAATGTCAGGCTGAGCGAAGTCGAAGTCCTTTTGTTTTCATAAGCCTTCGACTTCGCTCAGGGTGACAATAGTGTAGACTTTACGAACTTTAGTAAAACGAACAAAAACTTAAATTACTCACATAGAACCCTATATGGTTTAAAAAAACTTTGCGAACTTTGCGATATACCTTTGCACCTTTGCAGTAAAAAAACTATGGAAACAGTTTATATCAATTCACCATTAGGAATCACCAAAATTATTGGAGATGAAAATGGTATTGCTGTAATTTCAGTTTCAGATATGGGCAGCAATGAGATTTCTAAAACAATTCCTGACGTTTTGCAAGAAGCTGTTTTGCAGCTCCAAGAATATTTTGAAGGGAAAAGAACCGATTTTGATCTAAAACTAAACCCAAAAGGCACCGAGTTCCAACAAAAAGTATGGAAATCGTTACTTGAAATTCCGTATGGAAAAACGGTGAGTTATATGGATCAAAGCAAAAAATTGGGCGATGTAAAAGCGATTCGCGCAGTGGCTTCGGCAAATGGAAAAAACCCGCTCTGGATTGTAGTTCCCTGTCATCGTGTTATTGGTACAAATGGTTCTTTAACCGGTTACGCAGGCGGATTATCTCGTAAAAAATGGCTTTTGGAACACGAAAACCCAAGTACACAACAAAGCTTATTTTAAAAAAATAGGTTAATTCTTATATAACGATTAGTTTTTGTACTTTTATAAATCTAAGATGTCTAAATAATGATTGAAAAAATAAACCTCAATAACATTCTCTTTCTCGATATAGAAACCGTTCCAGAAGAAGAAAATTTCAATTCGCTTGATGCAGAAATGCAGCTGCTTTGGGATCATAAAACACAATATCAGCGAAAAGACGATTTTACTGCAGAAGAATTTTACGATCGTGCTGGAATTTGGGCCGAGTTTGGAAAAATCGTCTGTATATCTGTCGGTTATTTTACCATTAAAGGGGACATTCGTAATTTTAGAGTGACTTCTTTTTTTGGAGAAGAAAAAAAGATCTTGAAAGATTTTAATAATTTATTGAACAATCATTTCAATCAGCCGCAGCATCTTTTATGCGGACACAATGCAAAAGAATTTGATATTCCGTTTCTAGCCCGCCGAATGATTATCAATGAAATTGCAATTCCAGATAAACTAAATTTATTTGGTAAAAAACCTTGGGAAATCGCACATTTGGATACTTTAGAATTATGGAAGTTTGGCGATTATAAACATTTTACATCCTTAAAATTACTAACTAAAATTCTAGGTGTTCCATCGCCAAAAGGAGATATTGACGGCAGTCAAGTTGCCCACGTGTTTTATGTAGAAAAAGATATCGATCGAATTGTGACGTATTGCGAAAAAGATACTATTGCCGTTGCACAGATTTTTCTCCGTCTGCGTCGCGAAGATTTATTGATTGATGATGAAATTATTCACGTTTAATTTTTAAGGTACAGAGGCACAAAGGTGCAGAGATGCAAAGTTTATTTTGATATTTAAAAAATGACACATTCGGAAATTTCACATCATCGTCTTGTTTCTCAAAAACTTTACAAAACAACTAAATGTTCTCCACAAGAAGTTGTACACTATTTAGGTGCAATGCAAGCGCAAGATTATGCCATGGCAAAATGGGCTGTGGGATCTCGGTGTGATACATCTGAAAAGGAAATTGAAGAAGCTGTAGATTCTGGTAAGATTATCAGAACCCATATTTTAAGACCGACTTGGCATTTTGTTTCGGCAGATGATATTTATTGGATGCTTGATCTTTCAGCACCGCAAGTAAAAAGATTCACTACTTCAGCGGCAAAAAAATATGGTTTTGATTCCAAAAAACTAGATCAAATTAATATTTCGATTGAAAAATTATTGGCGAGAAACAATCATTTGACACGAGATGAAATAATGCAGGAACTAGGCATTAAAAAAACTTCGAAAGAAGATTTTCTAAGTGCCGCAATTATGATGAATGCAGAACTCGATGGTTTGGTTTGTAACGGTAAAATGAATGGCAAACAAATTACATATGCACTTCTTGAAGAACGTGTTGAACGACCAAATACTAAACTGACAAAAGAAGAGGGACTGACAAAATTAGCAAAACGTTATTTCGAAAGTCATGGCCCGGCAACTTTACTTGATTTTTCGTGGTGGTCTGGTTTTTCGCCTACAGTCTGTAAACTGGTGATTCATTCAATCGCATCAGAATTGAATTCGGTCGAAATTGAAAATCAAACTTATTGGTTTGGTTCTGATACTTCTAATGAGAATATCTTCCGCGAAAGCGTACATTTTCTCCCTGCTTTTGATGAAATTCTCATATCATATAAAACGCGTGAAGCATCAATTTTATTAGAACATCAAGCTAAAGCCTTTACCAATAACGGTATTTTTAAACCCATAATTATGGAAAACGGAAAGGTTATTGGAACATGGAAAAGAACGATCAAAAAAGATCACGCAAAAATTGAAACACAGTTTTTTAGTGAAATCAAAAGCGCCAAAAAAGAACTGCTTTTTAAAGAAATTAAAACTTTTGAAAATTATCTCGAAACCAAAATTATCATTGAATAAATCAAAATTTCACTAAATGATTATTACTTGTGAGAGATACTTCATGTTTCGATTATAAAATCTTTGTGCATATTATCCCTAAATAATTACATTTACAAAAAAAAATTAGCATTATGGTATTAAGCAGATTCTGGTTAGTGATTTTTATTTCTTCGATTGTCTTTATTGTAGTCAGTTTATTTACTGCCAATACTTATACTATTGATTCTGTCTTGAATGGAAAAAAAGATGATCCGATTTTAGTTTCAGAAAAATACATTGAACAACTTCCTGCTTTTATCAAGGATAGTATTAAAAAAGCGCCAGATCAAACGATGATTATCAATCGTGATACGCTTAATGCTGACACAACTTATGTTTATAAAAACAAAACAGTAAAAATTTTCAGCGGTCTTCAAAAATCGGATGGTTTACTTCCAACTTGTAAAACTACTTTACTTGACTTAATTCTGCCTCTTATGGCATATCTAGCCTTTTTCTGCGGATTAATGGAGCTTTTAATTGTTTCCGGAGCATCTGGAAGACTGGCTAAAGTATTAAGTCCTGTATTTGTAAAGGTATTTCCAAGTATTCCTAAAAATCATCCCTCAATATCTTATATGACTTTAAACTTTGCTGCTAATTTCTTAGGATTAGATTCAGCTGCGACTCCGTTTGGACTTAAGGCTATGGAAAGTTTACAGGAAATAAACCCCGACAAAGACAAAGCGAGCGATGCTCAAATTATGTTTATGTGTCTTCACGCTTCTGGATTAACATTAATTGCGACTTCTATTATTGGATATCGTGCGGCAGCTAATGCAACTAATCCAGCTGATGTTATGCTGCCTTGTATCATTACATCTTTTATTGGCACAATTGCGGCCTTTTTAATTGTTGGAATTAAACAAAAAATCAATTTTAAAAGCGCTTCACTTCTAATTGTTTTAATGGGATTAATTGCTACTATTGTTGGCTTGCTGATGTATGTAAATCATTTAGATTTAATTGGAAAAAACTACTTTACCTCTAACCTTTCTGGTTTGATATTAATTGCAATTATCGCTTTTACTTTGATTTTTTCATTCATTCACGAAAAAAAATTTACTGATGCCAATACAACCGTTTTTGAGACATTTGTAGTTGGCGCAAACAATGGTGTAAAAACTGGTGTTACTATTTTCCCTTATGTATTGGGTATGTTAGTCGCTATTTCTTTGTTCAGAAACAGTGGTTTATTTGAAATTATAAGTGATGGAATTGCTTTTGTATTCTCGAATATGGGTGTGAGTAAAGAAATCACAAATGCTTTGCCTGTAGCAATGCTTCGTCCATTTAGTTCAGCAGGATCTCGCGGATTTTTGATTGATTCTATGAATACTTTTGGAGCAGATTCATTGACGGCTAGATTAAGCAGTATTTTTCAATGCAGCGCCGAAAGTACTTTTTACGTAATTGCCGTTTACTTTGGATCTGTAAATATCAAAAACACACGCTACGCTTTGGGAACAATGCTTTTGGTTGATTTGATTTGTGTGATAACAGCTATTTTTGTGGCTACTTGGTTTTTTTAACTAATTGATTCTGCATATTGTGTAAACTGGACTGAAGTCCAGCCCTACAATATTGTTCGTACTTATGCACTTTTCTTGATTTTGAAGAACCAATTTATTCTGTATAAACTGGACTGAAGTCCCGCCCTACAATATTATTTTTTAAATTCCGAAGGAATGATTTATTTTGTAGAGCTGGACTTCAGTCCAGTTTAAAATAAATTTGAGATTGAATCAACAAATTTGTAAGGTATTTTGTATTATGATGATGATAAAAATCATTACAAATTAATACAGAAATATGTCAAATACCTTTCATCAAGTTTATATTCAGGCAGTTTTTGCAGTTAAATATAGAGAAGCGCTTATTACCGTTGAATGTAAATCAAAAATATTAGGTGTTATTGGTAATCTAATTAATGAAACTGGATGTAAAACAATAATTGTAAATGGAACAGAAGATCATGTTCATTGTTTCTTCGGTTTAAAACCAACAGTTTCTACCTCTGAATTAATGAAAAATTGTAAAAGGAAAATCTTCAAAATACATTAATGATAATCAATTAACGACTTCTAGATTTGAATGGCAGGAAGGCTACGGCGCTTTTTCCTATAGTCAGTCTCATATTGATGCTGTTTATAAATACATCAAAAATCAAGAAGAACATCATAAAAAACAAAATTTTAAAGATGAATACTTTTCTTTCTTGGAAAAATTCAACGTCAAATTTGAACAAAAACATGTTTTCCAAAACTTAATATAATTTGATTTTAAAATCGTTGTAAACTGGACTGAAGTCCAGCTCTATAATATGAATAGAATGGGTTTAATATGTTGAAACTATAACTTTACTGAAAAGGAACATTGATAATAATAATTAAAAAAATAATGAAACCACAAGCTCTTTTATTTTTATTGCTTTTTATAAGCTGTCAAAAACCAAAACCTGAAACGCAACTTACAAGTACAACTGCAGAATCTAAAACAGAAACAACTGCCGTAAAAGAACATTTTTTAAAAACAGATACAATTTCAATTGCTGAGGGAGAAGAAACCTCAAAAAGTAATTTTATTTTGGCACATCTTCTAAATCAAACAGCAGATAAAGACAGCATTGTAACTGCAAAATATCGTCTTGATTTCTATGTAAATAAAACTAAAGTTACCGATTCACAAATTTCAATTAAAGGCGTTGATAAAGGATCTGAATGGGGAGCAACTTATGGATTAAATTCTACTGCTTCCAAAAATTCTCCTTTTGTTCAAATTACTTTTGGATATCCTGCCTGCGGTTATAGCCAAAATAATTATTTGTTTTATTTAAAAAACAGTGACTTACAACTGGTTCATGAATGGGATTCTATGCTCGATGGCGGTTGGGGAAGCTGGGTTGAGTTTGACAATCCTAATGCAAAATCTAATCCTGAATCTTTTTATTGTAAAACCGTGACCTATTTCCCCGAAGACGATAATGAAGATATGGGAACTGTTTCACATTCTGACTCTATTGCTTTTCGCTTAAACGGCAATCATTGGAAAAAGCAGTTAGTTTCTGCCAAAGACAAGGTTTATTTCGAGAAAAAAGTATCTTTTGACGAATTTCACAAACGAGAATAAACACTCAAAAACAAGTCTTATTCAAATTCTTTCTTAGGTAAATAATTTCTAACTTTGTAAAAAACAAAGCAATGATTGATTTTATATACCAAGATCCTTATCCTATTTTAAAGGATGATACGCAATACCGCAAAATCACTTCTGATTTTGTAAAAGTGGAACAATTTGGTGAACGCGAAGTTCTTACCGTTGACCCAAAAGGTTTAGAGTTATTGGCTGAAGAAGCTTTAACTGATGTTTCGTTTATGCTTAGAACGACGCATTTACAGAAATTAAGAAAAATTCTTGACGATCCTGAAGCTACAGATAATGATCGTTTTGTGGCTTACAATTTGCTTCAAAATGCTTCTGTCGCTGCCGAAGGACAATTGCCAAGCTGCCAAGATACCGGAACTGCAATTGTAATGGCAAAAAAAGGTGAAAGCATTTTCACTGGTGTTGATGATGCAGAATGGTTAAGCAAAGGAATTTTTAATACCTATCAAAAACGTAATTTACGTTATTCGCAGATCGTTCCAATTTCGATGTTTGAAGAAAAGAATTCAGGTTCAAATCTTCCGGCTCAAATTGATATTTATGCTAAAAAAGGGGCTTCTTACGAGTTCTTATTTATGGCAAAAGGCGGAGGTTCTGCAAATAAAACGTATTTATACCAACAAACTAAGTCTTTATTAAACGATAAATCTTTAGATGCTTTTATCCGTACTAAGATTAAAGATTTAGGAACTTCAGCTTGTCCGCCATACCATTTAGCTTTGGTTATTGGAGGAACTTCTGCTGAAGCGAATTTAAGTGCTGTAAAAAAAGCTTCTGCGGGCTATTATGACCATTTACCAACTTCAGGAAACATGGCTGGTCAGGCATTTCGTGATCATGAATGGGAAGAACGTGTACAGCAAATTTGTCAGGAAAGTGCAATTGGCGCTCAGTTTGGAGGAAAATATTTTACACATGATGTTCGTGTAATTCGTTTACCGCGTCACGCTGCTTCTTGCCCGGTTGGATTAGGAGTTTCTTGTTCTGCAGATAGAAATATCAAAGGAAAAATTACGAAAGACGGAATTTTTGTTGAGCAGTTAGAAGTGAATCCAAAACAATTTTTACCAGAAACAGCTCCGCATTTAGAAGCTCCGGTTGAAATTGACTTAAATCAGCCAATGGCAGATATGCTGGCAAAACTATCTCAATATCCTATCAAAACACGTTTAAAGTTAAACGGAACTGTAATTGTAGCACGTGATATTGCACATGCTAAAATTAAAGAGATGCTTGAAGAAGGAAAACCAATGCCGGAATATTTTAAAAACCACCCAGTGTATTATGCTGGACCAGCTAAAACACCAGAAGGAATGCCTTCAGGAAGTTTTGGTCCAACTACGGCAGGACGTATGGATGTTTATGTTGATGAATTTCAAAAACATGGCGGAAGCATGATTATGCTTGCAAAAGGAAACAGAACCAAACAGGTTACGGATGCTTGTCATAAATACGGCGGATTCTATTTAGGTTCTATTGGCGGGCCGGCAGCTATTTTGGCTCAAGATAATATTCTAAAAGTTGAAGTTGTTGATTTTGAAGAATTAGGAATGGAAGCGGTTAGAAAAATCACCGTTAAAGATTTCCCAGCTTTTATTATCACTGACGATAAAGGAAATGACTTCTTTGAAAATTTATAGTTTTTTCTAGATGCTGAGGAACTAAGGTTCTGAGGTACTTAGATTTTAAAAAAGAAACCGCCATTTGGCGGTTTCTTTTTTACTATAACTTAAAGGTCTACCCTTTTATGATTTTCTTTAGTGACTCTGAGCCTTTGTCACTTTGAGCCTTTGAACCTAAAACTAAGCACTTTTATCTTCTTTTTCGAAAGCTATAAAATGAGAAACTTTACCTTTTAAATTATAAACAGGTATTGCATCAATGTTGCATTTGTAAACTTTTCCGTCTTTTTATAGTTTTTAAGGGTTTTATTGAATGGAACTTGCTGTTGTATCGCTTCTCTTATTTCATTTAAAACCACTTTTGATGTGGCTGGCCCTTGAAACATTTTTGGTGTTTTTCCTAAAACTTCATCTTCTGTATAACCAGTCATTTTTTTAATTCCATTTGAAGCGAAAATGATTTTCAAATTCAAATCTGTAACCAAAACAACTTCCTTTGTAATACGTTCTTCAATATCAAAGTTTTCCTGATTCCAAACGAACTGATTGGAGATTTTATTCATTCTTTTTAAGTCTGCAAGAAATGCTTTGAGCTCTCTAAAATACTCACAATGAAAATCCCACGCCAAAATAGGAACTGAATTACGATCCGAAGTCTCCTCAGATAAGTTTGTTTTCATGCTCAGATATTTGATTTTATCTAAATTTTCAACTCAAATATAAGAAGAAAATTCATCACAAAAACAAAAATATTCATAAGTTTAATTATTTAATAATACACTTAAAATGAAAACTTTAACTGCACAACAACGGCTTTTTTCTCTTCGGTATTTAGATTACTTAAAGAAATTCCCAACAATCGAACTGAATCTTTCATTTTCTCCTGATATAGTAATTCTTCAACAATTTCGATAATTAAACTTTTATCCGAAATAAAATAAGGCAGTGTTTTACTTCTAGTTTGCTGTGTAAAATCGCTGTATTTTATTTTAAGTGTAACTGTTTTTCCTGAAATAGTATGCTTTTTCAACCGCCTTTCTAGTGAAGCGGCAATTTTTTCAAGCTGCTCCAGCATAAAAATTTCAGAAGACAAGTTAACATCAAAAGTATGTTCGGCTGCGACGGACTTAGTTGTACGAGATGCTTTTACCTCGCTGTTATGAACGCCTCGAACAACATGGTAGTAAAAAGTTCCTGACTTGCCAAAATGTTTTTCAAGAAACTCCAGCGATTTGTTTTTTAAATCTAATCCTGTAAAAATGCCCAATTGATACATTTTTTCTGTTGTGACTTTTCCAACACCATAAAACTTTCGAATAGGCAGTTCTTCCAAAAAACTTAAAATTTCATCTGGATTTACCGTTTTTTGTCCGTTTGGTTTGTTGACATCACTGGCAATTTTGGCCACAAACTTATTAACTGAAATTCCAGCCGAAGCGGTTAGACCAACTTCATTTAAAATCCTAAGCCTAATTTCTTGCGCCAATAAACTTGCACTGGGATTTCCTTTTTTATTTTGAGTAACGTCGAGATAAGCTTCATCCAGCGAAAGCGGTTCAACTAAATCTGTATAGTCATGAAAGATCTTATGAATTTTACTAGAGATTTCTCTATATCGATCAAATCTCAGAGGAACAAAAATAATATCTGGACAGTATTTTTTGGCCAAAACTCCGCTTATCGCACTTCTAACTCCAAACTTTCGAGCTTCATAACTTGCTGCAGAAACCACTCCTCTATTCTCTGAGCCTCCAACTGCCACAGGTTTTCCTCTCAGCATCGGATTGTCCATCTGCTCAACAGAAGCATAAAAAGCATCCATATCAATATGAATAATTTTTCGATATGTTGGCAAGTCTGACATAATGCAAATTTAAACAGGAAACCTATAACTAGAGAGCTTCTGCTGTTATAAATAGTATCAATTTTTAAAGATTAACAACTAAATGATTCCAAACAAATCATTTTAATTATTTTTGTAGTTAATACCCGAAATTTTTTAAAATGCGAACATTTGTTATAGGCGACATACACGGAGGATTACTCGCACTTGAGCAAGTGATGAAAAAAGCTCAAGTTACTACAAAAGATACTCTTATATTTTTAGGTGATTATGTTGACGGCTGGAGTCAGTCAGCAGAAGTGATTGATTATTTGATTGATCTAAAAAGTAAACAAAACTGCATCTGCATTAGAGGAAATCACGATCAATTGGCTTTAGAATGGCTTGAAAACAGACATGATGACCTTGATGAAGAAATGTGGTATAAACATGGCGGAAGAGCAACTGTTGAAGGCTATGCCAAAGTATCTGAAGAAAAAAAGAAAACACATATTACTTTTTTAGAAGCACTTAAGGATTATTATTTAGATGATCAAAATCGTCTATTTGTACATGCTGGTTTTACTAATTTAAATGGTGTTGTTTGGGAATACTTTCCAAAACTATTTTATTGGGATAGAACACTATGGGAAACTGCACTTTCATTAGATCCAAACTTAAAACCAGATGATTTGTACTATCCGAAGCGTTTTACAGTTTATAAAGAAATCTATATTGGGCATACGCCTGTTACCAGAATTGGACAGACTATACCTGTACAAAAGGCTTGTGTTTGGAATGTTGACACTGGTGCTGCTTTTAAAGGTCCGTTGACAATTATGGATATTGATACTAAAGAATTCTGGCAGAGTGATCCGCTGAACGAATTATATTCCGATGAAAAAGGTAGGAATTAGCACCTAAAAAACTAAATTTGCACTCAATAATTAATATTTAAGTTTTATGAAAAAGGTTATTACATTTTTGTTTTTAGTAACATTTGGGTTTACTCAGGCGCAGCAGGCTTTTAAAGGAAAAGGAGACATGAAAGTAAACGTTGGTGCTAATATACAAGATGGAGGTTCTGGAATTCAAGGGTCTGTAGATTTTGGTTTAGGAGAAAATTTCTCTTTTGGTTTTGTTGCCAATTATTTACTTGGAGTAGATAATTTTACTGGTTTCTATCATAACAACCCAACTCCTTACAACGATTACAAACCAGATTTTCAAGATCGTTTTGACGCTAAAGCAAGAATTAATGCTAATTTAAGTAGTGTTATTGGTGTAGAACAATTAGATATTTACCCGGGTTTAAGTTTAGGATTACATAATTTTGGAGGTCACATTGGCGGACGTTATTTCTTTACAGATGGTTTTGGAGTTTTTACTGAAATTGGATTTCCAATTGCAAAATACGGAAGTAATGATGGTGTTTTTGATCACTTAAATAATCAAACGACTTTTAGTTTAGGAGCTTCTTTCAATTTAGATTAAGTTTTTAAGTTCCAAAGGCTCAAAGTGGCAAAGGGACAAAGTTTTTAAAAAGAAAAAAAACCGCCTTATTGGCGGTTTTTGTGTTTTATATCTAAATTTCTGACACTAGTCTAAGTTTTCTTTTTAACATAAAAATAAAATCATTTAATGTAGTGGAGTAGTCTTCATTTGAATCCTCATCAATCAAAAATTCGGAAAGGTCTTTTTTTCGATGATAAATCAATAAGGAAGAGTAATTTATACCTATACTCGGAGCCCAATTTACAAATGACATCAGAAAGAAATAGAATATCAAAACCCTAATAAAAACAAAGAACTTCCAAAAACCTTTACTTAAACCATTTTCATTATTTTCTCTAAAAGCTTTAATGGTAAAATAAAGCAGTTGAATTATAAAAATCGGTATAAGAATATTCGACAGATGTAATAAACACCGAACATCTATCAAAAACATTAACAATGCTATAAAATTCGAAATTGCTGTATTTATTATGAAGAAATAACTTCCCCATTTAATATCTATTTCAAACTTTTCCAAATTTGCGTGTTTTTTAAGTCAGAGCTAATGTAAATAAAAGATTACACTCTATTAATGCCCTCTCGGAAATAAAAAAAATCTTCATTCAAGAAAGTTCTCTTTATCTAAATCACTCTTTACACCTTTGTGCCTCTGAGTCTTTGAGCCTAAAAATCAAATCGCCATTTCTGGAATTTCTCCCTCAATAATCAAATCGGCTTCAGTTGAAGCAATGATATGCTCAACAGAAACACCTGGCGCTCGTTCTAAGAGCTTAAAACCTTTTTCTGTTACTTCGAGAACCGCAAGCTCAGTTACAACCTTTTTAACGCATCCTACACCTGTTAATGGCAAAGTACATTTTTTTAAGATTTTAGATTCGCCTGCTTTATTCACATGCATCATAGCAACGATGATGTTTTCGGCGGAAGCCACTAAATCCATCGCACCTCCCATTCCTTTTACCATTTTACCCGGAATTTTCCAGTTTGCGATATCTCCGTTTTCAGAAACTTCCATTGCTCCTAGAATGGTTAAATCTACTTTTTGACTGCGAATCATTCCGAAACTAAACGCCGAGTCGAAAAAACTTGCACCCGGAAGTGTGGTTATGGTTTGTTTTCCTGCATTGATAATATCTGCATCTTCTTCACCGGCGAAAGGAAAAGGTCCCATACCAAGAACTCCGTTTTCGCTTTGAAATTCAACTGCAATATCTTCTCTGACATAATTTGCAACCAAAGTCGGGATCCCGATTCCAAGGTTTACAAAATATCTGTCTTTTACTTCTTTTGCAATTCGTTTTGCTATATCTTCTTTTGTTAACATGTCTTGAATGTGTTAATTAGAAAATTTGATAATTAGAAAATTTTTACGCAATCTGCTTAATTATCAAATTTTCTCATTATCTAATTTTTAGTTCTCACTGTTCGTTGCTCGATTCTTTTTTCAAATTTTTCTCCTTGAAAGATACGCTGTACCATAATTCCTGGAATATGAATTTGATTTGGATCTAAAGTCCCAACTGGAACCAATTCTTCAACCTCTGCAATTGTAATTTTCCCTGCACCGGCCATACAAGCATTGAAGTTTCTGGCAGTTCCTTTAAAAATCAAATTTCCAGCTTCGTCACCTTTCCATGCTTTTACAATGGCAAAATCGGCTTTAAAAGCTTGTTCCATAATATGCATTTTACCGTTGAATTCGCGAACTTCTTTTCCTTCGGCAACTTCAGTTCCGTAACCAGCAGGTGTAAAGAAAGCTGGAATTCCGGCTTGTGCCGCACGACAGCGTTCTGCCAAAGTTCCTTGCGGCGTTAATTCAACCTCCAATTCTCCTGAAAGCATCTGACGCTCGAACTCGGCATTTTCTCCCACATAAGAGGAGATCATTTTTTTGATTTGTTTTTTCTGCAAAAGCAATCCTAAACCAAAATCATCGACTCCGGCATTGTTCGAAATACAAGTTAAATCTGAAATTGTAGTTTCTACTAAAGCCGCAATAGTATTTTCAGGAATACCGCATAGACCAAAACCGCCAAACATAATTGTCATTCCCGTTTTTATTCCATCAATTGCTTCCTGAACATTATTTACTTTTTTTGTTATCATAACAAAGGGTCTTTATTATCGTATATTTTTGATAAAAATAAGATTTTTAGATTAATTTATATCGATTTCGTAAAAAATAAAATCAACCAATCCAAAAAAATATCCTTTTGCGTTTTTCAAATCTGAAAGCCGCAAAAGGATATTTTATATTTTAAAAAGAGACTAAATTACAACTCGAATTCGTCTGTATTTTGTTCTGTTTGTGTTGTGTCTTTTACAACAGCAGGTCTGCTGTAACAATCTACTTTTATAGAAAGATTTGCTGGACGTTCAAATTCTGATTTAGAAATTTGAAGTCCTGGATCAGCATAACAAAGTTTCATGAAATAACCCCAAATTGGTAATGCTGCTGTAGCTCCTTGTCCGTAAGTTAAACTTTTAAAACGAGCCGAACGATCTTCGCAACCTACCCAAACTCCAGTTACTAAATTCGGAACCATTCCCATAAACCATCCATCTGACTGATTTTGTGTTGTTCCGGTTTTACCTGCAATTGGATTTTTGAACATATACGGATATCCTGTCCATCTATTATCACCACTTCCTCCGCCTTGCGTACGCAAACGAGCACCAGAACCAGTTTCTGTAACCCCTTCTAACAATTTGATTACGGCAAAAGCAATATCTTTATTTAAAACGTCATGAGATTCTGGAATTGGTTCGTAAATAACCTCGCCGCTTTTATTTTCGATACGGCTTAAAAATTGTGGTTTTACATACACTCCTTGATTGGCAAATGTACTATAAGCAGCCACCATATCTTCAACCGTAATATCAACAGCTCCAAGAGCAATAGACGGCTGTGCAGGAATTTCGGTTTTTACCCCTAATTTATGTGTTAATTCAACCACAGCTTCTGGGCCAGTTCTGTCAATTAATTTTGCTGAAATCGTATTAATCGAATTAGCCAAACCTTGCTTTAAAGTAACCATTCCGCGGTATCTGTTGTCAGAGTTTCTCGGTTCCCAATCTGCTGTAACATTATGACGTCCTTTATGAATCATAAATGGTCCATCTAGAATTGAATCACAAGGAGACATATTTAATTGTTCAATAGCAGTTGCGTAAACAAATGGTTTAAAAGTAGAACCAACTTGTCTTGCTCCTTGCCCAACGTGATCGTATTGGAAATATTTATAATTAATTCCCCCAACCCATGCTTTAATATTTCCAGTTTGCGGCTCCATAGCCATCATACCTGATTGTAAAAAATGCTTGAAATAACGAATAGAATCTAATGGCGTCATTACTGTATCACGCTCGCCTTTCCAAGTAAAGATGCGCATCTTTGTTTTTACTTTGAATGAAGCAATAATATCATCTTCGCTTTTGTCCATGTCTTTCATCTGAGCCCAGCGAACAGAGTTTTTCATTGCCTGCATCATAATACGATCAGTCTCTGCTTGCGTAATGTTTACGAAAGGCGCATTTTTATTGGTTTTCATTTCAATAAAAAATTGCTGCTGCAGATTTTTCATATGCTCAGAAACTGCTTCTTCGGCATGTGCCTGCATTCTCGAATCGATGGTAGTATATATTTTTAAACCGTCTTTATAAATATCATAATCTGAACCATCTGGTTTTTTATTTTCGGCAACCCATTTTTTCATGTAATCACGAAGGTATTCTCTAAAATAAGTAGCTGTTCCTTCACGGTGGCTTTCTAGTTTGAATTTTAATGCAATTGGCAAGGCCTGCAACCTCAACTTTTCAGCTTCAGTAATCATTTTTGCTTTTTCCATTTGAGAAAGCACTACGTTACGACGATTTTTTACTCCTTCTGGATTACGAACGGGATTGTATAATCCTGAGTTTTTGAACATTCCGACTAAAATAGCCGATTCGTCCATGGTTAAATCTTTTGGATCTTTTGAGAAATAAGTTTGAGCAGCAGAACTAACTCCTACTGAATAATTTCCGAAATCGTAAACGTTGCAATACATTGCCAAAATTTCGTTTTTGGTGTATTGTCGTTCTAGACGAATTGCGATAATCCATTCTTTTATTTTTTGTACAATTCTAAAAGGGAGAAATTTAGAACCTTCTCCATGAAATAATTGTTTTGCAAGCTGTTGTGTTAATGTACTTGCTCCTCCATTTGTTCCTAAACTAAATACCGCTCTTAAAGTTCCACGTCCGTCGATTCCTGAATGTTCGTAAAAACGAGCATCTTCGGTTGCAACCAAAGCTTCAACTAAACTTTTTGGTAAATCCGAATATTTAAGCTGAGATCTATTGGTTTTAAAATACTTACCAATTACAACTCCATCAGAAGAAATAATCTCGGTTGCCAAATTAGAATCTGGATTTTCCAAATCTTCAAATGAAGGCATCGAGCCAAAAAGTCCCCAAGAAGCAAATAAAAAGAAAGCCAGAATACCTAATAAGGAATAAGCAAAAACTCTCCAGAACTTCTTTTTGTAATAATTAATATCCTTAACGCTATTTGTTTGATTGTTTTTCTTAGCAGCCATAACTATTTTCTAATCTTTTTGTTCTATTCTAAAACCTACATCTGTAATACCATCTAAAGCTTCAACTCCTGGTATTTTTCCTGATTCTCTAACCGCTTGTTTAATATGAACTTTGTAGGTTCCTTTAAACTTTACATCTTCTTTGTAAAAAAGTTTACTTTCTTTAATATCGCTAAAACCGTTTCCTAAAAGAGTTCCGTCAGGATTTGCCATTTGATATTCTAAAGTATCCACTTTTGTAAAACCGCTTGGTGTTTCTAAAGCTACAATTAAGAACAGATTATTAAACGGATAATTGTTGTTGTCTCTCAAATTTACAAACAAATTGTATTTTTTGGTAGAATCTAAAACTGGCAGATCAAAAGTTATAATACTGTCTTTGTGCCAAGCACTTCCAACAGATTTATACTCATCGAACACTCTTTTTTTATCGCACGAAAAAAGGAGTATCGCTGCCAAAAAAAGAATTCCGCTATTTTTTATTCTCATTTTTTGTAATAATTATAGGTTTTCTAGGTTCAGCCGTTTTATTTTCATTTGAATTTGGCTTATTCGAGTTATTTCCTTTATTCGTATTTTGCGGCTTATTCTGGTGATTTGGCTTATTCGGATTATTCCCTTTATTTGGTTTATTCGAATTTCCTCCACCAGGTTTATTATTAGCTTGCTGTGTTTTTTCAGGAGCAGCAACAATCGCATTTTCAGCATTTGGCTTACGCTTGCGATTTGGTTTTTTCTTTCTTTTCGGCTGGTCAAAACGAGTTAAACTTTCTTGACCCATTGCATTATTAAAGTCTTTTTCAGGCTCTGAAGTCACTTCAATTGCAAAATCTTCTAATGAAGAAACTTTGTTTTTTTGTTTATTCTCAGCTATAATTTCTTTTACCTGATCAATTTTTAAAACATGCCAATTTGCAAAATTATTGGTATAAGCAAACCACATTAATCCTTTAAAAATATCTTGTTTCTGACAAATTGCGTCTCCTTTTTCAGTCACTAATTTAGTGTCGTAATCTGGAAAATCTTTCAATGCGTCCATGTAAGTATCTAACTCGTAGTTTAGACAGCATTTTAATTTACCACATTGTCCTGCTAATTTCTGCGGATTCAATGAAAGCTGCTGGTAACGTGCTGCCGATGTGTTGACACTTCTAAAATCTGTTAACCAAGTGGAACAGCAAAGTTCTCTTCCGCAAGATCCAATTCCACCCAAACGAGCAGCTTCCTGACGGAAACCAACTTGTTTCATCTCAACTCTTGTGCTAAATTCTTTTGCAAAATCTTTAATCAAAAGTCTAAAATCGACTCTGTCATTTGCGGTGTAATAAAAAGTAGCTTTTGATCCATCACCTTGAAATTCAATATCTGAAATCTTCATTTCCAGCTTATGCTGAATTGCCAATTCACGTGCACGAACTTTCATTGGTTCTTCACGATCACGTGCTACTGACCAAATATCAATATCTTTTTGAGATGCTTTTCTATAAATCTTTGGAACTTCGTTACTATCTGGATTTACTCCTTTTTTCTTCATTTGAATTTTTACCAATTCTCCTGTCAAAGTAACAATTCCTATATCATGTCCTGGTGATGCAACAGTTGCTACAATATCACCTATGCTTAACGTTAATTTTTCTGAATTTCTAAAAAACTCTTTACGTCCGTTCTTAAAACGAACCTCAACACAATCAAAAACCACCTCTCCATTAGACGGGCTCATGTTCGAAAGCCAATCAAAAACCGTCAATTTATTGCAGCTGTCGGTGCCGCAAGTCCCATTATTTTTACAACCCTTTGGTGCGCCGCCATCAGAGGTTGAACAACTTGTACATGCCATAATTATATATGTAGTGTTGCAAAAAAGCAACTTAAGTTCATAAACGTTTGATCGGTAAAGATAGTATTTTTTTTATTTTGCTTTTTATCGTTTGAATTATAAGACGTGTAAAATAAAAAAACCTGTTCTGTTTAACACAAAATAGGTTTTTTTAAGCTTTTTTTAGGCTGAATATATCTATGTCTCTTTAACCGTAATAATTTTCACAGGACAAGCTTTTGCTGCTAGTTCGCAGCTTTCAACAATACTATGATTTGGAGATTTTAATGTAAAAAAGCCTTTTGCATTCACCGAATGAATCAAAACTGATTTCCCATCCTTTTTTGACATTTGAAAATGCACTGGATCCATTTCGACGCAGTAATTACATCCAATACATTTATCTCTTTGTAAAGTTACGATAACCATTACGCTTCAACAATTTTATATAATTTGTCCGACATTCTGATTCTAAATGGAAGTTTAAAAGTACAATCGTCTCCTTTTGTAGCTTTTTCTGCTGCGAGATCATTTACAAACATCTCATCAATAATCATTTCCTGAGCGCCGGTGCTTGGTCCGGTTACGAGAATTTTATCCCCAATTTTTATATCGTAAGCTTCTATTTTGAATTGTCCTACGTTGGCTTTTGGAAAATAATGTGTTCCTTTTCCAACATAAACCTTTTTCTGTGTTGCTGCAGATCCTGGAATAGCACTCCATTCTCCTAATTCTTGTCCCAAATAATATCCTGACCAGAAACCACGATTGTAGACAGTTTCTAAAGCCTGCATCCAAACTGTTACTTTTTCTTTGGAGAAAGTTCCATCATAATAAGCGTCAATAGCTTCACGATAGGTTTTAATAACTGTTGCTACATATTCTGGCGCACGACCGCGCCCTTCAATTTTTAAAACCTGAATTCCAGAATCTATAACTTGATCTAAGAAATCCAGCGTACATAAATCTTTTGGCGACATCATGTATTCGTTATCAAGTTCGATTTCAAAACCAGTTTCCTGATCGATAACAGTATATTTTTTTCGGCAGTTTTGTTTGCAGGCGCCACGATTCGCAGATGAATTATGAGAGTGTAAACTCAAATAACATTTCCCTGAAACTGCCATACACAAAGCTCCGTGGCCAAAAATTTCGATTTCGACTAAATTTCCATTTGGACCTTTTATCTGTTCTTTTTCAATTTGAGCCGTAATATTCTTTACTTGACGCAAGCTTAATTCTCGACTCAAAACCATTGTATCTGCAAATAAACTGTAGAATTTTATGGTTTCGATATTCGTTACATTTAACTGAGTTGAAATATGAACTTCCATTCCAATTGATCTTGCCATGGCAATTACGGCTTGATCAGAAGCAATTACCGCAGTTATATTAGCTTCCTTCGCTTTGTTCAATAATGTTTTTACGACAGATAAATCGTGATCGTAAATGATCGTGTTTAATGTAAGATAGCTTCTAACATTTTTGGCTTCACAACGCTTCGCAATTTCTTTTAAATCTTCAATTGTAAAGTTCACCGTCGAACGTGCGCGCATATTCAGCTGTTCAACTCCAAAATATACGGAATCACAACCATTATCTAAAGCAGCCTGAAGCGACTCAAAGTTCCCTGCGGGAGCCATGAGTTCAATTTTGTTGGTAAGTGTCATTTTGATTTATTATTCAAATGACAAAAATAATGCGGGTATAGATTAGATTCCTATGATTTATATCATAGTCTATATTTTAAAAATTATTTGTAACACATTAATATAGCCCACGATTGAAACCATGGACTATATTTATATTAATTTTTGGTGGACAAAATGGCATGAATCCATAATTTGGTAAAATATGGCTGCACCATTTTAAATTTAGGATTTTAAAAATCACTAATTTAAAATTTTATACAATTTATCTGATAATCTAATTCTAAAAGGAACTTCAAAAGTAACTTTATCACCAATTTTAGCTGTTGCAGTTTCTGCCCCATCAACAATTAGTTTTTCTAAAATCATTTCCTGATTACCTGTTGTTGGTCCCGAAATTAAGATTTTATCTCCGCTGTTTAACTCTTGGTTTTCAATAGTAAATTGTCCCACTTGCGCTTTTACGTAGTAATGTTCTGCTTTTCCAAGAAGTACTTTTTTTACTTTAACTTTCTGGCGAATATCAACAGGCTTTTCGGCCGCACCCAAAGCTGAGTTTGGCAGTTCACCTGAATGTTTGAATTTTAGATTTTCTGATTTTCCTTTTCTAAACACTTTGTTTCCAACTTGTTTTCCGGTTCTTAAACGAACTTGGTCTACTAAAGGCATATGAATAATCTCTAAACATTCTGTAGAACAACAGTTTTCCATTGCGGCTTTACAATCGTCACATTGAATAAACAATAAATGACAGCCGTCATTTTCGCAGTTTGTGTGATTATCGCAAGGTTTTCCGCATTGGTGGCATTGTGAGATAATATCATCTGTAATTCTTTCTCCAAGACGATTATCAAATACAAAGTTTTTTCCAATGAATTTGCTTTCTAAACCTTCAGCTTCAATTTGTTTAGCATAATTGATAATTCCGCCTTCTAATTGAAATACATTTTTAAAACCTTGGTGTTTAAAATAAGCACTTGCTTTTTCGCAACGAATTCCTCCGGTACAATACATTACCAGATTTTTATCTTCTTTATGGTTCTGAAGTTGATCGTTGATTATTGGCAGACTTTCTCTAAAAGTTTCAACGTCTGGAGTAATGGCGTTTTTAAAATGTCCTACTTCACTTTCGTAGTGATTTCTAAAATCAACAACAATTGTGTTTGGATCATCTAAAATCTCGTTGAATTCTTTGGCTTTCAAGTGAACGCCTATATTGGTAACATCAAAAGTATCATCATTTAAACCGTCGGCAACGATTTTATGACGAACTTTAATAGTTAATTTTAAAAAGGAATGGTCATCATGTTCTACAGCTTCATTTAAACGAATGCCTTTCATGAAATCATAAATTTCAAGAGTTGCTCTAAAAGCTTCCAAATTTTCTTCAGGAATACTCATTTGAGCATTAATTCCTTCGTTAGCAACGTAAATTCGACCTAAAGCATCAAGTGCGTTCCAGGCTAGAAATAAATCATCGCGAAATTTTTTGGGATCTTCAATTTTTGCATACGCATAGAAAGACAACGTAAGACGTTGTTTACCTGCATCATCGATCATGATGGCTCTTTCTTCTGCGCTCAAAGTGTTGTACAGTTGCATGCTATAAACAGTTTTAAGTTAAGAATATATGTGATTTTTAAAATCTGCTGCAAAAATAAGGTTTATTTTCAGATTAAAAATTCTATTAACATTTTATCTGTTTTTTTTGATTCAAAGAATTGGATCAATTCATTCATTTTCTCTTTACTTCTCATCAAAACCTCCGTAATTACTGATTATCAAATAAATACAGTCTTTACAAAGTGAGATAAAATGAAATATACTTTTTTTACTTTTTTATTAAAAAAATGTTAACTTAGCTATGGACTTAATTGGTTTTTAATTAGTTGAATATTAATGCATCTTAATATAAATTAAAAATGAACAAAATTTACCTCTCGGCAATTCTATCCCTTTTCTTTCTTTCAGCCTGCAAAAAAGAAACTCCGCCAGCGCCCAAACCATTAGAAATCTCAATCCTTACAGTTTTGAATCAGGATGTTAAAGTTGAATCTGAATACACTGGACAAACTTACGGGCAATCAGATATTCAAATAAATCCGCGAGTCGATGGTATTATTACAAGCTTAAATTTTAAAGAAGGTGGTTTTGTAACCAAAGGTCAGTTATTGTACAGCATTGATCCATTACCATATAAAGCAAAAGTTGCCGAAGCCGAAGGAACATTGGCAGAATCGCAAGCACGTTTGGCAAAAACCAAGGCCGACTTAGATATGATTGCACCTTTAGCTAAAATAAATGCTGTTAGTCAGAGAGAATTAATTTCGGCAAAATCTGCCAATAGTGCTTCTCAAGCTCAAATTAAAGCATCACAAGCTTCTTTAGAAAATTCAAAAATTGAATTGGGTTACTGCCAAATTCTAGCTCCAATTTCAGGTTTAATTGGAATATCTAAAGTAAGAGTGGGCGATTATGTGAGACCTGGTGCGGCATCTGTTTTAAATACAATTTCTGATCTAGGCGATGTTAGAGTCCGATTTACAATGAGCGAACAAGAATTTCTGCGTCTTTTTAGAGAATTTAGTAAACCCGATTCTCCCTTAAAAGGATCTGGCGCAGTAGTTTCTCTAAAATTATCAGACGGATCAACGTACCCTGAAACAGGTCGAGTTAGTTTTGCCGACAGACAAATTGATCCTTCTACTGGTGCCATAACATTTGAAGCTTCATTTGCAAACCCTGATAAATTATTGCGTCCGGGACAATATGTAAAAATTGGTTTACTTACAGATGTTCGCAAAAATGCAATCGTGATTCCGCAGCGAGCAGTAATAGAAGTACAAGGTATTTATCAAGTGTATGTTCTTGGAAAAGACAATAAAGTCAATATGCAGATTGTAAAACCGGGTCCATCAGTAAAAGATGGTTATGTTATTGAAGATGGTTTAAAACCTGGAGATAAGATTGCCATGGGAGGCACTTCATTATTAAAAAATGGAAGTGTTATTACACCAAAAATAGTGCAATGGGAATTAGGTCAGACTGGGGCTGGAGCAGCTAAATAATTTATACAACACAGTATTATGGGAGAATTTTTCGTTCGCAGACCAATTGTTGCTATTGTAATAAGTATTATTATTGTAATACTTGGATTACTGGCACTACAAAAAACGCCTATTTCACAATATCCTGACATCAATCCGCCTGTTGTAAAAATTACTACAAGTTTTACAGGAGCTAATGCATTGAATGTTGAACAAGCTGTTGCTACACCAATTGAACAAAAGGTAAATGGTGTAGAAAATATGTTATACATGAAATCTACCAATACTTCTGATGGAGCTTGTACCATTGAGGTAACTTTTGATGTAGGAACCAATTTGGACAATGCCAATATGCTTACGCAAAACAGGCAGAATCAATCTTCGCCTTTTATGCCTTCAAGTGTAAAACAACAAGGTGTTGTGGTAAAAAAGTCACTTTCATTCCCAATGATGTTGTTTACAGTAACATCAAACAATCCAAAATATGATGCTAAATTTTTAAATAATTATGCCAGTATCAATATTGTAGATCAATTGGCACGTATAAAGGGTGTTGGAGAAGTTTCACTCTTTGGAGGAAGTGATTATTCAATGCGTATTTGGCTAAAAGCAGATGTAATGAGCAAACTAGGCGTTACTGTTGATGATGTCAAAAATGCATTGAATGCTCAAAACATGATTAGCCCGGGAGGAAAATTTGGAGCTGAGCCTGCACCGCCCGGAACCGAGTTTACTTATGGTGTTACACTGCAGGATCGTTTAGTTACTGAAAAACAATTTGGAGAAATTGTTGTTCGAAGTAAAAAAGACGGTGCTCAGGTTTTACTAAGTGACATCTCAAGAATTGAATTAGGAACTGAAAATTATAGTTCTTCTGCTCGTCGTAACAGCTCTCCAAGTGCGGTAATGGCAGTTTATCAAATGCCGGGCAGTAATGCTCTCGAAGTGGCTAAACTAGCCAAAAGCACCATGAAAGACTTGTCTGAAAAATTCCCAAAAGACATAGAATATCAAGAATCATTAGATACTACTCTTGCCATTACTGCAGGAGTTGATGATATTGTTCATACGCTCTTTGAAGCTATTATACTAGTAATTTTGGTCGTTTTTATTTTCCTTCAAAACTGGCGTGCAACATTAATACCTTTAATCACAGTCCCAGTTTCTTTAATAGGCACAATTGCCGTTTTCCCATTATTAGGATTCTCTATAAATACACTTTCGCTTTTAGGATTAGTATTAGCTATTGGTATCGTAGTTGATGATGCCATTGTTGTTGTAGAAGCCGTAATTCATCATATCGAAAAAGGAAAAAGTCCGCGAGAAGCAACAATTCAAGCAATGCGTGAAGTATCTGGTCCTGTAATTGCAATTGCCTTAATTTTGATTGCTGTATTTGTACCTGTTGCAATGACTCCAGGAATTACAGGTCGTTTTTATCAGCAGTTTGCCATAACCATTGCCGTCTCTGTAGCATTCTCTGCATTTAGTGCCTTATCTTTAAGTCCCGCTTTATGTGCCATGCTGTTGAAACCAACTAAACCAATCGAAGAACAAACAGGCTGGTTAGCTAAGTTTTTTACTGGATTTAATAGAATTTTCGAAAAAGTAACGGGCAGATACATAAAAGGAGCCACTTTTTTTGCCAAAAAATCAATGCGAATTGTTGTATTACTGGCAGTTATTCTAACTGCGGTTGTATTACTAGGCAAAAAAATTCCGTTGGGATTCATTCCTGAAGAAGATCAAGGTTATGTATTGGTCAATATGTCTTTACCGCCCGCATCTTCATTGCAACGTACTGATGAAGTATCAAGAAAAGTGGATAGTTTTTTAAAAGAAGAAAAATCAATACTGTCCTATACTACCATAAACGGGTTTAGTATGCTTACGAATTCTTACCAGCCTAATAGTGCATTTGTTTTCATTTCATTAAAACCTTGGGAAGAAAGAGAAGAAACCTCTAAACAATTTGTTGACAGAATAAACAAAAAATTTGCAACTCAAATAACGACTGCTTCTGTATTTGGATTTGGTCCTCCGGCAATTCAAGGTCTTGGCGCGTCTGCCGGTTTTAGTTTAATGCTGCAGGATAAAGGCGGTAACACGCCGCAATATTTAGCCGAGCAAACTCAGGCTTTTATAGCGGCAGCTCAGCAGCGCCCTGAAATAAAACGTATTTACACCACCTTTAATGCTGGTTCTCCGCAAATTAAACTTGATATTGATAATGACAAAGCCATGAAACTGGGCGTACCCGTATCGAAAGTTACAGAAGCTTTAGGTGCATTTTTAGGAGGAAGTTATGTAAATGACTTTAATCGTTTTGGGCGTCAGTATAAAGTTTTCATACAAGGTGAAGCTGTTAATAGAGTAAAGCCAGAAGATTTGAATTTAATTTATATCAAGAATAATGATGGCGATATGCTGCCAATATCTACATTAGTTACGGCGACAAAAGTTATGGGGCCAGATTTCACCAATCGTCTAAATCTATTTAGATCTGCCGAAATTGGAGGAAGCCCTGGTGACGGTTACAGTAGTGCCCAAGCCTTACAAGCTTTAGAGGAAGTTGCCAAACAAACTCTGCCTTCAGACATGGGCTACGATTACATCAACCTTTCCTATCAAGAAAAACATTCTCCCGGCGGAAGTTCAGTATTTATAATGGCATTAGTTTTTGTATTTCTAATTCTAGCCGCACAGTACGAAAGCTGGAAACTGCCTTTTAGTGTTTTACTTGGTGCCCCTTTTGCCGTTTTTGGTGCATTTTTAGGGCTGCTTTTAGCGAGAATTGGAAGTGATGCATATGTCAACAACGTTTTTGCTCAAATTGGACTAGTACTGTTAATTGGATTAGTCGCCAAAAATGCCATTCTAATTGTCGAGTTTGCCAAAGAAGAATATGAAAAAGGAAAACCGCTTTATGAATCAGCAATGGTAGCAGCAAAACTTCGTTTTCGACCAATTTTAATGACCGCCTTTGCTTTTATTCTTGGAGTTGTTCCGCTGTTAACCGCTACAGGAGCAGGTTCTCAGGCTCGAATTGTAATGGGAATGGCAGTATTCAGCGGTATGTTAATCGCTACCGTTTTAGGTGTATTAATTGTTCCCGGCTTATTTGTAATGATTGAAAACATCGGTAAAAAGAAAGATGATGAGATCGTAACATCTGAAAATAATATGGACTCAAAAACTACAGACCATGATTAAGAAATACAAAATAATCGTAGTTATATTTATACTTTCACTACTACCGGTGGGCTGTATGGTGGGACCAAAATATACTAAACCAGAACAGCTAAAGTCAGATTCTTATAAAAACGAGAGAAATTTAGATACACTGGCTTCTGTAACCAACTTAAAATGGTTTGATCTATTTAATGATGATGTTTTAAAAGATTTGATTACAAAAGGACTTCAAAATAATTATGATTTAAAAATTGCAGTCGCTAGAATTGATCAGCTTAGAGCAGAATTAGGATACTCTAAAACAAATTTATTGCCTTCATTTCAATATGGAGCAACAATAAACAGCAATGAGAAAAACTTAACGCCATCGAATGTTGGAGCCAGTATGTCATGGGAAATTGATTTTTGGGGAAGATACCGCCATGAAAATAATGCTGTACAAAATGAACTTCTTGCGACAGAAGAAGCTCGAAAAGTTGTTTTGTCTGATATTGTAAGCAGTATAGCTACAGCTTATTTTCAGATGCGAAACTTTGACGATCAATTGGAAATTGCAAAACATACTCTTTCTACTAGAGAAAAGTACTATGAAATTATAAGCAAAAGATTTGAAAGCGGTTATATCTCTGAGGTTGATAAAGTTCAAATTGAACAGCAGGTTGCCATAGCGCAAGCCGCCATTCCTAATATCAAAAGGCAGATTACCTATCAAGAAAATGTTATTTCTCTTCTTACAGGTCAGCTTCCATCTGAAATTCCGCGAGGAAAATCTAACACTGAACTGCGAGTTGTAAATGAAATACCATTATCAATTCCTTCTTCCTTATTAGAAAACAGACCTGATGTAAAAGCTGCAGAATTAAAGTACAAAGCTTCAAATGAAAGAATTGGAACAGCTCAGGCCATGCGTTTTCCTTCTCTAAACCTTGCCGCAATTGCAGGATTTGCTAGTGCCGATTTAAGCAATTTATTTTTAGGAAGTTCCTATGCTCAGAATGCATCGGCTGGAATTGCCGGACCAATATTTGCTTTTGGAAAAAACAAACGAAGAGTTGAAATATACAGACAACAGGCTGAAGAGCTCAAATTTTCTTATCAAAAAACTTATATTTCTGCTGTTACCGAAGTAGAACAATCTATTCAAAACATCAAAACCTACAAAGAAGAATGGGAAGCTCGCAACAGACAGGTTAAAGCGGCTTTAATAAACTTTAATCTTTCTCGAGAAAGATACGACAGCGGCTACGTTTCTTACTTAGAAGTCCTAGATGTAGAAACTAATTTATTTAATGCTCAATTAAGCTTAGCACAATTATCTGAAAGACAATTAAGCTCGATGGTGGAGTTGTATAAAGCACTTGGCGGGGGATGGAGCTTATAAAGGCGCAAAGGTTCAGAGTGACAAAGGTTCAAAGGTTTCTTAACATACTCTAAAAAACAAAAAAGCACTATTTTCATAGTGCTTTTTTTTAATCTTTGTCCCTCTGTGCCTTTGCTACTTTGAACCTAACGAATTAACAAAACTCATTAAATGCATCTTGCAAATTCTCAGCGATCATTTCAGCTGGACGACCTTCAATGTGGTGACGCTCTAACATGTGAACCAATTCTCCGTTTTTGAACAAAGCCATAGATGGCGATGATGGAGGAAATGGGAACATATGTTGTCTTGCAGCATCAACAGCTTCTTTGTCTACACCAGCAAAAACTGTAATAAGATGATCTGGTTTTTTAGCACCTTCTAAACTCATTTTTGCTCCTGGACGTGCATTTCTTGCAGCACAACCACAAACAGAGTTTACAACAACTAAAGTGGTACCTTCAGCTTTGATAGCATTATCTACAGCCTCAGCACTATGTAAATCTTGAAAACCTGCAGCAGTTAATTCAGCTTGCATTGGTTTTACCATTTCTTCTGGATACATATTTTTTATTTTTAAATTTTACTTTTGAATTGCAAAGTTACAAAGTTTACTCGCAACTACTTAATTTGAAGTATAAAGTTTTGTTATAGTTCGATCGATTTAGTCAAAAATTGTAAAGTCTTAAATCAAAAGTCAAAACCAAATTGAAAAATAACCTCTTTTTAAAATAAAACGCATAATTAACTTGATTACAATGGCATAATCTTATTTAGTGAATTTCTTTTGGTACGGATAAGTTTCATAAATAGTATTGTCTTCATTAATCGAAAATCCTTTCGCCGCATCCTCTCTAGCAATTCCTACCAAAGCCACAACTTCTTCTCTTGGCTTACCTTGTTTCAGCCAGCAAATTGCTTTGTAATATTTAGCATCTGAGAATTCAGGATAGATTTTTAGAGCTTTGTCAAAAATAGCAATTGCTTCATCCCATTTTTTAAGTTCATACTTTGCAATTCCCTGATAAAAATAAGCCGTAGCATGTTCTAGTTGTTGTCTGTTTTTATAAATATCATTTACATAATCATCAAAAAGCTTTTCTGCCTTTTCGTATTCGTTCAACTGAAGATAGCAAAGCCCTTTATAAAAATTAAACGAATGATCCATAACATAGCTGTTTCCGTATAATTTTATTGCTTCATCAAAATCAATAATAGCTTCTTTATATTCACGCGAAAAAATGCATTTCATAAAAGCACGATAAGACAGCCAGCGATCTTTATTATAAAAAACAGCTTTATTTAAATATTGCATTCCAACTTCATATTTTTTACACTTAAAATACGGCATTGCTTTTTGCTGCCAGAGATAGGCAACAGTACTGTCTTTTTTTAATCCCTGATCAAGGCAGTCCTGCCATTCAGCCATTTCGAAAACATAATTGTGTTTTTCGGCGCAATTGGTTAAAAACTCCTCCACAATAGCATCATGCACTTTATTTGTAGAAACTTGTCCAGATGATAAAAGAGTAAAAAAGAAAGAAATTCCTAAAGTAATATTTTTCAAAGGTTATTGGTTTTGGTTAATTTTATTTGAGAGAAAAATCACCCTAAATAACGCTTTAATAAATGGGATTTTTGGACACTTTAAAATAACTTTAACATCTTCCCAAAAACTCGTTTCTTCGTCTAAGAACTTAAAAATCAATTGAGGATTTCCTTTTCTAAATAAAGAAGAAAAAATAGAACTTCCTAATTCATTATGACGATACAAAATATCCAACAACAGTAAATCATAAAACCAAAATCGGCTTCTCTTGTGAAAATCTTTCATTTTGAAATTCTCATCTTGAAGAAAATCAACTAATTCCGAAGATTTTTTATCCGAATTTTTAAAGGTATAGCCTGTACTTGCTTTTGTCCATCCGCCTGCAGTTCCAATGTTTAAAACCCTTTTTGTGTTTTTCTTCCAAAAAGGATAACAAGTCATCGGGATACTTCCCTGCTCTTTTTCTTTAATTTCATATTTCTGAATTCCGAGTTTTTCCAAATAAACTTGAATTTCACTTTCGTATTCTTCTGTAGAAAGCCTTTTTTCTGAAAACAAAGTATATTCAACCAAAGCTTCAGTTGTAGAAGTCGGCAAAACATACATAAATCGAGTATTCCCTTTTTGTTCAACCGAAAAATCCATAAAAGTGACTTTTTCGGAATTAAAAATTTCAGTTTCAGTTTTCACAAACCAACCCACAAAATGCTGTTGTAAAACTGGGTATTTGTTTTGACTTTCGGCAAAAGCCTTTGTGTAAATACTATTGAATAAACGATTACAGGTATATCGATTTTCTTCCGTACCCACAAAAACATGAGTTTCGAGTTCGTTTATATCCGTAACTTTCTCGTTCGAAAAAGTAACATTTGGCTGATTTGAAATAATTTCAAAAACGAAATTATAAAAATCTAATCCATTGATTTTATTATATGTATAAGGGCTAAGATCTAAATCACGTTTAAAATCTTGATTCGCAAACAAAGCCAAATCCCATTTTTTTGAAATAACAGGATTCCAAATTGAATCTTCCTTTTCCCAAAAACACCAAGTTCTGTCGTTTCTTTTCTTTGAATCTTGATCTAACAGCAAAATAGATTTATCTGAAAATTTTTCAGCTAAAATCATTTTGTAAACTGTCATTAAAGCAGCCAGCCCAGTTCCCGTAAAAATGTAATCGAAGTGTTTGATTTGCGAAGAATTCATTCTCAAAAATAAGAAATTTTATTCTTCCAATTTTTCTAAAAGAAGTTTAAAATCTTTTGGACTTAAATAGTTGTTGTACTGAAGAATGATTTCATAATTCTCATTCAAAACGCATAAAACCGGATATACAATTTGGTTGTTAATTGTTCCAAGCTGCAAAGCCAGTTCATGAACGCCAACATTATTTCCTGAAGGTTTGTATTTAAATATCTTATTGTTAAAAGCAATATTGCGTTTTTCTTCGGCATTAAAATCAATGAAATAGAAATTTGAATTTAATATTTCAATGATTTCTTTATTCTTAAAAGTTGTCGCTTTCATTCTTTGGCAAAACTGACACCAATCAGTATGAATGAAAACGATGATTTTTCTTTTTTGAATTTGCTGCAAACTATCTACTTCTTCAAAAGTTCTACTCTTTAACTGGCAGAATCCTGTTGAAGTTATTCCTAACAAGCAAATTAAGAGAAATAGCTTTTTCATTGTTTTGTTTTTTTTCACAAATTAAAAAAGATTTTTTCGCCACGAATTGCACGAATTTGCACAAATTAGTGCATAGTAAAATTTTAAAATTCGTGGAAATTCGTGCAATTCGTGGCAACATTTTGGAATCTTTTTAACCTTCGATCCCGATAGCTATCTGGAGTGGCCTATAAATTTATCTCAAAGTATATCGTAATCCTACAAAACCACGAATAGTTTGGTTTTGCCCGTAAACATAAGTTGTATCAAAAGTTAAACCGTATGGATTATCAGGCGTAACCAATACTTTTCCAGCCGAATCATATTGTACATTTTTATCGAAAGGATCGTTTGCTCTCGAAATCAAAAATGGATTATTCCGCATTGGAGTAAAATTAAGCAGATTTTTTACTCCGCCGTAAAGCTCAAAATTTTTCCATCCTGTATACGTAAACTGAATATTTTGAATACTGTACCAAGGCGAGTTTGGATTTCTTGGATCATATTCGTTCAGCAAAGGCAGCTTCATTGGGCTGTACACATTTCCGGTATAATCTAATAACAAATTCCAAGGTTCAATCTTATACGAAATACTCCAAGTTCCCGTAAAGTTTTCTGTTAAAAAAGGGCGTGAAGCAATTCCATCTTCAACATTTTTATTATCCAAAAAAGTCGCGCCGAGAATAAATTTCAATCCATTGGTAAAATTCACATCAACATTAGTGCTGATTCCTTGACTTAAAGCATATCCATCAATATTATCATAAATAATTTTGTTAGGATCAGTCTCGTAATCTGAAATTATTTTATTGCTGAATCGTGTATAAAAAGCAGTCGTTTCAATACCCATAAATGTTCCATTTCCGAAATTAATCTTCTGAATATAATTCAAATTAACATTTACAGATTTTTCTGGTTTCAAATCATTCTGAATTACAACATCTCGAGAACCTGTAAGTGCTGCGTGATCTTCGGTAAATAAATTCACAACTCTAAATCCTGTTCCAGCATTCAATCTAAAAATAGTATTTTCATTTGCTTTTAGGCGATAAGCAAATCTTGGCGTAAAAATCGAACCATGAATGGAGTTATAATCATAGCGCGCTCCTAACAAAATTTGGCTTTTGGGAGAAATTGTAATTTCATCCTGAACAAAAATTCCAGGAAGCCAAGTACTTTCAGCTTCTTTTGTTGCCGTAGTGTTATCATCATAATAAGAATATCGAGTGGCAATTCCGGCAAGGAAATCATTTCTGCCTATTTTTTTATCCCAAGTCAATTGCAGAAAACCAATTTTTTGATTTGCTATATACGAAGTTGTTCCGTAACGACTGTCCTGATAATGCACGTTTCCAGAGAAAGAAAGCATTAATTTCTCTTCAAACGGTAATTGATAACTTCCTATCAACTCTCCTCTTTTTGTATAAATACTTTCGCCATAAATTTCGTCGCCGCCTCGATATTTTTTCTCCCATCTTACATCTCCACCCCACCGATCTTCATACATTCCGCGTGCTGCAATGGTAAACAAACGATTATTATTTCGACGAAAACTCCATTTATTAAAAACTGAAATACGATCAGAAAGCGTGACATCTGTAAAATTATCCTTGTCTTTATCGATAACCTGATCATAATTGAAGTAATTAATTCCTAAAAGTGAAGTTGCTTTTTTTCCAACATTAAATTTCATTCCCAAATCAAGATTATTCTCAAAATAAGTTGTTGTAAAATAATCTGCAGAGAACATTGGTGCATTTGTTGGATTTTTAGTGATAATATTAATTAATCCGCCAACCGCCTCACTTCCGTAAAGAGAAGAAGCGGGACCTTTTACAATTTCAATTCTCTCGACCAGCGAATTTGGTATTCCTGACAAACCATAAACTGTCGAAAGACTGCTTACAATTGGCATTCCATCAATCAAAACTAAAGTATAAGGCCCTTCCAAACCGTTTATATGAATATCACCCGTGTTGCAAACGCCGCAATTGAGCTGAGGACGAACGCCATTTACATTTTGAAGTGCATCGTAAATACTTGGTGTTGGGTTTTTCTTGAAGAAAACGGGCGAATAAACCTCAACTGGAACAGCACTTTCTAATCGCTTTACGGCTTTTAAAGTCCCAGAAACTACTACTTCATTAAGCTGATTCTCATTATCGGTCAATTCAAAATCATAAGATTGAATAGAATCTTTAGTTACTTCTATTTTCTTTTTCAGGGTCTGAAATCCCATTTGAGAAACCTGAATGGTGTAATTCCCAAAAGCAACATTCTCAAAAGCATAAAACCCTAAACTGTCCGTAACCGTTTTTTGCTTTGAACCTAATAAATGAACATTTGCGGCTTGTATTTTCCTTCCTTCTCCAGATATAAAACCCGATACTTTTGTAGTTTCTTGTGCAAAAGAAAAGTGTAAATTAAATAATATCAATATCCAAATTGAATTTTTCATCGTGGTAAAATTAAATTTAGACAAAACTAAAAATTAAATTTGACAAATATTGTTTCTGTTTAAAATAATTTTAAACGGATTGAATTCAATGTGTTAGATTTTTATTTTTTTTAAAGATCTAAAACAAAATAAACTCAATAAAGTCAAGCTTTATCTGGATCTTTCATGAATGATACAAACAAAGACTTTAAACATAATTAAAATTTGGCTAAAGCCCTTTTGAATACAAATCGTATTCCCCTAGCTGAAACTAGTGGCTATGAAAAAATCTAAACGTTCCATTTTACAAAGCCGACAGCTTTTAAAAACCTATCTAATTTAACATCAAAAATCCTCATCAATAAGTTCTTTATTAATCACAGCTCCGGCAAACGATCCTGTAGAAACTGCTATTGAGACAGATCGCATTTGAGTCGTGCAATCTCCACTTGCATAAATACCGGCAATATTTGTTTTTTGCATTGCATCTACTTTTAGCAAACCTTGCTCGTTTAAATCACAACCTAATGTTACGGGCAATGAACAATGTTGTTCTAAAGGCGGTTTCGCATACACAGCCTTTACAGCCGTTTTTTTACCATTTTTGAAGACAATATATTCCACATATCCATTTGTATGCTCAAAAGCTTCAATTTCATCCACAAATAGGATAACTCCATGTTTTTTTAAAGCATCAATTTGATCTAAAGTCAAAGTTGATTTTCCGTTCGTACATAATCTAAGATCTTTTGTCCAATTTGAAATCAGCTTTGCATATTCAAAAGCCATTTCACCATTAGCAATAATTGCCGTTTTTTCGTTCTTAACTTCATAACCATGACAATACGGACAATGCAAAACTGAAATTCCCCAGCAATCTGCAAAACCTTTAATTTCAGGAAGTAAATCTTTAACGCCAGTTGCAAACAAGACTTTTCTAACGCCGAAAACTTCACCAGATTCTGTTGAAATTTCAAATCCGTTTTCTCTCTTAACCGCTCCTACCGCAAGTCCATTATAAAAATGAATCGTTTTATAAAGATCAACCTGCAATTTGGCTTTCGCCGAAATAACAGCCGGTTTTTCACCGTCCTGCGTAATAAAATTATGAGAATAAGGTGTCTGCCTGTTACAAGGCAAACCACTATCGATAACCAAAACCTGACGCAGAGCGCGCCCCAAACTCATTGCCGCTGACAAACCGCTATAACTGCCGCCAACGATAATTACATCAAAATTTTTCTGTTTCATAACAATGCTTTTTTAATGATTTTGTTTTTTGTGTAATTTGTAATTGATCAAATGCCCGATAATCATTCCGATGCCTCCCAAATAAATTAAATCTGAATGTATGTCTAACACCAGCTCGCTTAAAATGCTTATCCAGATCAACATCATTGAAACAACTAGAATTGTTGAGACTAAAAGAGCAGATTTTTTAATAATTTTGAAGATGGCAAATAAACCTATTGAAGCAAATAATAAATCGATAATTGGATTGTGACTTAAGCCTAAAGGCAAAATGGTTAAGAGTGGAAAAATTAAACAATGAACCAGGCAAATAGTTGCACTCGAAATTCCTAAAATATCGTAAAAGGATGTTGTTGTTTTCTTCATTTCTTGTATTTTTGCTTAATGCAATTTTGTTGCAAATATACACATTAAAACCAAACGCAACATTGTTGCGTTAATTTTTTAATTTATAAATAGAATGAAAACCACACGCAATACTACAGCAAAGACAGCCGTTTTAGAGATTTTTGAGAAATCTAAAACAGCTCTGTCTCATACCGAAATTCAAAAACAATTGAACGAGATATGCGATCGTGTCACTACTTATCGAATTTTAGACCGTCTGGTTAACGATGATATTATTCATAAAATTTCAAATCTAGACGGCACAGTAAAATATGCAAAATGCAATCATTCGCATCAGCGTGTCCATATACATAACCATGCCCATTTTAGCTGTGAAAACTGTCATGAAATTACCTGCCTCGAAAATGTAAAGCCAAGTTATATTATGCCGCATAATTATAAAGTAAACGAGATAAATTTTACATTATCAGGATTATGTCCAAATTGTTTAAATTCTAACATCTAATATTTAGACTCGCCTAAAAATATTGTTCTGCGAATATAATTTATCCCTATATTTGTTAAAACAATACTTTTAAAATGACCAAATCTTTAGAAGAGGTAAACCAATCGGTTGCTACAGAACATAAAAAAACAGGTTTTAGAAAAATATTAGCCTTTCTAGGCCCCGCATATCTAGTAAGTGTTGGATACATGGATCCCGGAAACTGGGCAACGGATATCGCCGGCGGAAGTCAATTTGGTTACACTTTAGTCTGGGTTTTATTAATGAGTAACTTAATGGCTTTGTTGCTGCAAAGCTTAAGTGCGCGCTTAGGAATTGTAACGCAGCGCGATCTTGCGCAGGCTTCAAGAGAAACCTATTCAAAATTCATTAATTACATTTTATATTTTCTGGCAGAAATTGCCATTGCCGCCTGTGATCTTGCAGAAGTTCTTGGAATGGCGATTGGAATTAATTTATTGTTTGGAATTCCACTTTTCGAAGGTGTTTTAATAACGGTATTAGATACTTTTCTTCTCTTATTCTTAATAAATAAAGGAATTCGAAAAATGGAGGCCTTTATAATTGTTTTGGTCGCAATTATTGGTCTTTCTTTCATTTTTGAAATGATTTTTGCACAACCTGAAGTTCCTAAAATCCTTGCGGGCCTTATTCCATCAATTCCAAATTCGGCAGCTTTATACATCGCGATCGGAATTATTGGAGCGACTGTAATGCCGCACAATTTATATCTGCATTCTTCTTTAGTACAAACTAGAAAATTTGACCGAAGTCCAGCAGGCATAAAACAAGCTTTAAAATACAATTTAATCGATTCTACGATTGCCTTAAACTTAGCTTTCTTCGTAAACGCCGCAATTTTAATTCTTGCAGCTGCAACTTTTCATAAAAACGGAATGTTTGAGGTTGCTGAAATACAAGACGCACATCAATTTCTAGAACCACTATTAGGAACAAAATGGGCTCCAATTTTATTTGCTGTTGCCCTTATTGCTGCAGGACAAAGTTCTACTGTAACGGGAACTCTTGCCGGACAAATTGTAATGGAAGGTTATTTGCATTTGCGTATTCAGCCTTGGGTTCGTCGTATTCTAACTCGTTTAATTGCAATTGTTCCCGCGTTAATTGTTATATCAATTTATGGCGAAAGTGTTACTGGAAAATTGTTAATCTTAAGTCAGGTAATTTTAAGTCTTCAGCTTGGCTTTGCTATTATTCCTTTAATTCATTTTGTGAGTGATAAATCTAAAATGAATGGTTTTCATATCTCTAAAACTACTCAAGCCGTTTCTTGGATCATTGCTGCGATCATTGTTTCATTAAATGCTAAATTGGTTTATGACGAAATAACTACTTGGCTTGCTACTTCAGAGCATCCCGCAATAATATGGTTTACGGTTGTTCCGCTTGCTTTTGGTTTTCTAGCTTTGTTACTTTATATCATTGTAAAACCATTTATTGCCAGAGCAAAATCAAACATCGAGAATCACTCTCCACACCATCTTAAATTACAATATGTTCAAAAAGAGATCTACAACAAGAAAAACATAGCCATTTCTGTTGATTTTTCTAAGGCTGATGAAGCGGCGCTTAACAATGCGTTTGAACTGGGCGGAATTAACGCTCAGTACACTTTAATTCATATTGTTGAAACAGTAGGAGCATTAATGTACGGAGGAAATATTGCCGACCATGAAACTACTATAGACGGAAAATTATTGCTGGAATATAAAGATATGCTTTCGCAGAAAGGGTTTAAAATCGAAACTGAACTTGGTTTTGGAAAACCTAACACTGTGATTCCAAATATTGTTAATCAAGGAAATTTTGATGTTTTAGTTATGGGAACTCACGGCCACACCGGATTAAAAGATATTCTTTTTGGCACTACAGTAGACAAACTCAGACATAAAATTTCGATACCTTTGTTGATTGTTAAATGAAATAGGTTCAAAGCCCCAAAGTAACAAAGTGACAAAGGTTTTTTCTTTGCTCCTTTGCTCCTTTGTCACTTTGTCCCTCAAAAAGAAAAAAAATGACTTTTTCAGAAGAAAACTACCTTAAATCTATATACCACCTTACAGCTTCTCTTGAAACTGAGGTGAGCACGAATGCTATTGCCGAAATGATGGAAACTAAAGCTTCATCTGTTACCGATATGCTTAAAAAGTTAGCCGAGAAAGATTTGGTTAACTATAAAAAATATCAAGGTGTTTCGTTAACTGAAAATGGAAAACTGGCGGCAAAAATGATTGTTAGAAAGCATCGCTTATGGGAGGTTTTTCTTGTTGAAAAACTAAATTTCAGCTGGGATGAGGTTCATGATATTGCAGAACAATTAGAACACATAAAATCTGAGCAGCTAATAAATCGTTTGGATGATTTTCTTGGAAATCCGACTGAAGATCCACACGGAGATCCAATTCCAGATGCAAATGGCCGAATTATTAAGATCGAGAAACAACTGCTTTCTGAATTATCCGAAAATCAAACAGGCGTTTGTGTTGGGGTAAAAGACACTTCATCAGAATTCTTGAAGTATCTGGACAAGCAAGGAATTGCTCTAGGTTCTAAAATAGAATTTCTTTCTAAAGAATCTTTTGATTTATCGGTTAAAATAAAGGTTGACAACAAAGAATTGTCTATTTCGAACAAAATTGCTTCTAATTTATTTGTGAAATTAGTGTAGATTATCTATCAATTAGAAATCTAAATTTGTAAATCGCACTTCTAAACTGCGTATCAAATTATTTGTTCTTTCTAAACTAACAAGATTTATCGCAATCTGTTTTTTCTCGTTTGAATTTGTGACTATGTAAAGCATTGAATTATTAATTTTATAGCCTTTTATCTCACCGTATGCAAGTTTTCGGGTACTAAATATGTTTCTTGAAATAATAGAATCATTTGTAAAAATGACTCTTCTGACAAAGACATTAATTAATAAAATTAGGGCTAAGGCAATAATCACAATTGCTAACAACACCACTAGAGCATTTAAATAAATGGAAGAACAACAGAAACTGTACAATTCCAAAATACGGGAATCTGGCGGTAATGTAACAAAAGGAACTAGCAATAAGCTGCCAAAAATCAATATTAATACTATTGAAAAAAAGAAAATAAAAGCTTTCAATCGACCTGATACTCTATATACATTCATCTGCAATTATCTTTAATCTGAAAATCACTGCTAAAATAAAGTATTTTTCTTACGAATTAGAAAAAGACACTAACTTTAACTATATTAAATAATTCCCTTCTCAATCATCTCCAGCATTACTGGTGAAGCATTTTTAAATGTCGGCTGTTGTTCGATAATACTTCCAGCATTCTTTTTGTTTACTTTAAAAGTAACGTCATTGTCTGTTGTAAATAATAAAGCGGTTAAAAACGGATTTTTAATATAGGTGCCTAACACTAATAAGGCTTCGTCTAAAGTATGAATACTTTCAACTTCTTCTGTTTTATAACGTGTGGTTAATGAAATCGAAAAAGTATTATCTTCATTTAAAACCAAACGAAAGTAGATGTTTTTAATCTCTGTATCTCCCATTGTTTTGGCCAAAGTAAGTTTCGCAAAAGTTCCATTTTGAATACTTTCTCTAACACGTTCGCAAAAAAGAGCAAATATTGGTTCGTACATTTTTTTTAAGGTTCTAAGGTTGTAAGAGACTAAGGTTCTAAGTTTTTAAAACCTTTGTCTGTTATTATTTAACCGCAAAGTTCGCAATTTTGATAACTATCTGGATTATGAGCTTTGCGGTTAAGAAAAATTATTTTCCTGTAAATTCGGCTTTACGCTTTTCTAAAAACGCTGTTGTACCTTCTTTAAAATCTTGGGTTCCAAAACATTTTCCAAACGATTTTATTTCAGTATCAAACCCATTCTTTCCATCGGTAAAGTTTGCATTGATTGCTTTAATCGCTTTACTTATTGCAAATGGAGCATTTTTAATTATTTTTTGCGCGATACCGTTTGTAAACGATAAAAGTTCTTCTTGAGACACAACATGATTTACCAAACCGTATTGTTTTGCTTCTTCAGCAGAAATCATTGCTGCGGTCATAATCATTTCCATTGCGCGTCCTTTTCCAACTAATTGAGGCAAACGCTGTGTTCCGCCATAACCTGGAATTAATCCTAAAGTAACCTCTGGCAATCCCATTTTAGCATTATCTGATGCTACTCTAAAATGACATGCCATTGCTAATTCTAATCCGCCTCCTAATGCAAAACCATTTACAGCTGCAATAACCGGTTTTTTAAGGTTTTCGATAAAATCAAATAGTGATTCCTGACCTTCAGCTGCTAATTGTGCACCTTCTATAATAGTGTAGTTTGCAAATTCTGAAATATCGGCTCCAGCCACAAACGCTTTTTCTCCGCTTCCTGTTAAAATAATAACACGAACATCGTCGTTTTTTCCCAATAATTTAATCGCTTTACTAAGATCACTAATTGTTGCTTTGTTTAAAGCATTCAGTTTTGCAGGTCTGTTAATCGTAACAGTCGCGATTTTTTCCTCAATCGAAATTAAAAGATTTTCGTAGTTCATGACCTTGAATTTATGAGTTTGTTATTGGTAAAGAAACTCTAAAAGTGGTTCCCTTCCCGTATGTTGATTCAAAGGTAATTGTTCCTTTGTAATTTTCGATAATGTTTTTTATAATTCCTAATCCAAGACCCATTCCGCTGGTTTTAGTGGTGAATTTTGGCTCAAATATTCGGCTTATATCTTGTTTTTGAATTCCAATTCCGTTGTCCTTTACGGCGATTTCAACATTATTGTTTCGTCTTTTCACCTTGACAACAATCGATTTATGAATCTGACTTTCTGGAATTGCTTGTGTTGCATTTTTAACCAAATTGGTAATTACACGTATTAATTGCGTACGATCCATCTTTGAAATGATCTCTTCCTCATCACTTTCAAAAGAAATATAATCTTCATTAAAAATATCCAATGCCAATTCTACAACCTCAACTACATTTAATGTCTCATTTTGCTGTGCCGGCATCGAGGCGAAATTCGAGAATGCCGAAGCAACGGCTGTCATGGTATCGATTTGCTGAATTAAAGTTTCGGAATAATCGTTCATCTTCTGCTTTACATCAGGATCGTTTGGATCGAATTTTCGTTGAAAACTCTGAACAGTTAAACGCATTGGGGTAAGCGGATTTTTTATTTCATGCGCCACTTGTTTCGCCATTTCGCGCCAAGCTTCTTCACGCTCGCTTTGAGCCAATTTTATGGCACTGGTTTCAAGTTTATCCACCATTCCATTGTATGCCTTGATCAAGAAGTTTACCTCCTTACTGGTGGCTTCTATTACGATTTTCTCGTTTTTCTGATCTAAATTGGTTTCTTCTAATTTATCAGAAATTGTTTTTAATGATTTTGTAATATAAGTCGAAAGAAAATACGCCAACGCAAAAGCAACAAGCAACATAAAAGAATATACTTGACTTAAACGGATTAAAAACGTATTCAGCTCATTATCATAATAACCGTCGTCTTCTAAATAGGGAAGATTTAAAATCCCTAGAGGTTTGAATTTTTCGTCTTTAATTAAACTGTACGACGATCTATTTTTAACGCCGTCGATGGTTTTAATATCCACAAAACGTTTTTCGATTGATGAACGAACTAATTTCAGAATATATTCAGGAATTGGCGGTGATATTTTATCGACTGCAAAGGATTCTTTTGAAGATTTTAGCAGCTTTCCGTCGAGGCTGTAAATATTGATTTCAATTTTATGAATCTGAGCAAGTTCATGAATTTTATCTTTGAAAATTAAATCTAGATTTTGGGTTTTCAAAGGATAAGTGGTTGTAGAAAGCACATAATTAATATGCTCTTTTACGGCATTTTCTTTACGTTCGAGCCGCTCTTGATGGTATTCTTTTGCTTCGGTTTTGAATTGGATAATCGAAATCGAAGCCAATAAAAAAGATGCTACAACAATCAATACAATCATCGACAGGAAAATCCTGGTACGAAGTGAAAGCATTGACATTTTGAAGTTGAGCATGATTTTAGTATTCAGTGTTCAGATTGTTAGTGTTCAGTTATTTTGCAAACGTGTAAATTCGTTTTAAAGTTATAATATATAAAAATTTAAAAGACAATGATTGTAAACTGATCACTAAAAAACTGACCACTGCCAACTATTTCCTTTCTCTAATTCTTTTATAAAACCTAAATCCAAGCATAATTAAAACTGAGAATAAAATAATTCCTATTACTCCAAAAATCCAGTTGATGGCACTTTTTAAAACTACTAAAAAAACAACCGCAAATAGTATAATTGTTGCGCCTTCATTCCATAAACGCATAAAATTATTGGAATATTTTACTTCGTCATTTTGCAGCTGTTTAAAAATCTGATGGCATTTTCCATGATATAAATATAACAGAAAAACGAAGCATAATTTTACGTGCATCCACGGCATTTTGATCCAAACGCTTCCGGCATCTGTAAAAAACAGCATCCAAAAAGCAAAAATACTCGCCAAAACTGCCGAGGGCCACGTAATAATGTACCACAAACGGTAAGCCATTATTTTGTATTGTGCCTGCAGAATTTCTTTTTCTGGAGATGGTTTTTCATTGGCTTCAATTTGGTAAACAAACAAACGCACAATATAAAACAAACCAGCAAACCAAGTGATTACAAATATAAGATGCAATGATTTTAGATAATTGTAATATTCCATAAAGTCTTTTCTTTACTCTTGCTTCTATTCTCTATTTAGCCCAATCGTTTATCCAATTCCCAACAGTCTCACACCATTCGTCATCATCATTCAAGCAAGGAATTGCCAAAAACTCTTCTCCTCCGTTTGCTTCAAAATCTTCTTTGGCGCGCATTGCGATTTCTTCCAAAGTTTCTAAACAATCCGAAACGAAAGCTGGTGTTACAACTGCCAATTTCTTGATTCCTTTTGCCGGCATGTTATCAATTTCAACATCCGTGTAAGGTTCTAACCATTTGTCTCCAGCTAAACGCGATTGAAATGTCAAACTATATTTATCCTCAGGAAGTCCTAATAGCTTAATAACTTGTCTTGTCGTTTCATAACATTGGTGACGGTAACAAAAATCGTGTGCAGGAGATGGCGTATTACAACAAGAACCATCAATTTTACAATGTGATTTGGTTACATCTGTTTTGCGAATGTGACGCTCTGGGATTCCGTGGTATGAGAACAATAGATGATCATAATCAAACCCAACTAAATGCTTCTGAATCGAATCAGCCAAATTCTTGATATAATCTGGTTTGTTGTAAAATGCCGGAACATCAGTAAATGTTATATGTGGAAATTTCTTCTTGCGAATTTCTTCCGCTTTAACCAAAATTGTCAAAGTTGAAGCCATTGCATATTGAGGATAAAGCGGAAAAAGTAAAACTTCTGTAACACCTTTATCACTCAATTCCTGAAGACCTTTTTCGATTGTCATGCTTCCGTAACGCATTGCTAAAGAAACCGGAACATTTACCAAAGGCTGTACTTTTTTCTGCATTCTTTCAGAAAGAACGACTAAAGGAGAACCTTCTTCCCACCAAATTTTTGCATAAGCATGTGCTGATTCTTCTGGTCTTTTTCTTAAAATAATACCGCGAACTAATAATGCTCTCAACAAATACGGAACGTCAATCACGTATTTATCCATTAAAAATTCATCTAAATAAGGTTTTACATCTTTTGTTGTTGGACTGTCTGGAGACCCTAGATTTACTAATAATACGCCTTTCATTATTTTTTACTTTAGGCTTTAAGCATTAGGCTTTAAGCTTTTTATTTGTTTTTAAAATTTCGTCAAAAGTAGAACTTGCTGCTTTTTAGAAATATGATATTTATTACTTTTTAATTATTGTGGAATACCCAAAATCAATATTGCAGCAATTTTTCACGCAGATTTCGCAGATCTTGCAGATTTTTAATTTGTGAAATTAGCGGCAAAAAATCTAAACATTCGCATTAATTGACATTAAATACTTTTTTGGAGTTGTCGCAAATTTTTTCTTGAACGCCGCTATAAAATGACTTCCAGTGCTGTATCCAATTTTAAGCCCAACTTCGTTTACGTTATAAGATCCGCTGTCAAGAAGCTTTCGAGCGAAATCCATTTTATAATCAAATAGAAAGCCATAAACGGTGTCACCGTAAATTTGTTTGAAACCCATTTTGAGCTTCTTCAAATTCAAACCAATTTCATCTGCTAATTCTTGTAATCCCGGCGGTTCAGCCATATTAGCAATGATAATTTCTTTGGCTCTGCGAATTTTAAGCACGTTATCTTCATCTATCAAAAACGGACATTGTTCTGCGTTTGGGTCTTCTGTTCGATTGAAATATAAACTCAATAATTCGTATCCTTTTCCTTTATAATAAAGGTTTTTTATAGATGGATGAAGATTATAATGAAACAACTGACTTAAAACAATTGCCATTGACGGACTGATATTTCCTTCGTTATAATACTTTTTATCCTTATTATCAGGACTTAAAAAAGTAATGTAATCAGCTTCGGCAGAAAATAATGCGTGAAATTTTTTAATAGAGACAATTACAGAAATCACCCAAGAGTTTGGAGCTAATTCTAAATTCAGCGGTAATTCTTTTTGCGGATTGTACAAAAGCAGCGATTTTTCTTCTTTCAATTCTAAAGCATAATTACCTTGATTGAACAAAAATTTGGCGTTGCCTTTTATTCCGAAGTGAAACTGTATCAGCCCACTACCTACTTCATGCTGCCCAAAAAAGGGTTCTGAACTATCGTTTTGAAAACGGATCAGCGTAAAGTCGTCTTCAATTTTTATAATTTCTTGAGAACTCATAGCGATGTTTTTTAGAAAAGAAAATCAAAGCAAATCCAGAATGTTATTTAGAACGACTCTAAACAAATCATTTCAAACGACTTGATTTTGCTACAAAAGTACTTCTTTTTGCATAAAAACAGTCGTTTACAATCAAAAAAACACATAGCGATACAAAAAGTACTTTAAGCGTTACTTTTATAAACACTATAGTAATAATTTTGTTGCACTTTTATGAAAGTGAATTTATGGAAAACAATAACGTACCGAAACACCTTTATTTTTACTCAGTTGGTCTGAGTTATAAAAAAGCTGATGCTGAGGTCAGAGGTCAATTTAGTTTGGATGCTGTTGCAAAAACTCGTTTGCTGGAACAAGCTAAAAATGATGGAATAGAAAGTTTAATTGTTACTTCAACCTGCAACAGAACCGAAATCTATGGTTTTGCAGAACATCCTTTTCAATTAATCAAACTTATTTGCGACAACAGCAACGGTTCTGTTGATGCTTTTCAAAAAGTTGGTTTTGTTTACAAAAACCAAGAAGCAATTAATCATATGTTTCGCGTAGGAACCGGTTTAGATAGTCAGATTCTAGGCGATTTTGAAATTATATCTCAAATTAAAACCAGTTTTGCCCATTCAAAATCAATGGGATTAGCCAATGCTTTTTTAGAAAGATTGGTTAATGCAGTTATTCAGGCCAGTAAAAGAATCAAAAACGAAACAGAAATAAGTTCTGGTGCAACTTCGGTTTCTTTTGCTTCGGTACAATACATTCTTAAAAATGTAGAAGACATCAGCAATAAAAATATTTTGCTTTTTGGAACTGGAAAAATTGGTAGAAATACTTGCGAGAATTTAGTAAAACATACTAAAAACGAACACATTACTTTAATTAACCGAACTAAAGACAAAGCTGAAAAATTAGCTGGAAAACTTAATTTGATTGTTAAAGATTATTCTGAACTTCATTTAGAACTTCAAAAAGCAGATGTTGTGGTTGTTGCAACAGGCGCTCAAAACCCAACGGTTGATAAAGCAATTTTAAATCTTAAAAAACCGTTATTGATTCTGGATTTGTCTATTCCGAAAAACGTGAATGAAAACGTAGAGGAATTAGACGGTGTAACCTTGATTCACATGGATTATTTGTCGCAATTGACAGATGAAACTTTAGAAAATAGAAAATTACACATTCCGGCTGCGGAAGCGATCATTGAAGAAATCAAAGAAGAATTTGTAATTTGGATGAAAGGCCGCAAATTTGCTCCAACAATTAACGCCTTAAAAGAGAAATTAAACGCAATAAAAGCTTCGGAATTAGATTTTCAAAGTAAAAAAATTGCTGATTTTAATGAAGAACAAGCTGAAATCATCAGTAATAGAATCATCCAAAAAATCACTACTCATTTTGCCAATCATTTAAAAGACGACGATACCATGGTCGATGAAAGCATCGAATGGATCGAAAAAGTCTTCAAAATAAAAGCATCTTAAATAAAATTTAAACCATATAAGTTATATAAGTTCATTTAAAAACTGTGTTTTACCCAAACTGCTTAAATTTACTTATATAACTTATATGGTTCAAAAAATAAAACATGGCTGAAAAAACAATCAGAATTGGAACACGAGACAGCGAATTGGCTCTTTGGCAGGCACATACTGTCGAGAAAAAACTAAATGATTTAGGTTATAAAACCTCAATTGTTGCTGTAAAATCTCAAGGTGATATTATTCTGGACAAACCTCTTTACGAATTAGGGATTACAGGAATTTTTACAAAAACGCTGGATATTGCCATGATTAATGGTGATATAGATATTGCGGTTCATTCTATGAAAGATGTTCCAACGGCTTTACCAAAAGGAATTGTTCAGGCAGCTGTTCTCGAAAGAGCCAATGTTTTAGATATTTTAGTCCATAAAGGAAATCCTGATTTTGCTAATCCAAGTACAATTGCAACCGGCAGTTTACGTCGTCAGGCACAATGGTTCAATAAATATCCAAATCATACTGTAGTTGATTTACGCGGAAATGTAAATACGCGTATGCAAAAACTACAGGACAATGATTGGGATGGAGCTGTTTTTGCTGCTGCAGGTTTAGAACGAATTAACTTAAAACCTGAAAATTTCATCAATTTAGACTGGATGATTCCTGCGCCGGCACAAGGAGCAATGCTTGTTGTGGCAATGGAAAACGATAATTATACTTTAGATGCGCTATCGCAGCTAAATCATATCGAAACTGAAATTTGCACGTATATCGAACGTCAATTTTTGAGAACACTTGAAGGCGGATGTACGGCACCAATTGGAGCTTTGGTAAACTATAACGAAGACGAGGATACACTTCATTTTCAAGGTGTGTTGCTTTCTATTGACGGAAAACAGAAATTAGAAATCAACAAAACGGTTGATATTTCAGAATGGAAAAAATTAGGTTTTCATTCCGCTCAGGAGATTTTAAACAATGGCGGAGTAGAATTAATGCAGAAGATTAAAGAATCCCTGAAAAAATAATGGCAAAATCAATTCAGATATTATCCACAAAAATATTATCTCCTGTTCAAAAACAAGAGTTGACAAAAGCTGGCATAGAAGTAATCGAAGCTGATTTTATCAAAACCCAAAACAAACCTTTTGAACTTAAAAACCTCAACGAAAGTTTGATTTTTACCAGTCAAAATGCAGTTCGAAGTGTTTTATCGAATCCAAAATCAGAAGATCTTAAAAGTAAAAACGTGTATTGCGTTGGCTTAAAAACAAAGATCCTTTTATCTGAAAACGGGTTCAATGTTGTAGCCTATACAGGTTATGCCGCTGATTTAGCAGAAATTATCACTCTAATTTACCGCAATGAAAGTTATACTTTCTTCAGTGGAAATCTTAGACGAGATACTTTACCAACGGCTTTAAAAGAAGCTGAAATAAAACTGAACGAAATTCAGGTTTACGAAACTTCATTACAGCCTCAAAAAATAAAAACTGCCGTTGATGCAATTTTATTTTACAGTCCGTCTGGAGTTGAAAGTTATTTAAAAGAAAATACGATCAAGAAAGAAATCTGTTTTTGCATTGGAGAAACTACTGCAGAAGCTTTACATAAAATTACCAAAAACATCATTATTGCAGATCAGCCCACAGTTGAAGATGTAATTGAAGATGTAATTAACGAATACAAGTAGCAATAGGCTTTAGGCTGTAAGCCGTAAGCTAAAAAATAAAAATAAATATCGCTTAAAGCCTAAAGCTTAAAGCCTAAAGCAAGAAAAAAATGTTAAAAAACGACCTATTTTTAAGAGCATTAAAAGGAGAAACAGTGCAACGTCCGCCAGTATGGATGATGCGTCAGGCAGGAAGATATTTGCCAGAATTTAGAGAACTTCGTGATAAATATGATTTTTTTACGCGTTGTGAAACTCCAGAATTAGCTGCTGAAATTACAGTTCAGCCAATTCGCAGAATTGCTCCGGATGCTGCTATTTTATTTTCGGATATTTTGGTAGTACCTCGCGCAATGGGAATTCATGTAGAATTGAAAGACAATTTAGGGCCGATTATTCCAAATCCAATTCGTTCTTTGGCCGATGTTCACAAAGTTTATGTTCCAGATGTAAATGAAACTTTAGGTTACGTTTTTGATGCTGTGAAATTGACCAAAGAAATGTTGAACGACGAAGTACCATTAATTGGTTTCGCAGGTTCTCCTTGGACAATTTTCTGTTATGCTGTTGAAGGAAAAGGTTCTAAAAGTTTTGATATTGCAAAAGGATTCTGCTTTTCAAATCCAGCTGCAGCACATACTTTATTACAAAAAATCACAGATACGACTATTTTATACTTAAAAGAAAAAGTAAAATCGGGTGTAAATGCGGTTCAGATTTTTGATTCTTGGGGAGGAATGCTTTCTCCTGTTGATTATCAAGAGTTTTCATGGAAATACATCAACCAGATTGTTGATGCTTTAGCTGATATTACTCCCGTTATTGTTTTTGGAAAAGGTTGTTGGTTTGCTCTTGGCGAAATGGGAAAAAGTAAAGCTTCTGCATTAGGAGTTGACTGGACTTGTTCGGCTAGAAATGCTCGTTATTTGTCAGGTGGAAACATTACATTACAAGGAAATTTTGATCCGTCAAGATTACTTTCTCCAATTCCGACTATCAAGAAAATGGTTCACGAAATGATCGACGAGTTCGGAAAAGATAAATATATTGTAAATTTAGGTCACGGAATTTTACCACATATCCCTGTAGATCACGCAAAAGCGTTTATTGACGCGGTTAAGGAATACGGGCAATAATCGTTGATAGTTTTTGGTTGATGGTTGTTGAAAATGTAACGATCAACCAAAAACTATCAACCATCAACTTAAAGAAACATGCTGAACAAAGGACTTAGAGACGAAGAATCTATTAGAATAGAAAATACTCTGCGAACTTTGCATGCCTTAATTTTTGTTCCAAAATTTTGGAATGCTGAAGACACAAGTCTTATTGATGAACAATTAAAAAGTTTTGGCTTAAGCCTGCAGAGAACAATTGAAATTCCAGAAGAGGAATTAATTACTCTATTGCAACAATGTCATTTAGACTGGAATCAGCAAGAACAATTTGCCGATATTTTGATGGGACTTTCTGCAGAGAAACAATTTGATTTTCTAGAAAAAGCTCTTGCCATTTACCAATATATCCAACAAGAAAGCAAAGTTTTTTCTTTTGGGATTAACGCTAAAATTGCTTCGGCCAAAAACAAATAGAGATGAGTTTTACAGACTGGAAAACAGAGCGAATTGAAAGCATTCTTCCCGAAGATTTTTACACGCTTATTGAAAAGAATGCAAAACACATCGAAAAAACTTTTCCAGTAACTTTATCTCATTGCTTAGATTTAGAAAAAACTAAAAATTTCATTGCTTATAATCAAGATAAAGAGAACCATAAAGAAGGATACTATTTTTATCCCAGAGATATAAAAACCAATGCCTTAATTGGTTATTTATGTATCAAAAGCATTGATAATCGTATTTCTAAATGTGAATTGGGTTATTTTGTTGATGAAGATTATCAAGGAAAAGGAATTACCTCAAAACTGGTTTCAGAAACATTAGATTTTTGTTTCAATACTTTAAAAATGAATAAGGTTTTTATCTGTACTTCAAAAATCAATAAAGCAAGTCAGCAAATTGCATTAAAACACCATTTTAAAAAAGAAGGAATATTAAGAGACGAATTTAAAGGCGGCGACGGAACATTTGAAGATGTCGTTTATTTTGGATTACTCAAATCAGAATATAAGCAACATGAAAGATAAAGTCAGATGAGTTCTTTTGAAAAAATCTTAACATCCATTCTTGATTTTAACTTAAAAAAATTGAGTCCAATATATCAAGGTTTTCTTGTGGCGTGTTTTTTTGCAATATTTATTAGCACATGCTCGTATTTTTCAAACGAAGCCAAAATGAGTAAAGATGCATATAGACAGATATTTCAAAAAAAAATTTCTGGATTAATTGTAAAGAAGTTTTTAGATAAACATAACCATATGTCTCACACATTTACACTAAATGACTCAAGTCATGTATATGGTTATTCTATTATTTGGGAAAAAGCTGAAATAGGAGATTCATTATTCAAAAAAGCAAATTCAAGGTTTGTAAAGATTTTAAAAAAAGATACAACAATAGTAATTGATATGAATCTTGCATTCAAATATCATGATACTTTCCCAGAAAAATAAAAACATGAAAGATAAATTTTACGCATACATACAACAATTACAAGACCAAATCTGCGCTGGATTAGAGACTGTTGACGGAACAACAAAATTCAAAGAAGATTTGTGGAAACGTCCTGAAGGCGGCGGCGGAAGAACACGTGTTATTGAAAACGGAAATGTTTTTGAAAAAGGCGGGGTAAACATTTCAGCCGTTCACGGAAAACTTCCTGAAACAATGCAAAAAATGTTCGGTGTTGGCGAAGCTGATTTCTTTGCTTGCGGATTGAGTTTGGTTTTGCATCCAAAAAACCCAATGGTTCCTACGGTTCATGCGAATTGGCGCTACTTTGAAATGTACGATGAATCTGGAAAAGTGATCGAACAATGGTTTGGCGGCGGACAGGATTTAACGCCTTATTATTTATTTGAGGAAGATGCAAAACACTTTCACCAAACTTGCAAAACGGCTTGCGATAAGCATAATCCAGAATTTTATCCAAAATATAAAAAGCAATGTGATTCGTATTTTTGGAATGCGCACAGAAATGAAGCCCGCGGAATTGGCGGTTTATTCTTTGATTATTGCAAAGCAAATGAGCAAATGTCGATGGAAAACTGGTACAATTTTGTAACCGAAGTTGGTAATAGTTTCCTTGAAGCATATGTTCCGATTGTGGAAAGAAGAAAAAATTTAGAATATAACCCAGAAAACAGAACATGGCAGGAAATTCGCCGCGGCCGCTATGTTGAGTTTAATCTCGTTCATGACAAAGGAACTTTATTCGGTTTAAAAACCAATGGAAGAATTGAGAGTATTTTGATGAGTTTACCTCCGCATGTTCAATGGGTTTACGATCATCATCCAGAAGCGGGAAGTGATGAGGAAAAATTGGTTAATGTGTTAGAAAATCCGCGTGAGTGGATTTGATTTTTATTGAGAATTTATAATCCGATTATTCTATGTCGCTCCGCTGGAGCTTTTGACAAGTATCGTGTAATTTTGCTATAAATATAATGCTCCTCTGGAGCATTTTTTTATATACGAATAGTTCCTGTAAAATTTTAGACTATTCCTAAAAAGAAGCTTCGGAGAAGCGAAATATTTATAGAACAATTTACATCCCCTAGCATAAAGCCCCAGAGGGGCGACATATTTTACACACCATAAAAAATAATAATTGTCCTACAAAATTAAAATTATTAACTAGCTTTACTAAATAATTAATTTTAATTAATCACATGGCAAACACCTATTCTCAGCTATATGTTCAAATCGTTTTTGCTGTAAAGGGAAGACAAAACTTAATTTCCAAAAACAAGAAAAACGAAATTTATAAATACATCACTGGAATTATTATCCATCAAAAACAAAAACTGATTGCAATAAACGGAATGCCAGATCATATTCATATCTTAGTCGGAATAAAACCAAATATTTCAATATCAGATTTAGTGCGAGATGTTAAATCAAGTTCATCTAAATTCATAAATGAACAAAAGTGGATAAATGGTAAATTTGAATGGCAAACAGGTTTTGGAGCCTTTTCATATGGACATTCGCAGTTAACATCTGTTATAAAATATATTGAAAATCAAGAAGAACATCATAAAACCAAAACATTTAAAGAAGAATATATCGCATTTCTAAAATTATTCAATATTGATTTTAAAAATGAATTTATTTTTGATGATATTTAATATTATATCGCTCCGCTGGAGCTTCAAATGTTATTCGATTATTATAATAGCTATAAATATTTTGCTTCTCCGAAGCATTTCTTAAATACCACATTATCTTGAAACTGATTTACGCCACATTTTTTATCAGCATTTTTGGGTGTTTTGCTCAAAACGATACTTTACAAAACCCTTACTTTAAATCATACAATGATAAAATTACCGTCAGTACTTATTATTTAGACACTTCCAATAGTTTTCAGATTGCTTCAGGCAGTCAAGATTCGCAAACATTTGTTAATCTTATTCCGAATCGGAAAGAACAAATTGGTTTTAATTTGAATTATAAAATCATCGATGTTACGATTGGTTTTGCGCCTAAATTTCTTGGCGGTAACAAAGGCGATTCTCATTCCAAGCATTTCAATTTCAATACCCGTTTTTATTATAAAAAATGGATGCAGTCATTCACTTTCATCAATCAAAAGGGATTTTATATCAGTGATGATAATATAACTGCTCAATTGCCAAGAATGAGAACCACTAAAATTGGCGGATCGACAGCTTATGTTTTTAATGATAAATTCTCTTTTAAAACACTGGTAAGCCAAAATGAATGGCAGACAAAAAGTTCTGGAAGTTTTATTCCGACTTTTTCATTTTATTACACCAATATAGATTTAAACACTCCAGATTCGTCTCCCGGCGATATTTATGTATTTACTTTAGCGCCTTCTTACTTTTACAATTTCGTAATCAGCGATCGTGTTTTAATTGGAGCTGGAATTGCCTTAGGATTTGGAATTAATGATGTTGACGGAGATACATCTGCTTTATATCAAGCCGATTTCAATTTAAAACTGGCCTATAATAAAGACCGTTTCTTTGCTTTTGCGAGTTTAAATTCGGTAAGCTTTGTTCAAGATGAAAAAGTTGATCCTAGGCTGAATGATAATGTTTCAACATTAAAATTTTCGGTAGGTTATCGATTTGATCCTCCAAAAAAAGTAAAGGAAGTTTACGATAAAGTCAATAAAAAAATTGGGCTGTAAAAAACACTCTTTCAATAAGTTCTAAAAAATGCTTAAATTAACGGGAATTTATTCCACCTAAAATTCAGTATTATGGCAAATATGAACAATGAACAATTAAATCGCATGCATTCTGGGAAAGGTTTTATTGCTGCTTTAGATCAAAGCGGCGGAAGTACTCCAAAAGCATTGGCACAATATGGAATACAGGAAAGCAGTTTCTCAAATGATGAAGAAATGTACACTTTAGTACACGAAATGAGAACGAGAATTATAAAAAGCCCTGCGTTTGACAGCGAATATATTTTAGGTGCTATTTTGTTTGAAAACACAATGGATCGTAAAATTGACGGTCTGTGGACTGCTGACTATTTATGGGAGAAAAAACAGATTGTACCGTTTTTAAAAGTTGACAAAGGTCTTGCTGATCTAGCAAATGGCGTACAGTTGATGAAACCTATTTCTAATTTGGATGAATTATTGACGCGTGCTGTTGAACGAAACGTTTTTGGAACTAAAATGCGTTCTGTTATTAAAGAGGCAAATGCAGCAGGTATTTGCGAAGTTGTGGAACAGCAATTTGCTGTAGGTCTTCAAATCTTTAAAAAAGGACTAATTCCTATTATTGAGCCTGAAGTTGATATTTATAGTGCTGATAAAACAAAATCAGAAGAAATTCTAAAAGAAGAAATCATAAAACAACTACGCACATTAGACAAAGATGTAAAAGTGATGCTGAAATTATCGATTCCAACGGTTAATGATTTTTACAGCGAATTAATGTCGAACCCGAATGTTGTTAGAGTTGTGGCTCTTTCCGGTGGATATTCTAGAGAAGATGCCAATGACAGGCTTTCACAAAACCACGGATTGATTGCGAGTTTCTCAAGAGCATTATCTGAAGGACTTAGTGCTGACCAATCTGATAATGATTTTAATAATACGCTGAAACATACGATAAAAGCTATTTATGACGCTTCTATCACTTAATAAATTGTTCTTTACAACTTAAAAAAATCCCCGAAAATTAATTTTTCGGGGATTTGTATTTTATAGCTTATTTAGAAGTCATCTCGTCAGCTAAATCTAATGTCTGTAAAATGATGTTTTTATCAGATTTTAAAGTGTTCAATTTAACTGCAAAAATCAATTTGTTATTGATTAGTTTTTTAGGAGACTCAAAAGTAATATCTGAAAATTGCTTCGAAATTCTATTTAATTTCTCAAAATCAGATGCATTAGTACTTTCAGATTTACCGAAAACATTCATCGTCTGACCAATATTCAACTTTCCGAACATATAATTTTTCTTTAAATCTTTCTTGGCTTCAGCCACAAATGATCCTTTTTCTTTGCTAAAATAATCAAGCGTGTTTGCTACGACAACAACATCTTTGTCTTTGATAATAAACAAATCGCCATATTCTTTTGTTCCTTCTATCAAGAAAGTATTTCCGTTTTGAGTCAAAAATTGCTTACGAACGCCTAACTGTAAAAGCTTATCTCCAAATGTTGGATGTGTAGAGGTAAAAATCACAGAAAAAAGCGGCACTGTTTTCTTAATTTTTTCTTCTTTTTCTATCGGCTCAAAATTTTCATCGTAGTCGTACGATTTAGAAACTACCTCAACTTTCTTGCTGTTGTATAAAAACAGGCTCAAATCACCGTCAAAAAGCTTTGCTGCGGCTTCTTCATCAACAATTGTAGAAATTAAATCTGTAACCACGGTCAAATCATCTCTCTTTAACGCAGGACTATTAAACAAATCGGTCATTAAAGACGGAATGTTTTCAAGCGCTGCTTGGGTATTGATGTGATAAGACATATATCCCAAAGGCTTATTCAACGGGAAGTAATTAAATATGTTTTTGTTGATTTTTCTATTGCTGATTTTCCCTACAACTTCTGCAATCTGCTCTGAATATTCGATAACTTCTTCTATTCGCGCATTGTTGTTGTCGAAATAAAAATCGAGATTTATCCCTTTTACAAAATTGCCCAAATTTTTCTGGTTTGGTAAAAATTTATCATAACCTCCAAAAATTGCCATTGGATAGGAGTAAGAAGAATATAAGCCAGTCATAATTGCACCATAATTTACCCACGATGAAATATCTGCCAGTGCATTTATTTTATCAGATACAGGTGCCGTAAAACCATTCTCAAACAATGCTTTTATCATCAAATTTTGCTGTTCGGCCAATTTTTGATTAAAGTCATCTTCTTCTTTAGTGTATTCAGCATAAGATTCATTACTATATGGAGATTCTTCTGCAGGAGATTCTTCTACAGCTGTTGAATTATCACTAACTGCCGGCTCCTCAATAGACAATTCTTTATAAGGTTCATCTATTGCAATTGAATCTTGCAGTGTAACTGCTGCTGGAATATCATATTGGTTTGAGTGAAATTTCTTTGTTAGTTTTAATATTACCAAATAATTATCATTCCACGCAAATGATTCTTTTTCATTTTTTGTGGTAAGAATACTGAAATTTCCAAAATCCTGAACATTTGGAGCTATAACCGAATCTGTGTTTTTATTCAAGCTGTATTCTTGCAGTAAAAACTGTCTTGCAGCTTCTTTATTCTTTATCGGAATCGTGATTTGACAATACGGAATACTGTCTGTAAAATTTCCGTGAACGGTTAATTGTTTGTCTAAATAAAAAAGAGATGTGTACTTGCTGATGTCAAAACCTGAGTTTCCCTCTTTGTACTTATTCAATACAGGATGATTTAATACCTCATCTATATTTACTTTTTTCGAAAGTTGATTTCCATTAAATTGTACAAAATAGTCGTATTTATTTTGATTGTTTTGACCAAAGGTCAGATAGGTGGCGAATACTAAAAATAAAGTGCAAAACTGCTTCATAAATCAGGGCGTTAATTGGATTGTATTATTCATTAATGTCGATTTTTTAAGTACGCTGTACATACTCTGTTTCAAAAAAACCGTTTTTTTGTTTTTGGATATTTTACTATTGGTATTTTCAACTGATGCAATATCTTTGTCGAAAGTATAAATCGCTGTTATACTGGCTTCTTCAAGATCTTTCTTTTTCTTTGGGTCTTTAATTACTTTCTCAGGAACTGGATAAGAAGCAATTCGTTCAAAATTTTTAGCATTACTGCTAAAATGAATTTGATCACGCTGATTGTTAATCGTATTTACGACAGCGTTTAAGGCTTTTATATTGGCATAATTAAGTTTGATAATGAAAACATAATTGTCAAAATCTGTTTTGGTCGTTACGTTTGAAATACCCCCAATTTTTGAAGCTTTCACTTTAAAGTCTTCTAATTTCTGCGAGATTTCCTGTTCGTTTGGGATTTTAACGCCATCAACTTCTTCTAAAAAAATAGCGGATTTGGTTTTAAACCATGATTTCGAAAAATCGATCATCAATGTATATTCACCACTTTGGTCGTCGTGATGTTTGATTCTTTCTGTTATCTCAAAACAACTCGTCATGAGCAAACAGCAGCAGAAAGCAAGAATTTTCTTCATTTAGCAAATTTATGCGAAATATTTTAAAAACCTACCGCAAAGGTTTCTTAAAATTCAGCTTATAAAAGCATCAATTTTTAGATAATATTAACGGATTCTACACAGGTCTAAACTCCTTATTCTGTTGATTTTTGATTAACTTTGCGCTACTTGTTAAAAAAGTAAAATAATCTTCAAAAAAATAAAAAAACAACTTCACTTTTAGAAATTAAGATTTATTGATCTGTTTTCGAAGAAATCAGGTTTCAAAGTCTGAAATCTAAAATCTAAAATCTAAATTATATGTTCCCATTACAAAGAAACCGTCGTTTGAGAACCAATGAATCAATTCGTTCTTTAGTACGTGAAACCAGTTTAAGTCCACAGGACTTTATGCTTCCAATGTTTGTTGCTGAAGGAAAAGATGTAAAAGCAGCTATTCCGTCAATGCCGGGAATTTACCGTCATTCCTTAGACAACACAATAAAAGAGGTAAAAGAAGCATGGGATTTAGGTATAAAAGCGGTAAATATCTATGTAAAAGTCAGCGATAATTTAAAAGACAACAAAGGAACTGAAGCTTGGAATAAAGACGGCTTAATGCAGCAAACTATTCGTGCGATAAAAGACGCTGTTCCAGAAATGATCGTTATGCCAGATGTAGCTTTAGATCCTTATTCAATCTATGGTCATGACGGAATTATTGAAAATGGTCAATTAATCAATGATGCAACTGTTGACGCTTTAACTCGAATGAGTTTAAGTCATGCAGAAGCTGGAGCTGATTTTGTTGCTCCAAGTGATATGATGGATGGAAGAGTTTTAGCGATTAGAAAGGCTTTGGAAGAAAACGGACATCATAATGTTGGAATTATGAGTTACAGTGCAAAATATGCTTCGGCATTTTATGGTCCTTTTCGTGATGCTTTGGATTCTGCTCCGGTAGATTCTCAAAATATTCCAAAAGACAAGAAAACTTATCAAATGGATTATGCTAACCGAATTGAAGGAATTCGTGAAGCTTTATTAGATGTTGAAGAAGGCGCAGATATTGTTATGGTAAAACCAGGAATGGCTTATTTAGACATTGTTCGTGAGGTAAAAAACGCAGTTCATGTTCCTGTTGCTGTTTACCAAGTTTCTGGTGAGTACGCTATGGTAAAGGCTGCAGCCGAAAGAGGATGGCTAGATCACGATAAAATTATGATAGAGCAACTTTATTGCATTAAGCGTGCGGGCGCTAGTATTATCTCTACTTACTTTGCAAAAGAAGCTGCTGTAATTTTAAATAAATAACATGAAGAAAGTATTATTCTTATCTGCTGTTTTAGCATTTGCTTCATGCAAAAAAGAAGCAACTGAAAATCCAGATCATAATCCTGCTGAAACATATACTGAAGGAGAATCTGCAGAAGCCAAAACACCAGAAGCTTTAGGAAAAGAAATTTTTGAAGGAAGAGGAAACTGTACTTCTTGCCATCAAGTTGATCAAAAAGTAATTGGACCAAGTATTAAAGAAATCGCACAGATTTACAAAGATAAAAATGCTGATATCGTTACGTTCTTAAAAGGAAAAGCGGAACCAATTGTTGACCCAAGTCAATTTGCGGTTATGAAAACTAATATTCCGATAACGCAGGCAATGTCTGATGAAGAATTAAAGGCTATTGAAACGTATATCTACAGTCAATTAAAATAATAATGAAAGTTTTGTTTTATTGCTGACATACTGTTGTCACCGCTTCGGTTTAGATTTGTGACTTAATAACTAATTTTTTAAATATGAGCATTCAACAATTTAATGTAATTGGTATTTCGGTAAGAACTACAAACGAAAATGGTCAATCAGCTCAGGATATTCCTGCTCTTTGGAACAAATTTATGACAGAAGGAATTCAACAAAAAATTCCAGCTAAAATTTCAGAAGAGATTTTTTGCATTTATACCGATTATGAAAAAGATCACACCAAACCTTACACTACTATTCTAGGCTGTAAAGTTGAAAGTTTAGATTTTGTACCTGAAAACATGGTTGGTAAAACAATTGAATCTGCTGAATATGAAAAAATAATTGCCAAAGGAGATTTGACTGAAGGTATTGTTTATAATAAATGGCTGGAGATTTGGAATTCAGATCTAAATCGAATTTTTACAGCAGATTTTGAAGTTTATGGAGAAAAAGTCCAAGACCCAAAAAATGCAGAAGTTGATATTTACATCGCAATTCGATAAGACTTAAAAACAAAAACGGCGCTGATTCAGCGCCGTTTTTTTATATTTTACTCTTACCAGATTTTAACTCTCTTAGCAGGATCAATATACATTTTATCTCCTTTTTTAATATCAAAAGCTTGGTAAAAAGCATCTACGTTCTGAATTGGCACAACTGCTCTGTACATTCCAGGAGAATGCGGATCAGTTTTAACCTGACTCTTAATTGCCTCGTCTCTAGATTTTGTTCTCCAAACCGTAGCCCAAGAAATAAAGAAACGCTGCTCTGGCGTAAAACCGTCAATTAAACCAGGATTTCCGTTTGCTTTTAAATACAATTGTAACCCGTCGTAAGCAGCATTAATTCCGCCTAAATCTCCAATGTTTTCCCCTAAAGTAAATTTACCATCTACATGAATTCCAGGCAAAGGCTCTAAAGCGCTGTATTGATCTGCCAAAGCAGTTCCAAGAGTTGTAAACTGTTTTAAGTCTTCTGGTGTCCACCAGTCAACAAGATTTCCATCAGCATTGTAACGTGCTCCAGAATCATCAAAACCATGAGAAATTTCGTGACCAATAACAGCACCAATTCCACCGTAATTAACTGCTTCATCAGCTTGGTAATTGTAGAAAGGCGGTTGTAAAATTGCCGCTGGGAATACAATTTCGTTATACGACGGATTGAAATAAGCATTAACTGTTTGAGGTGACATTCCCCACTCTGTTTTATCAACTGGTTTACCCAATTTCGCTAAACTTTCGGCATAAGACCATTTTGATATGTTTTTCATATTATCAAAATAAGTTCCGCCTTCGTTAACATTTTTAAGTTCTAGCTTAGAATAATCTTTCCATTTATCAGGATATCCAATTTTAATGGTAAGTCTCTTTAGTTTTTCAATTGCTTTTGCTTTTGTTGGTGCAGACATCCAAGGCAATGCATTGATTCTATTTTCGTAAGCTAACATTACATTAGCAATCATGCTCTTTGCTTTGTCTTTTGCCTCAGCAGGAAATAATTTTTCTACATACAATTTCCCCAAAGCTTCTCCGGTAGCACCGTTAATTACCTGCAATGCCATTTCTTCACGAGGACGTTGTTTTAACGCTCCAGTAAGGGTTTTTCCATAGAAATCAAAATTTGCTTCTTCAATAGCAGTAGTCAACGTTGAAGCATTTCTGTTCAATAAAGACCATTTCAAATATTCTTTCCATGCTTCTACTTTCTTTTCAGAAAGTGTTTTTTCTAAAGCAATCATATAACGGGGCTGCGATACATTTACTGAATCCAATTTCGTCATTCCAATTCCAGTGAAATATTTCTCCCATTGAATAGAAGGTGTGTTTTTCTTTAAATCAGCAATCGCAGTTGGATTGTATTGTTTTCTGCGGTCTCTTCTTTCAACACGGTCTAATCTTGGAGCAGAAAGTTCAATCTCTAAAGCTAAAATTTGTTTTGCGCTTTCTTTTGCTTTTGCAGGAGATTCTCCAATATATTGTAACATTCTCGCAACGTGTACTTCGTATTTTTCACGTTTTTCTTTTGAATCTTTATCGTCTGAATTGTAGTAATCCTTATCAGATAATCCTAAACCTCCCGGCCCTAAGTTAACGGTATTTTTGTTACTGTTTTTAGCATCAGCCCCAACATATACTCCAAAAAAACCAATACCTCCTTGTGGCTGCATTTCAATAAAGAAATTCTGAAGATCGGTAACGTTTTTAATAGCATCGATTTTCTTCAAAACAGGCTGAAGTGGTGTAATTCCGTTTTTATTGCGACCAACAGTATCCATAATCGTGTTAAACAAAGCAATTGCTTTACCTTGATCTGTATTTGATTTGTATTTAGGATCTTTTGATGCTTCTTTTAGAATAGCAAGAGCATCATTATCAGTCTTCTGACGCAATTCGTTAAAACTTCCCCATGAATTTCTATCGCTTGGAATCTCTGTTTTGTCCAGCCAAGCTCCATTTACGTAACGAAAAAAATCATTTTTTGGGCTCACTTTCGTGTCCATATTAGAAAGATTGATACCCGGTTCTTTCTTTTTTGCGTCTTGTGCCTGAGCTGCAGTAATTGTAATCATTGCAGAAACAACACAAAACAGCGGCTTTCTAAACTGTTTAATCATTTTTATTTATAGTTTTTAGTATATACACAAACATATTGCAATTATTCTAAACTATGTGTTAAATACACTAAATAATTAATTTGATACTTTATAGAAACAAAAACGGCGCTGAATCAGCGCCGTTTTTTATCGTTTGATATTATCTTACCAAATTTTAACTCTTTTATCTGGACTTACAAACATTTTATCACCGCTTTTAATTCCAAAAGTAGTGTAAAAAAACGTCCATGTTTTGAATTGGAACATAAGCTCTGTACATTCCCGGAGAGTGTGGGTCTGTTTTTACTTGGTTTTTTATCGCTTCGTCTCTTGATTTTGTTCTCCAAACTGTTGCCCAAGAAATAAAGAATCTCTGATCTGGTGTAAAACCGTCAATTAAACCAGGATTTCCGTGTTTCTTTAAATACAACTGCAGTCCATCATAAGCTGCATTTATTCCTCCTAAATCTCCAATGTTTTCACCTAATGTAAATTTACCATCTACTTTAATTCCCGGTAAAGGTTCTAAAGCGCTGTATTGATCTGCTAATTTATCACCAAGTGCTGTAAATTGTTTTAAATCTTCAGGTGTCCACCAGTCTACAAGATTTCCTTCGGCATTGTAGCGTGCTCCAGAATCATCAAAACCATGTGAAATTTCATGCCCAATTACAGCTCCGATACCGCCATAATTTACAGCTTCGTCAGCTTGATAATTGTAAAACGGCGGTTGTAAAATCGCTGCTGGGAAAACAATTTCGTTGTAAGATGGGTTGTAATACGCATTTACAGTTTGAGGAGACATTCCCCATTCTGTTTTATCAACTGGTTTGTTTAATTTTTCAATTCCTTTTTTGAAGTTCCATTTTGCTATATTTCGTGAATTATCGAAATAACTTCCGCCTTCTGCAATACTTTTAATTTCAAGCGCTGAGTAATCTTTCCATTTATCAGGATAACCTACTTTAATGGTGATTTTGTTTAATTTTTCAATTGCTTTTACTTTTGTTTCTGCAGACATCCAAGTTAAGTTGTTGATACGATTTTGGTATGCAGTGATTACATTCTGAATCATATCTAAAGCTTTGGTTTTAGCTTCAGCTGGAAAAACTTTCTCAACGTACAATTTACCAAGTGCTTCACCAACATCGTTATTTACAATTTGCAATGCTTTTTCTTCACGCGGTAATTGTTTTAATGCTCCTCTTAACGTTTTGCTGTAGAAATCGAAATTAGCCGTTTCAAGATTTGTTGATAATTTCGTTGCATAGGTATGGACTAAATCCCATTTTAAATACTCTTTCCATTGTCCAACTTTGTTAGCTGTAAAAACAGTTTGAAGCGCTTTCATGTATTTAGGCTCCATAACTATAACTGTATCAAGCTTTGCTAAACCTATTCCAGTAAAATAAGCTTCCCATTTTATAGCTGGTGTTAACTTTTGAAGTTCAGCAATTGTCATTGGATTATATTGTAAACGGCTGTCTCTGCTTTCAACACGATTTAATCTTGGCTTTGACAATTCAGTTTCTAAAGCTAAAATAGCCGAAGCACTTTGCTTTGATTTCTCTGGAGATTCGCCAATAAACTGCATCATCTTTGCAACATGCAATAGGTATTTTGCACGTTTTTCTTTAGAATCTTTATCTTCTGAAATATAATAATCTTTATCTGGCAATCCCAATTGGTTTACTCCAAGATATACCGAATTTTTAGAACTGTTTTTTTCATCAGCACCTACATAAGTTCCAAAAAAACCAGCAGCTCCTTCTTGTTCTACTTCAGTTAGATATTTTTGAAGATCGGCAACGCTTTTTATAGCATCAATTTTTTTCAAATAGGATTGTAAAGGTGTGATTCCTTGTTTGTTTCTGCCTACTGTATCAAGAACGGTTGCAAATAAATTTATTGCTTTTCCTTGATCAGTATCTGATTTGTACTTTGGATTTTTTGATGCTTCTTTTAGAATAGACATTGCATCTTTATCTGTTCTCTTTATCAATTCATTGAAACTTCCCCAAGTTGTACGATCACTTGGAATTTCGGTGTTGCTTAACCAAGTTCCATTTACATATTGAAAAAAGTCCTGACCTGGACTAACTTTGGTATTCATGTAGGAAACATTAATACCGGGCTCTTTTGGAGCTGCGTTTTGTGCTTTAACTGCAGTTAATGAAAACATTACAGAAAAGACACAAAATAAGGGTTTTGTAAATTGTTTGTTCATTTTCGAGTGTGATTTTTGTGTTAATACAAAAATATTGTTAATATTTGGAATTTTGTGTTAAAATCAAAGCAATAATTAGCGGCAGTATTTTAGTAAGAAGTATAACCTCCGCCATTTCTGCTTTTTAAGATTTAAACCGCATACAATTTCTAGAAAGTAAGTTTCATCAGTGTGTGCATTTAATTAAAAATCTGCTTAAATCTGTAAAATCTACATAAAACAAAAGCACTGCACCTTTACAAGATTAAAAAATCAAAGCTGTTAAAAAGCATTATAGTTGTGCCTTTTAAAATGCTCTTTTCGTATTTTTGCGCCAAATTGTTTTTATGAAATCGCTTCTATACAAATACCGCAAATTCTTTATTGTATTAATTGTCTTTTCGGTTGTCACTATATCTTTATTTTATTCGGCTTTAAAACCGCAAAAAACACTGCCTATTTTTAATCCTGCTGATGTTAATCCAGAATTAGTCGACAGCACTGTTCAATACAAAAGTAAATACCATACAATTGCTGATTTTTCGTTTGTAAATCAAAATGGAGACACGATTACTCAAAAAAACTACGAAGGAAAAATTTATGTTGCTGATTTTTTCTTTACAACCTGCGGTTCTATTTGCCCAAAAATGACAACGAATCTTGAGGAGGTTCAAAAAGCCGTTTTAAACAATCCAAAAGTTATGCTGCTTTCGCATACTGTTTTTCCAGAAGTGGACAGTATTCCTGTTTTGAAAGCTTATGCTGTAAAACATGGTGTTGTAGACAGTAAATGGAATTTGGTTACGGGCGACAAAAAAGAAATCTATACGATGGCGAGAAAATCGTATTTGGCGGTAAAATTAGGTCGACCTGATCAATTGTACGATATGGTTCATACCGAAAATTTTGTTTTAGTTGATCAAAAAAGACGTGTTCGCGGTTTTTATGACGGAACGAACAAAGAAGAAATTAAACGTCTGTTGGAAGACATCGATTTCTTGTGTAAGGAGTAAAATCCTCAATTTTTAGAAAGATTTAGCATTTTCAGGTGTGTTAAATGCCTTGAAATAAAGAATTATTGCCTATTTTTGCAATCTAAACTCAATCTAAATAAGCTTGCAAAATACAATCCATACCCTGAAAAAAGGCGATAAAGCCATTATCAAAGATTTTGATATCGATTTGATTCCTTTAAAATTATTAGAGATGGGTTGTTTGCCGGGCAGCTTAGTCGAATTGCTTCAAATTGCTCCTTTTGGAGATCCTTTATATTTAGATATAAATGGTTCGCACGTAGCGATACGTGTTGAAACTGCTCGTGAAATTGAAGTTGAACTTATCAAAAACAATTTGTAATGAGCATTCAAAATATCAATGTTGCCCTTATTGGGAATCCAAATACTGGAAAGACTTCTGTTTTTAATCAACTTACGGGTTTAAATCAACAAGTGGGGAATTATCCGGGAATTACGGTTGAGAAAAAAATAGGTTTCTGTAAATTACCGCATAACATCAAAGCTAACATTCTGGATTTGCCGGGAACGTACAGTTTGAATGCTAGTTCGATGGACGAAAGTGTTGTTATTGAACTTTTATTGAACAAAAACGACAAATTGTATCCAGATGTGGCTGTAGTAGTTACTGATGTTGAAAACCTAAAACGAAATTTACTGATTTACACTCAGATAAAAGATCTTGAAATTCCGACGATTCTAGTTATTAATATGTCTGATCGTATGGAAAGCAAGGGAATTAGTTTAGACATTCCGTATTTAGAAGAAAAACTAAAAACTAAAATTGCTTTAGTAAGTTCTCGTAAAGGTTTAGGAATTGAGCAATTGAAAGAATTAATTGTTTCCTACAAGACGATTCCGCACGAACCATGCTTAAATGCTTCTGTAATTGATCCTCAATATTTTGAAAATTTACAAAAAGCATTTCCAAATCAATTAATGTACAAATTGTGGCTGGTAATTACGCAGGATGTTAATTTTTCGAATTTAGATCGAAATGAAATCCGAAGCACTTTTACCAAATCGCATTCAGAATTAAAACGTCTGCAGCAAAAAGAAACCATTAAAAGGTATCAGTTTATAAATGATGTTTTAAAGGAAGGTTTAAAAGTCGATGCCTCGATAGCAAAAGATTTTAGAGCAAAACTAGATCGTGTTTTAACTCATAAATTTTGGGGTTATGCCATTTTTCTAGGCATTTTGTTTATCATTTTCCAGTCTATTTTCAGCTGGTCGACGATACCTATGGATTTTATTGACAGCTCTTTTGCATCTTTAAGCAGCTGGGTTGCTGACGAACTGCCAAGCGGTATTTTGACTGATTTACTTTCGCAGGGAATTATTCCGGGAATTGGCGGGGTTATTATTTTTATTCCTCAAATTGCCTTCTTGTTTTTATTTATTTCGATTCTGGAAGAGAGTGGTTATATGAGCCGTGTTGTTTTTTTAATGGATAAAATCATGCGCAAATTCGGGCTCTCAGGAAAAAGTGTTGTGCCGTTAATTTCAGGAACAGCTTGTGCGATTCCGGCAATTATGGCAACACGAAATATCGAAAATTGGAAAGAGCGTTTAATCACTATTTTGGTAACGCCGTTTACAACTTGTTCTGCGAGATTACCTGTTTATGCGATCATGATTTCGTTAGTGATTCCTAATAAACGCGTTTTAGGAATTTTCAATCTACAGGGATTGTCTTTGATGTTCTTGTATTTACTAGGATTTGTCGCGGCTATACTTTCGGCATATGTTTTAAATAAGGTTTTAAAACTAAACTCAAAATCCTATTTTGTTGTTGAAATGCCAAGTTACAAATTACCGCTTTTGAAGAATGTTGGAATTAACGTTGTCGAAAAAACGAAAGCTTTTGTTCTTGGTGCGGGTAAAATTATCTTAGCAATATCTGTTATTTTATGGTTTTTAGCTTCTTTTGGACCTGGAAAAGATTTTAATGACGCGGAAAACATTGTAAAGGAAAGATTCGCAAATACGACTTTAAATGAAGTTCAATTTGAAAACGAAGTGGCTTCTCAAAAAATAGAGAATTCTTATATCGGGATTATGGGTAAAGCTATTGAACCTGTAATTTCCCCTTTGGGTTATGATTGGAAAATTGGAATAGCGATTATCAGTTCTTTTGCCGCTCGTGAAGTGTTGGTGGGAACTTTAGCAACAATTTATAGTGTTGGAGACAGTGATAATGAATCGACAATTAAGAGCAAAATGCAAAAGGAAGTAAATCCTGAAACAGGCGAAAAGATATTCAATTTTGCCAGCGGTATTTCATTGCTACTGTTTTATGCTTTTGCGATGCAGTGTGCCAGTACATTAGCGATTACAAAAAAAGAGACAAATTCATGGAAATGGCCTGTTGCACAGCTTTTCTTAATGACTGGACTGGCTTATTTTACGGCTCTTTTAGCTTATCAATTTTTAAAATAAATCACCATGATACAAGAAATAATTGCTTTTGGAATCCTTTTTATCGCGGTCGCTTTTTTGATCAAAAAGTTTTTTTGGAAATCTAAAAAGAAAAAAGACTGTGGTGATGGTAATTGTGGATGTTCTTAGAAAAAAGGTTCTTAGCTGCTGAGGCTCTAAGGTTCCAAGGCTAAAAAAACAATTTCATAGAGATGCTAAAAATAAAAACACAAAGCCTCGCAGAGAATTAAAAATCTTTGCGAGGCTTTGTGTTTATTTGCTGAATATTTGCGAAACAAAAACTTACTTCACTCCTTCCCACTCTGCATAAAACTGGGCTAGAAATGTTTCCATAAAACGATGTCTTTCGGCCGCAATTTGTTTTCCTTTTTCGGTATTCATTTTATCTTTTAGGAGCAAAAGCTTTTCGTAAAAGTGGTTTATTGTTGGCGCACTATTTTTCTTGTACTCTTCTTTTGTCATATTTGTCACCGGCGCAATTTCGGGATTGTGCAAGGCTCTATTTTTGAATCCTCCGTAATTAAATGCTCTTGCAACTCCAATTGCTCCAATAGCATCTAAGCGATCAGCATCCTGAACAATATCTAATTCTATGGAAGAGAACTTTTTTTCAAAATTTCCGCCTTTATAAGAGATATTTTCAATGATATTGACAACGTGCTGTATAATTTCTTCTGAAACATTTTCTGACTCTAAAAACAACCGTGCAGTTTTGGGGCCAATTGTCTCGTCTCCGTTATGAAACTTACTATCGGCAATATCATGAAGTAAAGCTCCTAATTGAACAACAGTAAGGTCACAATTGGTATCATTTGCAATTAAAAGTGCATTCTTGTAAACACGTTCGATATGAAACCAGTCGTGCCCGCCTTCGGCATCATTTAATTTCTCTTTTACAAAAGTGATTGTTTTAGTTATAAGTTCAGAATTATTCATAAGTGGTATTAGTTTGTAATAAAAGCATTCTGATTAAACAGATTTATATTCGCTTTTATATTTAAAATAAAAAAGTTGATTGTTAAAGCTTCAAGACTTTAACAATCAACAATGTTTTCAATATCAATTGCAAAAATCAATTTTAAATCTAAAATCAGTACTCTGCAATCTAAAATCTATAATCTCGCTGGTTCAACCCATTTAAAGATATGTCCTTCAGCAGGAATTACTAATCTTTCAGAAATTCTAGCCATACGAGCTGGAAGTTTCATTAAGTAATCACGTGCTTTTTCTGCTTCATCAGTCAAATTAGTAACTTTATCAATTTCCCATTTGTTGATTAATTTCTGCATAATATCAACATAATCGTTAGCGGTGTAAACACCAATACGTTGTGCTGAATCTGAGAATTGCTCAAAAGCGGTACTTATTTTTTGACCTGATTCTCTTAAAAAGTGAGCCGGCATAACAATTTTCTGCTTCATCATGTATTGAAAAGCTAACATCATTTCGCTTGGATCAACTTGGAAAATTCTGGTAACAAATTCACTGTAAGCATGATGATGACGCATTTCGTCACCTGCAATCATTTTACACATTTTAGACAACTTGTTATCACCAAATTTCTTAGCGATCTGCGCTACTCTATTGTGCGAAACATAAGTTGCTAATTCCTGAAAACTGGTGTATACAAAGTTTTTGTACGGATCAGTTCCTGTTCCAATATCAAAACCGTCGTTAATTAAATGCTGTGTTGTCATTTCGATTTCACGCATATTTACACGACCAGACAAATACAAGTATTTATTTAAAAGATCACCGTGACGGTTCTCTTCTCCTGTCCATTGTCTAATCCATTTAGACCAGCCATTTCCGCCATTTTCTACTTGGTTTACACCTTCTACATCCATTAACCAAGACTCATATGTTGGCAAAGCTTCTTCGGTAATTGTATCACCTACAAGCGTTACCCAGAAATCGTATGGCAGTTCTTTGGCAATTTCACGCAATTCTTTTACCTCTTCAAAAAAGTTTTCACCTTCAGAATTAGGCAAAAAATCAGACGGCTGCCAAATTTTTTCCACAGGAATTAAATACTGTTCAACGAAGCTGTCAACGTTTTTTTCCAAAAACTGCATCACTTCTAATCTAATGTTTTTTATAGACATTACTTATTTTAAATTTGGATTTAAGTTTAGCTTTTTACTAAAATTAAATCTGTTTATACTCGTTTACTCCTTCTACAACTGCCTTTTCTGTCAAAGCCATCAGTTCTGCAAAATCATACTCTTTTACAGCCATTGCTTTATGCACTGTAAAGGTAAGGCGATTTCCTAAACCAACAGGAAACATTCCATAACGCACCATTTTCCATGAATTGTTAATACTTACTGGCACAACATACGCTGAAGGCGCATATTTACATAGAATTTTTAAACCGCTTTGGGCAAACTCTTTTGGATTTCCAGTTTTGCTGCGAGTTCCTTCTGGAAAAATCACAGCAGATCTAGTGTTTTTTTCGATATATTCAGACAAGCCTTTGATTACTGGAATCGCTTGTTTAGGGTCTTTACGGTCAATTAGTACAGATCCTCCGTGACGTAAATTAAAAGATACGCTCGGGATTCCGCTTCCTAACTCCTTCTTACTTACAAATTTACAATGAAAACGTCTAAAGTACCAAATCATTGTCACGATATCGTACATACTTTGATGATTTGAAACAAAAATAAGCGGTACTCCTTTAGGAATTGTGTCTACGCCTTCAATTTTATAGGTTGTTCCAACTAGATTTGTACATTTTAAAAGGCAAAAGTTTAAGTAATCAACGCTTTTTTTATGCGCCTGATAACCAAAAAGGTTTAAACAAACCCATTGTATCGGATGAAAAACCGCTAAGCATAATCCAAAACATAAATAATAAATTACTGATATAGGATACGAAATTACCTTTTGCATGCTTCTAAAAATTAAAGGCCAAAAGTAATAAATATATTTTTAGCGGTATAAAAATTAAAAACAATAACCATTTTTATGCTTTAATTGTACCTTTGTACCAAAATTTGCAAATTTTTTCTGAATTAAATGAACTTTACTTACCCTAAAAATGAACGCTTAAAGAGCAAAACGACAATTGGTTTACTGTTTTCTGAAGGAAAATCGGTTTCAAAATACCCGCTTCGTTTGGTTTATTGTCCAGTGGGAGAAAATTCAGAAGAAAAAACAAAAATTGGAGTTTCGGTATCTAAAAAATATTTTAAAAAAGCGGTTGATCGAAATTATTTCAAAAGGGTTCTAAGGGAAACCTATCGTTTAAACAAACATTTACTTTTAGATCATCTGGATCAGCCATATTCTTTCATGTTTTTTTATCAAACAAAAGACAGATTATCTTACGAAGAAATCAATACAAAAACGATTCAATTGTTTGAAAAATTCATACTTCAAATTAAGAAAACTCAGGAATCTGAAAATAAAACTGAGTTGTAGACCTCAAAACTCATTTTGTATGTTAATTTAGACAAAAAATTATAAAAAAATTGTAGTTTTAGCTCTAAATTGAAACTTTATGCGATATATTTTCTTTTTAACATGTTGTTTTTTAGTTCTTTCTGGCTGCAATAAAGCTGATGCAAAGCATGAAGATCTTGCCGTAAGTAATATCGAAATGCCTCCGCCACCGCCCGCAGGTGCAAGTGAGTCTAATAGAAAAGATCAAGATAAAAACGAGGCTTCGCTCGAAATTCCGCAGAAAATTATCAAACAAGCTTCGCTTCGATTTGAAACTAATGATTTAGAAAAAACTTTCGATCAAATCAAAACGGCTATTACAGCTAATAAAGGAAGTATTCTAAGTGATTCTGAAGGAAAAGATTATAATACTATTTATAGAAATTTAACGGTAAAAGTTCCAAGTCAGAATTTTGACCCTTTTTTGAGTTCTGTTTCAAAAGGTGTTTCGTATTTTGAACGCAAAGATATTTCGGCAGAAGATGTTACAGAACAATACATTGATCTGAATTCACGATTAAAAACGAAACAAAAACTGGAAGAGCGTTATCTTCAAATTCTACAAAAAGCAACTAAAATTAGTGAGATTTTAGAAATTGAAAAGCAAATTTCGGCGATTCGTGAAGAAATTGAAGCGAAACAAGGTCAACTAAAATATTTGGAAAGCCGAGTTTCGGAAAGCACTGTTACTATTGAATTTTACAAAACAATTGCAGAACAGGAAGGGGTTAAAACATCTTATGGTGCTAAAATCTGGACGGCATTTAAATCTGGATTTTTTGGCTTGTCTAGTTTTTTCATTTGGCTGTTAAGTGTTTGGCCATTTGTATTGATGGTTTGTGCGGCGGTTTATTTTATTAGAAAAAGATTTAAAAGAAAAAACAATAATCATGTATCCTTATTTCAAAAAGAAATTTATTATACCAGCTGTTGCTGCAGGGTTTTTATTTGTTGGAACCAGTTTTAAAGATGATTTCTTTGAAATTGCCAAGCAAATAGAAATTTTTACAACTCTATTTAAAGCGGTTAACACTAATTATGTAGATGAAACGAATCCGGGCGATTTGATGGATAAAGCCATTAAAAGTATGCTTGGAAGTTTAGATCCTTACACGGTTTACTTTAACGAACAGGATGTTGTTAATTTTAAAATTAATAATACTGGGGAATACACTGGAATTGGTGCTATGATTGCCCGTAAAAAAGATCGTCTTGTTGTTCGTGAGCCTTATAAAAATTATCCTGCTGATAAAGCGGGATTGAAAGCGGGTGACGAAATTATACAAATTGGTGATGTTTTAATTGCTGATTTTAAAGATGATGCTTCGCAGCTTTTAAAAGGGGCAAAAAACACCAAAATAGCAGTTAAATATCTTCGTCAGGGAAAAATGTATACAACTGAATTGGTTTTGGATGAAGTTGATATTAAATCGGTTCCTTTTTATGGCAAGATTGACAGCAAAACGGGTTATATAGTGCTGTCTCACTTTAGCCGAAAAGCTTCTGCTGAAGTTAAAGAGGCGCTGGAGAAGTTAAAAGCCGATGGGGCAACACAAATTGTTCTTGATTTAAGAGGAAATCCTGGAGGTTTGTTGAATGAAGCTATTGATATTTGTAATTTGTTTGTTCCTAAAAATGAAGTTATTGTAACTACTAAATCGAGAATTGAAAAACACAATAATACTTATAAAACGACCAAAGAACCTGTTGATACTGAAATTCCTTTAGCTATTTTGGTAAACGGACGCAGTGCTTCGGCTTCTGAAATTGTTTCTGGAGCTTTGCAGGATTTAGATCGTGCGGTTATTTTAGGAAGCCGCAGTTTTGGTAAGGGCTTAGTGCAACGCTCTGTAGATCTTACTTATGGAACGCAGTTAAAGGTGACTATTTCTAGATATTACACTCCTTCTGGAAGATGTATTCAGGCTTTGGATTATGCTCATAAAGACAAAAATGGTGTAGCGCAAAAAACGGATGCTAAAAATTTTAATGCTTTTAAAACTAGAAAAGGAAGAACGGTTTATGACGGCGGCGGAGTTTTGCCGGATATTGAATTAGACGAGACAAAAATGAGTCCGATAACGACTGCTCTTTTAAAAAATGACGGAATTTTTGATTATGCAACGTCGTACTATTACAAGAATCCAAATTTAGGTGACAAAATCCCTGTGATTACTGATGCAGATTACAGCAGTTTTAAACAATATTTAAAATCGAACAAAATTAGTTTTGATACTGAAACTGAAATTGCTCTTAAAAATACTTTGGCTGCTGCTAAAAACGAAAAGATTGACGAAACTATTGCTCCTGAATACCAACAATTAATAGCGGCTTTGGAGAAAAGCGAAAATACTTTATTGGATAAAAATCAAAAAGAAATTAAAAATCTAATTCAGGAAGAGCTTATAAAAAGATACCAATATCAGGAAGGTTTGTATCAATTTTACATCAAAAATAATTCGGAAATAAAAAAAGCTGTTAACGTATTAAATAATCAAACCGAATATAAAACGATTCTAAAAATGTAATGAATGAAACTTTATAGAGCCCTATTTCTGTTTTTAATTTACAATGTATCGGCACAACAAAAACCTATCGAAACGGTCTATTTTGATTTCGATAAATTTGATCTTACCAGCCAGCAGATTGAAGTTGTAAAGAATTTTATTAAAACAATAGATACCTCTAAAGTTGAGTCTATACAAATTTACGGCTACTGCGATGATCGAGGCAGTGATGATTATAATTTTCGATTGTCTCATGACAGGGTAAATACAATTCAAGACTTGCTGCTTGCTTCTGGATTTAATCAAACTAAAATTGTTGTTTTAGAAGGAAAGGGCCGTGTGGTGCTTCGACCAGATACGGTCGAAAATTTGTATGAAACGAGATCTAGAAATCGGCGGGTTGATTTAATTGTTGTTAAACGCAACAGTTTTGGCAAAGGCGTTTATTCTTCGTTTAAAGACAAATTAAAGGTTGGTGACAGGATTTATTTAGACAATATTCTCTTTGATCTTGGAAGTGCAAAACTTACTAATAATTCTAAAAAGGAGTTAGACAAAATTGCTGTTCTTTTGCAAAAGCAAAAAAACATACAGTTCGAAATTAGAGGTCACGTTTGCTGTACTCCAGAAATATATAGTGATGGAATTGACAAGGATACAAAGGAAAGACGTTTGTCTTGGAATCGTGCCAAAACCGTTTTTTATTATTTAAGCTCTAAAAAAGTCTCTAAAAACAGAATGACTTATAAAGGCTGCGGCAATAAATTTCCTTTAAAAAAGGGAGATAATTATGATCGCCGTGTTGAGTTTTTGATTACTAGGATTTGATAAAATAAAGTAAAAGCTACTGCCTTAACAGAAACTAAAAAAATTCTACTTAAAAAACTTGGCGATTTTGCAATATTAAATCACAAAATCGCCAAGTTTTTTACTTTCAATAAAGTATATCTTTTATTATTCTCTAATCATTTCAATATGCGGAATATCGTCTTCTAAATACATTTCGCTTGATTGTACAAAACCGTGGCTTTCGTAAAACTTCTTTAAATACAATTGTGCGCCAATGGTAATCTTTTCTGTATTGAAGTTTAATTTTATGGCAGAAATTGCTTCACGCATTAAATCGTGTCCCCATTTTCTATCACGATAATTGGCATCAACTACTACTCGCCCAATCGAAGCATTATCAAAAGTGATTCCTGCATCAAATAAACGGACATAGGCAACAATTTTATTGTCGTATTCCCCAATTAGGTGCAATGCTTTCTTGTCTTTGCCGTCAAGATCTAAATAAACACAGTTTTGCTCTACTACAAAGATCTCACTTCTTAATTTGAGCAAATCATATAGCTCGTTTACATTTAGTGCCCCAAAAGGCTTTATTTTCCATTTTAATTCCATTCTTCCTTATTTTTTTACCACAAAGGCACGAAGGCGCTAAGTTAAATAATTTTTTAGCTGCGCTAAAGTTTCTTATAGAAATTACAAAGACACAAAGCTTCATTTCCTAGAACAAACCTTTGTGTCTTTATTTCTCTATATCTAAATAGAAAATTACTTTTTCTTCATTATAATTTCCATGCTTTTATATTCTTCTCCATTTTTCATGTCGAACATTTCCATTTTTCGGGTTTTAGGGTCGACAATTGTGTAGATCTCTCTGTAAGGCGTTTTTATACCATTCATAGGGTTTACCATATCGCCTTTTAATTCTATGCTTTTGGTTTTTTCGTCATATTTACCAAATCCTACCATCATTCCAGTTCCCATATTATCGATAAAAGTGCTGGTAAATTCTTTGCTGGCATTATTGTACGCTAATGTGCTTTTGCCTTCAAATGGTTGTCCCATCATGGTTCCGATATAAATAGCTTCTTGATAACGTCCGCCAAGGATCATTTTTACATTGGCTGTCGAAGTGGCCTTTTCAGGTTTTCCATTTGGTTCTGACCAAAAAGTCATTTCGCAATTCCAAGTTCCAACTTCATCGGCCATTAATTTATGCTCGTTTCCTGGAGTTGCATAAGCTGCCCAAGCTTTCATTTGGGCTGCTGAGTCTAAAGGCTGTTCTGGAGCTGGTTCTTCTACAGCAACGCTGTCTTTGATTGTTTTTTCGGCATCTTCTGTTTTTGCTTCTTTTTTACAAGAGGTAAAACACAGTACCGCTAGTAGTAATGTTGTGGTTAAATTTTTCATAAGTCTTTGTTTTATTGTTTGTTATAAAACAAAAGTAAGAAATATATTAACTGTCGTGGTTTTAAGTTTAAGGTTTCAATGTTTCATGTTTTACATTGTGCAGTTTAACCACAAAGTTTACGAAAGGAATACTATTAAAAACGTTCTGATTAGAAAACTTGAAACATTGAAATCTGAAACAAATTTTTATCGTTTATCTATTTTTACCGATTTTATGATGGCTTCTAGTTCTAACATTAAATCTCGTTCTTGATTGGATGGGGAATAACAGAATCCTTCTATAACTAAAATTCTATTATAAACTGGATCGACGATTGCGTAATTGATAAATGGGCCTGCCATGAAATCGTTTTTGAGCTCCCAGGTTCCTTTTGTTTCAAAGGCTTCTTTTTGGTCTAAAGTTGTATTAGAAAAATAAGGTGCATAAGCTTCTCCGGTAATCATACGTGTATTTGGTTCACGCCCTTTTATGTAATAACCAATTGAATCTCTCATTTTGATTATATTACCAACAACATTTCCTTTGGTTTTAAAGTTGTGAAGTGGTATTTGATAAATAAGTAAACTTGTATTGCCGCTTATAATGTCTTTTTTAAGCCAAATGAAATTCTTTTTGTGCAGCATGTATTCATATCCGGTTGGAATTTGGAGATCAATATGAAATTTGTTTTTTATAACTGCTGGGTTTAATAGTGATTTCCTATTGTCTTCCTGAATTTTGTGGATTTCGGCATCACGAATCATTTTGATTATTTGTGCTGAATTTAATTCGATACTGCAAATAATATCATCAACTGATTTTCCGTAAATGCGAAATGTATTGTGGGGCAAGGCTTTGCTGCGAGTAATCTCGAATTTATCGACTGCAGCTTTTTTAACCACAATTATACTGCGGCTGTCTGTAACAAAACCTTCAAGAAGTCTTGCAGGGTATTGATTTATTGTAAATAGGGGTTCTTCTTGGGTTAGACCCAAAACTGGCGAGGCAAATTTGTTTCTAATGGTATCGCCAACTTCTCCGTACCACAATTGGTCGTCGATAATGATAGAAATAGTATTTGTTTTCCCTGAAACTGGTTCTGACTGCTTATCTGTCTTTAAGCAAGACAACAGTAAAAATGGGATTAACAGCAATAAAAAATGGGTTTTATTCATTTTTTCAATTTATGAAATAAAACCCAAATTTAAATAAGATTTTTTATTATCCGTTTATTTTAAGTTTCATTCCGGGTTTAATGTCTTCATCTTTAATACCATTCCATTTTTTAATATCCGAGATTGTTACTCCTGGATATTTTTTAGAAATACTGTATAAAGAATCTCCTTTTTTTACGTAATAATCCTCGCTCAAACTTTTTGCAGATGGTGCTTTTTTCTTAAAAGAATCAACAGAATTAAGTGCTATTGCAGTTGATGCCGGTTCTTCGATTTCAGAAACTGTTTTAGAAACTACTAATGTTTTTCCTAAAGCAATTGTATTTGAATTTAAATTATTCAGTTCTTTTAAGTCCGCAATAGTCGTACCGAATTTTTTAGCAATGCTTCCTAAATTATCTCCAGCTGCAACGGTGTACTCTTGAGTTTGCACCTCATTTTTATCTTTGTCGTCAGCAGCGGCAATAGCTTCTTCGTGATTTCTTTCGATAATTGCCGGGGTTTTAGGCTCTTTTATATTTTTAGAAACTGTTTCTGCTTCTGATCTGATTTTTAATGTTCTTCCAAATACAACTGCATTGGATTTAAGATTATTCCATTTTTTTAAATCAGAAATATTAACATTATACTTATCTGCGATTGCGCCTAAGTTGTCTCCTTTTCTAACTTTATAAAACTGAATATCTTTTGATGATGCTACGGCTTCTCTAGTTACTGCTGGTTTTACTTTTGGCGCCACTTTCATTGCTAATTGTGTCGACATTGTTTTAAATCCAGATTGGTACTTAACGTAGGCATATATTTTATCTTCATTTGAAACGAAGGTGGCAATTTTATCCTTTGGTAAACGAAGGAAATGCTGTTCTCCTTGATAATAAGGCACTACATTTAATTTATAAGAAGGGTTTAGGAGCTGAATCTGCGATTGCGGCATATCGAGTAAATCTGCAATCTGTTTGAAAGACATTTGGTTTTTTATTGCAACTGTGTCTGTTTCAAAATTTTTAACAACTGCTCTTTCTGGATTAATTCCGTGCTCTTTATGGTATTCGAAAAGATACATTGTAGCGTAAAATGCTGGAACGTATCCTTGAGTTTCTTTTGGAAGGTTATTACGAATGTCCCAATAGTTTGTTTTACCGCCTGAACGACGAATTGCTTTTGTTACGTTTCCTGGTCCTGAGTTGTATGAAGCTAAAACTAGTTCCCAATCGTTAAAAACGTTAAACATTCTGGTCATGTAATCTGAAGCTGCGGCTGTAGCTTTAAGAGCATCGCTTCGTTCATCAACATAAGAATCGATTTTTAAAGCGTATTGTTTTCCGGTTCCGTACATAAACTGCCAAAGTCCGGTGGCGCCCATTTTAGAAACTGCTTTAGGGTTTAAAGCAGATTCTACAACGGCTAAATATTTAATTTCCAAAGGAATTTTTTCTTTGGCAAACGTTTCCTCAAAAATTGGAAAGTAATATTCAGATAAAGCCATTAATCGAGAAAACGATTTTTTACGATTCTTAAGAAATGACTTTATTATATTTTCTAAACCTTGATTGTATTGAATATCAAATGGTGATTTTTCATTCATTGCCTGCAGACGTTGTTTTAGAAGTTCTGTTGGCAGTTCTTCATCTACTGTAACATCTGAGTTAATGGTTTGAATATCTTTTGTTAAATCGTCATAAATATCTAAGCTTACTAACTCATTCATCCAAAGACTGTCAACACGAGTTGCCATGTCATCTTTTTTGAAAGTGCTTTTTATTGAGTCTAGATATGATAACTTAACTACTGGCTTAAGTTCTAATTCGGTTTTTGCAGTTTCCTGCGCAAACATCGACATCGAAAAAAGGACAGATACCGCTAGTGAGATTTTTTTTACAATCATATAACATCTTTTTTAAACCCTTATAATTCAAATAATTATAAGACCTCGTTTTTGCAAAAATAAATGGTTTAACGAAGAAAACTATGCAAAAAAATGTTAAATGTGATATTTTAGTCTAAAATCGCAGCGATTCCAGGTAAAGTTCTTCCTTCTAACATTTCAAGCATTGCCCCGCCACCAGTAGAAACATAGCTCATTTTGTCTTCAAAACCGAATTGTTTTACGGCTGCAACTGAATCACCGCCTCCAACTAATGAAAATGCTCCATTTTGTGTTGCTTCGGCAATATAATCACCTAAAGCAATCGTTCCTTTAGAGAATGTTTCCATTTCGAAAACGCCTAATGGACCATTCCATAAAATAGTTTTTGACTCTAAAATCACTTTTTTAAAGTTTTCTAAAGATTTAGGTCCTGCATCAAGTCCTTGCCATCCGTCAGGAATTGCTGTTACATCTACAATTTGTGTATTTGCTGTATTTGAAAAATCATCAGCGGCAACTACATCAACTGGAATGTGAACTTGTACATTTTTCTCTTTTGCTAATCTTAAAATTTCAAGTGCTAAATCTAGTTTGTCATCTTCGCAGATTGACTCACCAATTTTTCCACCTTGTGCTTTAACGAAAGTAAAAGTCATTCCACCACCAATAATCATGTGATCTACTTTGTCAAGAATATTTTCGATAACGGTAATTTTAGAAGAAACTTTTGAACCTCCTAAAACTGCTATTACTGGTTTTTCGCTGTTTTTAAGTACTTTATTTAAGCTTTCAATTTCTTTTGCTAATAATGTTCCAAAACATTTTTCGTTTGGAAAAAACTGTGCAATAATTGTTGTTGAAGCGTGCGCTCTGTGTGCTGTACCAAATGCATCATTTACATAAATATCTCCAAGCGATGCTAATTCTTTTGCAAAAGCAACATCACCAGCTTCTTCTTCAGCATGAAAACGTAAATTTTCAAGTAATAAAACTTCTCCTGGTTTTAAATTTTTAGCTGCTGTTTGTGCTGGTTCTCCAATACAGTTTTCAGCAAACTTAACCTCAACTCCTAAAATTTGAGAAGCTGTTTTTAAAATATGTTTTAACGAATATTTTTCTTCTGCTCCTTTTGGTCTTCCTAAGTGCGACATTAAAATTACGCTTCCGCCTTGTGCTAAAATAGCATCAATTGTTGGTTTTGCAGCATCAATACGTGTCGTATCTGTTACATTAAAATTCTCGTCTAATGGCACATTAAAATCAACACGGATAATTGCCTTTTTATTTTTAAAATCGAAATCGTTTAAAGTTTTCATTTTATAATTTTTTAGTTTTTTTGAAAGAAAAACAAATATAGAACTTTTACAGTTGTATTAAATTCGAAAAAAACAAAAATAACTAGTGATTAACAACGAAAACGATGTAAATTATGAAATAAAACAAAAAATGTTTTAAATACTAAAATTTTTACGGTGGTTCTTATTAATCGTGCACTGGACTTTGTGTACAAGGACAGTTACTGATTGATGAGAAGAAATCAAAACCAATTGTAATTGAATGTGTACCAGTATTGTAATTTCCTAAATCATTGAACATTACTTGATACGAGTATCCAAAATAGAATTTTGATTTCATGAAACCTACCATTGGTCCTACTGACAATGGTTTTGGAAATTGATCGTTTAAGAAACGATATGAAACTCCAATCCAATAATAATCTTCGTAACGGTTATAACGTCTGTACTTAAAGTTGAAATCGGTTGTTGAACGCTTATCGCTGGCAAAATACTGATAGTAAATTGATGGTTCGTATTCTATACGTCTATTTTCGCCGTCGTTAAAGACAAAGCCTGTATACACTTGATAATTTGAAAGCAAACTAGGCTCTACACCACGATATTTATCTGTGTTCTTTTTTAAGACGTTATTGGCATTAAAACTTACATAAAATCCTTTGTTACGATATAGCGCACTAACATCGAAGTTGCTATTTGTTGTATAACGGTTATCTGTAACGGCTGGATCCAAAATTGGACGTTCTATTGTATTGTTAAATTCATCAATATCAATTCTAAATGTATTGAAGTTGTATGAAAGTCCAAAAGATAAATATTGTTTGGAATAATAATCAAGAATCAAATGGTGAGCAAATGAAACTTTTGCTCCTGTTTGTCTGGTATATCCATTTTTATCATTGTAAACATTTAAACCAACTCCTGAACGGTCTAGAATTCTAAAATCGGCATACAGCGATTGATTATCTGGTGCATCTTTAATCCCAACCCATTGTGTAAGGCCGTTGGCACGAATTCTAAGATTATCACCAATACCTGCAAATGCTGGTGAAATTACAAAAGGGTTATCTGCCAAATACTGGGTAAATACTGGTAGGTTTAACTCTTGGCTGTAACTTGTTGTTACAGCCATGAGTACTAAGGATAAAATAAACTTTTTCATTGTAATAATTTTTTTAGACAACATCATAGGGGCATTTATTTTGTTATCTGTATAAAGTGAAATGTCCAACAAACTCTCTTGCATCATTCTCGTCATTTAGTTTAAGAACATACCAATAATCACCTGATGGTAATTCAGCACCGTTGTATCTACCATCCCATTTTTGACCATAGTGATATTTAGCAATTATACGACCGTATCTGTCAAATATTGAGAACTCCAGTTTGTCATAGATATTTGTACATCCAGGTCCCCAAGTGTCGTAAACGCCGTCGCCGTTTGGTGTAAAGTAATTATCAAGACAAACATCAATATACTTAATGTAGTAATCTTGAGAAACTGTACAGCCATTTTTATCTCTTACGGTTATGGTGTAAGTACCAGTTTTGTAAATTTTGAACTCATTTTTAGTACTAAAGTTTACTCCATCGATACTATACTCGTAATCACCTCCACCACCTGTGGCAGTTGCTTTAATGATGTTCCATACTCCTTTGTCTTCTGCTAATGTTAATGCTAAAGGTTCGTATGAAACGATCTTGAAACTTGTTGTTGGCGTCTCACATCCATTTGTATGTCTTGCTACAATAAAGTGAGTTCCTGGTGCCACGTTTGTAAAGACGTTGCTTGGCTGATAAGTTCCTGTTCCGTCAAGTGAGTAATCGACATCGGCAATATCATTGCTGTCATCAATTTTTACAACTACCATGTTTGCTTGTGCATTGTTAACACAGTGGTAAGATACTTCGGTAATTGGATCAAGAACAACTGCTTTATCCATTATAACGTCTCTCGAAGTTAAACAAGTAGCGTCTTTAACAAACACCTTATGTGCTCCTCCTTTAAGGTTAGCAAAACTATGCTGTGTACCGATAACTGGTGCATAAGTTCCGTTTTCATTATCAAGACTGATACTATAAGGTGGTTTTCCTCCAGAAATTTCTATGGTAAATGCACCATCTTTATCTCCATCACATATTTCTTGGATAATAGGTCCTACTACTTTCGCCTCTAAAACTGTTGGTTCTTTGATTTCACGCTCTATAATTTGGAAACATGAATTTTCGTCTTGAATAATAATTTGGTATAAACCTGGAACTAAACGATCAAAGACAGATTTAGTATCGAATAAACCTAAATTTGGCGAAATTGCATACTGAATAACTCCAGTTCCACCAGTTGCAGCGATTACTATTTTACCATCATCAGCTCCAAAACATGTCACATCGGTTACTGTTGCTGTAACAGATAATGCTTCTGCAGGTTCATTTATTGTTATTGCTTGTGAAGAATACTGACAATCACCACTGTCTACTCTTACAACATAAACTCCTTTTGGAAGCAGATCGAAATAACCGCTAGGTTGTGCCGCTCTAACTATTCCACCTGTGCTATCAAGTAAAGTATATATATAATTTCCTAAACCGCCTACACCTTCAGCATCAATGACTGCTGTTGAATCTCCTTTACAATAAACTACTGCATTCATTAAATCTAGCTTAAGATCTAATGGTGTTACAGGATTTATGGTAATATTATTAGAGATAGCTCCAACACATCCTCTAGAATCTCTTACATAGTACTGATGATCTCCTAATCCAACAGCAAATGTTACTGATGAAGAAAATTGACCTGCAATTGCGGCAAAAGTTTTGTCTGTACTGTACTCATATTGTCCAGTTCCTCCTGTTGCACTTAAAGTCAATGTCGCACTTGTTTTACAAGTTATTCCTGTAGCCAGTTTTAATTCGGCTTCGACTTTAGATGGCTCGTTTATTACTAGCTCTGCACTTGGTTGTGAAACACAGTTAAGGCCATCAACAACTGTTACTGAATATGTTCCAGCTGCTAAGCCTGAGAAAACAGGTTGGCTTTGAGGTGCAGATGAAACTACAGGAACTACAGATAGATAGTTTAAAATATAAGAATAATTGGTTCCCTGACCTCCCGTTGGAAGATCAACTGTAATTTCACCACTGTTATCACCACTACATAGTAAACTACCAACAGTTGCATTAGCTGTTACCAATATTGGATCTGGAATTTTTAATGTTATTGTCTTAGTATCTATACATCCATTAATGTCTTTAACGTTTAGTGTATAAACTCCATCTTTTAAGTTTTCGAAATAAGATTGAGTTGAATATGCAAAACTAACTGGACCTACCAATTCATAAAGATAGTCTCCGCCTAGCCATCCACCTTCAGCATCTGCCTGAATTGTACCATCATTACCAGGATCACAAGTAATTGGTGTATGAATTTCTGATAATACTAACGCAGATTCCGGCTGTTCGATCAAGAAACTAGTTTCAACATCACAAGTTGGTGACCCAACTAATTGTGTTTTAACTGTATATCTTCCAGCAGGTAAATTAGGAATATTTACTGTAGCGCCTCCTGATGTTCCATTAATAATTAGTGGTCCAGCAGCTGTTATTGGTCCCGTAATAGTGTAATGAAATGCTCCCGCATCATCAGTTGGGACAACTTCCTTGTCTACCATCGTTAAATCAACACTTCCTGTTGAGCTTCCATAACAAATAACATTTTTAATATTATTTGCTACTAACTCAAATGTATTTGGATCGTTAACATAATGAATCATTGTTAGAACACATCCAGTAGAAAGATTAGTAACTTTAACTAAATAATTTCCTATCGTTAGTCCAAAGAAAGCACCATCATTATTTGTAACATCATATGTGCTTCCTGCACTAACTCCTTTTAGGTTGTAACGCAATACCGGCATAGGAGTTGTTGTTCCTGTCATGGTAACATTAACTTGAATATCCTGATCATTAATACAAGTACTTTCCTTAGTTACTGTAATTGCTGAGGGAGTTGCAAAATCAATAGCCACGAATGGTTTGATTACTGCAGTTGTTGTTCCTAAACAACCATTAGTATCGTAAACATTGATTACATAGTTACCTCCTAATAGATCTGATTCTATATAAACAGGATTATCTCCTCTTTGAACCGGAATAGGATTTCCATTTTTCAAAAATTCGTAAACTTTATAATCGTTAGAACCACCAGATGGCAGACCAACTGTAATCGTTGCATCATTCGCTTTATTTATCGAAGTACATCCAAATTCTACTACATCCGGATTAGGAACTGTGATTGCCAACGGTTCTTCAACGTCAATAGTTTTATCAACTGGACAACCTTTTCCTGAAGTTACTCTAACTGTATACGTTCCTTTAGGAAGATTTGTAAATACATTACCAACTAAAACCACTCCAATTGGTGATGGATTGATTGAGTAAGTATAAACAGGATTATTGTTTACTGTTGTTGTTTGAGCAGCCATATTTACAGTAATACTTCCTGTGCTTCCTCCGTTGCAAAGTACTTTTGATGGAGTTAAACTAAAGTCGATTGCTGTATTTGGAATTTCAAAAACAACTTCTACGTCTTTTGTACAATTTGTTCCTCTATCTCTAACACTAAATGTATACTTACCAGGAGTCAACCCGCTAAATACAGGTGTTGTTTGAGTATTTACCCAATTGTCTTTAGTGTATTCATAACTTGGTATTATTGTACCTCCTGAAGCAATTAATGTTACTTCGCCTTCGTTTCCATTACAAATAGGATTTATAATATTGTCGTCATACAATAATTTTAGCGGCTCTAAAATATGAACTACTTGAGTAACCACACATTTATTCTCGTCACGAACATATACAGTGTGATCTCCTGTAGTTTTTACTACCAAAATACTATTTGCTCCCCAGCTGTTTCCGTCTAAGCTGTATTGAAGATTTGGAGTAAATCCTGATGCTATTACAGGAATATCATAAGTACCTGCTGTACTAGGACATTGTGTAGGTATTGCCGAAGTAATACTTGGCATTGGATCTTGTGATATCTTAACTGTTACATGATCAAAACATCCTTGCAGATCTTTCACATACACATCGTATGAATCGAATTTCGGAAACACCTCACTTGTAGCAATTTCTATAGTAGTAAATGGATTATAATCTCCACCTGCTGGAATTGTTGGCGGCGTTGTTGTAGGTACTACTGCATACATATATCCAGATGTTCCTCCTACAATTGTTGTTTCGTCAATAGTAAGAACTGCTTTTAAATCATGACAGTTCTGATTCTTAACGCTTACCTTAAATCCGCTTAAATCTAAAGGATCCGGCTCAGTAATAATAACTGAATTTGAAGTTGCAGGGCAACTTGGGAAATCAGTTTCTACAATTCTTACTGTATAATTGTTTCCTTCAAGTAATCCGTAAGGAATTACAAATGGATTAGAAACAGCAGTATCATGAGAACCTGAAGCTCCAGCTACTGCCGTTGTTCCTTTATAAACTGCATAATCATATTTTCCAGAATAATTTAAGATATTAATTTCGATTGAACCCGAAGCATTGCCACTACAATCTACGTTTGCATAAGTGCTTGCAACCACTTTTGCTTTGTCGAAAACTGGAATTTCATATGACGCAGATTTTAAACTACACCCTGTATTATTATCAAAAACTTCAAACTCATAGTAACTACCTACTGATAATGCATCATAAGTAAATGTATTTCCTGTAACCGGAAGTGGTCCGTCAAAAAATGCACCGTCTTTGTATACATTATAAGTAAATGGATTAGGCGAATTACTTCCTCCAGTAATCGTAACATTTATTTCCTGCTTGTTATTAATACAGTCCATTTTTGTACCAAAAACACCATCCACAGAATTTAATTTAGGTAATGGATTTAATACTGTAGTCAATTTTGTTGTTTGTAAACAACCTTTCGAGTCTTTCACATAAAAAGTTGGATCTTGAACACTTCCATTATCCCCTAACTCAAATGTATATTTATTATCTGCAGGTATGCTATTACTTGCGAAATAACGAATACCATCTATACTGAAAGTATACGTACCTGTACCTCCTCCAGCTGTAACAACTGCAGTTGTTTTAGTTGGATTTACAGTACAGCTAAACGGTACTGCATCAGCTGTTGCAGTTACTGCGACAGGATCTAATATTTCAACATCTACATTTGCTTCGCAATTTAAGTTTGAGGTAACACTTACATTATATTTTCCAGGAGCTAATCCGCTAAATACATTCATACCTTGCGTTTTAGCTGTACCAGCTGGTAATGGTGTAAGTGTATAATTATAACTATCGCTATTATTTACTGGTCTTAAATTTACAGTAATGGTTCCGTTGTTATTTGTTCCTTGCGGAGCATTACAGTCTACTGGTGTAATATCAATATCTGTTATTAACAAATCTACCGGAGTTGGAGGATTCATAACAACTTTTTCTGTAATGACATAAGAACAATTTTTTGCATCATAAACTACAATTTCATAGTTTCCTGTCTCTCCAGCTAGAACGGTATGATAAGCAGTGTCTAATCCTGCTGGGAATGCTATTGGAGCAGATACTACGCCAGCAGGATTCTTAACGGTATAAGTATAAGAACCATAACCACCTACAGCAGTAATTTTAATGGTTCCATCAACTGTACCTGTACAGAAGATCTCTTTCTCGTTTGTTGCTGAAGCAAAAAGCTGCGATTTGATATCTGCTTTTTCAGATACTAATGACTGACATCCATAAGCATCTTTTACAAAAACATCATAACTACCTGGCGATAAATTACTAAAAGTATAAGTATCATCTGGTACAGGCAAAGTGTTACTTGGAAAGAATGTATCACCATTATCAATACTGAAAAGGTAAGGTCCTACCCCTAATGAAGCTTTTACAACCAATGTTGCCTTATTTGTACTATCATAACAATAGTCAGATGTTGCTGTAATAGTAGCTATTGGAGGAGTTGGAAGTACCAAATTAAATGTATCAGACTTCTCACAACCATTAGCATCTTTTACAGACACTTTATAAAGTCCAACAAGTCTTAGGTTTCCAAAAATACCATCGTTATTAACCAATGCAGGACCTGATGGAGGTGTAAGTGTATAAACATTATTACCCCATCCGCCTTGAGTAGTAACTTTAACTGCACCATCAGTTGTACAACCTAGCGGTGTAAAATCTAAAGGATCTAAAACCAAAGCCACTGCCGGTTCTTTAACAATAACAATATTAGAAGTTTTATTACAGTTTGGGTAAGCTGTTTCAACAATTTTAACAGTATAATTTGTTCCTTCTCCTAATCCGAATGGAATTATAAACGGATTCGAAGTTGCTGTATCATGAGATCCTGCAGATCCTGGAACAGCAGTTGCTCCATCAAAAACTTCGTATGTATATGGTCCAGAATAACCTGATACAGTAATTTGAATACTTCCGTTTTTATCTGTTTTACATTGAACGTCCGCAACTGTTCTAGCTACTACATTGATTGCATCGAATAATGGTACGCTGTATAAATTTGTCAAAATTTCGCAACCAGTTACATTATCTGTTATTCTAAATCTGTAAGTCGCACCAGCTGTTGTGGCTGGATAATTAATAGTAAGTGATGATAAAGATGCCGAAATAACTGAATATGGAGTACTGTTTACAGAAACTTCATATTTCAAATTAGTTGGTAACGAACCTCCTGCTACAGTAACCTCAATTAACTCTCGACTGTTTAAACAATCAATTTGAGAATCTGGAAGACTAGATCTTATCGCAGTTGCAGATATTAATTTTGGTAACGGCTGTAATGCTGCTGTCAAAGTTGTTGTTTGCACACATCCATTTGAATCTTTTACCCAATAAATAGGATTTTGTACGGTTCCAATATCTCCTATTTCAAATGTATATTTATTATCTGGCACCGTACTGTTACTAGCAAAGTAGTCAGTTCCATTTTTACTAAAATTATAACTTCCGGTACCTCCTAAACCTGTTACAACAACTGTCGTTATAGTAGGATCTACCGCACAACTAAATGGTGTTGCAACTGCACTCGCGACAACTGCAAGTGGAGCTGGTACATTTACACGTACTGTTTTCTCACAACCTCTTCCAGATTTAACAGTTACATCATAATCTCCTGCACTTAATCCTGTAAACACATTATTATTTGGCTGCGAAATTGCTGCACCAACAGGTGAAACAGGTGTTAATATATATGTATAATCAGGGTTATCGTTAGTAGTTTTTAAATTTACAGTAAGTGTTCCGTTATTCTTTGTTCCTTGGGCACCTGTACAATCTACAGGAGTAGTACTTATATCTGTTTCTTCCAAATCAACAAGTGTTGGAAGTACTAAATCAACAGTCGTTGATCTTGTACATGTTGTAGTAAGATCTTTAACTGTAATTTTATAATTCCCTGCGCCAATGCCTACAAACTTAGGATCATTGTTTTGTACAATATTTGTAATTCCAGGCAATGACGTTTTTTCTAAAGTATATTCTAAATTGTTTGGCAAAGCACCTCCGGTTACTACAGCGGTAATCTCACCATCTGTTTCCTCACATTTAGGCGGAGCTGTAAAACTTGCTTTGATCGTAAGAGGCTCTGAAATAAGCGGTAAAGTTACAGTGTTTCCACATCCGTTAAAATCTTTAATCACTATACTATGATTTCCTGATGAAAGGTTAGGAATAGAGAATTTTACCGAAGGTATTTGAACAAATCCTGTATTGTCTAAATTATAATAATGAGTTCCAATACCTGTTGTTGTTAACTCAACATCGATAGCAAAAGAACCTTCATTTGCACAAAAGTTGTTTACTACAGCAGTAATAAAAGGTTCATCATCTAATTTTACTTCGACAAATGCACTCTGAATACAACCATTTGCGTCTCTTACATATACAATATAATGACCAAATTCTTTATTGAAAGTATTACTGGTTTGAGTTGCTACATCAAACGCTGTAGTAAAAGTTGTTTCATCGATAGGATTTGGATCTGTGCCATCAATAGCTCCTACTGTACCAGTATCAGGATAAATTTGATACAAATAAGGATGCGCTGTTATCCCTAATGCAACATCTGCAGCTCTAAGAGTTCCTCCTCGCGCAAATGCTTCAACCAAACCTTTATTCAATCCGCAATTATCATTTACATTAGATTTAGCCTCTAGTGCTAATGGAACAACAGACTCTGATATTGTAAATTCTTTTGATGAGTTTATACAAACAGTAGTTCCAGAAGTATCCTCTTCTGTAAACAAAATATAATAAGTCCCAGGAACAAGAGGTCCTACATTGTTTGCACCTTTTAGTGGTAAAACCACCGTTCCGCTTACTGCTGGAGAAACTGCCGTATTAGTTAGCGAATTGTAAATTTCGTATTTAACTTGAGTTGTACTCCCTTGTTGATTATCAAACGTAAAGGAAACATTTCCATTTTTTAACCCAGTACAAGTTACATTAGCTGATTTTACATCACTGGTTAACGTCGATGCTGTTTCTGTAGCAACTTCTGCCTGTTTAAAGTAATAACATTTTGTTGTAAAATCGTAAACAATAAACGAATAAATTACTCCCGGTTTTAGATTATCAAAAGTTGATTGTAATAAAAGTGGATCTCCTGGTAAGGCAGGAGGAGCAACAGCATCTGCATTTTGATATAACGCAGAATATGTTGCATAATCATATTTATTTGGATCTGACGGATCTAATGGATACTTTGCAAAATAATAAGGCCCTCCTGCTATTTTTGGTTTAGCCGTTACGATTAAGCTTGCAGTTATACAGGATGGAGTTCCTGGCGCAACCACAATCTCCATTTCATCTACTGGAGATGCCATGTCAACTTTCTTCGAAACTGAACAACCATTTATATCAGAAACAGTTAATTCATAAGAACCAAAATTTAAGATTTGAAATGTGTGGTCTTCATTTCCAGTAGGAGTGTAAATTTGAGTTGGGCTAGTGTTACTTGTCAAAGTATAAACATAACCTGATGCCGCTGGAGCAGCATTCTTCGAACCTCCTGTTAGTAATGTTACTGCAATAGAACCAAAAGTAGTTCCTGTAGTACCACCAATACATGTAATTTGAGTATCTACTAATTTAAAATCAATTTTAGTTGGTTCTTCAATTTTAGCAGTTTCAACTTTAAAACAACCTTTACTATCTGTAACTGTAATTTTATAGTCTCCTGCTGGTAAACCTGTTGTTTTAGTTCCATAATCAACATCAGCTATTGAGGGAACTAAAGCCGAATTATCTTTTACAACATTTATAACATAAGGACCTATTCCTTTACTTTGATCAATAGTTACGGTTATAGAACCTGTTTCATCTCCATTACATAAAATAGTAGAGTTTGGAGCAGCTGTAAATACAGGATCTGTTTTTGGTGCTACTTCTACTGTAGAAGTTAGACTACACTTACCAGTAGAATCATCTGTTAAAGTAAATAAATAAGTCGTGTGTATCGCTGCGTTTGCCGCATCTGGATCTGTGTATAAAAATGTTGTACCCGTTACTGTTCTAATAGTTGGGTCTAATGTACCATTTGTAGTTACAGTATATGTATAAGGCGTTTTTCCTCCTGACACTGTACCTTTAATTTCGGTATTCTGACCCTTACAATCTGCTGCTATATTCAAGCCCGCATTAAATTTTAATTCTGTTTCAATCGTTTGTGCAGGTAATGTCAAAATACAACCTGTAGTCATATCTTTTACCTTAACAACATAAGAACCAGGAATTAGATTACTAAAAGTACCGCTAACTTGGTAATTTCCATCATTTATATTATACCTGTATGATGGCGACACAGCAGCAGGAATCACAACGATTTCTGCTTTTCCTGTTTCATCATAACACAAATCTGAAGCATCTACATCAATACTCGCATCTGGTTGTACTGGTGCATCAACATCAAATGTGTCTGTAATTGTACATCCGGTGCCACTTAAATCTGTAACAGAGATACCGTACGTTCCTGACTGAATCAAATTGTTAAATGTTGAATTCGATTGCGGTCCTACTACAGTACCATTTGGCAAGGTAAGTGTGTATCTGTTATTACCCCATCCGCCAACTGTATTAATAACTACTTTACCATTATTAGGTGAACATGTAATAGGTGTGATTGTAGGCAATATAAATGCAAATTTTACTGAAGCTTCTTTTACTTCTATTGTTTTTGAAGCAGTACATTTAGTTGCTGGATTCGTAATTGTTATGGTATATGTTTCTGCTGGTAATCCAACATAATCGATCACATTTAGTGTTTGAGTAGATTGAGTACTAGGTATAATCGCGTTTGCACTATTTTTAAGTTCATATGTAAATGCTCCAGAATTACCTGAAACTGTAAACGTAAGTTTACCATCAGATGATCCTTTACAAACTACATTTGAAACTAATGAACCGTCTACCAAAACAGGTAGTGGTTTATCAATAGTAAATTCTCCTTCTGTAGTACATTTATTAGCATCAGTAACTTTAAAGTAGTATTTACCTGGTGCCAGACTATTAAAGGTGTGATCTTGTGTAAGAACACCAGTTGCTACAGGAGCCGGTGGTGCAACTGCTGCATCGGTATCTGTTATTTCAAATTTAAATGGAGCAACACCATTATCAACTTTAACCGTTAAATTAGTTTTATCAGAACCGGACGCGCATGTAACTGGCACTGGCGTAACAAACGTCATGTTCTTTGGTGCATCTAATGCCTCAATAACTGGCGAATCTACCACTGTAAACGGACAGTTATTAGCATCGTATACCACGACCGAAACAGTTCCCGATGTAGTTGTTGTATATGTATTTGAAGTTACAGCTGGTAATACACCATTATAACTGTATAAATATTTATTAGGCCCCGTAAATGGTGTTCCTGGTTTATCAATTATTACTGTAATTGTTGCCGCTTGCGCTCCATTTAAAGGTCCACAAGTTAATGGAGTTGTAACATCTGCATGTGCGGCTAATTCTGCTGGATTGTTTAATATTCTTGAAACTACAACAGAACATTTTTTAGAATCAGAAACTTTAAACCAATAAGTTCCTGCACCAACATTACTTAATTTATTCGTTAGCATTGTACTAAATCCAGCTGTTGCAGAAGTAGTTGAAACTTCATAAGAATAAGGCGGTAAACCTAAACTTGCTGTTACTATGATAGAACCATCTGTTCCATTATAACACTTAGGATTTGTTGGTGTAGTATCTGCGCTTGGTGTTTCTTTTACATTAATTACTCTAGAAACAATTGTAGTACAACCTTTTTTATCTGTAATTTCAAAATAATGAGTTCCAGATGCTCCAGTATCAAACGTAAATGTATTCGATCCTGCAGCAACATCGGTATATGCTTCTGTAGAAAAAACTCCTGTTGTATTATGTCTGTATTTATAATCTGGATATCCGTCTAAAATTGTTACTTCAATTGACGCATCCGAAGAAGCTGGAGCTACATCACAATCTAGATCTGCCAGTAATTTAGTTGAAGCTGAAATTGGAATAGCAATAATTTCTTCATCTAAATCTATAAAACATCCGGTAGATGTATCTGTAACTCTGATCGTATATTTTCCAGGTGTTAATCCTGAGAAAGTTCCATCACCTTTTGCTGTACCTTTGTTAATGCTGTAGGTGTAATTTGTTTGTGTATTAGGATTTACTTTTAAAGTTGCTCCACTTCCGCCGGCACAGTATACCGAAGATCCGTCAATACTTGCTATTGGTTTTACTTCAGGGTTAATTGTAAAATCTGTACCCGCTACATTACAGCCTGTTCCATCGGTTACAGAAACACTATAAGTTCCAGCCGCTAAGTTTTTAAACAGATTATCATTCGTTTGAATAATTGCTGTTCCAATAACTGGTGCTTTTTGTGTAACAGTGTATGTATAAGCTCCTGATCCTCCTACAGCATTAATTTTTGCTGTTCCTAAATCCTTACAGGTAACATGTGTAAGATCTGACGGATTTAATTTTAATGCAGATGCCGGACCTGCCACTGTTACCTTTTCTGGAACTGTACATTTTGTAACTGAATTTGTAACGACAATAGTATGTAAACCTGCGCCTAATCCAGAAACAGTAATATCAAAAGGATCAGTTGTCGAAGTGCCCGATCCTGTTATTGGTGGTGTTGTATCTACTGAATAGGAGTAGGTTGTACCTACAACCATTCCGCTAACCGTAAATATAGCAGAACCATCAGAAGCACTAAAACATTTTATACTAGTTGGAGTACCTGTTACTGTAAAGTCTTTAGGCAAATCAATTAAATGCGTTTTTTCAAACGTACATTTATTTGCATCTCTTACTTCAAATTTATAAGTAACACCAGCTTTAATATTATCAAATACGTTACTTGGTTGAAACGCTGTTGCTGTTGGCGAAACAATTCTATATTCTAAACCTGCAGTTGGTAAAGGAGTATTTGCAGCATCAACAACATTAGTAATCGTAACACTTCCCTCGTTCAACGGACAAGTAGCTGCTGTAGTTGTCGAAATTGTCATTCCCTTTGGAGGATTCAAATCTACAATAGTTAATTTTGGTGTTGTTGTAAATGTACATGAATTACTATCTGTAATAGTTACTGTGTAATCTCCTGCTACAGAAATATTATCAAAAACCTTTGTCGTCTGAGTAATTAATGCAACTCCATTTCTATTCAGCGTGTATTTGTAAACACCATTTCCACCCATAACTACTGCACCTACGGTTATTGTAGCGGGGCTATCACAAGTATACGGAACTGTTATTGTTGCTGTACCACTAATTGGATCTGGCGCTGTTAAGGTAACTGTTATACTTTTTTTACATCTATTTTCATCTTTTACATAATATGTATAAGCCACTCCAGCACTAAGTCCTGTAAAATATGATGTGTTATTATAAGTAATATCGTCTTTACTATATGTATATACTCCGGTTCCTCCACCTGGTTTTAATAAAATAGTTCCATCATTAGAACTATCACATTTTGGGTTTACATTTGTTGATCCTAATGTAATTGGAACCAATGCCTCTATCTTAGCATCGCTGGTTGTTGTACAATTGTTTGCATCTTTAATTGTAAAAGTGTAATTACCAGCCACCGCTGTAGTATACGTAAAAGTGTTTCCTGTTGAAGTAGGTCCCACTAAATCTCCTGTTTGATCTCCAGTAGTAATTGTTACTGTAAAAGGTGCTTTACCTCCTTCGATTGTTCCCGTAATTACTGCACGATTTGCTGGTGCAACGTCGCAATCAAGCGGAGTTGTAACTGGAGTCGCTGCAAGTAATTGAGCCGTTATAACTTGAGTAATTGGATCTGAGCTGCATCCAAAACTATCTGTAACTATAAATTCATAAGTTCCTTCATTCTCCGCTTTATAAGTAAAAGTAGGTCCTGCAAATGTTGCACTTGGTCCAACTGGATTGCCTCCATTATATTTTACTGTATAGGTATAATCTGGTACTCCATCTGTAACTTTTATTGTGATATTTGTTCCTGCATTTTTATCAAAACATACACTTGGCGTAACATTTTCTAATTTTGGTTTTACTGGAGCAACAATATCCACAGATGCCAAAACTTCTGTCTCACAATCGTTTAAATCTTTAGCTACAACTTTATAATTTCCAGTTATTTTAATATCAAGAAATGTATCTGAATCTTGAAAAGCTTTTACAACTGTTACACCGTCCGTTTCTCTTAATTCATATCGGTAACCAGGAGTTCCATCACTTGCCTTAGCCTTAATAATTGCACCCGCAGAACATTTTAATACCTGCTCTACCCAAGCATCTACTTTTAATTTTTTTGGAGATTTAATTTCCTGAGCTACTGGAAAAACACAACTGCCAGCTGTGTTATCGTAACGAATACTAATATTATAAATTTTACTTGCTAAATTTTTCAACGTTATACTACCGCTTGTTGCAGCAGGAACTGGAATTACAGTCTGCCAACCAGCAGGATCACCTGCTATCAAATATTGAAATCCTTTTTTCGGATCAAAGTTTTTAGCTGATAATGTAATTTCTCCATTTTGCTCACCACTGCATCTTACATCTTTATATCCTGTTATACCAGCAGAGAAAGCCTTACTACCATCAACATAAATCGGAAAATTAGCTACTGTATTACACGCTTTTGGCATTTGGGTAACTACCAAATCATCAACTGCGAAATCAATACCATTAACCTGAGAAAGCTCTAATCGCAATACAAAATCTAAAGTGGTATTATTACCTGGATTAATAGTTCTAGTGTATTCTACCCAGCCGTTTGTTTTTGGTATTCCGCCTGTAGATTGCGAAGACAATGGAACTCCTGAACCATTTTGTAATTCTACTGTAAGAGAAGCATCTGGCTGAGTATTTCCAACTTTCAGTAAATTCGTTGCAACAAAAGTAACTTTAACTGGTACGTTTGGTATAATATCATTAATAGTTTTTCTATAAAGAACGGCATTATTCGGAATGGATGTTCCAGCATCTACCGCTAAAAACCTGCCATTAGAATCTGCTCCTTTGCTTGTATTATCTTTTGGACTCCACCATCCATCATATGGTTTGTTTCTTAAAAAATTTGTAACGGTATATTCTCCGTTACCAAACCTCAGGTCGTTATTACATTTCGTTGCTTCTACTTGTCGTTCCCAACAAAAATTAGGATTAATTCCTGGAGAACTAACATCTGGTCCTGCACCAAAAGTTTCATTTAACAAAACACTTTCAGTAGGAACGTTTACAACATTATAACTTACTGATATAGTATGATCTCCTTGTGTTACATTTTTAAAAATATTTGTTGGATTATTAGTATTAAGAACACCATCTATAAAATACTCATAAGTAAATTGGGTGGTTGGACTTCCTTCATTTTTAACCGTTACAGTAGTTGTTGCCGAACCATCACAATTAAAAACCGGATCATCAACTGATATAGTTGGCGGTTTAGGCTGGCTTAATAAAGTAATTGCTTTTAATGGAATTTCGCACTTGGCATCTCTAATGTAAAAAACATGTGTACCGGGTTCAACGTAAGCCTCTTTATCGGTTGTCCAATTTTTTTTACCATCATAACTGTATTCGTAAGGCCCCCTAGGTGCCGCGAAAGGAACACCTCCCTCAGCATTTGTGATTCTAACCTTTCCTTGTTGTACATTTCCTGCAGGACCACAACCAGATAATTCTGCTACTCCTGCAGATGCCGTTAAAGCAGTTGTTAATCCTATTGAAATAGGAAAATTTGGATCTGTACAAGTGTTTCCTGATTTAGTATATCTAACACTTATAATGTAATTTTCAGGAGGCTTATTAGGATAAACTTTACTTCCGGTAATTCCAGATACTGTTCCCGTCGTATAAGCTCCTCCATCAATACTGTATTCTAACGTATATGATTTTCTATCTGTAACGTTTATCGTTATGGTTCCATTAGGATTATTACAGTCTCCATCAGTTTTAGTAACCGTGTAGGTAGGTTTATCAATATCTCCAACGAGAATAGTTTTTTCAACAGAACAGCCATTAGCATCTTCAATACGAATCAAATAGCTTCCTGAAAGGACTGTTGTTATAACATTATTAGCATTTTGAAAAGATGGCGCTCCATTAATACTTACTAAATATCTAAAAGGATAAGTTCCTCCTCCTGTATTAACAGTAATAGTACCGGGACGACAAGGAGATAATGTTCTGGTAATAACAGGATTTGATGTTAATTCTGCGGGAGCATTAGGTATAACTACAGCATTCTTATTATCAAGTACACATTTTGTTACTTGATCAACCGTTTCAACTCTGTAAGTTCCTGGATCCAAATCTTTAAATGTATACTCCAGTTCATCAACTGAAGTATTGTAAAATGTTAAAGGAGTTGTACTGTTTGCTGGCTTATAAATATTAAACTTATACCCTCTACTGGCTTCATTTTTAATTACTTTAATGCTTCCTTTTCCATTAAAACATCTTGGAGAAACAACCTCAGTAGAGACATTAAAAGTTACATTTTTAATTTCCAGATTTATAACTTTAAATTCACATGAACCCACTACATCTTTTATTCTAATAAAAGCTGTATAATTACCTGGAGTACTAGTAGTAAAGGTATTACCTGACTGCCATCCTCCAGGAGCTCCAGTTGTAGTAAAACTATATTCATAACCATTCCCGAAACCACCAACAGTAATTTTACCATCAATTTGACATGTTCCTGCATTATTTTTAATAATATTACTTTTAGTAACAGCCGTCGGAATTAAAGTATTCTGATATACATTAAAATAGAAAACACTTGGTACACCAGCTTTATCTACTATTTTTACTCTAAATTGTCCAGCCGAATTTGCTAAATAATCTTTTCCAGTCGCAACTTGTACCCAGCAAGATGCTGCAGCGGTTTCATTAGCACAATCACTGTTTGAAACTGTTACACAACTACCTCCAGAAATAAATCTTTCCCAAACAATAGATTGAGCATCTGTTATTTTTAGGTCGATAGGTCGAGAATCGTTTCCACCACATAAAAATAATTTAGGTAATTTTTTTCCATCATTTGGACATTCTACAACTTGCCCTGCATACGGTAGTTCAGCATATGGAATTATAGGATTGGTAAGTGCTGCGACAGCTTCCGTTTTTGACGTTTCTTTTTCATCATTCAAACTAATTGAGTTGTCGAGCTGACTTGCAGCTTTAAAAAATACATCTTCCTTCAAGTTCTTATTGAACTTAGAATCGAATGCTATTAAATTCTGTGAATGGGACACAAAATTAAATAACATTGCAACGGCAAAAATCAGCGTTCTTAAAATAGTAGGTTTTTTCATAGTCAATCTATTGTTTACTTCCATCTTGCTGTCTGAGGGGCGTCATAAAGCAAAATAATTAGTATTTAAAACATTTTATTTTATAAGCTCTTAGATATTATCTAAGAGCTGTATATATCTTTTTAATTCTCCACTTTTACGATAGCCATTTTCCCGTTGTATGGCTTAGATCCTTTAGCTTCTAATGCCTTAGTTGCCTCTGGTAATCCATCGAACTTATCGTAATAGATGTAATATTTACTTGTTGTCACGTTGTAGAAGAAATTAACATCTGTACGTCCAGCCGCTACGGCTTTTCTTAAGAATTCATCTCTTTTTTCAACGCTGTTGTGAACCGCAATAATTAAATAATAACCATTATCAGAATTTTTAATATTCTTAATAATCTGCATATTCGACTGGTCTTCTCCAAAATCAAAATCACTTGCCTTCAATGGTGTGCTGCTTAATTTTGTGGTCTCTTTTATACGTTTAAGAGCGGCAACGTCCTGTGCATATCTTCCTTGATCGTTTTCATATGCTGCACGTTTAATTCTACGTTTTTTCTCAATCTCCGTTTCAGTCTTAATACGCTCTAAATTTGAAAGCAGAACCGCACTGTCTTGCTCCATTTTTAACTGTGCTGCTTTTAACTCATTTATCTTATCTAAATAAGCTTTATTCAAAGCGTCATTTTTATTTGGAACTTTTTTAAGTCTTTCGTTATACAAATTAGTCAGCTTGGCAATTTCTTCTTTTTGCATTCTGCTCGCATCTGCAAGTTGTCCTTTTAAGGCCTCTAACTGACTGTTTTCTGCAGCAACACTTTTAAATGGTTTTGGCTCTTTATAAATACCTTTTTCACTTAAATCGTTCTCTTCTCTTAAATCATTCAAATCTCTTTGTTTATTAGCTACTGTTGTATTAAACTGAGATAATAAATCTTTCTGTACTTTACTTGAATTTTCTAATGACTGTGTTAAGTTTTCAATAGCTTTAGCTGAATCATCTTTTGGAGTTGCTGCTGCTTTTGCCGCAGCTTCGGCAGCTAATCTTGCCTGAAGCGCTTCTGCATCAGCTTTCGCTTTAGCGTCTGCCAATAATTTTGCCTCACGTGCTTCTTCTGCTAATCTTAACTGTCTCGTTTCTTCTTCCGCTTTCATTTTTTCAGTCGCTTCCGCATCTGCTTTTGCTTTGGCATCTGCTAATAATTTAGCCTGAGCCGCCTCCATGTCTGCTTTTGCTTTTGCGTCCGCAGCAAGTTTTGCTTGGCGGGCTTCTGCATCAGCTTTTGCTTTTTCTTCCGCTGCTTGTTTTACTCTAAGAGCTTCAGCATCTGCTTTCGCTTTAGCGTCTGCGGCTAATTTTGCTTGAAGTGCTTCTGCATCAGCCTTAGCTTTTGCGTCGGCAGCAAGTTTCGCCTGTAATGCTTCTGCGTCTGCTTTAGCTTTCGCATCGGCTGCAAGTTTCGCTCGAAGTGCATCAGCTTTGGCTTTTGTCTCAGCATCGGCTTTTGCTTTTTCTTCAGCCGCTTGTTTTGCTTTCAGCGCTTCAGCATCGACTTTCGCTTTTGCATCTGCAGCTAATTTAGCCAAGCGAGCTTCTTCAGCTTGTTGTAATTGTTTAGCTTCAGCATCTGCCTTTGCTTTCGCAGTTGCTTCTGCATCAGCTTTAACTCTTGCATCTGCAATTAGTTTTGCTTGTAATGCCGCCATATCAGCTTTTGCTTTAGCTTCAGCTGCCAATCTCGCTTGTTCCGCTTCTGCATCAGCCTTCACTTTAGCTTCAGCTGCCAATTTCGCTTGTAATGCTTCTGCATCGGCTTTTGCTTTAGCCTCAGCGGCAAGCTTCGCTTGAGCGTCTGCTTTTGCTTTGGCATCGGCTACTAATTTTGCTTGAAGTGCTTCAGCATCGGCTTTAGCTTTTGCTTCTGCTGCTAATTTTGCTTGTGCTTCGGCATCGGCTTTAGCCTTAGCATCTGCCGCCAATTTAATTTTTAAAGCTTCTGCATCTGCTTTCGCTTTTGCTTCTGCCGCTATTAATGCTTGTCTTGCTTCAGCATCTGCTTTTGCTTTTGCTTCGGCAGCTAATTTTTCTTTCAAGGCCGCATCTGCAGCTGCTTTTGCTTTTGCATCTGATGCTAGTTTCGCCTTATTTGCGGCATCAATTGAAGCTTTAGTTTTTGCTTCGGCAGCAGCTTTTGCTTTTGCTTCGGCAGCTAACTTAGCTTGCAATGCATCAGAATCTGCTTTTGCTTTTGCATCAGCAGCTAGTATCGATTGTAAATCTGCTTCTTCCGCTTTTGCTTTAGCTTCGGCTTTTCGTTTTGCTTCAGCTGCATCAGCCTTAGCTTTATCATCTGCTGCTAATTTTATTCTTAAAGCTTCCGCATCTGCTTTGGTCTTCGCATCTGCCGCAAGTTTAACTTTAAGAGCCTCTGCATCTGCTTTTGCTTTATCAGCTGCTAACTGTGCTTGTGTTTTTTGTGGAGCTGTACTCGCTGCTGCAGGTTTATTTGCAATTGCTTGAGCTCTCGCTGCTGCAGCTGCATCAACTCTTGCTTTATTATCTGCGGCAAGTTTAATTCTGCGTGCTTCAGCATCGGCTCTGGCTTTATCTGCAGCCAATTGTGTTTGTGTTTTTTGTGTTGTAGCTACTGCTCTATTTGCTGTTGCAGTTTGTGCTCTCGCACTGGCCGCGGCATCAGCTTTAGCCTTAGCATCGGCTGCTAATTTTATCTTAATAGCTTCAGCATCTGCTTTCGCTTTATTATCTGCTTCTAATTTTGCTTTCGCTGCGGCTTCGGCATCAGCCTTCACTTTTTCTGCAGCGGCAAGTCTTGCTTGTTTTGCTTCTGCATCAGCAATAGCTTTAGCTTCAGCTGCTAATCTAGCTGTTTCGGCACCACTCACTCTTGTAACTGGAGCACTTGTAGTTTTCTTAGCCATTACAGCTTTTGGTTTCGCAGGATCTATTAATGAACCTTCTTCATCTTCACCGTAATAGTAATTTTTACTTTTAAATTTATATGCAATTGCAAATTCATGAGAACCTCCCATATTGGTGAAATTTCCCATTCCTCTTTCATAATTGTATTCGATCGAAATGCTAGGCGAAATATTAACGCCTAAACCAGCCGAAATTCCGTATAAAGTATTATATCCTGCCTGAGCCCAAACTCCTTGCGGAATAGCAAGCATGGCAAGTCCAGAAATAACTGTTTTATCTTTTTTAATCTCTGTTTTTACAAGTCCAGAAAATTTACTTCTGTCAAAAAAACCAAAACTATCCAAATAACCTGTGTACATTCCGTGCAGTTGTATCGCTCTTTCTGGATCATCCTTTACCATTCCTGAACCAAAATTGTAAAGCACTAAGTTGTTTATCGATAATCCGAAATCTAGAAATGCAGTTCCGTAATTAATACCCGGATTAACGGTTAATAAAGTATTTGAGGGATACTCTCCGTTTAAAACTTCAATGTCGTCAGTAATGATTTTACCTCTGTCTAAACCGCTTTTATAAACTCCTACATTCAAACCAAATGTTAAGTTGCTGTCTTCTTGCAAAACGATGTTATGAGCAAAATTTCCGACTCCGCCAAAAACAGTCATTAAACCATAATTTTGTTGAAATAAACCAAAAGCGAAAGCCTCATTTTCTCTAAAACGACCTGAATAACCTGCCAAATAAGTTTGCGGCGCATTATCAAATTGTACCCATTGTCTTTTATTATAAAAACTTGCATAAGCATTTGTTTCTCGAACAAAACTAAATGCAGGGTTAATTAAATATCTGTTGAACTTTAAAGAATTTCTTATAGGCATTGAAAACGAAACAACTCCATTCTCATTTTGTTCTTGAGAATAGAGTGCATTTGAAAAACCGTAAAATAAAGTTATGAATAGTAAAATTTTCTTCATCTTATTTAATCACAGTTATTGATCCTTTTTTTTCACCGGTGTCTGATTGAATGACATAGTAATATACTGGATTTACATTTTTAAAATCTATTGCTGTCTGCGGCCAATCGCCTTGATAGTTGTAAACATCAAGAACCTTTTCGCCGTTTGAACTTAGAATAATTACTTTGGTATTAGCATTTTTATAAGCATCTGGAATATTCCAATACGGACTTGCACTGCTGAGCTTAATTATATTTTGAATAACCGTAGAGGGTGCTGAAGGACCTGTAACTTTAAAACTAAATTCCTGAGAAGATATACATCCTGTAGTCTGCGAAATTTTTGCTTTATAATTACCCGGCGCAGCTACCAAGTATGATCTTGATGTCGCTCCTGCGATTACATTTCCATTTAATGACCACTCAAACTCTGGATTCGTAGCATCTGTTGTAAGACTGACATTAACAGTTTCGCCTTCATTAAGAGCGGTAGTATCTGCAACATCTATACTTGCTGTAAATCCGTTACTTTTAAGATCTATAGATCCTGAAGCGCTGCAGCCTCCAAAATCGACATCAACTGAATAAATACCAGATTCATTTGTCGCATAAGAACGACCTACAGCATCTTTAATAGCCACTCCATTCTTTTTCCATTGATACTTGTTTCCTGCGGTTGCTGTTAAAATTGTACCTGTCCCGTTTGAACAAAAAGGATTTCCTAAATTGGAATCGATTGTTACACCAGAACCTCCGCTTGAAGTAGCGACTGTCACTTTGTTTGAACTAATATTAACATCTGAACATTTGCCGTAATCAACCACGGCATAGTAACTCCCTGCTGTATTTACAACAAGGTCTTTACCGCTTTGACCAGCAATAGCAACATCGTCTTTATACCACGTATATTTAAGTTTTGGAAAGTTTAATGGTGATGAATTAGGTATAGAAGGTGTACTATTATCTATTGAAAGAGTTACACTTCCGCCTGGACAGATTGTTACATTAGTATTTTGATTATTAATAAAGAACTTCGATTCAAAATCTTTATAATAAACAGGAAAAGAAGTATCTCCAATAGAATTTTTAAATCGACCAGTTGTAACAGGAGATGCTCCTGAACTTTTAACTCTCAATCCGTACAAATCTGAACCTGTCAAATTTACAGGCACTGCAAATTTTATCGTTTTCTGTGTAGCACTAACATCTACAGCATCTAAAAAAGTTGTTGCAATAGGATTATCTGCATTGTCTAAAAGTTCTACGACAAATGTGGTTCCAGCAGGAAAATTAACATAACTAAATGATGCATAAAATTCATTAAACGAACTTCCTGCACATAACTTTTCCAATCCGTCAAGTTGCTTTGGAACAATAGTCTGCCCATAAGAACTTGATTTAGTAAATAGAATTATGCTAAATAAAATAAGTAATCTGGTAAAAGAAAAAGTAATTTTTTGAATCATATAGTACGCGTTCTAGATAAGTCTATACGTTCAAAAAATAAGATGTCTATGAATGTTTCTGAAAAATCATATTTATAGTTTTCAATAATATCTTTTGCAAGAATTGAAGTTGCACTAATTAATGAATTTTCATTACAGTCTGCACTTAGATCTTTCATTTCAGTTGCAATAGTAAGGCTGTCCTTGGGGGTGGACAGCCCTGCTATAAACTGATTAGAATTCTCTAATTGACTGATCCCTGTAGCAGGATCATTTTTTTGGTTTGTCGCTTTAAACGAAGTCAAATTACACTGTGCTTCAACAGAAACTATAGCTTCTGATGTTGCAACACTTTGTGCATATAGACTTAACGATATAGGCGAAAACAAAAATATTGTATATAAAAAATACTTTTTTGTAGATTGAGCCATTATGTCTTGATCTTTATTTGGTCCGGTTGAGACGATACATAAATTGTGTCTGGGGACTTTATTAATAAAATTTACGCGTTGAAATAAAAATCGAAATCTATTTATCTATTGCCGCTTGAAGCTGTGATTTTTCCTAGTTGTAATCTAAAATCTGGTTTTTTAGCGTTGAAAATGTCAATGAATGTTTCTTTGTTGCTGCTTTGAGAATAAACGTTAAAAAATACGCTGTTTCCGTACCAGCTTTCTAAATCTTCATTGTTAGAATTGTACTCTGTAAAGATGTTTCCTTTACATAGGTTAAAGTACATTTCTTCAAATTTGATTTTTTTAAGGTTAGCATCATTGATCTCTGTTTTGCTGTCTAACAATACAGCAGGATTAAATCCAGAGATTACACTTCTTTTCATTTCAAGAGAAGCATTTTCGGCTACATAAACAGCCTCTTTTACTAAACCTGATTGAATATCAGCATTGATGTTTTCACTGTCGTTAAGCATTGTAATATTAGTAGCAACAACTAAAGTTTGTTTTTTAGTAAAATCTGTTTCACTTTTCTTTTCGTATGATTTTACTTCCATACAACGAGATCCGTCTTTGTTACTAGACAAGTAAGATGATCTAACTGCTAATGAATTGTATAAACGACATTGAACTCCTTGAGTAAATTTATAGTCGTCGTTGATTGATTTATAAGAAACAAATTTTGTCGCATTTACATCACCTCCAAAGAAAGCAAATGAATCTCCTCCAGAGTAACTTACCATTACATTTTCTAAGATTGTTTTATTACCAACTCCAGCGATAGTCAATCCGTTGAAAGTATCAACACCTTTTACTTTTTTTCCAGCAAATTCGATTCTAACAAATCGCATAATACCAGAATTTGAAGCTGTATTATCACCGCCATAAGTAGTAAGCGTTGGGTCTAAGTCTAGGTTATAAGAACCTACATTTCCAAATTTGTTAATTGGAGCATCACCTAGAATAACTACTCCACCCCAGTCTCCTGCTTTTTTCAGGCTTCTGTTAGAAGTAAACACAATTGGATCAGTTTCTAAACCGTCAGCCATAATTTGTGCACCTTTAGTAACTACCAATGTTCCTTTTGTTTCAAAATCACCAATAATTAATGTTCCTGGTTCAATTGTTAAAACTGCATTATTAGTAACATAGACGTTACCTTGCAAAACATAAATATTCCTCTTCAGCAATTTTGTGTTAACAGAAATATTTCCTGCTAAAATTTGGTTTGCTTCTCCGTAATCTACTTTGTTAGGCTTAAATTCGGTCCAGTTGTTTAACCAATTGGTGTAGCCCATAATTCCTTTCTCTTGTTGAGCACTCATACTTGTGACTGTCAAAAAGATACAGATCAATTGAGTAATTTTTTTCATGATAAGGGGGGGTATTGGGGGTTAATAATAATTTGGGTATGCGTAAATGAAAAAACTCATCTCGAGATTTTCTGGTGGTATTCAGAACATATCGAGAACGAGTTAATTTTCTTTTTTTCTTTTAAAATGCTGTGAGAGCCTAAAGCTGTTCACGCATCAAAAAAGAGATTTAAAATATTTTTATAAAAATTACATTTCGTTCAAATCGTTGAACTCGTGTAAAGATTTCAATGTACTTTCGTAAAATAAAATAGCTGCGATTAAGTTTCCTTTATCAGAATATGGCATCATTTTTCTTTGAAATTCTACTGTAGTATCTAAGAAATTTGATGTACCCACAGCCTGAGCATCTAAAACTTTTTTGTGTTCGTTATCATCTGGAATACCTAAGTCTGCCATTGTAACACCCGGTTTTGTAACCAACGCAATGTAAGGGAGAGTTTTTACTAATACTTTAATTCGCTCAATGTATAATTCTAACAATTCCCCTTTTTGCATACCACTCAATTCTTTTTGATCGTGATATTTACGAATAAGAGCTGTCGTACTAATTATACTTCTTGGAGCGTTCTTTGCCTGAGCTGAAGCAGCAGCAGTTGTCAAGATAAAAAATGCACTTAATAAAATAATTTTCCCTTTCATAAATTCTTATTAAATAATTGGTTGTTGATGAAAACAAAAATATAGAAATTAACTTAAATTGCAACTTTATTGATTTGTTTTTTAAAAAAAAAAGCTTAAAAAAAGCTTAAAAACCAGCGTTATGTCGAGAAAATGTGCGTTTTAACGTGCTTTCTGTTAAAATTGTTAAAATCTAAACCGTAAGATTTAAGCCATAAAATTTAGAGTAAAATCTACTCTAAATAACCAAAAAAAGCATACGATTGTCGTTTTTTCAAAAAAAATATTAACAAAAAAGTCTTTATATTTACTAACATGAACAATTTTATTAACAAAAGTTCGTTAGCAAACCGCAAATATTTTTATAAAAATCCATCAGAATCTCATAAATTAAAGCTGCCGTATAAACTTTATCTGGAAAATTTTTGACTACATCATTTTCTTCTATCTTTGCCTCATGCAATTTTCACAAATTTTAGGTCAGGATTACATCAAAAGCCATTTAATAAAAAGCGCATCTTCTGGACGAATTCCGCATGCTCAATTATTCATCGGCCCTGAAGGAAGCGGTACTTTATCGACTGCAATTGCTTATGCGCAGTATATTTTGTGTAATAACACCGGGAACGAAAATGAAAACGGTAACGATTCCTGTAACCTAAAATTTCAAAACATCTCGCATCCCGATCTGCATTTTATTTACCCAACGGTTACTACCGAAGATGTAAAAACAAAACCAAAAAGCTTAGACTTCATTCAAGATTGGCGGACTTTCATTCACGAAATGCCATATGGCGGATTATTTGATTGGTATAAAATACTTGGTGTTCAAAACAAACAAGGAGAAATAAGAGTCGAAGATGCGCAAGAAGTTTTAAAATCACTTTCGCTGAAATCATACGAAGGCGGTTATAAAATTATGATTATCTGGATGGCTGATAAGATGAATATTGCAGCCTCAAACAAGCTGTTAAAACTTCTAGAAGAACCCTCTGATAAAACAATTTTTATCCTAATTTCTGAGAACGAAGAAGATATTATTCAAACCATACGTTCTCGTTGTCAAGTAATTCACTTTAACGGACTGCCGGAAAAAGTAATTGCCGAAGCTTTAATTTCAAAAGAAAATCTCGACGAAAAAACAGCTTTTAAAATTGCGCATCAAGCGCAGGGAAATTTCAATAAAGCACTTCATTTACTCAAAGAAGATGATTCTGAATATCCTTTTGAACAATGGTTTGTCAATTGGGTTCGCGCCGCTTTTAGAGCAAAAGGAAATGCTGCAGCAATTCAGGATTTAATTTCTTGGAGCGAAGAAATTGCAGGACTTGGACGCGAAAGCCAAAAGAAATTTATTCAGTTTTGTATTGAAATGTTTCGTCAAGCACTTTTGCTTAACTATCAAGCACCAACTTTGGTTTATATTGAACCAAAAGTAGACAAATTTAAACTGGAGAATTTTGCGCCTTTTGTAAACGGCAATAATATTCATGAAATTTTCAAAGAGCTTTCAGATGCGATGTATCACATTGAAAGAAACGGAAATGCAAAAATAATCTTAACCGATTTATCTATAAAACTGACTCGTTTAATTCACAAAAAATAATTTTCAGATGAATAATGCCGCCTCTATTTTATTATTAGCATTTTTAGCCATAACTTTTTTACAATCAGGCTATGAAAAAATTTTTTATTGGAAAGATAATGTTGAATGGCTTAAAGGTCATTTTGCCAAAACGCCTCTAAAAAACCAAGTTCCCCTTGCTCTATTTCATTTATTAATTTTAGAATTAATTTCTGGTGTTTTATGTGTAGTTGGAGCAATTCAATTGTTAACAAACAGCGGCCGAGAATATGGCTTTTATGGAGCAATTTTCTCTTGTATTTGTTTGTTAATGATGCTTTTCGGACAGCGATTAGCAAAAGATTATGATGGCGCAAGAACCATTGTAATTTATTTTATTCCTGCTGTAATGGCAGTTTATTGGTTGAACTAATCGACCGCAATCTTTAAAAAAGTAAGCCGCAATTTAAAAGGTTTTTAAATATGGAAACCGCGGTAAGAAAATAAAATTTTATCAAAAAATGAATGCAAAACATCCTTCAGAATCCCTAACTATTTTAACCGATTTAGTTTTACCAAGTGAAACAAATCCTTTAAACAATCTATTTGGCGGTGAGTTACTTGCCCGTATGGATCGTGCAGCAAGTATTGCGGCACGCAGACATTCTCGCCGAATTGTAGTAACGGCATCTGTAAATCACGTTGCTTTCAATAGAGCTATTTCATTAGGAAGTGTTGTAACTGTTGAAGCAAAAGTATCAAGATCTTTCAAAAGTTCGATGGAAGTTTTCATTGATGTTTGGGTAGAAGATCGTGAATCTGGAAGCAGAACAAAAGCAAACGAAGCCATTTATACTTTTGTTGCTGTTGATGATACTGGAAGACCTGTTGAAGTACCGCCAATCTTGCCAGAAACTGAACTTGAAATACAACGTTTTGATGCCGCTTTGCGTCGTAAACAGCTGAGTTTGGTCCTTGCTGGAAAAATGAAACCGTCTGATGCCACAGAATTAAAGGCTTTATTTTTATAATAAAATTTGTTACAATTTGTGACAATCTGAGTCACTCAAACTTCAAAAAAAAGAAGTATTTTTACCAAATTACAAGCCGAAAAAATAAAAATCAGAACGCCGTTTACTCTTTTTGATTTTTATTAAAAAGAAACAAAATAACAATTTTAGACAAAATAAAAAGATGAGTTCAGACAAAGAAGCCAAATTAAAAGCGTTACAATTAACGCTTGATAAACTTGACAAAACCTACGGAAAAGGAACCGTAATGAAAATGGGCGATAAAGCCATCGTGGAGGTAGAAACGATTTCTTCTGGCTCACTTGGCGTCGATTTAGCTCTTGGGGTAAATGGTTATCCAAAAGGAAGAATTATTGAAATATACGGTCCAGAATCTTCTGGTAAGACCACATTAACTTTACATGCTATTGCCGAAGCTCAAAAAGCCGGTGGTATTGCAGCATTTATCGATGCAGAGCATGCTTTTGATAGAAATTATGCTGAAAAATTAGGTGTAGATATCGAAAACCTAATCATCTCACAACCAGACAACGGAGAGCAGGCTTTAGAAATTGCCGAAAACTTGATTCGTTCTGGAGCTATAGACATCGTTGTTATTGACTCTGTTGCTGCCTTAACTCCAAAAAGTGAAATTGAAGGCGAAATGGGAGACTCTAAAATGGGACTTCACGCACGTTTAATGTCACAGGCTTTAAGAAAATTAACTGGAACAATCAGCAAAACAAACTGTACTGTTTTCTTCATCAACCAGCTGCGTGAAAAAATTGGTGTAATGTTCGGGAATCCTGAAACTACAACTGGTGGTAACGCATTAAAATTCTACGCTTCAGTTCGTTTAGATATTCGTCGTTCTTCTCAAATTAAAGACGGTGAGAACGTTATTGGAAACAGAACAAAAGTTAAAATCGTTAAAAACAAAGTGGCACCGCCTTTTAAAACTGCCGAATTCGACATTATGTACGGAGAAGGAGTTTCTAAAACTGGTGAAATTCTTGACTTAGCGGTTGAATTTGAAATCGTTAAAAAAGCAGGATCTTGGTTTAGTTACGGAGACACAAAATTAGGACAAGGCCGCGATGCTGTAAAAGCCTTAATTAAAGACAATCCAGAATTAGCTGATGAATTAGAAGTAAAAATTAAAGCGCACATCAAAGAATTAGCTAACGCTTAAATAATTATAAATCTGTAATTTATAGATTTATTCTCTATAACCCGACAAGTTTAAAAACCTGTCGGGTTTTTTATTTTCAAAAAAAAGCAAAAAAACAACGCAACCATTTTCAAATTAACCCATCTAATAAATAAAATTAATATTGGGGCAGGTATTTGCCATAAATACCTATTCAATGGTTTTTAGAATAAATTTGGTTGGTTAAGGTACAAATCCGTTAGTTTTTGGCTGACGGATTTTATCCTTTTTATTTTTTTCATTCCTTGACGCAACCTTTTTCATTTTTTACTATCTACTATTATGTGACGTTAACTGAGTATTAAACTCTTTATTACCAACCTTATAATATTTTAACCATGAAAGAGAAAATAGAAGTGTTGTACAGTAAAAACCGAAAAAAAACCAAATTGAAATTTAAAAAAGTACTCCGTTTTATCTCAGAAAAAATAATTCATAGATAAACTTCTTTAAATACAAAAGGACGTTTTTAATTCAAAAAGAAAACCCGATACTCATAAAGCTTGAATATCGGGTTTTGTATGTATTTATTTCTTAGAATCTTTTTTCTCAAACTCTAACAGTTCCTTGTAAATCAATTGTCTGACTTTATCTCTAAGTTCTTTTCTGTTTTCAGAAGTCAGCCCGCTCGTTTCAACAAAAGGCAAAACTTTTACTCTCATTTTTCCCGGACTGCCGCTAAAAAAAGTATACGAAAAACGCTGTTTATTGTCTGGATACACAATTGGAACAATTGGAATTTGATGGTCAATTGCCAATCTAAAAGCACCGTCTTTAAACTCATCCAGTAAAACACTTTCATCATCTGGAACTCCGCCTTCTGGAAAAATACAAATACTCAAACCTTGATTCAAACGATTCTGAGCACGTTTAAAAACCTCATTTTTACTTTTGGAAGAATTTCTATCTACCAAAATACAAGTTCTTTTATAGAAAAAACCAAATAGCGGAATTTTTACAAGCTCTTTTTTTCCCACAAAAACAAAAGGATTTTTTATGATGGCAAGCGTCAGCATGATGTCTGTCATCGAAGTATGATTAGCGACAATCATATAGCTTTTGTTCTTAATGAGCTTTTGTTCGCGTTTTACTTTGTAATAAAAACCCATCCCGTAAAGGATAAATTTAGCCCAAATGCGGGCCATTTTAAAGAAATAGGGATAACCTTTCTCCGATAGAATAGAAATCACTAAAAACGGCAGCATAATCACTATAGGAATAGCCATTAAAACATAAAACCAAATGCGCCATAAAACCCAAAAAACAATTTTAATTCCTTTCATGGTTTCAAATGTAAGAAAACAGAAATGAAATTAGATTTTTAGATCACTAGATTTTTAGAATATTAGACCTTTCTAGAAAATAAACTTTAAAATAACTCATATGTTCAATAAACTTTGCGGACATTGCGAAAAACTTTGCGAACTTTGCGGTTAAAAAAAATAAACTTGCAATCTTTGTGGTTGAAAGAATAAGAAAAACAAGAATGGCAAAAATACTTACTGGTGTTCAGAGTACTGGAACGCCACACTTAGGAAATTTATTGGGAGCAATTATCCCTGCAGTTGAGTTATCAAATAATCCAGCAAACGAATCTTATTTGTTTATAGCTGATTTACATTCAATTACACAAATTAAAGATGGTAAAACTTTAAGAGAAAACACATATAGTACTGCAGCTGCTTGGCTTGCCTGTGGTTTAAATCCAGATAAAGTTACCTTTTACAGACAATCTGATGTGGCTCAAACAACTGAATTGACTTGGTATTTAAGCTGTTTTTTTCCTTTTCAACGTTTGACTTTAGCACATTCTTTTAAAGATAAAGCAGATCGTTTAGATGATGTAAACGCTGGACTTTTTACCTATCCGATGTTAATGGCGGCTGATATTTTACTTTATGATGCAGAATTTGTTCCAGTTGGAAAAGATCAAATGCAGCATTTAGAAATCACGCGTGACGTCGCTTCTCGTTTCAATCATCAAATGGGTGAAACATTTGTAATTCCTGAAGTTAAAATTCAAGAAAACAGTATGTTAATTCCTGGAACGAATGGCGGAAAAATGAGTAAATCTGCCAATAATATTATCAATATTTTTCTTGATGATAAAGTTTTACGCAAACAGGTTATGAGTATTGAAACAGACAGTACTCCACTTGAAGATCCTAAAAATCCAGATACTTGTAATGCCTTTGCTATCTATTCTTTATTAGGAACAGAAGAGCAAATTGCTGAAATGAGAGCCAATTATTTAGGCGGAAATTACGGTTATGGTCATGCCAAACAAGCTTTGTTTGAATTGATTACAGAAAAATTTAAAACAGAAAGAGAAAAATACAATTACTACATAAATAATCTTGATGAAGTTGATGCGCTATTGAAAAAAGGCGCTGCAAAAGCTTCTGTTGTTGCTGATGGCGTTTTAGCCAAAGTAAGAGATGTTCTTGGATTTCAAAAATAATTTATCAAGCCTAACAGTTTTTTTTAAATCTGTTAGGCTTTTTTATTTTAAACCGCTTCAAACAATTTACCCGGCAAAGGTCTCACTACACCTTTCAACTCCATATTTAAAAGCGTTCCCGATAATTTGAATAATGGCAGATCACATTCTATCGCAATTATATCCAGTAATTCCTTACCATTTTTAAGTAAAAAATCATAAATCTTCTGTTCACATTCATCTAAATCTACAAACAATTGCTTCTGTACTGTTTTTGGCTTGTTTTCGACGTCCCAGTTCAAAATATAAACCAAATCGGCAGCAGAGGTTAAAACGTTTGCTTTTTGCGTTTTTATGAGGTTATTACAGCCTTGACTATATTTATCAGTTACACGTCCTGGCACAGCAAATACATCACGATTATAATCATTAGCTAAATTAGCCGTAATAAGTGATCCTCCCTTATCTGCAGATTCTATCACAATTGTAGCTTCACTCATTCCTGCAACAATGCGATTTCGGCGAACAAAATTTTCTTTGTCAGGATTTGACGAGCTCCAAAATTCAGTAATAAAACCACCATTTTCCTCCATTTTCGCCATATACTTTTTGTGAGTCTTCGGATAAACTTGATTTAAACCGTGAGCTAAAACTCCAATAGTCTGCAAATTGTTTTCGATCGCCAATTGATGCGCCACAATATCAACACCATAAGCAAAACCGCTGACAATTACAGGATCTAGAGCCACAAGATCTTCAATCAACTTTCGACAAAATTCAGTTCCATACGATGTAATCTGACGTGTGCCTACTATGCTGATAATCTTTCTGTTTTTTAAGTTTATATTACCAGATGAAAAAATCAAAACTGGAGAATCAATACAATGTTTAAGTCTTTCCGGATAATCATCATCTTGAAAAAAAGAAACTTTCAAACCATCTGCTTTTATAAATTCAAGTTCCTTACTGGCTTTTTCAAATATCGTTTTGTCCTTCAAATTTTTCAATAAAACACTTCCAACACCATCGATAACAGCAATTTGATTTGATTTTGCTTTAAAAATAGCTTCAGCATTTCCAAAATTAGAAAGCAGTTTCTTAGCCATTATATCTCCCACACCATCCACCTTCATTAAGGCTAATAAATAAAACAATTCTTGATCTGACATTTTCTTAAAACATTATGTAAAATAGAAATAAAAATTAAAGCAATTTAATCGTACAAATATGAAAAAAATAAAGTAATTTCTTAATAAATATTTAAATTTAACTTTCGGAGCCTTCAATAAAAAGACAACTAAAATTCTTAAATTATTGAAAACTAATTGTCTATAAAAAATGCCGAATTGTTAATAAAAATTGTGAATAAAATTTTGATAACTATATTCATTACCTAACTTTGTTTCTATGAAAATCGAAACTTACATCGCACAGTTATTGTATCGTTATCAGTGTGTAACGGTTCCAGGGTTTGGAGCATTTTTAACCGAAATTCAATCGGCACAGCTTAATGAAAGCACAAATTCATTTTTTCCACCAAAAAAAATGATCTCTTTCAACAGCCATCTTAAAAACAATGATGGACTATTGGCTAATCATATATCGCATGCAGAAAGTACTACGTATGGTTTTGCTGTAAATGCTATTGCTGCTGAAGTGCAGAGTTGGAAAAAAACACTGGAAGAAAACGGAGTTATAAGTTTAAAAAATATTGGAGAAATCCGTCTTAATTCTGAAAGCAATATCATTTTTACACCTAATGATCAAACTAATTTTTTAACGACTTCATTCGGATTAAGTCCGTTTGTTTCGCCTTTGATTAAGAAAGAGAATTTTGAGCAAAAACTGGAACAGCTTGAAAAAGAAAGCGTTTCACTATATGAAAATGAAGAAGGAAGATCATCAAGAACTTTCTTAAGATATGCTGCTATTTTTGTACTAGGTTTAGGAATTACTGGAAGTATCGGATACCCGCTTTACCAAAATCAAATTGCAGCACAAACTCTTGTTGTAGAAGGTGTTGTACAGAAAAAAGTTCAAAGTAAAATACAAGAAGCTACTTTTTTTATTGAAAATCCTTTACCTGCTGTAACCCTTTCAGTTGATTCAGCAAAAGTAGAAGCTCCAGCAGAAAAAGTAATGCCTTATCATATTATGGCAGGTGCTTTTAGAAGTGAACAAAATGCAAGAAAAGCTTACAATCAATTGATTAAAGATGGTTATCAAGCTAGAATGCTTGGAGAAAATAAACACGGCTTATTTCCAGTTTTATACGGAAGTTATGCTACCATGAATGAAGCTCAAAAAGCACAAAAAGAAATACAAAAAGGCGAAAATCCTGATGCCTGGATTCTAGTCGAAAATTTATAAAAATCAAAAAAACTATTCTCTCCGAATAGTTTTTTTTTGTTTAACGTGAAACAATTTTTGCATTTTGAGAAAGAATCACTTTCTCTCCCTGATAAATAGTTAATCTTGCCGGCGGAGAATCTTTTTCGCCTAAAACAATTATAGCACATTCATAAACAAACTTATCTTTTTTGAACTCATATTGATGGTTTCCCCCGCTTCCTTCTAAAACCAAATTTCCGCCGTATAGTATTAAATCAGGCTTCTCAGTCATTTTTTTGTTAATTGACCATGACACATAACGATAATTATTTTTACCTAAATCATCAATTCGAATTCTAAATTTAGATGTTTCTAAAATGCAGATCGGCGTTTGAAAAAATGCAATACTAGGATCCAGCTCTTTTTTTTGTGCCGCAATTAATTTCTTTTTTAAATCTATTTCAAACTTTGATTGATAATTTACTGCCGTCAAATTTCCATCGATATCCAGCCAAATACTTCCTTGATTTAGCATTAAACCTCGCCAGCCCATATCCGACCAATCTTTTTGAGCATCAGATTTAATAATTTCATTTTTTAAAACGGTATCAAATATTTCTGAATAACGTTTTAAAAATTCTTCTTTATTTTGAATATCTGGTATAGGATATTCACGCTTAAGCGGATAGGAGACAAATGCAGCAAGAGCCTCTTTATTGTCGCTTTTTACATTGATAATAAATCTATTTATAAAAACCTGCAATTCTGGTTTAATGTCTTGTGAATAAACAAAACCAATGCAAAAAAACATTACCACAACAAATACATTTACTGTTTTCATGTTCTATTTTTTTAAATTAATTATAAATCTAAGGTAGTTACAATCAATTATAAAAATAGTTAATTTATACTGGCTTTGAACATTTTAAGTTCATCCCAGCTAAATTCATCACCGTGTTTTTCTTTCAAACCGTTAAGCGATTCTTCTTGATAAAACTGAAAAGCTTCACGCAGCGCAAGAATTTTGTCGTAAGGAAGAACATCAGAAATATCAACTTTCTTAGCCTGTATCAATTTTACCAAGTGCATTTCGACCGTTTGAACGGTCAATTTTCTAAGTCTCGCAATATCTTCAACAGAGTTTTTTTCCAGCCATAGTTCGTGAGTTTCTTCTACAGTGGTCTTTTTTGGGCCTTTTTCGGCTGTTTTATCCACTTTTTTAGAACTATAACGTGTTACTGGCTCTTCGGCCTGAAACATGTCTGTATTCGCCATTTTAAAGTCTTCTTTAATTCTGGAAACTTTATCTGTTTTATAATTTTTTATCGCCGGCGAAGTTAATTTCTCTTTGCAAATTGTTTCACGAGAAACGACTACTTCAATTAGTAATTTTGCCTTCATCAAACGCAAGACTGCTTTTGTTTGTAAATCATCCAGCAGCGCTAATTCTTCATAAAACTCTTTTACTTTTTTAAATTTCTGAATTTCAGCCATTTTACTCAAAAGATCAGTAACTAATTTATCCATCGGCATAAAAAAGTAATCATAAGCCGCTGTAACTCTTTCCTGCACAAACAATAAATCAACAGTTTCTTTACTGAATATTTTATTGAGCTGCTGCACAAATTTTTCTGACGGATTTATAAGGGAATCCATTGTTTCCAAACGTTTATGTGCCCAAGCAGAATGTTTAGATTTTTCGGAACTGGCTGCGTTTTCATTGTAACTAAAACGATGATTACGCCATTCCTGCGCTAAATCTACCCAATTGAAACTATTAATCAAATAGTTATGAATAAAATTTTTGGTTTCAAAATGAAGAGAGTTCTTCAAAACATCTTCTGTTGCTTTGTTCAAAGAATAATCCATCACATCCTGATCGTTGGAAAGACCATTCATTTGTATCGGAGAAAGCAAAATAAGCCCATTTAAGGACGTTAATCGCGACAATGCTACATATGCCTGCCCAGGCAGAAAAACTTGCGATACATCGAGCGCAGCTTTCTCAAAAGTTAATCCTTGACTTTTATGTACGGTAATTGCCCAAGCCAATTTTAAAGGATAATGTGCAAATGTGCCTAAAACCTCTTCTTCAATTTCTTTTGTGAGTTCGTTTACTTTGTATCGAATATTTTTCCATTCGTACTTTTCAACTTCTATCGTTTTGTTTTCCTCTGGAAAATGAACAAAAATTTCTTCGGGCGAAAGGGACTTGATAACGCCCATTTTTCCATTGAAATAACGTTTTTCGAAAGACAAATCGTTTTTAACAAACATGACCTGTGCTCCCACTTTAAGTTTTAAGCTTTCTTCGACAGGAAATATTTTTTCTGGGAAATCTCCAACTACAAAAGGCTGATACGTGAACTCATTTCCTGATAAATCATTGATTGCCTGTTCGTTAATAGTATCTGCCTTTGCATTATGCGTTGTAAGTGTTATAAAACCAGGATTGTTTTTTAAATCAAAATCAGGCTTAACATATTGATTTAGAACCTCTACATCTTCTTTTGTAATTTGATTATTGCGCAGATTATTTAAGACCGAAATAAAAACATCATCGCTCTGGCGGTAAATTTTAGACAATTCAATGTACAAAGGCGGATTCTGTGTAATTACGTGTGAATGAAAGAAGAATTTTCCTTTGTAATAATTACGAAGCGTACGCCATTCTTCATCCCGAATTACTGGCGGTAATTGCAATAAATCACCAATAAAAAGTACTTGAACCCCACCAAAAGCCTTAGTGTTTTTACGAACTGCCTGCATCATAAAATCGATAGCATCCAGTAAATCAGCCCGTAACATACTTACTTCATCAATAATCAGCAATTCCATATTCCGAATCACGTTTCGCTTAACGTTATTCATCTTAAAATGCCTGCGCAGAGACTCTTTATTTTCAAACTTTACGGTTTCTGTAAACTGAGAACTTTCTTGATAAGTGGGCAAAAAAGCCGAAAACGGCAGCTGAAACATAGAATGAATTGTTACACCGCCGGCATTAAGCGCAGCAATTCCCGTAGGAGCCACAACAACAGTATTTTTATGTGTAGTCGCAATGATTTCGCGCAGTAAAGTCGTTTTTCCTGTACCGGCTTTACCAGTTAAAAAGATCGATTTCTGCGTCTGATTTATAAATTGCAAGGTGTAAGCTGCAGCTTCTGAAACGTTTTGCATTAGGCGGGTATTAAAGGTCAAAAATATCGCATTTTTACAAAAGAAAAAAACCTAAATCAGCAGCTGATTTAGGTTTTTCAATTTAGTTAGTTAGTTTGGCAGTTTATTTTTTAGCCTCTTCTTTTACAGCTGGTTTATCTTCTGCTTTAGGAGATGCTTTGTATTTATCATTCAAAGCTTTAACAACTTCTTTTGTAATGTCGTACTTGTCTTCAGCATACAATATTGACGCTGCATCACCAGTACCATAGATATAAGAATATCCATTTTTCTTACCGTAATCTTTAATAAATTTTTTAACTCCGCTTACTAGAGAATCCATTTCTACACCGCTTTCTTGCTGCAATTGCTGCGATAATGCTTGTTGAGCATAACCTAATTGCTGCTCTCTTTTTTGCAATTCAGCACCTCTTTGTTGCGCCCATTGCTGACCATTAGCTTGTGCTTGACTTTGAAAATTAGCAGCGTCTTGTTTAAAACGAGTAATTTCAGCTTGAAGTTGTCTTCCCTTTTCTTCGGCTTGAGCTTTGTATTTAGCTTCAAGGTCTTTTGCTTCAGTGTACTCTTTCATTAAAACTGAAGTATCTACGTAAGCTGTTTTTACTTCCTTAACTTCGGCTGCTTTATCACATGAAACAACAAAAATTGAAAGTGCGATAATTACTAATGCTTTTTTCATTTCTAAATTTCTATTTTTTTTAAAGTATTAAAGACAAAAATATAAAAAAATAAATAGCATCCACATAAAGTTTAAAAAATGCTAAAATTTTATGATATTGGTTTTATTTATCGAGTTAAAAACTACTATAAAATATCACTATTAAAAGTGGCTTTCATAGCTTTTCTCAGAGGAATTATCTCAAAAAAGGCAATACAAACCCTCAAATATACTCGGAAAATGCCTTAAACGCGCTTATTTTGCGTTTTGGTTGTTTTTTAGCACATAAATATGCGACGAATACTCTTTTGTACTTGACGCTTTTAAATTTGATCGTAATCCAATAAAAAACGCACTAATAAAATTCATTTTTCCAGTCTTGTATTTTTCTGATAAAAGACTCACATAAAATGAATCAAATTTCATTGGCAGAACTTTTTCTAATTTCATATCTACTTTTTCAAAAAGCGTTTGAATTGATTTTTTTGAAAAATGCCAAAAATGAATTGGCACATCATACGCTGCCCAAAAAGATTTGTAATATTCGGCATCAAACGATTTAAAGTTTGGAACCGCAACAATTAATGTTCCAGTTGATTTCAATAATCGTTTCAATTCTTGAATTTGAAGTTCTAAATTTGGCACATGTTCTAAAACATGCCACATTGTTACAATATCAAAAGAATGACTTTCGAGATCACTGATTTCATGCACAAACGAAATTCCTTTTTGAATTGCAATATTCTTTGCTCTTTCGCTCGGCTCTACTCCAACGGTTTCCCAACCATCATTTTTTGCAGTCAATAAAAAATCTCCAGTTCCAGCACCAATATCCAAAATTCTTCCTTTATGAATTTGTTCAGCATTGATTAAATTCAGTTTATTCTTTAAAGCAATATTTTTCACAAAATGATAAGCTTTTTCAAATAATGAACGTTTATTGTCTGTATGCGAAATATAATCTTCGCTCTCGTAATATCTTCCTAAATTTTCTAAATCCGGCTGCGGCGAAGTAATCAGCATATCTAGATTTTCATCATAATATAAATCGAAAATTTCTTTTGAAACAGAATGGTCTTTTACAGTAAGAAAATGTTTTTTGTTTAAAACGTCCATTTTTAAATTAATAGTTTTAGTAGGTGCGTATAATTTAGACAAACCGAAGTTCGACTAATCTTGATTTGATATGATTTCAAAATTGTAAAAGATGGACAACTGTCCATCTCTACAATTCTATAATTTATTCTCTATTTTTTTTATAAAACGATATTTTTATAAAAATCGTTTCACGTGGAACAAATTTAAAATTGTTTCAAGTTTCAGGTTTCAAGTTCTAAGTTCACATAACATAAAGACAAAATTTCAGATTCCAATATAATTTGAAACCTGAAACTTGAAACTTTTTTTTATCGTCCCATATAAATTAAAAGCACAGAAATATCACTTGGCGACACTCCGCTGATTCTTGAAGCTTGAGAAATTGTAACTGGTCGAATTTTACCCAATTTTTGTTTTGCTTCAATCGACATTGACTTAATTTTATTATAATCGAAATTCTCTGGAATTTTTACTTCTTCTAAACGAGTTAACTTATCAGCGTTATTTCTTTCCTTTTCGATATAACCAGAATACTTAATTTGAATTTCGGCTTGCTCTAATATTTCTCTGTCTAGATTATTTTCTTCAACATACGCTTTCACTTTTTCGAATTTCAGCATATCTTCTAAATCAATCTGCGGACGAGAGAAAACTTTAAACATTTTATCACCTTGTGTAATTGGTGCAGTTTCCTTCGCTTCTAAAATTGGATTTGTTTCTCCAACCGAAACGCTTGTTTCTCTAAAAAAAGAAACCATCTTTTCAGACTCGTTTAATTTCTTTTCCATTCTTCGCAAACGAGCTTCAGAAGCAAGACCAATTTCATGAGACATTGGCGTTAATCTAAAATCTGCATTATCTTGACGCAGTAAAGTTCTATACTCCGCTCTTGATGTAAACATACGATATGGTTCTTCCGTTCCTTTCGTAATCAAATCGTCAATCAAAACTCCAATATAAGCTTCATCACGTTTTAAAATTAATGGCGCTTTTTCATGCACTTTCAAATGCGCATTTATTCCGGCCATCAAACCTTGCGATGCTGCTTCTTCATATCCTGTCGTTCCATTAATTTGTCCGGCAAAATATAACCCTTCAACTAACTTTGTTTCCAAAGTATGTTTCAATTGTGTCGGTGGGAAATAATCATACTCGATCGCATAACCTGGACGAAAGAATTTCACTTTTTCAAAACCAGCAACAGAACTCAACGCTTTAAATTGAATATCCTCCGGAAGCGAAGTCGAAAATCCGTTTACATAAACTTCACAAGTATTCCATCCTTCTGGCTCAACAAAAAGTTGATGACGTTCCTTATCTGCAAAACGATTAATTTTATCTTCAATGGACGGACAATATCTTGGACCCAAACTTTTAATTCTTCCGTTGAACATTGGCGAACGATCAAAACCTTCTCTCAAAATATCATGAACTTCAAGCGAAGTGTATGTCATGTGACAAGATCTTTGATGTGTCAACGGAACGGTTAAATCCGAATAAGAAAACTTATCCGGTTTTGCATCTCCTTTTTCTTCATTCATTTTCGAATAATCCAAAGAACGTCCATCAACACGTGGTGGCGTTCCTGTTTTCATTCTTCCAGCTTCAAATCCCGCTTTCACTAAATCTTCAGTAATTCCAGTTGCAGCACTTTCGCCTGCTCTTCCTCCACCGAACTGTTTTTCTCCAATATGAATTAATCCGTTCAAAAAAGTTCCGTTTGTCAACACCACCGATTTCGAACGAATTTCAACTCCAAGCGAAGTTTTGATTCCTTTTATTTTTCCGTTCTCAATAATCAACCCTTTTACCATTTCTTGGTAAAAATCTAAATTTGGAGTTCCCTCCAACATCATTCTCCATTCTTCTGCAAAACGCATTCGATCACTTTGAACTCTCGGCGACCACATTGCTGGCCCTTTCGATTTGTTCAACATCTTAAACTGAATTGCAGTTCGATCTGAAACAATTCCAGAGTAACCTCCAAGCGCATCGATCTCACGAACGATTTGTCCCTTTGCAATTCCTCCCATCGCAGGATTACATGACATCTGAGCTATGTTCTGCAAACTCATTGTAACCAATAAAGTTTTGGATCCTAAATTTGCGGCCGCTGCCGCGGCTTCAGATCCTGCATGACCAGCACCAACTACAATAACATCGTATTCTTCTAAAAACATTTTGTTTTATTATTCTCTGCAAACCGTTTAAGGCGATTCTCAGAATTAACTTTATTTTCTTTGTTCCACGTGGAACGGAGTTTTTTTTTCAGTTATTTCAAGCTTCAAGTTTGAGTTCTCAAAACAAACTCGAAAGTTCCACGTGAAACATTCCCTGTTACATTCATAAAAACTTAAACCAAATTTTAGAATGTTTCACGTGAAACATTCTAAAAACAATATCAATATTTCAAAATCAACTTATTTGTTCCACGTGAAACACTTTATAAAAAAGCATTTAAAAAAAACTGTTTCACGTGGAACAATTTTTACATAAATCGGCTATTTGACACTAGAAAAAATATCTACTGTTCCACGTGAAACATCCCAATTTTTTCGTCTTCTTTAGAACGCATAAGTACGGCTTCTGCATCACTCTTATCTTTATATCCGCAGTAATGTAATATACCATGAGCAAGTACACGCTTTAATTCCTCTTCAAAAGAAACATTAAAATCTTTTGCGTTGTCCTCTACTCGTTCAACAGAAACAAATATATCTCCGTTCAACTCGTTACCAACTGTATAATCAAAACTAATAATATCAGTTAGTGTGTCGTGATCTAAATACTCTACATTGATTTTATGAAGATATTCATCATCACAAAAAATATAATTTATTTCTCCCTCGTTTTTATTTTCAGAAACTATTACAGCACTTAACCAATCAGAAAAGGCTTGTTCGTTGTCTAAATTAAATTCTGTTTCGTAATTAAAATTGATCATTTTGTATTAAAATATTCTTGAACCTTTTGATTAAAATTCGAGCGCAAAGGTAGTGATTGTCTGTTTAATATCTCTACACTGTTTAAATAATCGGTCAACGAACTTGGTAAAGCATTCGAACGATTAGAAAACTCACCTTTATTCGTTTCAGATTGACGCTTGGTATCTTGCCCTTGCTCTTGAACAGCATTGTTTAATTTTAGCAATTCTTGTTGAATATTTAAAATACGCTGCAGGTTTTCATTCTTAAAACCTTTATTTAAAATCTGTTTTTCCGATGCTTTCATCTGATCAATAACTGATTTACCTTGCATATCTAAACCTTGTTTTGCTAATTCTTTTTGCAATGCTTCACGAAGTTTAACTTGCTCTTTGTATATTTCCATTATCTTTTCAGCATCACCTTCACCATCATTATCATCACTTTCTTTCTCCCCTTTGTTGTTTCCTTGACCGCTTTTACCATCGCCAGATTTTCCTTGTCCCGTTTTTCCCTGACCTTCTTTACTTTCATTTTGTTTTCCTTGTCCTTCTTTTCCCTTACCATTATCACCTTGTTTACTCGTACCTGGTTTACTTCCCTGCTTCATTCCATCTTTCATTTTATCAGCAAGACCTTTTTGTTTTTGAATAATATCTGGCAATTGCATACCTTGACCATCTCCAGGTTTTGGTTTTCCAGCTCCTGGTTTAGACATAGACATTTGCATATTGTTTAATAAATCACTCAAAAAATCAGCTAACTTATTTGCAGAAGAAACTGAATATTGCTGATGTGAAACTCCTTTTGGAATCTGAACATCCGTTAAAGTTTCAATTGCTTTATCCATATTATACTGCACATTGCCAATTTCCTTCGTAACCTCTTCAGCAACTTTTGGGTTTCTAAGCGATAATGCAAACAAACTATCATCAATATGTCTGAACTGCTGCTTTAAATTTTGCTGTATTTTAATATTCTTTGTATATGCCGAAGAACCCAATTTCATTGATTTAAACTGTTTCATAACATCTTCTTGAGACAATGAAAATGCTAAAAGATTATCCAAAATCTGACGAAGCATTGCAACATCTTCCTGCAATTGTTCTTGCTCTCCCGCTTCCATAGTCGATTGCATCTGCTCTGCCATCGACTTCATTTTCTTAGAAGCATTCTTCTGTTTTGGTTTCGCAGATTCGGTATTCTTTTTACCTAATTCTTCAGAAGCTTTGTTCAAATCATTCTCTACTTCTTTTTCTTTTGAGGTATCTTTAGGAATATCTAAAGGAGATTTTAAAGAGTTATTTTCTTGTTTTAAATCTTTTAAATCTTCTTGAATTTTATCAAAAGACTTATTAATTTCATCCTGTTTCTCTTTGTTGTTTTCTTTGCTATTTGAAAGTTGCTCTTGCTTTTCTGCTAATTTATTCAACTTTTCAGCAACCTGCTCCGCTTTCTTTTCTACATAAAAACGCTTTGTCAATTCAACTAATTGTTCTAAATTACGAGATTGATTCTTGCTGATTTGTTTGAATTTTTCCATCTTATCAAACAACTCTTCGCTGTTTAATTTATCATTTAAGTTCTTCAACTCATCCATCAATTTCTGATTCTTTTCTAAATCTTTCTCTGCATTGTCTAAACGTTTTTGCAAATCGTCGGCAGTTTTGTCTTTCTTTTCAGATTGAAATTTATCTAAATTTTTGTTCATCTTTTCAGCAAATTGCTTCATCAACTCATCCTGCTGCTTCTGACGTTTGATAAAATCATTGATCTTTTGCTGATCTTTAAACTCTAAATTATCCTTTTCTTTTCCTGTATTTTTCAGTTTATCCATTTCAGAAAACTGCTTTTGCTGATTCTTTAACGACTTAGATAAGCTATTAATATTTGCATTTTGCTGCTGTAATTCTGCATCGTGAATTTCATCAGTTGTAGAAACTCTATCTGAAAATGTAGATGACTTTGTACTCTTAAATCCATGTAGAGCGTCATTATCAAAAATCTCAAAATAGTATTCGTAAGATACTCCTTCTTCAACAACAAGATTACTCGGGAAATTAAAAACAAACTGATCAAACACTCCTGCCTTTACTGGAATGGTTCCACGTTTGGCAGTATTAGGTTTTCCATGTTCATAATAAACAACCTGAAGCTTTGACAATCCATAATCATCACCTAATCTTCCTAAAACATAACTTTTATCAAGCTTTAAACTATCAGGAGCAGGCGAAACTGCAATGGTTGGAAACTGATCTTTAATAACTGACAGCTGATAATCTAATTTTTCATAGTTTTTAACTTTATTATTTGAAGTAAGAATTTGATATTCTGTGTTTTGACTAATATTCTTAGCCAATTTAAACTCATTTTCAGCTTTATTGAACTTAAAAATTGAGTTTTCATCTTTCCAAACTACTTCTTGAGTAGATTGGGTTTTCATTCTCCAAGTTACAACTGTCCCTTCAGGTACAATTGCATTTCCAGTTCCTCTAATTATTTCGGATTTCTTTTTTAAATAAGATGGAAAATTTAAAACCATTTCAAAGTTCGCAATTGATGGAACTGTAACAACTTTTAATTCATATTCATTTGATGAAACTGAATTTCCTTCAAAAGAAAACTGAACATCAGTTGTTGGTTTTTCAATCTTAAACTCAAACTTTCCTGTTTGAGATGATTCCATAAAATAGCTTTCACTCCCAATATGAATCATTACATTTTCAGGAACAACATTACCTTCTGTTTCAACTTTTACAATAAAATCTTTGTTTTGTTCTGTTTGAAGATTGCCATTTAAAACCACAAATTTAAATGGAGCCGGCGGCAAAAACGAAGCATTAAAATGTACTACTCTATTAAAACTCTGCGAAATTATATTGCTGTTTCCAGAAACAAAAAAGACTGCAAACAGTAAAACCGGAATTAAAGCTAGTGGTAAATACTTTTTATTTGATTTAAAATTAATCGCATTTCCAAATGGAATTGGCTGTAATGAATTTGCTTTTTGCTCTATTGAAGCCAACATTAATTCTGAACTTTCAGCCGAATTTTCATTGGATGAAAGTTGCAAAAAGTTTGTCAGTTTATCACTAACTTCGGTAAAATGATTTCCAATAATTGCCGAAGCTTGATTATAATCGATCCCTTTTTGAAGTTTAAAAAGTTTAAAAATTGGAAATAAAATAAATCGAAACAATAGAAAAACTTCTACTGCAATAAATAGCCAAAACAAAAGTGTTCTTCCTGCAGGTTTTAACCAAAGAAAATACTCAACAAAAAGGGTAAAAAGAAAATACAATAAACCGAAACCAATAAAAAGAAGTGCTCCTTTTATCAATTCATTCATATAATATTTCTTTATAAATCCTTCTAACTTCTGATATATTGCAGATGATGTTTTCAATGTGAATCTATTTATTTATAACCCATAAAAGTACTAATTATAACGATAAGTCTGAAACTCAAAAGTCGAAAGTCAAAAGTTTAGCACACAGCTAAAAACCTTTCAGACTTTCGACTTTTGGCTTTTGACTAATATTGTATCTTTGCAACAAAATTTAAACAAATGTCAAAGCAAGTTCGTGTGCGTTTTGCACCAAGTCCAACTGGACCATTACATATTGGCGGAGTTCGTACTGCCCTATTTAATTATTTATTTGCAAAAAAGCATAACGGTGTTTTTTATCTGAGAATTGAAGATACAGATCAGACTCGTTTTGTTCCAGGTGCGGAAGCTTACATTATGGAAGCGCTTGAATGGTTAGGAATTTCTCCTGAAGAAACCGTTGGAAAAAATGAAAAATTTGGCCCGTACAGACAAAGTGATCGTAAAGAATTATACCAAAAATATGCAGATGAATTGATCAATTCAGGTTGGGCATATTATGCTTTTGATACTCCAGAATCTCTTGATGCTTTAAGAAAAGAGCAGGAAGCTGAAGGAAAAACATTTATTTACAATCATACGAATCGTGAAAAGTTAGATACATCATTAGTAATTTCAGCTGACGAAACTGCTAAAAGAATTGCAAATGGAGAACATTTTGTAATTCGTTTCAAAACTCCAGTTGATGAAACTTTACATTTAAAAGATATTATTCGCGGTGATGTGAAATTTGAAACAAGTTTACTTGATGATAAAGTGCTGTTTAAAAGTGACGGAATGCCGACCTATCATTTAGCTAATATTGTTGATGATCATTTGATGGAAACTTCACATGTAATTCGTGGTGAAGAATGGCTGCCATCTATGCCGCTTCACGTTTTATTGTACAGAGCTTTTGGCTGGGATGCTCCAGAATTTGCACATTTACCTTTGATTTTAAAACCTGTTGGAAATGGAAAATTATCTAAAAGAGATGGTGATAAACTAGGCTTTCCTGTTTTTCCACTTGAATGGAAAACCGAAGAAGGTCTTTCGTCAGGTTACAGAGAGAAAGGATTTTTCCCAGAAGCTGTTGTAAACTTCCTTGCTTTGTTAGGTTGGAATGACGGAACGGATAAAGAATTATATTCTTTAGAAGAATTAGTTGAAGCTTTTGATTTGAATAGAGTTCACAAAGCAGGAGCAAAATTTGATCCTGAAAAAAATAAATGGTTCAATCATCAATATTTAATCAAACAAAATGATGCTGATTTAGCGAAGAGCTTCTCTCCTATTTTAGAAGAAAAAGGCTTCTCTACTCCACTTGAAGTGACAATTCGCATAGTATCACTTATCAAAGAACGAGCAAACTTTGTTTCAGATTTTTGGGATTTAACTGATTTCTTTTTCCAAGCTCCAACATCATATGATGAAAAAGCAAGCAAAAACTGGAAAGAAGAAACTCCGGCTTTAATGCAGGAATTGATTTCGGTTTTAGAAAATATTGAAGATTTTAGTTCTGTAAATATTGAAACTATCGTGAAAGATTGGTTAACTAAAAACGAAATTGGAATGGGTAAAGTTATGCAGCCTTTCCGTTTAAGTTTAGTTGGAGCTCTTAAAGGCCCTCACCTATTTGACATTGTTGAAATCATTGGAAAAGAGGAAACTATTTCAAGAATTCACAAAGCAATTGAAACTTTATAATAATAATTCAATTCAAAATAGAAACGCTAAGAAACATCTAACAAATGTTCTTAGCGTTTTTTTAGTGCTTTAAAACTATATTTTAGAAGAATTTTCGTAAATTCCCAAAATCATAAACATAAATTAAAAACCATGAGTACAGCATTTATTATCTTATTAGTATTGGCATTCTTCATTTTCATGTCGTCTTTCTTTACTGTAAAACAACAAAGTTCAGTTGTTATCGAGAGATTTGGAAAATTTCACAGTGTGAGAAATTCTGGATTGCAATTAAAAATTCCAGTTGTTGATAGATTAGCCGGACGTGTAAATCTTAAAATTCAACAGTTAGATGTTATTATTGAAACTAAAACGAAAGACAACGTTTTTATTAAAATGAAAGTTTCGGTTCAGTTTAAGGTAATTCAAGATAAAGTATATGATGCCTTTTATAAACTAGAATATCCTCACGATCAGATTACTGCTTATGTATTTGACGTTGTTCGTGCTGAAGTTCCTAAACTAAAATTAGATGATGTTTTTGAAAGAAAAGACGATATCGCAATTGCAGTAAAAAGAGAATTAAACGAAGCAATGACTACTTACGGATACGATATCATCAATACATTGGTTACTGATATTGATCCAGATATTCAGGTGAAAAATGCAATGAACAGAATCAACGCTGCCGACAGAGAAAAAACGGCTGCTGAATTTGAAGCTGAAAGTTCAAGAATTAGAATTGTTGCAAAAGCAAAAGCTGAAGCTGAAAGTAAACGTTTACAAGGTCAAGGTATTGCAGATCAACGTCGTGAAATTGCTAGAGGTTTAGTAGAAAGTGTTGAAGTTTTAAACAATGTTGGAATTAATTCACAAGAAGCTTCTGCTTTAATTGTCGTTACACAACATTATGATACACTACAATCTATTGGTGCTGATACTAATTCTAATTTAATATTATTACCAAATTCACCACAAGCAGGAAGTGATATGTTGAACAATATGGTTGCTTCATTCACAGCATCAAATCAAGTTGGTGAAATGATGAAAAAAACTAATAAAAAGATAGAGAAACCAAAACCAATTCAACCACAATCTGGTTACGAAGATGATATTCAACCTGAAGTTTAATAACTAACTGAAAAGAAAAAAGAGGCTTAATTGCCTCTTTTTCTATTTATAAACCAACCTATTATGTACGGTAAAACAGATTGAAGTATCTTGGTATAAGAATTTGAAAAATAATCTGTGTATGATGAAATAAAACCGTTTACAATATTTTGCGGTGTTATACTTTCTTTTGTTTTTTGAACGTTTAAAACTAACTTTTGATAATTAATATCTTTTTCTAATTTTAAAATTTCTAAATCTCTGTCGATTTCAGCGTATGAAGAGTACTTTTTTGTTTCCATAACTTATTCATTAAAAAAGATTTCTGAAAATTTCTCTAAAATTGGTCCCTCTACAAATTTATCTTTTACAAAGAAAAGTAAAATTGTAAATACCAAATAGATCCCTCCTACTGCTAAGAATCCTAAAGCAATACTTCCGAATAAAGCACCAAAAGCATAAGCTGCAGCAAAAGATCCAAAAAGTAAAACCATACTAAAACATAATAAAATCAACGTAAACTTAAAAATTAAAGTGGTTGATTTCATTGCAACTTTAAAACCCCAGAGTTTATAATATGCTAAATGACTATCAATATAAACTTTAGCCTGATCCTGAATTTTTTCTGTATTTTCCTTTAATTCTTCAAAAGCCATAATTGTAGTTTTAATTAAAAAAAGAAGCACAAAATACACTTTGAAAAAAACTGTATTTAGTCGCTACTTAAAATTAAGTAAAATAAACCAAAATACAATTATAAAAATCCAAGTGAACTTTGTGCTCCTTAAATATTATTTCTGAAGTTTCGCGTTATGCGCCTTTAAATCAGCGAGTTTAGATTCTAAAAAAGTAATTACTTCCTCTGTTTTATAACTCATATTCGAAAGTAACTCATCATAAGTTCCGTCAAGATTACCTTTTGCATGAGCAAACTTTTCGCGCAATACCTCAGAACTAGCTGAAAGTGAATCTTTTAAATTATGCCTCGCATCATCTAAACCTTCTTTTAATTTTGCGCGTGTTTTTGATCCTTTGTCTGGAGCAAATAATATTCCGATTGCTGCACCAGCAGCTGCACCAGCCAAGATAGCTGCTACTGTATTTAAGTTCTTTGACATAATAATAAAATTTAAGTGATTAATAAAGGTACTCTTTTTTTAAAATATAAATTATTGAACAAATGATATTTACTAAAATTTAACACTAAAATTAATACGCGTAAGCTACTGCTTCATATTTACCATTTCCTTTCTCAACAATACTTACAAACGGATATCCATTTGAAGCTGACTTACTTTTGATTCTCATAGCTGTTTGATTCTTATTAGCAATTGGCGGTTCACCTTTTGTCCTTGTCGAAACACCAGTAAATGAAGCTACTTCTTTCAGTCCTATTGTCTTTTCTTGAGGCAGAACTGTTACCATTTTGTAATCATCTTTAGAATCTACAATTATTTTATCAGATATTTTTTGTGTTTGATTTGTTTGTTTATTTGTTAATTGAGAAACAGCATACTTACTAATTTTAACTTCTTCAGAACTTCCGTTTAAGGAATAATAAATTAAACCATTTTCGTTTTTAATAAAATTAACATCAAGTTGTTCTCCATTGTGTTTTGTAATTTGATGTGTTTGCGAAATTGCAATGTTTGCAAATAAAACTGCCAATAATGTAAAAAATAAATTTTTCATAACATTTAAAATTTAAGGATTAAAAATTCTTAGTTCAAAATGAAAATCAAAATTTCGATACGTGTAAAACTAACTTCATGAAATTTACAAATTATAAATGCCTTCAAAAAAATACTTACATCGTAAACGTATTATCAAAAACAAATTACAACTATAAACTGACCATAAAATCAATTTTTAAAATTCAGGTTTAGAATT
>NZ_NRQU01000004.1 GCF_004119495.1 Flavobacterium sp. YO12
CCATCAGTATATGTAAAAGTAAATGTTCCGTTTCCATTATCAACTGTAGTTGTGATTCCTTTTCCAGCAATTCCTTGTGGACCTTGCGCTCCTGTATCTCCTTTTATGGCTGCTAAATAATCTGTAATTGTTGCTGTTGTATTATTGGTTGTTTCCTTCCAAATTTCAAAAGCTGACTTTCCATCAATACCATTTGTTCCGTTTGTTCCTGCAATACCCTGCGCTCCTATTAAGTTAGACGTTGTAAAAGTTGATCCATCAGTATAGGTAATTGTAAACGTTCCGTTTCCATTATCAACTGTAGTTGTAATTCCTTTTCCGTTAGTTCCTGCTACACCAGTATCCCCTTTTACAGCCGCTAAATAGTCTGTAATTGTTGCTGTATTATTTTTAGTTATTTCTTTCCAAATTTCATAAGCAGATTTTCCATCAACACCATTGGTTCCAGGAACTCCTTGAGGACCTGAAGCTAAGTTTATTGTAACTGGCAGGCCTTTTTCATTTGTATAAGTAATGGTACCGTTTTTATTGTCTACCAAAGTTGTAATAGTCTCCGTATCAGCACTTCCCATACGGTACCATTTGTCTGTATACCAATAGTAGTAACCCGGTACAATATCACTGATTGTCTGTGTATTAAAAACCAAAAGACTGTTAACATTACCTCCTGCAATAGTCGTTTTGTCTAATGTGCTGGTTAATGAAACTCTAGGTATAAGTATACCTTTGTTTGTTGCAGCAACATCAAGCTGTGTTGAAGAGTTAGGAAGTGAAGTCCCAATACCTACTTGTGCATGACTCCAAAAACTCAATCCTAAAAGGAATAAAAAGTAATAATTTTTCATAAAAAATCTTTTAAAAACGATTAACCTTAATAAGAACTAATTCAAATGAAAAAATTGAATACTGCTAATTCTCATTTCACTGATCATAAATAGGTTGTTTTTTAAGATTTGGGGAACCTCTAAAAAATAAACTGATCTTACATCTATCTGAGGGCAAATGTAAAAGACTAAAAATCAAAAAATTGTAGAACCCTTAACTGTACCTTGTAGAACTTTTTCTACAGAAAAAACAGGCAAAAAACACAATAAACAAGTACTAATTAATAATTACGATGTTATAAACAAACACTCTTAAGAAACTAGATTTCTTAAAAAAGTCCATTATCATATACTGCTGTTTAATCGTTAAAAGCAGAATTTAAAAACCGTATTTTTTTAGTGAAGTCCTTCGTAAATTGAAGGATAGACATTAGAATAAATATTTGTTTGACTTTACAGCATTGCTTTCTAGCCTGCCATATTGTAAGATGCAGTGCAGATTAATTTGAAAGATTGTTTTGATCGATCTTCGATAGAAGCATTTGGTGCTTTCTTTTTTAATGCTTCAATTCCTTTATCTCGAGAAAATCTATCTTTAAACATTTTACTTACACCAATAATTTTTCCGTTGAATGCTTTGAGATTAAAGTAAGTTTCATTGTTTCGAGAGGTCTTTCTAAAAAACTTCACATTATCTTGCGAATTGCGCCTTACAGATTCAATTCCTTTAAAACACATTAATTTTCTTGTATAAACTCCGCTGCTCAAAATAACCTTTCCTTTATTGTCTATAAAATCAAACTGAAATTCTCCATTTGTTTTTTATTAATTACAAATTTTTCCATTTTAAAAACTAATCTTTTCTCTTTGTTGCTAATAAATTTAAATTGTAAATCATTTTTAATTAATCGTTAAAAATGATTTTAAAAGTTGTCCCTTTTCCTACCTGACTTTCAACTGTAACCCTTCCGTTCATTGATTCAATCTGGTTTTTTGTAATGTATAAGCCTATTCCATTTGCCTTTTCGTGCTTATGAAATGTTTTATACATTCCGAATAATAAATGACCGTATTTTTTAAGATCGATTCCCAAACCATTATCCTTTATCGTCAATACCTTTTTCTCATTTTCTATGAAAAAGTTAAATTCGATTGCCAAAAATTTATCTGGATTCGCATATTTTATGGCGTTCGTACATAAATTTTGCAATACACTTTCGAGATAAGCGGGATTAAAATTAATCACAGCATCTTCTGGGATATTGTTTATAATTGTGGCATTGTTTCGATGACTGTAAGCGCTGACAATGTTAAGCACCCTATTTAAATAAGTATTCAAATTCAAGGGTTCTACAGCAATTTCTGTATTATTTTGAATGTTGACTATTTGCGATAGATCTTCAATTGTTCGATTTAAATCATTTGAAACCATTCGCAGATACTTTATTGTTTCGCGCTTCTCTGCAAAATTTTCTTCTAAATCAATCATATCCAGAAGCAGTTTAAAATTTCCTGCATGCGAATTCAGATTATGAGATGCGATGTGCGAAAAGTTCAGCAGTCTGTCATTCTTTTCGCTATAAAGCTCCATTCTTTCCTGCAGTTCCAGCTCTTTTCTTTTTTGTGATGAAATATCTGTATGCGTTCCTATTACTTTCAACGGTTTACCATTTTCGTCACGTTGAATTACTTTACCTCTGTTTAAAATCCATTTATAACTTCCATTTAAAGTCAATACACGATGAAAATTTTCATAAAAAGGCGTTTTATTTTCAAAGTGATTATGTAAAGCCGTATAATATTTTTCGAGATCTTCTGGATGTATAATTTCATTCCATCGTTCTGGAGAATCCATGTTTTCTGCCGATTCTAATTCAAGTATTCTTATAGACTGCGGCGAATAAAAAACAGTATTCTCTTTCATATCCCAATTCCAAACTCCAAAAGTTGAAGTTTCAAGAGCAAATTTGTAACGCTCTTCAGAAATCTCCAGCTTCGATTCTAATGTTTTTAACTGTGTAACATCAGAAATTCTTCCGTATAAAACTAAAGTTCCGTCACTGTTTGTCTCTTTTTTTGATGAAACCTTAAACCAGCACAATCCTTTCATAGGCAATTGTACTCTAAAAATTGAATTCCATTTTTTCCCTTTTTTAAAGAATCAATTAAAGACTTCCTTACTGAGTTCCTGTCGTCTTTATGAACTCTGTCATAAACAGAAAACATAGTATTGGTAAACAATTCATCGGGTAAAATTTCGAACATTCTATATGCAGAATCAGTAACAAAAGGCAAAGCACAATCATTTTGCGGCGAAATCGTCAGAACAAAAAGCGCATCTTCCATTTCATCAAACAATTTAGACTTCAACTCATTAATTGTTTTATTTTTTCTTGCTTTATAAAAGTCGAATTCCATGATCTAGTATTTAGTAGTTTATGACTAATAAAAACCTGATTATAGTTTCTTTTTAGTCAACAGTAAGGCATTTGGGTATTAAGTATGGTTTCTTCAAAATGAAGATTTAACTGATTTAATATTTGTGATCGTACATTTGAAGTATCAAGTAAGAAAACATCATCCAAATCAATCAATATATTTGATATTCGTTTATTAAAAGAACAAACAACCAGTGGAATTCCTTTTCCGTATACTCTTAAAAAATCAAGGAACTCTTCTTCTGTGTAAACAACAAATACAATTGCTGCATAAACATCTAATTCGTCATTTAGGCTCCTGAAATCTCTACAGATATCAAGCATCAAAACATCTTGAAATTTACATTTCAAAAATTTTGAAAAGCATTTTTGATTGCCATATATAAGTGCTCTTTTCTTTATCATCATCATTACATTTTTACAATCAAATTTTTCTTAAAAAAATTCAATCAAGTTAAAAACCGCATCCTATAACATCATAAAAAACTTCACAGCATAAAAAAATTGAAAGGAGAGATTTCTTGAATTCAATTACCACAACGAAATTCATTCAATTCATATCACACACACATTCTCTCTCCCCTAAATTCTTACATCGTCAATTCTAATTTTCTTTAATTAAATGAACAACTCAATGTTGATCAAACGGCTGTTCTCCAAAAACAAAATTGACTTAAATGTTAAATTCCAAAAAACATAAACAATACTGCCAGCATCAAAAAAAATCATTCCCAAAAACAGAAAATTGGGTGTAAATAATTAAAAAAAAATACTTTTCAATATTGTCTTTTTTTATTCTCCAATTCTCTTGTCTCTTCCTGACAATACAAAAATACTCCCAATAAAATCAATAGCTTATAGAATATTGACCACCCTCTTGTAGAATTATTTCTACAAGGAAAACGATTCTTAAATCGAAATTTTTCTGCAAAAAAAAACAGGGATTTAAAAATCCCTGTTTTTCTTAATACTTTGTAATGTCTAAATAATTGAATATTAGCTATTCGTCATAATACAACTGAAAAAACCGAATTAAATCAGCCAGATTATCAATCTCCAGCTTTTCAAAAATTCTATTTTTAAAAGTACTTACTGTCGTTTTTTTTATGTTCAACAATTCTAAAATTTCTAGATTCCCGTATCCTTTTATTAGCAATTGTGCCACCTCAATTTCTCTATTCGACAAAAGATCCAATGGATTTGTCGGCTTTTTTGTGATATACGAATCCAAAATCCTGTCTTTAACATTCTGAGTAAGATATTTTCCAGAAAGCATCATCGAATTGATGGCATTTTTCATTTCCTCTTCAGAAGTTTCTTTATTTAAATAACCAGATGCTCCGGCATTTAAATATCGCATTGCATAAATATTTTCATCGTAGGCAGAAAATATTAAGATTTTAATATCGGGCTGAATTGCTTTTATTTCAGACAATACATTTATACTGTTACCATCTGGAAAGTTTACATCTAAAATCAATAAATCGATCTTAACTTCATTCAGTTTACTAAATATATCTTTAAAATTCCCTGCCATATAAATTGCTGCATTTAAAAACAGCTCTTTTATAATTAGAGAAACTCCTTGTCTAACCACACTATGATCATCGGCAATTAAAAAACTATAGCTATTTGATGATTTCATCTGTATTTGAATAAATTATTTTTTTAGTAGATTTGGTTCTTTACTTATCAACCATCGGTATGCAAAACACCTATCGACGATTTTTTTATTTGCATTTTAAACTAAATTTAAAATCAAATTGAAACTAACTTTCGTCCCATTTCCTTGCTTACTTTCAACATTTATTGCCCCGCCAAATAATTCAACAATTTCTTTACAAAGATTCAAACCTAAACCAACTCCTAAATCATTTACTTTTCCTGAAACTGTTCCTTGATAATACAGTTCAAAAATATTCTTCAAATCATTTTCAGAAATTCCGCTTCCATTATCCTGAATGGCTACTTTAAAGTTAAGCTTTTTGTCTCCAGCTTTTTCAGCATCTATTGCAATCGCTATGAGGCCTTCTTTTGTAAATTTATTGGCATTACCAATTATGTTATAAAAAAGCTGATGAATTTTTACAGCGTCCGAAGAAACTTCATAATCAGCTAAATTTGATGTAACCGCAATTTTATTTCCTTTGCTTTCAACTAGTGAACCCATTGACGAAACAATCTGATTTATCTCTGTTTTTAACTGAAAATTATTATTGTTTAATTTCAGCAAACGATTCTCATCTTTAGAATACTCTAAAATTTGGTTCGCTAACAAAAGCAGCGAATTTGTTGTAAATTGAATAGATTGAAAAGTTTCTTTTATTTCGGCATCTTTTATCGAAGAACTGATCATTTTACTGTAAATAGAAATTAAACTCAACGGAGATCTGATTTCATGACTGATCATTCCCATAATTCTATTTTTGAAGTTTAAGCTTTCTTTAATTTGAGCTTGAGCAATTGTCAATCGTTTTTCATATTGAAATGCCATTCTAGTAAAGTAGAAAATGGTAATCGATATTATAAGCATTAAAACAATCAAAACTGCGAGTGTATAACTTCTGGCAATTTTATTTGAATCGTATTGATTCTGCAGCTGTTTTTGAGTACTCTCCTGAAGAGCGCTTAATGACTTATTATAAACCGGCATTATTTCGCTCTCTAAAGCCAATAGTTTATTATTAAGTTCCGTTAATTTCGAATCTTGATTTTTTAAACTCTCAAAATGTTTTTTCAAATTTTTAAACTGCCCTTCGTAGTAGTTGTTTGTTGTAGTAAACAAATTAGCGATCTGATCTTCAATACTTCCGGTTACTACTTTATCTTTATACTTCATCGTAACAGTAACATTTAACTGTTCTTTCTGCACATCAGTTTTTCCAGCCAATGCTGCTCCTAGTCTTGAAAACAATCCTTTTTTAGAAACACTGTCGACTTTTGTATAAGTATCGGTTTTAATACTGTCTAAAATTTTCTTGTATTCAAACTTATTTAATTTGAATACGTTCGAAACACTATTTTTATCAGGATTATGCTGTAAACTAATAATAGAATCAATCTCAGATTTTAAAGTTTGAATGTTCGATTCTGAATGTTTTTTCTCCAATAGAATTTTTTCAAACTCTTTATTGTTTTTTGTCAATAAACTCAAACTGTCAAGCAAACGGCTTATTTCATTCAACGAAGCAGTATACTGTTCTAAAGAAGCCTTATTCTTATTAGCCTTGTAATTAGTAAAGTTTTTTTGAGAATTTAAAAACGAATTATTTATTTTGCTCGTGAAACTCGAAATCTTATTCATAGAATTCATAGAACTCAATGCTTTTGACATTTCAGATTCATTTGAAGTTTCATTTGTTCCAAATAACAATGGCAATTATCTGCAGCAAAATAATACATACCAATAAAGTATAGTGAATTATTTTTCAATGTTTGAATTTTAGTTTTAACAAACTAAATGTATTATTCAAGGAATTCTTTTTAACCAAAATTTTAGATTTTAAAATGATAAAAAAATTAATGAGTTATAAAAAATCATTAACTCATAAAATTGTTTTAATGCTAGGTTACTACTATACCATCATGAATGATGTACTACAACTTAAATAATTATTATTTTTTAGATCTTAAATCAGGATTACCAATTTTAATTCTGAGACGACAGTCCTTATCTGTTAAATCAAAACTGCTTTACACAAAAAATAAAGTACAGCCTTGTAAAACCAACATTAATTATTATCGCCAATAAATATTTAAAAGATTTGGGGAGTCTTTTAATTGAAAAAATATGTCCTTAACAAGTTACACATTTTAATTCGTTTTATTTAAAAATATTTAATTTTTCTTTTTAAACTAACTGCGAAAGTAGTTTGATTTAATAAAACTCTACGTAGAACATTATCACAGTTATTGTAGAATTTGTTCTACAAAACTACTCATTTTTATGAATAGCTTTTTCATAAAAATCAATAAAAAAATATTAAGCCCCAACAAACAATTATAGATCTTCTATAGAAAACAGAGAACCAATAATGCTGTTATTCCAAAAAAGTCGTAGCAGCAAAAAAAATGAAAAAAAAAATATTTTTTAAACACTAACCCTAACAAACTGAATAACTGACTTTTATTTTTTAAATTATTTTCATCTTCCCGCTTGTTTTGCTCTTAAATCCTCATCGATTTTTACTGCCCATTTTTTTGGAACCAACATTGTCTTTTAGTTTTGCCGAAAATTTTAAAAAATTAATGGAAATGAAAAAATTCATAATTACTTTCTTGTTTGCTTCTGCAATAACAACTGTAAGTGCTCAGACAAAAACTGAGAAAACAACGAAAAATGACTTCAATAAATGGTCTATTGAATTAGGAGGAGGATTTAATAAACCACAAAGACCTATGTCTGCAAACTATTTCACTTCTACACCAAGTCCTTATGTAGTAGATCTAGGAGTTAGATATATGTTTAATAACAAATTTGGTCTTAAAGCTGATTTTGGTTACAACAGTTTTACAGGAAAAAACAATTCTATAGATTTTGATACTAAATACTACAGAGCAGACATTCAGGCTGTAGCTAACTTAGGTCGTATCATGAATTTTGAAACATGGACTAACACGATTGGTTTACTTGGTCATGCTGGTTTTGGATTGGCACAATTAGAAGACGAAAATTCGGCTGTAAAAGACAGAATGGGTAACTTCATGGCTGGTATTACAGGTCAAATTAAATTATCGAACAGAGTTGCTTTGACTGGAGATTTTACAACTATCCTTAACGCATCTCAAAACGTAACTTTTGATGCTGCAACGCCTTCTAATTCTAGAGGTTTTTCAGGAATCATTTTTAACGGAACTGTTGGTGTAACGGTTTATTTAGGTAAAAATGAAAAACATGCTGACTGGGTAATCGATAACGGATCTGAAATTGATGAATTGAAACAAAGAATTACTGACATCGAAACTTCTATGCTGGATACAGACAAAGATGGTGTGCCGGATTATTTAGACGAAGAGCCAAACACAATTTCTGGTGTAATGGTTAACACAAAAGGAAAATCTATTGATCTAAACAACAACAATGTTCCTGACGAATTAGAAAGCTATTTATTAAAAACTTACGGAAGCAACACTGATAAATCGCCAATTTTAAACAACAATGAATTGGTTAAAAACTTAATCAACAGCGACTACGTTTGTACTTATTTTGATTTTGGAAAATCTACTCCAACAAATGTTTCTACAGAAGGTATCGATTTTATCTTAACGTATTTGAGAAATAATCCTACTGCTTCAGTTGACATTATTGGGCACGCTGACGAAATTGGTAAATCTGCTCACAATGATAAATTATCAACTGCAAGAGCAAACAATGTAAAAAACACATTGATAAAAGCTAATATCAATCCTTCAAGATTAAATGTTATTGGAGCTGGTGAAGACACTTCAGTAAACAAAGATTCTGATGGAGCTAGAAAACTTGTAAGAAGAGTTACTTTTAGAGTAAAATAATTTTAGATATTTAATTTTAAAAAAGGGAATAGTCAAATAGACTGTTCCCTTTTTTTATTCTAATGTAAGCCTATATAAAAAGTGGCATATATACTCTTAGTTTTTAATCTGCCCCTCCATCAACACTATCGAAAGTTTCTCTTTCTTTAGGTCTTATACTATATTTCATTGACACAACAGGACCATAATAAACATCAAATTGAGTTCCGTTTGTGCGCAGCTGCATCTGTCCGATAACACCAGCTAAAAAATGCAGGTTTTTTGAAATCCCTGCTGTATAATAAACTGACATTCTAAAAATATCAAAATTCTCGTTGGCATAATCCTTCGGTGCAAACTTAAGCATCAGCTCTGCGTAGTAACCAATATTTGGCGCAACAAACAACGGTTTTTCTTTTGTTTGACGCAGGAAGTGATTCACTCCAAATCTTGCTCTTAATCTCGGAATTACGCGATGAACTCCGTTTCGGTCATCAAAAAATTTAGTTTCAAATCGCACTTGTTCAAAGATTGTTCCTTTTGGCATATTCTGCGAAAAAGTGCCCATTAATATAAGCCTTTGCTCTAGTGTTTCATAGTTACCCGCTTCTTCAACCTCATACTTTTGATTGTGCGCATAACCAAGCCAAAATTTCATGTTTTCAAAACCAGAATATACAATCCATGGTCTTACTACAACACGCTGTGTATATTCGTACGGATTCTTGTTGGTATAAGCACCTTGCGTTACCAATTGAAAATCGGCTTGACCGCTTAAATGCCATTTATCATATATCGGAAAAGCAAAATCCCCCTCTGTAATCGATGCCGGAATAAATCCCATTGTATAAGGCGGCGGTGCAGGTTGTGCTTTTAAAGTTTGCATTGCGGCGACACTAAACAATAGAATAAAACCTTTTTTAATTAAATTCATAACTCTGATTTATATTTTAAGGTGCATATAAGTTCTACACAAAAACCTCAGCAATTCGCAAATCATTTTTCTACAAAAAAAGCCCTAACTATTCTAGATAAGGCTCTTTCATTATTTTAAAATAAATCTTATGACGTAAATAATATGCTTGCTTCTAAATTTTCTATTTCTGTAACCAAATCCTAAATTCAGTTAAAATAATTGTTACAACCCTGATTCTCAAAATTAATAAAATCAAACAGCTAAACAGAAAATAAGATGTTTCAAGTTATAACTTGAAACCAGAAACACAGGAAACAACAGAATAAAAAAAACAGCAAATACAGTTCATAAATTTTACAAAATTCTTCCAAAATTATACAATTGTTTATCCCTTAATATCTTCAACTTTGCAGTTGATTATGAAAAAAGCACTTCTCATACTTCTTTCAGTTTTTTATCTGGTAATGTCGTCAGGCTTTACCACTATTACTCATTTTTGCAAAGGAGTTAAGCAGGAAACAAATCTTTTTTCAGGTGCGCATACAGGAAAAATATGTCCAAAATGTGCGGCAAAAAATTTACCAAAAAGCAAAAACTGCTGTAAACATAAAACACAGCTGAATAAAATTACCGAAAAGGCACACCAAAAAGTTTCTAAAGATTTAGCTTTTAAATTCTCAGAACTGCCTTTACCCCTTTCTATCCATGAAACAATACTTGCGCTTCGTTTACCTCAAGTAAATAAAGCACATCCATTTTTTACTGCATTTATTCCTATCAGGAATAATCCGCTTTATATTTTTTACTGCGTTTACCGAATTTGATTTTTAGCAATTGAATAAACTGCAGCATTTTTTAAAGAAATGTTGTCAGATTTCTATTGTCTAATTTTTAAATACACATCATGAAAATGCAATGCTTTGCATTGATAGTGTTCAGTTTTGTCTCAGAAAATCTGCTTGCACAAACGGTAACATTATCTAATGCTCTTGAACGTTCGATTCAGAATTTTGAAAAAATAAAAGCTAAAGAAGCAGTTGTAAAAGCTGCCACAGAAAATATCTCTTATCAAAAAAGTACTTATTTACCAGACTTTACCCTAATGGCGCAGCAAAGTTATGGTACAATTAATGCCATAAACGGGCCAATGTACAGTTTTGGCGGTTTGGGCAGTGCTGCAACGTCTATGCCATTAGCCGATCAAAACTGGAATGCCGCTTTTGGTTCTCTTTATCTCGCTAATATTAATTGGAATTTATTCACTTTTGGTAAAATTAAAAACCAAATAGGAATTGCCAAAGCTGATGAAAACAAGGCACAAAAAGATCTCGATCAGGTAAAATTTCAGCATCAAGTAAAAGTAGGTGCTGCCTACCTAAACCTGCTCGCTGCCCAACGTATTAAATACGTACAGGAAAAAAATCTTGATCGTGCTCTAGTTGTAGAAACTACTACGCAAAGTCGTACTGAAAGCGGTTTACTTCCAGAAGTCGATTATTCGTTAGCCAAAGCTGAAGTTGCCAATACAAAAGCAGCAGTTATAAAAGCTTACGATATGGAACTCGACCATTCTAAATCGCTTGCTGTAATGCTGGGTGAAGACTATCAAACTTATAAACTCGACAGTCTTTTTACGACTACAACACCTGTCTCGTTTTTAGAATCGACTGTAGAACTTAGCAAACATCCCCTATTAGAATGGCAAAAAAGTGCGATTTTAAAAAGTGAAAATCAAGAGAAACTGCAAACAGCTCTAGGTTTACCAACCCTTTCTGCATTTGGAGTAATGCAGGGACGCGGTTCTGGTTTTGATTGGAATTATGTACAAGATAATTCCGCTTTTAATCGATCTTATCTTGATGGCGTAGGAATAGACCGCAGTAATTATCTTGTTGGAATAAATCTAAGCTGGAACCTAACCAATCTATACCGTCAGTCTTCTAAAAAACGGGAACAAAAATTCATAACACAGTCTTTACTGAATGAATATGAATATATGAGTCAAGAATTAAAAGCGCAGCAAAAACTGGCTGAAGATAAACTCAAAAATGCCTACGCCACTTTTGAGCAAAGTAAAACACAAGTTACTGCTGCTGCAGATGCCTATCGTCAACATTCTGCTTTGTATCAAAACGGGCTTACCACAATTGTAGACTTAACACAATCTTTCTACACATTGAATAGAGCCGAAATTGAATACGAAATTGCTCAAAACAATATTTGGCAGGCCTTATGGATTAAAGCGGCGGCGGCTGGCGATTTAAACATTTTACTCAACGAAATACAATAAACCCGAAAATTATGAACTTAATACGTTTTGCCTTGCGCAAGCCTATCTCTATTATGGTGATAGTGCTGGGGCTTTTATTCTTCGGGATTAAAGCTGCTAAAGAAATTAAAGTCGATATTTTACCCGACATGAATCTTCCTGTCGTATACATCGCCCATTCATTTAATGGTTATACTCCACAACAAATGGAAGGTTATTTTACAAAAATGTATGTAAACATGATGCTGTTTACGAGCGGAATAGAAAGTATAGAAACTAAAAATACTCAAGGACTTACCTTAATGAAAATTAATTTTTATGAAGGTACTGATATGGGACAGGCAATTGCCGAAATCAATGCACTTTCTAATCGTTCGCAGGTATTTTTACCGCCAGGCGCTCCGCCTCCATTTATTATTCGATTTGATGCCTCTTCACAGCCAGTTGGACAATTGGTTTTTAAAAGTAATTCGAAAACGAATAATGAACTGCAGGATATTGCCAATTTTACGGCACGACCATTTTTAATTAAAATTCCAGGATTAACAACAGCACCTCCTTTTGGCGGAAGCCCTAGAACTATAGAGATCAACATTGATCCTAATAAACTGCGTACACACCAATTAACTCCCGAGCAGATTGTTGAATCGATCAGCAGAAATAACATCACATCGCCATCTGGAAATATTTATGTGAACGACATTAATTACTTAACACCTACTAACAATACGATAAAAGAAGTAGCAGATTTTGGTAATATTCCAATTTTTAAAGGAGGAGTCGATAACGTCTACATTCGTGATGTGGCAACCGTAAAAGACGGTGCCGATATTACAACTGGTTATGCCCTTATTAATGGCACAAGATCCGTATACATTAACATTGCAAAATCAGGAAATGCCTCTACTTGGGAAGTAGTAAAAAACCTTAAAAAAGCCATTCCCGCCATTCAGAACAATTTACCAGATGATGTAACTATTTCCTATGAATTTGATCAATCTGTTTATGTTATTAATGCCGTAAAAAGTTTAATTACCGAGGGCGTTTTGGGTGCCGTGTTAACGGGATTAATGGTATTATTATTTTTAAATGACAAAAGAGCGGCTTTAATAGTAGTGCTTACAATTCCAATTTCAATTATATCAGGAGTATTATTCCTAAAATTATTTGGACAAAGTATCAATATTATGTCATTATCTGGATTAGCATTAGCCATAGGTATTTTGGTCGATGAGAGTACGGTTACGATAGAAAATATCCATCAGCATTTAGCAATGGGAAAAACAAAATCCAAAGCAATCTTAGATGCTTGTAAAGAAATTGCATTTCCTAAACTATTGATTTTATTGTGTATTCTTGCTGTATTTGCGCCAGCATTTATGATGACCGGTATACCAGGTTCCTTGTTTATGCCATTAGCATTGGCAATTGGTTTTTCAATGATATTCTCCTTTATTCTATCGCAGACATTTGTTCCTGTGCTGGCAAACTGGTTAATGAAAAACAATGAAAACCATACGCACAAAGAAGACAAATTTGATGGCTTTAAAAATCGTTTTGTACAGTTCTTACAATCTATCATGCCAAAGCGAAAACCAATATTAATTGCAAGTTTCATTATTGCAGCGCTTAGTGTATTCTTAATGTACAACATTACTGGAAAAGATGTATTGCCAACCGTAAATTCAAGTCAGTTTCAAGTACGTATAAAAGCTCCTGAAGGCACTCGAATTGAAAAAACAGAATTAAAAATAAAACAAGTTTTAAAAGAACTCGAAACCGTTATTGGCAAAGAGCACATTAGTATTTCATCTGTTTTTATTGGTCAGCATCCTTCTTCATTTGCAGTAAGTCCTATTTACTTATACAATGCAGGTCCGCACGAAGCATTGATGCAAATTGCTTTAAAAGATTATGATGGAAATACCAATGCTTTAAAAGAAATCATCCGTAAACATATGAAAGAGAAAATGCCTGAATTGCATTTTTCTTTTGAACCAATAGAACTTACCGAGAAAATACTAAGTCAAGGAACCAATACGCCTATCGAAGTACGTTTTTCGGGAATGATGAAAAAGATGAACGTTATGTATGCCAATAAACTTTTGGCGAAACTAAAAGAAATTGACTATTTGCGAGATCAACAAATTCCGCAGTCTCTAAACTATCCTGCTTTTGATATTAATATTGATCGTGTAAGAGCTGCTCAATTAGGAATTGATGCTCAAGACATCGCCCGTTCCTTAGTTCCAATTACTGCTTCATCCCGTTATACCAGCAAAAATATGTGGGTTGGCGGAATGATGGGAATCGCCTATGATGTGCAAGTGCAAACGCCGCAAAACATTTTAAATACCAAAGACGAACTGATGAACGTTCCGTTAGGAAAAAACTCAGACCGTCCCGTTCTTGGTGATGTTGCCACGATTACACCAACCAAAGTGTTAGGCGAAAGTTATAATTTGGGAACAATGGCCTACACTCCTGTAACAGCAAATATTCATGATGCAGATCTTGGGCGTGCTCAAAAAGATGTACAAGCTGCAATAGAATCTCTTGGAGAATTACCAAAAGGAGTAAATATTCAAGTATCTGGAATGGTTCCTGTGCTTGACGAAACGACGAACAGTTTAGCGACAGGATTACTAATCGCTGTTATCGTTATTTTTTTAATGCTGACTGCCAATTTTCAATCTTTCAAAGTATCGTTAGTTATTTTAACAACAGTGCCATTTGTATTTTTAGGTTCATTGCTTTTAATGAAACTTACCGGATCAACATTAAACCTGCAATCGTATATGGGAATCATTATGTCTGTGGGAGTATCAATTGCAAATGCGGTATTATTAATTAGTAACGCAGAATCGCTTCGTTTACAAAATGGCGATGCTTTAAGTTCGGCCATTCAGGCAGCATCATTACGTATTCGTCCTATTATCATGACAACATTAGCCATGATTGCAGGGATGCTTCCAATGGCAATTGGACATGGAGAAGGCGGTGATCAAGTTGCTCCTTTAGGAAGAGCTGTAATTGGAGGTCTTATTGCTTCTTCATTTAGTGTACTGCTTCTGTTACCATTAGTATTTGTATGGATACAGAACAAAACCTCTACACAATCCTCTTCACTAGATCCTGAAGACGAAAACAGCATTCATTATATAACATTAGAAAAATAAATCATGAAAATAGTATATTATATCTTAATAGGAATTGTATTTGCATCATGCAATTCAACACCTCAAAAAGAAGAAAAAATGGCAGCAATGCCAATGATGATGATGCAAAGTTTTGAAACTATTTCTATAAAGAAAAGTAATCCATTAGTTCCCTTAAAACTTGCAGGCGAATTAATCTCTGATCGAGAAACTTCTATTTATGCAAAAGTCAATAGTTATGTAAAAAAGATGTCAGTAGATATTGGTTCAACAGTTACTACGGGGCAAATTATTATGGTTTTGGAAGCACCCGAAATTCAAGCACAATTAGCTGCAGCTAAATCAAAATGGAAAGCGCAGGAAGCCATATATATCGCAACAAAATCGAATTATGACAGAATGTTTAAGGCTAACGAAACTAAAGGTGCTATTGCAAAAGATGCTTTAGATCAAATAACAGCTCGAAAATTATCTGATCAAGCACAACTCGAAGCCGCAAAATCAGCTTATCAGGAAATACAAGTCATGAACGATTATTTGATAATCAGAGCGCCGTTTAACGGAATTGTTGCGGAACGAAATGTAGATTTAGGTTCATATGTAGGACCAATGGGTAAAGGTTCAGACAAGCCATTATTGGTTATACAGGACAACAAAAAACTGCGTATTTCACTTTCGATACCAGAAGCCAATACACCGTATTTAAAATTGGGAGATTCTATACATTTTAAGATAAATTCTATTCCTAATAAAAAGTACATGGCGAAAATTTCACGTAAATCAGGAGTTTTAGATTTCAAACTTCGTTCTGAGAAAATTGAAGCCGATATTTTACAAACTCATAAAGAACTAAAACCACTAATGGTTGCAGAAGCAATGCTTCCGCTGCAGGCAAATGAAGCTACTTTTTTTGTACCCAAAACAGCCTTGGTAGAAAGTAATACAGGCATTTATGTAATTCGAATTGAAAACAGTTTGACCAAAAATATTCCGGTAACCAAAGGGCGTGCTTTAGCAGATCAAGTTGAAGTTTTTGGCGAACTAAATGAAGAAGATAAAATTTTAATGAAAGCTACTGAAGAAATACTAGAAGGAACAAATATTAAAAAACAAAAAAATGAAAAGAGTAAATAAATATCTTATTATCGGAGCAATAGCTTTGGTAATAGCATCATGTCAAAAACAAGAGAAAAAACAAGAAACCATTGCACAAAAAAGCATCGAACTACCTGTAAAAGAAACTTTTGCTACACCAAAAGGAATTCATGTAACTAATGAAGAAGTCTGTATGGTAAACAACATTCATATGGGCAAAAAACAAATGGAAGTTCCGTTTGAAGGAAAAATATATTACGGCTGCTGCAATATGTGCGTAGAACGAATTTCAAATGAAGAAAGTGTTCGAACAGCCATAGATCCGCATACTGGTAAAAAAGTGGATAAAGCTTCCGCTTATATTATTTCGTTAAACGAAGAAGGAAATGTCGCTTATTTCGAATCAGAAGAAAATTATCTAAATTTTATTAAATCCGGCAGTTAAACAAAATTGCTTTCAAATTTTAAAAAGCCTGTAAACTAAAAACTTACAGGCTTTTATTTAGTATTAATCGGCTGGTTTCAAATTGTCACCATCTTTAAAATGCAGTCTTCTAAAAACCAATCCAGATAAAATAGTTAAAGAACCTACAACTAAAAAAGTGTATCGAAAAGCATTATGAATTTCGTTATGAATAAGTTTTACATCACCTTGAAAAATTTTAAGAACCAGCAATCCAAAAGCAATACCAAACCCAATCGCCAATTGCTGATTTACCGAAATTAATGAATTACCGCTGCTTGTATGATATTGCCTTAAATCGGCAATAGAAATAGAATTCATCGAAGTAAATTGTATTGAGTTAAAGAAACCCAATACCGCAATAATAGGAACATACCAATATATCGAAGTATGAATCGATGGAATAGCCATACAACAAATTAAAACACCAATAATAAAAGTATTCACCATTAACGTTTTTCGATAACCAAATTTGTTCAAAATACCAATTACTGCCGATTTTCCAAACATTGCGGTGAGAGCCATTGGCGCCACAATCCATCCAGACACAACAGCCGATTGTCCGTAAGCAATCTGAATCATCATTGGTAATAATAACGGAACTGAACTAATCCCCAAACGTGTTGCCAAATTGCCAACTATACCTACTCGAAACGTTCGTACTTGAAATAAATTTAAAGGAAAAATAGGATTATTGTCTTTTGAAGCATGGCGATAATACCAATACAGCATTAAAAATCCGGACATTAATATTACTAAAACTGGCGAAACACGAACCGTATTACCAAATAGTTCTAACGAAATAGACAATAAAAGTGAAGCTGCCGCAAAGATGAAAAAGCCTTTTAAATCAAAATCGATTATCTTAGATTTATAATTAGGCATATACTTCAAACTCAGAATAATTCCGATAAGTCCAAACGGAATATTGATTAAAAAAATCCAATGCCAAGACAAATAATCAACCATATAACCCCCTACCAACGGTCCTAAAACCGGTCCGATTAAAGCAGGAATAATAGCAAAGTTCATCGCCTTAAGTAATTCCTTTTTAGGAAATGTTTTAATGAGTGCCAACTTTCCTACGGGTGTCATCAAACTTCCACCGACGCCTTGAACGATTCGAGCTAAAACTAAATGTGTCAAATTCTGAGAAAGCGAGCAAAACAAAGAACCAAGACTGAACAAAAACAAAGCAAAAATAAAGACCCTCTTCGTGCCAAATTTATCCGATAAAAAACCGCTTACCGGCATAAAAAGTGCCAATGTTAGAACATAACTAATAATTGCATTTTGCATATCGAGCGGAGACTCATGCAGATCTTTAGTAATAGAAGGCAGCGACGTATTCAAAATGGTTGAATCCAGCATCTGCATAAAAATAGAAGTCGCTAAAATAATGGGTAACACTTTTTTTATCGCTTCGCTATTTTGCTCTGTAGTTACTGTCATCATTCTTCCTTTTAGACTTGAACTCTTTTGTTTTATTCTTTCAGGAAAAGTTTGGCAACCAAACTTCTATTTCATCCTAAAAATAAAGGTACAAAAAACATCCTTGCCCATTGTAAACTACTTTTCATTGCTGCTTTATTTGTCTCTTTATTAACCACTAATTGCACTAATTTCCGCGAATTATTTTTATTTCACGCAGATTTAGCAGATTTAATTTGTGGAAATTAGTGTAATTCGCGGCAAACAAAAATCATTTTAATCCTTTAATCTGTGGCTAAATTTTTCGCACGCAGATTAAGCAGATTTAATTTGTGGAAATTAGTGCAATTAGCGGCAAACAAAAATCATTTTAATCCTTTCAATCTGTGGCTGTATTTTCTCACACAGATTTTCCAGATTAAGCAGATTTAATTCGTGGAAATTTGTGCAATTAGTGGCAAACAAAAATCCATTTTAATCTATTTTATCGATGGCTAACCTTTTACTTATTGATTTGTCTCCAAATTTTGGTACTAAAGTCATCTTTATACATTAATCTGTTTGTTCTTGTTGGATTTACGCGATTGGTCAGAATAATTAAAAACCGGTTAGTATCTGGGCTCATAAAGAAAAAAGTTCCTGTAAAACCCGTATGTCCAAAATCATTCGCTTTAAAAAACTCATCAGGTTTACGTTTATCAAAACCAAGTCCACGGTAAATTCCCTCTTTGGCAAGAGGAGAATCTGTAAATTCTTTTACCACTTTTGCTTTTAGAATTTGTTTTCCTTTATAGTTTCCGTTGTTCATTAGCATTTTGCAGATAACAGCAATCGATTCTGCATTTGCAAATAAACCTGCATTTCCAGAAACACCGCCAAAAATAGCAGCAGCTTCGTCATGAACATATCCTTTTATAGTATCTTTTCTAAAAAAATTATCCAATTCAGTTGGCATTACATTTTCTATCGAAGTCCATTTTAGCGGATTATATCCAATTTTTGAAATTCCTAACTCTGTATAAATTTCATTTGTCAATTGATCTAATTTCGAACCTGTTTTTGCTTCAATCATTTGCTTCACCAAAAGCAAGTTTAAATCGCTGTACAAATATTTCCCTCTCGGATTTGTATTTGCTTTCGCAATCCTTTCATAAACAGACGGATAAAATTCTGGATTAAGCCACATATTTTTATAAATCTGAATCCAATTTTGCTTTGGTTCAAAAACAAGATATTTTGAATCGTAAACAATGTTTTTGTTTACATACATATTATCAAAAGACTCAACATATTGCTCGGATTTTTGACTGCTCAATAAAGGCGAATTATCTGGTGTAGAAAGTAAGGCTTGATAAAAAGTAATACTTGGCGTTAATCCAGAAGTGTGCGTTAACAACTCAAAAAGCGTTAAATCGGCAATTGCAGAGTTTTTATAAAGCGGAACAATTTTACCTACTTGGTCTGTAAGCTTTATCTTGTTTTCTCCAACCAAACGCATAGTAACAAGCGTTGCACCTAAAACTTTAGACATCGAAGCCAAATCGAAAACATCGGCTGTTTTTACTAATTGTTTTTTAGTATAATCATGGTAACCGTAATTTTTGGATATCAGATTAAAATCTCCTGTACCTACAATAATCTGTGCTCCTGGAAAAAAACCTTTTTCGAGGGCATGATTCATCATCGAGTCGATATAAACTTCGTTTCGTTCTACTTTTGCCGACTCAAATTTCTGTGCTTGTATCGTATTTAAGGAAATCAGAAAAACAGCAATCAATAATACACTTTTTCTCATTGTTTTATTTCTTTATAAATTCGATTGGTGCACTCTCCGTTTGCGTCTGACTTAAAGCGGAAACAGCATAAACATAATTTTCTAAAGCTGCATTTGGAACCTCTAATTTTACGGCTGTTGTTACGTAGTAAATATTCGCTGGATTAGAAAAATCGGTTATTTTTCCTTTTGGAAATCTATAAATCACGTATTTCTTGTCCTTGATTCCTGCTTTCCATGTAAGCGTTGCTTTATCTCCTTTTTGAGCAATCACAGCATTTGTCGGCGCTTGCGGTTTTATTCTCGTAATTCTGTTCGCTTCGGGCGTTAAAGCAATATATTTGTATTGTTTTTCGATAAGAGCATTTCTTAATGTATCTCCTTTTTTAAGAAATGAGTTTGCTGTAAAATGCATCGAACCATCTATTTGAGGCATCATGCGAATCATTTCAATCTGTTTTACAATTTGATCCGGACTTCTCCATTCTGGTTCTTTTGCCGTTTTTGAAATTTTATAATCGCCGTGACCTATATACACATTAGTTCCATATTTGTGCGCTGCCCACCATTTTGCCAAAACTTCAAAATTAGCTCTGTCAAAACCAATGTGCCAATACAATTGCGGCGTAATATAATCGATCCAGTTTTCTTTCTGCCATTTCAAGATATCAGCATACAAATCATCATAATTAGTAGCTCCCGCTCTGGTATCAGAACCATCTGAATCTTTTGCAATATTTCGCCACACGCCAAAAGGTGAAATTCCGAATTCGACTTCAGGTTTATTGGCAATTATGGTATCTCGAATTTGCTTGATGATTAAATCGACATTGTCTCTTCTCCAATCGTCTTTATCTCTAAATTGTCTGGGCTCTTTTGCAAAAGCTTTTTCGTCTGGAAACTCTTGTCCCTCGATTTTGTATGGATAAAAATAATCGTCCATATGTATCGCTTGAATGTCATAATTTCGAACTATTTCACCGACTACCGAAGCAACAAAATCTCTAGTTTCTTTATACCCTGGATTAAAATATCTCGATTTTCCATAGGTCAAAAACAATTCTGGTTTCTTAAAATACAAATGAGTTTTAGCCAACACTTCTTTAACTGTATCTTTTTGTACACGATACGGATTTAGCCAGACATGAACATTCATTCCTCTTTTTCCTGCTTCATCAATCATCATTTGCAGCGGATCAAATCCGGCAGCAACACCTTGAGTTCCTGTTATCCAATGCGATGCCGGTTCTTTTGTCGATTTATAATACGCGTCGGCAGTTGGGCGAATTTGAAAAATTACAGTATTCAAATTATTAGATCGTAAATTATCCAAAATGGTAATCATTTCAGATTTCATCTGCTTGTCTGACAATCCCGGTTTTGATGGCCAATCGATATTGTCTACGGTTGATATCCAAGCGGCACGCATTTCTCTTTTTGGTGATTCCTGACTAAAAAGTTTCGTTTGAAACAGCAATATTAGGATTAGTAATTTTAGACTTTTCATAAATTATTATTTAAGATAGTTAGTGTATAATATTGTTGTTAGAAAAGGTTAACCGCAAAGATCGCAAAGAGTTACGCAATGTTCGCTAAATTATCTTTAATCTGTTTTTTTTCTTTATCCTTTTTTTTCTCACGCAGATTCAGCAGATTTCAATTTGTGGAAATTCGTGTAATTAGTGGCAAACAAAAATAATTCTAATCCTTTTAATCAGTGGCTGTTTTTTCACGCAGATTTAGCAGATCAAGCAGATTTAATTCGTGATAATTCGTGCAATTTGTGGCAAACAAAAATCATTCTAATCCTTTTAATCAGTGGCTATTTTTTTCACGCAGATTTAGCAGATCAAGCAGATTTAATTCGTGATAATTCGTGCAATTTGTGGCTAAAAAACCTAACAGGTTTTGAAAACCTGTTAGGATAACCAACCAAAATATATGCGCTCTTTTTCATTTTACAACATCACAACACACAATGTCTTACTTAACTTTTATTTTTTTCATTGAAAAAATTATTAAAGAACAACAATTGAAACTTTAAAGAGTTTTCCCAATATTCTATATTATGCTGTCCAGGGCGTTCAATATAATCGTGATTTATTTTTAATGCCAGCATTTTTTTATTCAGTTCCCGATTTACATCGATAAAAAAATCATCTACACCACAATCTATAATCAATTTTAAATGGTTGTCTTTTACCAAATCAAGCATATTGGTAACCGTATTTTTATCCCAATTATCAGGAAATTCGGTTATAGAACCAAGTCGCTTTTTGATATCCCACTTTTCAGGAAACGGACGAAAATCTACACCGCCGCTCATACTTCCTGCTGCACCAAATACATCCTGATGTTTAAAAGATAAATACAAAGCTCCATGTCCACCCATACTCAAACCCGTTATGGCTCTGGCTTCGCGAGTTGCAATTGTTTTGTACTTTTTATCTATAAAAGGAACTAATTCATTGATAACATAAGTTTCGTATTTGAAAGCAGGATCGATCAGACTGTCAAAATACCAGCTTGAATAATTTCCGTCGACACCAATGGCGATAAAACCATATTGATCAACCTGTTTACCCACTTCTTTAAAGCTTTTTACCCAAGTGGCATAATTGCCGCTGTATCCATGAAGCAAGTACACAACTGGAAAATTCTTTTTGCTTTTTCTATAATTATCAGGAACAATTACACAGGTTTTTATGTTCTTATTCATCGAAGCACTGAAAACTTGAATCGTATCAATTTTAGCTGCTTTCGCAGAAAAAAATACGAGTATGAGAACTAAAGTGCTGATTGCTTTTTTCATAAAATCTTGTTTTAAACTGTTAGAAAATCAAATTTGAGAAACTTATTTCAAACAATCTCTTAAAATGGTTACGGGATGCATTGCTTTTCTATTTGTCCCGTCAAAAATCTGGTGGCGGCAGCTGGTTCCTGCAGCGGCAATTGCCGTTGTTGAATCGGTTGCGCGAATTTTTGGAAACAAAGTATCTTCTCCCATTTGCATACTAATTTCGTAATGTTCTTTTTCATAACCAAATGAACCCGCCATTCCGCAGCAGCCCGAATTATAAATTGTAACCGTGCTGTTTTTGGGTACATTCAGCATTGCAAAAGAAGCCTCAATGGTACTTAATGATTTTTGATGACAATGTCCGTGAATCTTTATCGTTTTTTCTGTATCCGAAAATTGTCCAGAATGAATTTTTCCTTTTGCAATTTCTGCTTTAAAAAACTCTTCAACAGTAAAAACATTTTTCGACAGCTTTTCGGCACTTTCTTTATCTTTTGCCAATCGCAGATATTCGTCTCTAAAAGTCAATATTGCCGATGGTTCGATTCCGATTAATGGAGTATCCTCAGAAATTAAATCCTTGAAAATAGTCACATTTCTATTCGCAATTTCCTGCGCTTCTTCCAGAAAACCTTTTGATAAAAAGGCTCTTCCGCTTTCTTCGTGATCTGTAATTATTACTTCGTAACCTAAAGCCGTCAATAATTCATATGCATCGATACCAACAGAAACATCATAATAATTGGTAAACTCATCACAAAAAAGATATACTTTTCCGTTTTTAAAAGAATTGGTTTCTGCTGCTTTTTTATTTTTTTCGTACCATTTTTTAAAGGTTTTGGGTGCCAAAAGCGGTACTTGTCTTTTAGGAGCAATTCCCATACTTTTTTTAACCAAAGGTAAATTAGCAACAAAATTGGTCATTGATGGCGCAATACTTCCGAACTTATTTAATTTTGAGTTGAAAGCAAAAATTTTATTGCGAACAGAAAATCCATTTGTTTTTTGATATTGATATAAAAACTCGGCTTTTAAAGTTGCTACATCTACATTACTTGGGCATTCGCTGGCACAGGCTTTGCAGCTCACGCACAACTCAAATACTTTATATAATTCTTCGTGGTCAAATTTATTTTCTTTTTCAGAATGGGTTAGATATTCTCTCAGCGCATTTGCTCTCGCACGAGTCGTATCTTTTTCGTTTCGGGTAGCGCGATAACTAGGACACAAAGTTCCTCCCGCTGAAGGTAATTTTCGGCAGTCGCCAGAACCGTTGCATTTTTCGGCAGCACGCAAAATTCCTAAACTATCAGAGAAATCCTGAATCGTTTTAATTTCCGGCTCTACCCTTCCTGCTTCAAAACGAAGATTTTCATCCATTTTAGAAGCGTTTACAATTTTCCCAACATTTAAAATGGTGTTGGGATCAAATGCTTTTTTTATTCGTTTCAGCAATTCATAGTTTTTATCCCCAATCATAAAAGGCAGAAACTCGCCTCTTAAAATTCCGTCGCCATGTTCACCGCTTAGCGAACCTTTATATCTTTTCACCAAATGAGCCACTTCCGTAGATATGTTTCTAAACTGGTGTAATCCTTCTTTTGTTTTTAAATTTATCTTCGGACGTAAATGCAATTCTCCCGCTCCAGCATGAGCGTAATAAATCGCACTTTGTCCGTGTCTTTCCATCATAGCGGCAAAATCGGCAATATAATTTGGAAGATCACTTAGTTCAACAGCAGTATCTTCAATAGAATCGGCTGCTTTATCATCGCCTACAATACTTCCTAAAAGTCCTAAACCTGCTTTTCGAACCTCATTTACTTTATCAATATCGGCTCCGTAAATTTTAGGCAGAGCATAGCCAAAATTATTATCCTGAAGATCCTTAATCAAAGCATCTGCTTGTAATTCGGCATCTTCCATACTAATATGCGATCCTACTTCGAGCATAATAACTGCTTTTGGTTCTCCCACAATAAAAAAACGGTTTTTAGATTGTTCTCTATTCGTTTTGGTACAATCTAAAATCGTATCATCCATCATTTCGCAAGTGTACAAATGATGTTTCATTGCAGTAACCACCGCCTCTAAACTTTCATGAATGGTATGAAAATGTGCAACCACCATAATATTATTTACTGGCGGTAAGTCATCAACTTTCAAAGTAATTTCGGTTGTAAATGCCAAAGTTCCTTCGCTTCCGCAAAGCAATTTCCCTAAGTTGATTGTATCTTCTGTCCCTGAAAAAAGTTCAGATTTCAATAAGGTGTCAATGGCATAACCTGTATTTCGTCGGTGAATTTCAGGTTTTGGAAATTCTCTTTTGATTTCTTCCTGATTTTCTTTATTCGAAAGTTCCTTGTAAATGGTTTGGTAAATTTTATTTTCGAGCGAATCGCCTTTGGTCTTCTCTATAAATTCTGCTGAAGTCAAATCCTTAAAAAAGGCAATACTTCCGTCACTTAAAACTGTTTTTAGCTCTACAATTTTATCGCGGGTCACGCCGTAACGAATAGAGGTTGTTCCTGAAGAATTATTTCCAACCATGCCACCAATCATACATCGGTTTGTGGTTGAAGTAGTTGGACTGAAAAATAAACCATGAGGTTTTAAAAATAAATTTAGTTCATCGCGAATTACTCCGGGTTGAACTGTTATGGTTTTCTTTTCAGCATCAAAAGCAACAATTTTAGTAAAATGCTTAGAAACATCTACAATAATTCCGTTTCCAACGGTTTGACCAGCCAAAGAAGTCCCTGCGGTTCTGGGTGTTATTGAAATATTGTTTTGTGAAGCAAAGCGAATGATTTTTACAATATCTTCTTCTGTTTTAGGAATCGCAACGGCTTCAGGCATAATTCTATAAGCAGAAGCATCTGTTGCATACAGTTTCTTATGAAGATCATCATACAAAAGTGTACCTTCTAGGGAATCGGATAATTGTTGTAATTGGAGAGAATCGGGCATTGAATGAGTTTTGTTTTTTAATACAAATGGCAAACTTTAATTTAACAAATATATACAAAAAATAAACCGATTTCATTATTTTGCGTGATTTAACAAAATAAAATCAAAATAACGCAAAATAACGCACCAAAACCTAATCAAAAAGTCAGTTACAATATAAAAACGCCTGATTTTTTATATTCTTCTAACCTTGCATCTTCAGGATCCAATTCTGTTACAATAGTGTCTAATTGATTAAGATCGCAAACAACATGAGGCATTTTAGTATTTAATTTATTTGAAGAAAACATTGAAACAACTCTATCAGAAGCTTCTATCATAGCTTTCTTAACAATTGAAATCTCATACCCAACCTCTGTAAGACCTTGTTTAATATTGATACTGCTGGCGCCAATAAAGCAAATGTCGGCTTTAATTTTAGACACAACTTGAATTACGTCCATACCAATTGTAACCATTGCGTTTTTTTGCATTTTACCGCCAATAAATATTAAATCAATATTTGGATGCTGTGACAATTGCATTGCGATTGGTAAACTGTATGTATAAATAGTAGCTTTTAAATCTGAAGGAATTAATTTTGCAAAAACCAAATTGGTACTTCCGCCGCTCATTATAATAACCTGGTCATCATGCAATAATGACAATGCCTTAGTTACAATTTTTTTCTTTTCGTCTTCGGCAGAGATTGCAATATTAAAAAGATCAACAGATTTCTCTGTTACCTGAATAGCCCCGCCATATACCTTCTCCAGCTGTTTTTTACTATCCAATTCATTCAAATCTCTTCTAATTGTATCTTCTGACAAATCCAGAGCCAAAGCCAAATCTGTGGTGACAACTTTCTGTTCTTCAATGAGCTTAGTCATTATATATTTATGTCTCTCGGCCTTCAGCATATTTTGAAAATGTTAAAATTCAACACAAATATATCAAATATTTCAATTGCAGGAAGATGTTCCATAAAAAACCGCAATAGTTTGCATTTTACAGCTTAAAAAGTAAAAACAGAAAAAACAAACATCCAAATCTTGCGTTATTTTGCAGTATTTGAATAATTTTTTGAAAAAAAATACACAATCCCGCATTTATTTGAAAATATTTTCTAAATTTCGCCATTCTAACCAAAACAATTAAGCCAATATGAAAAAAAAGTATTTAGTTCTTTTACTTTTCTTTTTCGGAATACTCGCAGGTTATTCCCAAAATTCAACCGTAAAAGGTAAAGTCACAGATGGTAGTGGAAACTCATTGCCGGGAGCAAACATTTTAGTGCAGGGATCTAAAGATCAAACTTCTACAGGAGCTGATGGAACTTTTACGATAAAAGCGCGTCAGGGTGATGTTCTTCAAGTGTCTTACATCGGTTTTAACAACAAAGAAGTTATTGTAAACGGAAATGATTTAAAAATTGTTATTTCTGAAAGTGCACAAACATTAAACAATGTAACAATTGTGGGTTCAATGGGTATTGTGCGTAATAAATCTTCTTTAGGATATGCTGTTCAGGAAGTAAAAGGTAAAGAAATTGCAGACACACAGCGTCCTAACTTTGCTACTGCATTACAAGGTCGTGTTGCAGGTTTAAATGTAACAAGCACTTCTGGTGCTCCGGGTGCTTCGGCAGCGATTCAATTAAGAGGAGTAAATTCGCTTAGCGGAAGCAACTCTCCTTTGTATGTTGTAGACGGATTACCGGTAAGCAACGAAACAATGGATCAAGCTTTGACTATTTCTAATGCTCCTAATAGAACGCAGGATTACACCAACAGAGGCGCAGATATCAACCCAGACGATATTGAATCTGTGGTTATCTTAAAAGGACCTGAAGCTGCAGCGCTTTATGGAATGCAGGCTGGAAATGGTGCAATCGTAATTACAACTAAAAAGGTAAAAAAGGCGTTGGAAGACTTACTTATTCTACTAATACACGATTCGACAATTTATACCGTTTTCCAGAAACTCAAAAAGTATATCAAAGAGGTTCAGACGGCGTAAACAATCCAGACTATAGAAGACAATTTGGAACGGCTTACGAACCGGGAACTCAATTTTATGATAATGTTAAAAATTTCTTCAAAACTGCGGTTTCAACCAATCATAATCTTTCGTTTGAAGCGGGTACAGAAACTACTTCTTACCGATTATCTCTTTCAAACTTAGAGCAAGAAGGTGTTGTACCAAATACAGGTTACAGCCGTTTGACTGCAAATTTGAATGCTACTGCAAAATTATCTTCAAAATTAAGATCTGAAGCTAGTTTTAGTTTTACAAAATCAGACAATCAAAAAGCGGCAAAAGGAGCTGGATCTGCTGTACAGATTCCAGGTGTAAGAGACGCTGGATATTTACTTTCACTTTTAACATGGCCGGCAAATGATGACGCCAGCAATTATTTAAATGCTGACGGAACGAGAAGAAAAATTACAAGCGGTGCTTTAGACACCGAAACTGATAATCCGTTCTGGGATGTAAACAAAAACTTATCTGAAGATTTCAACAATCGTTTTGTTACCAATGTTGGATTAATTTACGACCCAACTTCTTGGCTTAACTTAACTGGCCGTGTGGGCTGGGATGTGAATTCTGCTCAAGGTTACAGAGCTATTCATCCAGAATCTGCTGCGGGAATTACTCCAGGAGGTTACATCGAATCATACTATTCTAATACCAGTAACTTAAACACTACTTTATTGGTTACCGCTAAAAAATCATTCGGAAAATTCAATACCAAACTTATGGTGGGTAATTCGGTTAATGATAATGATTTTAGAATTTTATCAACAACAGGAAGCCGTTTCTTTGATCCTAACTTCTACTCTATCAACAATACTGATGCTACAACGCAAAGATCTCAAGAGAGAATTATTCAAAGCAAAATTATTGGTTTCTTTTCTGAGATGAGTTTAGATTATGACAAAACTGTTTATTTAACATTAACTGGTCGTGAGGACTGGACTTCTGTATTACCAGATCCGTTTTTCTATCCTTCTGTTTCAACGAGTTTTGTTTTCACAAACTTAAACGGATTGAAAGATAAACAAACACTTTCTTATGGAAAATTGAGAGCTTCTTATGCAGAAGCAGCTAATATTCCTTCTCCTTATTCTGCACAACCTGTTTTCAATCCACAATTAACTACAGACGGTGGTTATGCGTATGGTGTTACCGGGGCAAATGCAAATTTGAAACCTGAGTTCCGTAAATCATTTGAATTGGGTACAGAATTAAAATTCTTTAACAATCGCGTTGGATTAGATGTTGCGGTTTACAGCACAAAAACAATCGATCCGATTCTAAAAAATATGCGTTTAAGCTACGGAACAGGATTCGTGGTAACTTCTGCAAACTTTGGAGATTTACAAAACCAAGGTTTAGAGATTACTTTAAACGCATCACCAATTAAAAAAGAAAATTTCTCTTGGAATGTAAGTGCTAACTTCAGCAAAACACGTTCTAAATTATTAAATCTCCCTTCTGTTATTTCTGAATACTATGTTTCAGACACTTGGCTTTATGGAAATGTTCGCGGCGGGGTAACTGTTGGAAATCCGTTAACGACTTTAACAGGAAATGATTATTTGAGAAATAATGCAGGCGAGCCTTTAATTGATCCAAATAGCGGCTATGCTTTAAAAGATCCAAACTTTAAAATTATTGGAGACAGAAATCCAGATTTTATGCTTGGTTTACAAAACACGTTTACATACAAAGACCTTAGTTTATCATTCTTGTTAGACATTAGAAAAGGCGGCGATATTTATAACGCAACTGAATTCTATTTGTACCAAAACGGTTTATCTACCAAAACTTTAGATCGTGAACAAACAAGAATTGTAAAAGGTGTTTTAAGAGATGGTTTAGAAAACTCAGCTACTCCAACACAAAATAATATTCCGGTAAGACCAAGTGTTCAAAACGAATATTACAGAACTGGTGCGATCGACGCTGATTTTGTCGAAAAAGACATTAACTGGTTAAGGATGAGAGATATTACTTTAAGCTACCAAATGCCTTCTGAAATATTGAAAAAAACATTCATTAACGCACTTTCTCTTTATGTAACAATGACCGATGTTTTTATCATTACAAATTATACTGGAGCTGATCCTTCGGTTAATGGAACTAATGCTTCAACTGGAGGTGCTGGAGGAACAGGTTTTGACTTTGGAGTAGTTTCTACACCAAGAGGTTTGAACTTAGGATTAAAAATCGGACTTTAATTAATTGATCATGAAAAATATTAAAACATATATAGCCGCATTAGGTCTTGTAGCCACAATGATTTCTTGCAACGACTTAGAAGATATAAACGTAAACCCAAGTTTTCCTGTTGATGTTTCGGCACCAGCTTTACTGCCTCCAATCGAGCAGCAAATGGCTGTGGGATTACAGTTTGACAACAGATGTCTTGGACGATACACTCAAAATTTCAGTACTGCTACGGCTGGCGCTGTAGGAAGTGAATGGGATCGTTTTGGATATCAATCAAATAGTGATACAGGTGGTGAAATCTGGAAAATGGCTTATTTTTCTATTGGTTTAAACTTAACCAAATTACAGGAAAAAGCAGTTTCGGAACAGCGTCATGATATTACTGGAATTGCAAAAGTTATTAGAGCTTGGACTTGGCAGGTTGCAACTGATTATCATTCTGAATTAATTAATTTTGATCAAGTTTTTACTTCGCGTCTTTCTTTTGATTATGTTCCTCAGGAACAAGTATACGCTGAAGTGGTTCGTTTATTGAATGAAGGTTTAACAGATTTGAACCGTACAGACGGAAGTGTTTCTCAGACTTACACTGCTGGAGGAGATAAAATGTACGGAGGAGACCGCTCTAAATGGGTTAAGTTTGCTTACGGAGTTTTGGCTAGAAATTTAAATAATCAAATCAATAAAGCTTCATATAACCCAGATAAAGTAATTGAATTCTGTGATAAATCATTGGCTTCTAATGCAGATAATGCTTTAATTAGATATAACGGAACAGTAGCTGCAGATATCAATTTCTATGGTCCTGGAAGAAATAACTTCAATACTTACCGTCAAACTGATTTTGCTGTGAGAACAATGGACGGAACTCTTTTTGGAGGTGCAAAAGATCCTAGAATCTCTAGAGTTTTAGCGCCGTCTGTAGGTCAATCTGAATTAGCTCCGGCATCTTCTTCAAATCCAGACCCAAGTAAATATACTTTTAATGGAAACCCGTTAAATACTACAGCTTCTACAGTTGCGACAAACGTAAGCAGAATTCCAAATATTTATGGAACGTATACTGCAGGAACTATTACAACTCCGGGAAGATACCTTTTTAGAGATAAAGCAAATTTCCCTTTAATGACGTATTCAGAAATTCAATTTATTAAAGCTGAAGCTGCTTTTAGAAAAGGAGATAAAGCCATGGCTTTAGATGCTTACAAAAAAGCAATTGACGCCAATATCGATTTTGTAAATTCAAATACTGTTGTAAGTACAATTTTCCCTATTACATCGACAATTACTGCTGCTGAAAAAACAGCATTCTTAACCAATGTCAATATCGTTCCAACGGCTGCAAACTTGACGATCAGCCACATTATGCTTCAAAAATATGTAGCTTTATTTGGTTACGGTATGCTAGAAACTTGGACAGATTTACGTAAATATCATTATAATCCAGATATTTACAGAACAATGAGTTTTACACCAAACGGAGGTTTATTTGTTGACAATAATGGAAATTTACCATACAGAGTTCGTCCGAGATTTAACTCAGAATATGTTTGGAATTTTGATGCTTTAAAAGCGATTGGAGCAGATAAGGTAGATTACCATACTCAAGAAATGTGGTTTTCTAAAAATTAATTTCTTAAAAACTAAAAATCTATTAGATGAAAAATATATTTAACACCATAAAAAAGTCAATTATTCCAATTCTTGGAGTACTTGCATTTACATCCTGCGGCGACGAAAACGACCAGACTCCTTATCAGAGTAAAGACGGAATTGCAAATGCTTCTAACGTAAAATTTATTCACGCAGCTGTTGGTCCAAATGGAACTAATTTTCAAATTAATTACTTTACAGGAACTGAAAAAATTTCGGCTGTAAGTTCTACAACCGGAGTGCAAGTCGGGATGAATTATGGCGCTCAATATCCAGTGCCAATTAATTATGTTTTGATGAAACCGGGAACACAACCTTTAAGCGTTTTGACGCCTGCAACTCCTGCAGTTAGCATTTTCAATGGAAATATTACTACTGAAACGGGAAAATATTATACGAGTTTCTTAGTATCAACACCGCCGTCTGTTACGCCGCCGGTATATTCTCTTTATCAAATAAACGACGATTTAGCCGTTGCTGATTTAGACAAAACTAAAGCCTATATTCGTTTTATAAATGTTATCAGCAATTCGGCAGCAGCAGGTTATGATTTAGGATTGATTAAAGAAACATCAACTATTGGTGCAACGCCAGTTACTACAAAAGAAGTGTATACTTATAGAAATGTAACATTTAAGGGCGGTAACGAAAAATACATTGCTATTGAGCCTCAAGACCCAATAGATACAAGAGGATATCAATTGCAGGTTCGTGTTGCAGGTTCTCCAACAAATGTTCCTGGAACAACTACCGGAACAACAATTGCAAACCTTGCCAATTCGCCGGCAAATACTGCTTTTGTTCCTAGAGCAGGAAGAGTTTACACAATCTATTGCAGAGGAATTATCGGCGGATTACCATCTGCAACTTTAAATGCACCATCTGTTACTTTCATAACAAATAAATAAGCTTAAAAATCGAACCACTTTTTGATTAAAGTGGTTCGATTTAATTATCCTATTTTGTTTTTTTTCCTTTATTAAGCGTAATTTTAATTGTAATTTAAACTTTTGTATTATGTTTCAAGCCTTTAAAAAAATCACTTTTATTCTATTTTTAATTGTTTCGAATGCCTCGAATGCAAATTCGTCAACAGAAATTATTAAAAATAAAATTAATGATATCAGTAATGAAATAAAAACAGGAGCTGATAATTTCGAAAAATATATTCCTTTATTAAAAGATAAAAAAGTTGGTATTGTTACCAATCAAACCGGTCTTTTATCGAACAAAAAACACGTAGTAGATTTTCTATTAGAGAAAAAAATAAACATTCAAACCATCTTTGCACCAGAGCATGGTTTTAGAGGAACTGCCGATGCTGGTGAACATGTAGTTGATGGGAAAGATTCTAAAACGGGATTATCGATAATCTCTCTTTACGGAGATAATAAAAAACCTAAACCAGAACAGTTATCTGGAATCGACGTCATGGTTTTTGACTTACAAGATGTAGGCGCAAGATTCTATACTTATATTTCGTCTTTACATTATGTAATGGAAGCCTGCGCAGAAAACAATGTTCCGCTTATAATTTTTGATCGACCAAATCCGAATGGCAGAATTGTAGACGGTCCTCTTTTAGAAAAAGAATTTACAAGTTTTGTGGGTATGCACCCTATTCCATTGCTTCATGGAATGACTATTGGTGAATATGCAAAAATGATTAATGGAGAAAAATGGCTTAAAAACGCAGCTCAATGTAAATTAACTGTAATTCCTTGTGTTAATTATAACAGAAAAATGGATTATAGTTTATTGGCAAAACCATCTCCAAATTTGCCAAACGATCAATCTATAAATTTATATGCAAGCTTGTGTTTGTTTGAAGGAACGAATGTAAGCATGGGACGCGGAACAGAAAAACAATTCCAAATTTACGGCTCACCTTACTTAACAAAAACAAATTTTAGTTTTACTCCAAAACCAAATTTTGGAGCCAAAGACCCTGTCTATAATGGCGTAGAATGTTTTGGCGAAGATTTGACAACTTATCCTAAACTACAACAACTGGAATTAAAATGGCTGCTTAAAGCGTATCAAAATACCAGTGATAAAACTAAATTCTTTAATCCTTTTTTCACAAAACTGGCGGGAACTAAGAAATTACAACAACAAATTGAAAGCGGCACTTCTGAGGAAAATATCAGAAAAAGCTGGGTGAAGGATTTAGAAGCCTTCAAAAAAATGAGAATGAAATATCTGATCTACCAATAAATTTTAATGCAGTAAAGAAAAATTAAAAATTAAAAAAAAATCAAAAATGTCAAAAGCAAATCCAGATACAGAAAGAGAATCTCTTTACTCAAATTTAGATAAAATGAGTACCAACGAACTGCTTTCAAATATAAATAATGAAGATAAAAAAAGTAGCAGCTATTGTTGAAGAACAAATTCCAAATATTGAAAAATTAGTCGATGCAATTGTTACAAAAATGAAACTTGGCGGAAGACTTTTTTATATTGGAGCAGGAACATCAGGGAGAATTGGAGTTTTAGATGCTTCTGAATGTCCTCCTACTTTTGGAGTTCCAGACAATTGGATTATTGGTATTATCGCGGGTGGAGATTCTGCCATTAGAAAAGCGGTAGAAAATGCCGAAGACGATGTCGATCAAGCATGGAGAGATTTATCTGCTTATGATATTTCTAGTTTAGACGTAGTAATAGGAATTGCAGCTTCTGGAAATACTCCTTACGTTATTGGCGGATTGAAAAAAGCACGTGAAAACAAAATCATAACCGGCAGTATTTCATGCAACAGCGGCAGCTTGATTTCTAAACAAGCAGATCATCCTATTGAACTAATTGTAGGACCAGAATTCTTAACAGGAAGCACTCGAATGAAAGCAGGAACTTCTCAAAAATTAGTCTTAAACATGATTTCAACATCAGTTATGATTAAACTTGGAAGAATCTATGGCAACAAAATGATCGATATGCAGTTGTCTAACAAAAAATTAGTTCAAAGAGGTGTAGAAATGATTGTTGAAGAACTGCAAATTGATGAAAAAACAGCTTCTGATTTATTAAAAAAACACAAAAGTGTAAGAGCAGTTTTATTAGCTCAGAATAAAAATCTGGAAATCTAATAACCAACAGATTCAAATCTTTTATAGATTTATACCAATAAAAACCACAATCTATAACTTTTAAGATTCAACAAAAACCTAACAGGTCTTTAAAATCTGTTAGGTCTAATCAAAAGAATAAAAACCAAAACCACTAAAGCTATAAAATGACACCAAGCACCATCCTCCTTCTTATTATCATTTATTTTGGAACACTATTCTACATCTCGCATAAAGTGAGTAAAAAAGACAGTGGAAATGATGCCTTTTTTACGGCAAATAAAAACTCTAAATGGTACTTAGTTGCTTTTGGAATGATTGGAACGGCTCTTTCAGGAGTAACTTTTATATCTGTTCCCGGAGAAGTTGGTGCGGCAAGCGGTGAGCAGTTTAAATATTTTCAGTTTGTTCTGGGTAATGCTGTAGGTTTTCTAATAATTACAAAATTATTATTACCACTGTATTACCGAATGAATTTAACCTCTATTTATGGCTATATTGAGCAAAGAATGGGCGTTTACAGCTACAAAACGGCAGCTTCTATTTTCTTGATAAGCAGAACCGTAAGCTCTGCCTTCAGACTGTATTTGGTTGTAATTGTATTGCAGCGATTTGTATTTGATTTTTACAATATTCCTTTTGCATTTACGGTATTCATGTCATTAATTCTAATTTTTTCTTATACCTATAGAGGCGGTTTAAAAACCATAATTATTACAGACACTTTACAAACATTTTTCTTAGTTACATCTGTTTTTCTTACTATCTATTTTATTTGCGATCGTATGGATTTAAGTGCCATTGGAGCATTTGAAGAAGTTAAAAACAGTAACTACTCTAAAATTTTCTTTTTTGATGATTTTATGGGAAGTAAATTCCATTTTATCAAACAAATAATTGGCGGAATGTTTGTGACTATTGCTATGGTTGGATTGGATCAGGATTTAATGCAAAAAAACCTGAGCTGTAAAAATATTGGCGAAGCACAAAAAAACATGTTCACCTTTACAGGAATCTTTGTAATCATCAATATTTTCTTTTTAAGCGTTGGTGCCTTGTTATATATTTATGCTAATAAAACGGAATCGCAATTCCAACTGACTTAGTTACAGGTAAACCAAGAACCGATTTACTTTTCCCTGAAATTGCACTGAATCACTTGGCTGTAGTTCCTGCAATCGTATTTTTACTGGGAATTATTGCCGCGACTTTTGCAACAACAGACTCCGCTTTGACTGCTTTAACGACTTCTTTTTGTGTTGACTTTTTGGGAATGGATAAAGCTGAAAACAGCCAGAAAACACAGTAAGAACAAGACATTTGGTACACATTAGTTTTTCGATTCTTATTTTCTTTGTAATCATTATTTTCAATACTATCAATGACAGCTCAGTTGTTGGAATGATATTTAAAGTTGCCTCTTATACTTATGGTCCGTTATTAGGTTTATATGCTTTTGGATTGTTTCAAAAATCAAGACATGTAAATGATAAACTAGTTCCAGTATTATGTTTACTTTCTCCTTTGTTTACTTATTTAATCAATGAAAATTCGAAATTATTATTTTCAGGATATGTATTTGATAATGAATTAATAGTGATAAACGGATTAATAACTTATTTAGGGTTATACCTGACAAGTTCACGAAGCAGCGAGAAAATATCTTTTTAAACTATATAAAAAGCAAGACCAATTTGCTAAGTAAAATAAAAGCTCACCCATTGAAAATCATCTTTTAATGGGTAGAAGCTAATTAAAACCTATTTGTTCAAAACAAAATATATTATGAAAAATTACTTCATAAGAATCAGCCTATACGCCGCATTTCTTTTTTTGATTACCAATTGCGCTTCTAAAAAAAACACTGCAATTACAACTGTAAAAACAGATATTCCTTTAAAAGATACCGTTGTTTACAAACCAAAAGCGGTATCTGAGAAAAAAACTTTTTTTAAAGATTCTGACAAAGAAAATGTTTGGGTTGATAGTATTTACAATAAAATGTCGGCTAGAGAAAAAATAGGTCAGCTGTTTATGATTTCGGCTTATTCTAATAGAGATTCCGTACATACAAAAGAAGTCAGCGCATTAATTCAAGATTATAAAGTAGGCGGATTAATTTTTTTTCAGGGTGGACCAGTTCGTCAGGCAAAATTAACCAACTTGTATCAGTCAAAATCAAAAGTACCATTATTCATTGCTATTGACGGAGAATGGGGATTGGGAATGCGATTAGATTCAACTTATATTTATCCTTGGAACATGACTTTGGGAGCTATTCAGGATTTGAGTTTAATTGAGAATGTGGGACGAAATATAGCGAATGAAAATAAACGTATCGGAATTCATTTCAACTTTGCTCCTGTTCTCGACATTAATACCAATCCGAAAAATCCAATTATTGGCAACCGTTCTTTTGGTGAAGACAAAGTCAATGTAAGCAATAGAGCCATTGCTTTGATGAAAGGCGTGCAAGGTCAAGGTGTTTTTTGCACAGGAAAACATTTTCCAGGACATGGAGATACATCTGTAGATTCGCATAAAGCATTACCTCTTATTGATTTTTCGAAAGAACGACTTGAATTGGTTGAATTATATCCTTACAAAAAAACTTTCGACGAAGGTTTAGTTTCAGTAATGGTGGCACATTTAAACATTCCAAGTTTAGAGCCGCAAGCTAATATTCCATCTTCTGCTTCTTATAACATTGTAACCAATCTGCTTCAAAAAGAATTAGGCTTCAACGGTTTAATTTTTACTGATGGTTTGGCAATGAAAGGCGCTACTAATTTTAAAGGTCCGGGAGATTTAGAAATAGCTGTTCTTCTTGCTGGAAATGATATTTTTCTTGGCCCTGACAATGTACCCGAAGCTTTTCAAAAATTAGAAGAAGCCTATGCGCAAGGTATAATTACGGAAGAACGTTTGGCGCATTCCGTAAAAAAAATATTGCATTATAAATTTAAAGCCGGATTAAACAAGTACAAACCGATCGATATGAATAATATCAACGGCGATCTTAATCCAGCACAAAATGACGCTTTGCATTATAAACTTTACGAAAATGCGATTACGGTTTTAAAAAATGAAAAAGAAATTCTTCCTATCAAAAACCTAGATCAAAAAATTGCGTATGTAAAACTAGGAGATGATGTTAACAGTACTTTTGTAACTACTTTAAAAAAATATACTGAAATTACAGAAGTTTCAAATACTAATATTGACAGTTTAAATCAAGAACTAAAAAATTATGATACTGTAATTATCGGTTTTCATAAACTAAATAAAACTTGGGAAAAGCAGAATTTCACAGATACTGAATTGCTTTGGCTGCAAGAAATCGCTAAACACAACAAAGTGATTTTGGACATTTTTACAAAACCTTACTCGCTGTTACCTATTACTAATTTTGATGATATTGAAGGATTAGTTGTTTCATATCAAAACTCAGCTATAAGTCAAGTTGTTTCTGCAGAAATACTATTTGGAGCTGTCGATGCAAAAGGAAAACTGCCAGTATCTATTAATGATTCGTTTAAGGTAAATGATGGCTTATCTACCGAAAAAATAAACCGTTTGGGCTTTACAACTCCTGAAAATGTGGGAATGAATTCTGCTGTTTTATCGAAAATAGATGCGATTGCCCAAAAAGCAATTGACGGAAAAATGACTCCTGGAATGCAAGTATTGGCTGCCCGAAAAGGAAAAGTTTTTTTTCAGAAATCATACGGATATCAAACCTATGACAATCAAAAAAAGGTTAGCAATTCAGATTTGTATGATGTTGCTTCCATTTCGAAAATGATTTCTACACTGCCAAATGTGATGCAATTGTACGATAAAAACAAAGTTACTTTAGACACCAAACTAAAAGACATGGTACCGTTTTTTACACATACAAATAAAGAAAACATCATTTTCAAAGATTTGTTAACGCATTACGCCGGACTGCAGGCTTGGATTCCGTTTTACAAAGCAACACTAGACAGTGATGGAAAACCTTCTCCAAAATATTACCGCAAAACTGCTGATTCTAAGTTTTCGACAAAAGTTGCAGACAGCCTTTTTATTCGAAATGATTATCACGACACCATCATGAAAATCATTGCAAAAAGTCCAGTAGCCGTAAAAAAAGAATACAAATACAGTGATTTTACTTTTATCATTTTAAAAGAATACTTAGAAAAGAAAACACATAAAAAGCTTGAAGATCTAAGTAAAGAAAACTTTTTCAGCACACTTGGCATGAATAATACACTTTACAATCCGCTAAATAAATTTGATAAAAACAGCATCGCTCCTACTGAAATCGATACTTATTTTAGACATCAGCTTATTCAAGGATATGTTCACGATATGGCCGCTGCTATGGAAGGCGGAGTTGCTGGTCACGCAGGAATTTTTTCTAACGCTATGGATGTTGCCAAAATGATGCAGCTGTTTTTACAAAAAGGAAATTACGGCGGCAAGCACTATTTTTCTGAACAAACATTTGATGCTTTCAATACTTGCTATTACAAAGACAAAGGAATTCAGAGAGGTTTAGGTTTTGACAAAAGAATTAGCAAAGGCGGGCCAACTTGCGGTTGTGTTTCTCAGGCGAGTTTTGGTCATACCGGATTTACAGGAAACATAGCTTGGGTTGACCCAGAAACAGAAATTGTTTATGTATTTTTATCCAATAGAACTTATCCAGAAGTTGTAAATGACGAGAATAAATTATCTAAAGGAAAAATTAGAGAAGATATTCAAAAGGTAATTCAGGAAGCTGTTATCAAATAAGGAACATTTCTATTTAGTTAAACTAAAAAAAAAGATCATGAATGCAAATTTAGAAGCACTGTATGAAATCGCAAAAAAACCTTCCCGAATTATTGTTGGGTTAATGTCTGGCACCTCTTTGGATGGTTTAGATGTGGCTTTGTGCAAAATTACTGGTTCTGGAGAAAACACTGAAGTTCAATTATTAGAATTTGACACAGTCGATTATTCAGAAGAAATAAAATCAGAAATCAGAAGCGTGTTTGCAAAACCTACTATTGATTTTCAGAAACTAGTTTTATTGAATGAATGGATCGGGATTCTTCATGCTAATATGATTCTTGATTGTTTAAACCATTGGAAAATCCCAACTTCAAAAGTTGATTTAGTAGCCTCGCACGGGCAAACCGTTTTTCATGCTCCAAAAATCCTGCATCAGTTAGAAAACTTTACAAACGGTACTTTACAAATTGGCGATGGAGATCATATCGCCGTAAAAACTGGAATCTTAACTATTTCTGATTTTAGACAAAAACATATAGCAGCGGACGGCGAAGGTGCACCGTTAGCTGTTTATGGAGATTATTTTTTGTTTAGTAAAAAAGGCGAAAATCGCATTATGCTTAATATGGGCGGTATTGCCAATTTTACTTTTTTACCTTCCAATCATAATCCCGAAGAGGTTTTTGTAACGGATACAGGAACTGGAAACACTTTAATTGATGCTTTTACCAGACTTTCATTTCCTGATAAAGCGTATGATAAAGATGCCGAAATTGCAAAAAAAGGTACAGTAAATCTATCTCTTTTAGAAGCTTTAAAAGCTGATGATTTTTTTCAAGCGCCATTTCCAAAAACCACAGGTCCAGAGCTTTTTAGTATTGAATATGTGAGAAATGCACAAACTAAAAGCAATACTGAAAATATTTCTATCGAAGATTTATTAGCAACTTTAACCAGATTTAGTGCCGAAACAATAGCAGAAGCTATAAATTCAACGATCAGCAATACAACTTATCCAATAGAAAGTTTTACTATTTATATGTCTGGCGGAGGCGCTCATAATCCGTTGTTAACAGGCTGGCTTAAAGAACTGCTGTCTTGTACTTTTACCAATACTGATTCGCTGGGAATTTCAGGCGATGCAAAAGAAGCAATCTTATTTGCCATTTTAGCAAATGAAACCGTTTCTGGAGGAAAATCTGATTTTGGATCTCGCAAACGAATTCCATCAGTATCAATGGGAAAAATCTCTTTTCCATCATAAACAAACACTCTAAAAGTCTACCGCATGAACACAAATATTATAAAACAATTTAAACACAAATTTCACCAATTTGCACTAATTTTAATAGGTTAATCTTGTTTGTGAAATTAATTTCACAAACAAATTAGTGACAATTAGTGCAATCCGTGTTACTTTTTATAATTGTGTCCATACAGCTTTAAAAGTTCTCTTTTAAATAATTAACCGAACCAAAAACCTACCCAATGACAAAAGAACGTTTAACCTCACTGGATGTATTTAGAGGATTTACAATTTTATTAATGACTATTGTCAACAATCCTGGAAGCTGGGCTTCTATTTATCCGCCTTTAGAACATGTTGAATGGCACGGCTGTACTCCTACTGATTTAGTTTTTCCGTTTTTTGTTTTTATAATGGGAACTGCAATACCTTTTGCTATGCCAACAAAGCATTTTGATGCAGCTGTATTCAATAAAATTTTGGTTCGTTCTCTGCGAATTTTCTGTTTGGGATTATCTCTAAACTTTTTCAGTAGAATCCACTTATTTGATCTAGAAGGAATTCCATTGTTACTTGTTCGATTAGCCATCACTTTTGCCGTTGCTTATGCTCTTTTAGGAAACTTTACTTTAAAGGTTAAAACCTATCTTGTTTTTGGAATTTTTACGTTGATGATGGTTCTCGCCTACAGCAAATTAGAAGCTTTTGAAGATGTTAGAATTCCAGGCGTTTTGCAGCGAATTGGAATTGTTTATTTCTTCGCTTCGTTATTGTATTTAAAAACAAATTTAAAATCACAGCTTTTAATTGTCGCTTCGATATTAGTGGGTTATTACATTTTAATGGCTTTTGTTCCCGTTCCCGGAATTGGCGCTGCCAATTTTGAAAAAGATACTAATCTTGCAGGATGGTTAGACAATTTAATTTTAAATGGACATTTATGGAGCGTTTCTAAAACTTGGGATCCTGAAGGAATTTTAAGCACGCTGCCGGCTATTGGTACAGGAATACTTGGAATGTTTATTGGACAGATTTTAAACTTACAAATTTCTAAAACTGAAATCATAAAGAAACTTGCAATTTCAGGAATTGTTTTGTGGGCTCTTGGTTTACTTTGGAATATTATTTTCCCAATAAATAAATCGCTTTGGACAAGTTCATACGTTTTATATACGGCTGGAATTGCAACAATATGCTTAACCTTGCTGTATTATATTATTGATGTTGCCAACTATAAAAAATGGACAAAATTATTCTTGATCTGGGGCGTAAATCCTATGATTGTATTTTACTTTTCTGGTGTGATTCCAAGAGTAATGAGTTCTATAAAAATGCAAAGTCCTGATTTAACTGGAGAAGAAATCAATCTTCAAACCTTAATTTATAAATTTTGGATTGTGCCTTGTTTTGAGAATCCAATGAATTCGTCATTGGCTTACGCTATCTCTTATGCCATTTTCTGGTCTCTGATTTTATGGGTTTTCTATAAAAAGAATTTGATTTTTAAGGTGTAAGAGTCTTTGTTTTTTTGCCACGAATTTCACAAATTTCCTCGAATTAAATTATTTAAATGAATAATCATTTACTTAATTAGAATAAAAAATTAGTGTCAATTCGTGAAATTAGTGGCAAAAACTTTTCACAAAACCCCATCTGAGACTAAAAAAAGTCCGTGTACTATTTTAAAAGAGCAAAATGAATTTGAAACAATTATTTACAGGATTTCTTATTTTAGGGTTTCTATTTTCTTGCTCATCCAATCTAAAAAAAGGGGATCACACAATTATATCCAACCACGATAAAATTGTCATACGATCCGATTTTAAAAAATATTTTGACAACTGCAATGTCGAAGGTTCGATTGCCATTTATGATAACAATAAACATAGATGGTTTTTATCTGACACAATTGGCACCAAAAAAGAAACACTTCCTGCATCGACTTTCAAAATTATCAATCTGCTTATAGCATTAGAAACAAAAACTATTTCCAGCGAAAATGACATAGTAAAATGGCCGAGAACTACAGATACTATAAAATATGGTTATCGTCCTGAGATATACCACGACATAACAGTAAAAGAAGCTTTTGAAGTTTCTGCAGGCTGGGCATTTGTGGAGTTGGCAAAGAAAATTGGAAAGGATAATTACAAAAAATACTTATCATTGTGTCATTACGGAAATCTCGATCTGTCGCAAACAGATGCTGATTTTTGGAATTTTGGCAACTTTAAAATTTCCCCTCTTAATCAAGTTGTATTTCTAAAAAATCTTTACGACGAAAAGCTTCCATTTTCGAAACGGAATATGCAAATTGTAAAAAAAGTTATGCTGACGGAGCAAAACAGCGACTACTCTATTTATTCAAAAACAGGCTGGACTAGAGAAAACGAAATCAATACCGGATGGTGGGTTGGTTATATTGTAAATAATAATGGCACTTATTTTTTTGCAACACGCCTTTTGCAAGATCGAAAAATTAATAGTGCTGCTTTCGGAAATTGCAGAAAGGATATAACGAAATCTGTTTTTAAGGATTTGAGTATCGTTAAATAAACCCGTTGGGTGTAATTGCTTTCAACACATAGAAACATAGCTTTTGCAGCCGAAAATTAGGCGTTTCACTTTTTTAAATACACATAGCTGCGCTATGCGAAAGAAACATATTTCTTTTTGTCCCCTTTTCTAGCTATAAAATCTATGTTTCTATGTGTTAGATTGTTTTTTGAGCAATTACACCCAATACGTTAAATAAATTCGACTTTATTCTCTTTCTAATTTCCTCTCAGAGTTTACACCCAAATTGGTTCAAAACTTAGACAAAGTTTGGAGTTTAAAGTTCGTTTTGAGCATTTTTTTCATTCGAAACAAAGAATTAATAAAACTATGCGATTTTCTTTTTTATTCAAACGTTATAAACATAGCTAGTGGTTTCAACCACGGGAACACAATACGATGTGTGTCAATATTACGCCCCGTGGTTGAAACCACGGACTATGCAGAAAACACAATATCAGTTTGTCATTTCAAATAACAATGATTGTGGTTGTTTAGTGTAAAACAAAAATTCCTTACACCTTAGGTTTATACCTCTTTAAAAACAATGATAATAAACACTCGATTACTATAACTGCCGTCAAAATTAATCAGCGCTAGAACTATTACTGCATTTCCTGTAAAATCGAATTGACTGTTATATCTTGGGGGAGAACAGTTGGGGCAATAAAATTTTCTACAGTTACCACAGCAGTTCCTAACGCTGAAAAATGAGGCAGCAAAAACATCTTAATTTGCTGCATATACGAGGCTTTTTAAATTCGGATATTGCTTTGGCAAAACTACTCTAGAAAGGATTCATACTATAAAAAATGAGGGGGACAAATGGGGGACATTTATGTTTAGAAATCTAACAAAATCAATACATTATGTTTTTTGGTTTATAAACGTAACTTTTTTCGCTATTTTTACGATCCCAAAAACAAAAACCACAACTAAGAAAAAATGTTTTCAAAGAAAATCTACTGCATCGCTTTAGTCTTTTTTGCCTTTCTATTAAAAGCACAAAACGCTCCTATTGAAATTTCTTTTTCCGAAAATGAAATTAAAAATTATGAGGCAGTATTAAATCAGGAAAAATCTTTTGACAAGGATACACTGGCATTAAAAAACTTTTTAAAACCACTGCATCAAAATAAAAACTACAGCGTTTTTTATGAGGCACTACTTGCCAATGGATACAGTAATTTTTATAATGCAGTAAACAAAAAAAGTGATTTTCATTATCAGCAGTCGCTTAAAAAGGCGGCACTTTTAAAAGAACAAAGCATTGAAATTTGGACACAGCTTAATTATGTAAGCTATCTTTATCATTACAGAGATTTCATAAAAATGACTCCGCTCCTTCTTAAAGTAATTGATAAAATTGAAAAACTGCCAGCCGAAAAAATAATCTTGCCAGGTGAATCCTTCAAAAAAATTGGATGGATTATGCAAACGCTTGGTGATTATAAAGAGGCAGCATACTATTTAGATCTTGCCAAAAAAAATGCTCCTAAAAAAAGCATCGAATATGCTTCGATAACAAATGCTATTGGTATGAACTATCTGCATACTTCTGATCTTAAAAAAGCTCAATATTATTTTTTACAAACTGCCAAACTAGCACAGGAAATTCAAGATCAAGTTCGCTATGCTAAAGCTTTGGGAGATCTGGCAATGGTAAAACAAAAACAAGGCGATTTTAAATCGGCAATTTCATTAGTCAAAAAAGATATCGACATCTCAAAAGCTGAAAAAAGCTACCAGAATACGATGTACGCTTTCATTTTACTAGCCGAACTATATTTAGATGACAACGATTTTATTAAAGCAGATCAAGCTTTAAAAGAGGCTCAAAATATTGTGTACTCAAAAACTTATTTTGAAAAATCAGAACTTCAAATCATTCAACTAAAATTGAGAATCCTGCAGCATCAAAACAAAGCTGATGAAGAATTGGTTTTAAGAAGACGAATGCTTGTTCTTGAAGATTCTCTTAAAAACAAAGATGGCGATATGGCTATCAACAAAGTAAACTGGATGATTCAAAAAGAAAAATTTCAGCAAAATATTAATCGTACTAATGAACAATACAAGAATGAAATTTCGATAAAAAATGTTTATGCTGTAATTATTATCCTTTCTCTTTCCTTATTAATTTTTCTTGTTATTAATTTTAAAAAGCATTTAAAAAACAGACAAATTGAATATCGTGAAAAGGTCTTTTCGTTAAAAACTGAAAAAATAAAAAATGAGCAAAAATTATCCGAAGCAAAAGAAAATTTAGATGCGCATGCCGCTCATTTGAAAGAAAAAAACAATCAAATAAAAAGTTTACGATCTGAAATAAATCAAATTAAAAATTCGTCTAACGGCGATTCTGAAAAAGAAAATCTGAGCATTTTACTAGAATCACATTTGATGACGGAGGAAAACTGGAAAAATTTCAAAAAAGAATTTCAAAAAGTTCATCCTGAGTTTCATCGTTTACTGGAAGAAGATTTTCCTGAAATTACAGATTCTAATAAACGAATTTTATTACTTCAAAAACTAAATTTCAATAATACTGAAATCTCTGAATTATTAGGAATAACGCCTGATGCTGTAAAAAAATCGAAACAGCGTCTTAAGAAAAAACTCGGCGATAAATTTAATATCCTTTTTGAGCATATCAGTTCTAAAATCTCATAAATATAGAATCTTAAATGCTGTCTAATTTGAAATTCGAATATATTCTAAAAGTAAAAAGAGAACTTAATTTTTAACTGTACCTTTATAAAAAATTGCAAAAATAGAAGCTGCGTACAAATTTGCATGAGTTTTTTGCTCGTCAGAACTTTTTTTACAAAACGATTGGATCAATGAAAAAAAGAGAAAAATTAGATATAATCCGAAAACACTATCCTTATGCTTTAACTACTATTGATTATATCAATAAAGTAATTGATTATGTTGAAGAGAAACTTGATTTAGAACCTTCACAAATCATATTGGCAGATAGTATTTGCAGCGATGATGTAAACAGCATTCAATATCCTGCAAGAGCTCTTGAGTTTTTAGGTCCTTTTAAAATGGGCGGTTTAGACGGTTTTCCATTTACTGGATTGAGCGGTATGGCCGCTTTCGCAAGTCATGTTCCTGATGATGGGGCTGTTTTTATTTATTACGGACCTCATATTGGTATTTCTAAAGAAGGAATTGTTGGAAAAATCAATCGCATCGGACAAACGGAGAAGTCACTTTGCTGTGGTGCGGCAACCGGCGCGCTTAACAAATTAGCAGATAATACTATAAGACTAGGAAATGTAACGGAATTGGATTATCAAATGAATATTATTGAGCAAATTTTATTCAAGCAAAAAGATAAAATTCTAAACTCAGAACTTCCATTGATAGCGGCAACCGAAGTGATCTATCAGGCCATTGACGATCGTATTCAAGAACTGATCGCGGCAACGAAATACAATTGTAAATATATTATTCTTGTTGGAGCCATTTTAATTAACAGCGACAGCGATATTGGTTCGTTTTCGGCTGCAAAAAGATTTGAAATTATCAATCTAAAAACGGGTCTGAGAGAAAATATTATCACCGTTTTAAATCCGGAATAATAAAAACAAACGCTGAACTTGTTTATTGAGTTGAAATAGCTGTTAATGTTATCTAAAATCAATGCGAGTACCATTTTTTAAAGTTATTTTTATAAAATGAATTGGAAAAATTTCACTACTACATTTCGACATCTTAAACAGCTTTTGTTAGTTGTCAGTTTAGTGTATGCTTTTTCTAATTGTCAGATTAAAAAAACTATTCTGCATTTTACTGCGATTGATTCAATCGAATTTTCTCAAAAAACTCAAACTCAATTACCGCAGTTTGGATCTTGCAGCAGCAGTTTAATTCATAAAAACACTTTTGTAAAAAAGGTTATTCCTGCACCACAAATTCCTGTTCTACCTAGAATACTGTCATTTTATTCTCCTGTAAATGAGAATGCTGTTTTTACTAAAGTTCAAGTTCGCCCTGCTTTCGAATTTGGCAAAAAATCTACGACTTATCCTCCTATGTTTATCGTATTTAAAAATCTAAAAATTGCACTAAAAGCGAATTCAATTACAGCTTAAAACAATTTTTTATTTTTAAATTTTATACTGCATGATACAGCAAAAGAAATCTTTTGACACTGCGTCTATGGCTACTTTATCGTTACGATTGGTAGTTGGCTGGACTTATTTTTCGGCATTTTGGAGACGTCTTATTTTAGAAAACAAATTAATACCTGAAGAAGCAGGTTACATTGGCGAGAAATTCAATCATTTTTTACCAAATTCTCTTGGGTTAAAACCCATAATCGAATATTTAGTTACACATCCCGAAGCTTTATGGTATGCAATGGTAACTTTTACTATTGTCGAGGGAATTGTAGGTTTAGCATTAATTCTTGGTTTTTTCACTCGTTTAATGAGTATTGGAATATTCTTATTAGCTTTTGGGATTCTACTCGCTTCCGGCTGGATTGGAACAACTTGTTTAGACGAATGGCAGATAGGAATTTTAGGCTTAGCTGCAGGATTTACTTTATTTATAACCGGCAGTAACTATCTTTCGTTAGATTCTTATTTTATTTCGAGAAAGGTCCCTTTTACTAAAACAAAATGGTTTAAATTTATAGGTTCTGGACCGCTGAATTTAGCGGCATACAAGCGGCTTATTTTAGTAACTGTTGCTTTTATTGCAGGTCTTACTTTGTATACTAATCAATATTTTCACGGAGGCGTTTTTGGAACGTTGCACAATAAATCAGTAAAACCAAAACTGGAAATCAGCAATTTTAAAATGCAGGATTCAGAAATGAGTTTTGATGTTTATCGAGTTGAAGGCGTTGATGTTTATGGCTCTTTTTTGATTGGTATTTCGCTTCAAGATTCATCTGGAAAATATCTTTTACAATTGCATGGAGCTGATTTAGCAAAATTACCTGCCACAACTATTGACAATCATTATGTTGCCAAAATAAAACCCGGCGCTCACAGCTTGATTATTCCGCTTGGTGCAAAAGCAACAATGCGGCTTCCGATCGATCGTAAAACAATGTCTGACAAAGAGCATTACACGCTGACTTTAACAGATATAAGCGGTCTAACTTGGAGTGCTCGTCTTTAGTATTTATAAAAAAAGCTGTCCGAAATATAATTTCGGACAGCTTTAAAATAGAATATTCTATAATTGATATTACGCTTTATAAAGCATACTTGTGGCGCCTAATAAAGCTGCTTTCTCATTATCTGTAGAAATAGAAACTTCAATTTCACTTCCAGCTTCTTTAATTTTTTGATTGAAAACAGGTAAAAAGAATTCGCTTGCATTTGCAATTTTTCCTCCAATGATAAAGCTGTCGGCACCAAATTTTTCTAACCACGGAAGAACAATTGCTGCCAAGTCTTGTCCCATTTGTTCAAATACTTTTACAGCCATTTCGTCGCCGTTTTCCGCTAAATTAAAAAGCTCTAAACCATTGTTAACTTTTTTTCCGCTTAAAGCGAAATAACCAGCCAAAAGTCCACGAACTGAAACGTAATCCTCAGCAATACCTTCTTTGTACGGAAGATCGTAAATCTCGCCGTCTTTAGGTACTAAATTTCCTGTGCTGATTGATTCTCCTTTGTCAATAAAACAAGCGCCAAGTCCAGTACCAAGTGTGATGGCCATTACTTTTTTAGAAAGATTTTCTGAGTCTTTAAAAACTTCTCCTTTTCCAAAACAAACGGCATCATTTTCAAAAAGAATTGGAAAATCGCTAGAAAGATCTAGTTTGTCCTGAAATAAATCGCGTACATTCAACCCATAAAAATGTTCATACTTAGATTGGTCTTTTATCCAGCAAATTCCGTTTGTATAATCAAATGGTCCCGGCATACAAACTGCTAATCCTGAAGTTTTTTCGACTTTAGAATTTTTGAATGATGTTCGAATTGCTTTTTCCCAAATAGTCATAACCTCTTCCACTGGCATATTAGAATCAAAAGACTCTTTGTGCAGTGAAAAATCCATCACCTTCATATCTACTATATCAATTATCGCTGCGGTGATATGTGTGCCTCCAATATCTAAGCCAACGGCATACTCTTTATTCATTCTTGTTTTTTTGTTTTTGGAATTGAACCATTATGGGGTCAACTAAATTTTAGTTTTGATTCTTTTTTACCATTAAGAGATTAAGTCTAACTACTTATTTTTCTTAATCTCTTGATGGCAAATTATTATTTTAAATGTTTTTATCTTTTAAAATTTGCGGATAATGAATACTGGTGTGTACGATCATTTCTCCAAAAAGTGTATTTGCCCAAGCAAACCATTTTCTAGTAAATTTTGCTACGTCGTCTTTATGAAAAGATTCGTGCATAAAACCAGTATCTGCATTTGTCTTGATTAAGTTGCTTATACATGCTTTTATTTCTTTTTCGTCAACACTTGTAATGGCTCTTAAAACAATACTCATTGGCCAGATTGTATCGGTTCCTGTGTGTGGTCCGCCAATACCTTCGCCGGCTTTTCCTTTATAGAAAAACGGATTATTCTCTGAAAGCACTACTTTTCTTGTGTTTAAATATAGCGGACTATCTGGTTCAATTGCTCCCAGATATGGTAATGATAATAATGACGGTACATTAGCATCATCCATCATATGGAAACTTCCATATCCGTTTACTTCAAAAGCAATGATTTTTCCGAATTTTGGGTGTTCGATAATTGCGTTTTCTTCTAATCCTTTCTGAACTTGCGCTTGCATTTCTTTTGCTCTGGCAACTAAATCTTTATCTAATAAAGCCGGCAAAGAGAAAATTTCCTGAAGGTATCCTAACACTTCAATTGCAAACATATTACTTGGAATTAAATATCCAAATAAAGTGCTGTCGTCACTTGGTCTAAAAGTCGAAACAATTAATCCGCATGGTTTTACAGGATAACCGTAACCTCCTAAAGGCACTCCATCTGTAGCCCAAGCCGTAACTCTTTGAAAATTGTATGGTCCTTTATCAGTCCAGCGCTGTTGTTCTTTAAAGGTTTGTAAAACCAACAACATAGCTTCTTTCCATTTGCTGTCGAACAAACTTATATCTCCAGTTTCTTTCCAATAACCGTGTGCCAGTCTAATTGGGTAGCATAAACTGTCAATTTCCCATTTGCGCTCATGAATTCCAGGCTGCATTTTGGTCATGTCATTTTTCCATTCGCTTACCTGATTAAAATCTTTGTAAAAAGCGTTTGCATAAGGATCTAACAAAATACATTTTGTCTGACGGTTGATTACTCCTTTTACCAATTCAGCCAATTTTTTATCTTCTTTTACAAACGGAATATACGGCCAAATTTGGGCTGTACTATCACGTAACCACATGGCATCAATATCACCTGTAATTACATAAGTATCAGGTTTACCGTCGATGATTTCAAAATCGACAGTGGTATCTAATGTATTTGGAAAACAGTTTTCAAACAACCAAGCCAGTTCTGGGTTAGCTATTTGTTTTTTGATTCTTACAATAGCGGCTTCAATAGCTTTACTTGTAAACTTTCTTTCGGCTACAGGAGGTCTTTTTGTAATAAAATCTTTTAATGCAAAATTGAAAGTATCCGATTGCATTCCGAAAGCATCTGTTTGAATGGCCAATAATCCTGCTGAAAATATCCCAGCGTTTTTTATGAATTTTCTACGTGATTGCATAATATTATTTTGAAGTTGAATAAGAATATGGAAAAGCGCTTGCTGAAGTTCCTCTTTGTAAATTTGGTGTATCGCTCATGTCAAAATTTAACTCGCCGCCTTTTAATACATCAAAATGATTGATATAATTTTTTGAGTAAGCTGCGTTATTCCATTTTAAATCTTGAGCATATTTATTAGTTTCAGAATTTTTTGGTGCGTTAATCACCAATTCTTTTCCGTTTTCTAATTGTAATGTCAGCTTTTTAAATAATGGTGCTCCTAGAACATATTCTTCTGTTCCTGGGCAAACTGGATAGAATCCCATTGCAGAGAATACATACCAAGCCGATGTTTGTCCGTTATCCTCATCACCACAATATCCATCTGGAGTTGGTTTGTACATACGGTTCATTACTTCACGCGACCAATATTGTGTTTTCCAAGGTTCGCCTGCATAATTATACAAATAAATCATGTGTTGAATGGGCTGATTTCCGTGCGCATATTGTCCCATATTCATAATCTGCATTTCGCGGATTTCATGAATAACTGATCCGTAATAACTGTCGTCAAAAATTGGCGGTGTTGAAAATACTGCGTCTAATTTTGCAGTAAATTTCTTTTGTCCTCCCATTAAATCAATCAAACCTTGTACGTCATGAAAAACACTCCAGCTGTAATGCCATGCATTTCCTTCGGTAAAAGCATCTCCCCATTTAAACGGATTGAAATCTTTAGGAAAACTTCCGTCTTTATTTCTACCACTCATTAATCCGATTGATGGATTATAAAGATTTTTATAATTCATCATTCTTTTTTCGAATAAATTGATTTCTTTTTTAGGACGATTTAGTGCTTTTGCTAATTTCCAGATCGTAAAGTCATCGTAAGCATATTCTAATGTTCTCGCTGCATTTTCATTGATTTTCACATCGTAAGGCACATAACCTAAAGTATTGTAATACTGTACGCCGCGTCTTCCAACAGCATCCATTGGTCCTTCGTTGTTAGCACCGTGTAATAAAGCTTCGTACAACTTGTTGATGTCATATCCTCGTAATCCTTTGATATAAGCATCAGAAACTACAGAAGCTGAATTATTACCCACCATTACATTTCTAAAGCCCGGACTTGACCATTCTGGCAAGAAACCGCCTTCTTTGTAATCGTTGATTAATGCTTCCTGCATTTCTTTGTTTATAGAAGGATAAACTAAATTCAATAATGGATATAAGGCACGGAACGTATCCCAAAAACCTGTTCCTGCATACATATAACCAGGCAAAACTTTACCATTGTACGGGCTGTAATGTACAATTTCTCCTTTTGCGTTTATTTCGTATTGTTTTTGAGGGAAACATGCTGTACGGTATAAGCAAGAGTAGAATGTTTTCAATTGCTCGTCGCTTCCGCCTTCTGCAGTTAATTTTCCTAGAACTTTATTCCACTCTTTTTTAGATTCAGCTACTGTTTCTTTAAAAGAAGCTGTTCCTAATTCATTTTTCAAATTCAACTCAGCTTGTTCTTGACTAATAAAAGAAGAAGAAACTTTTACATTTACTATTTCTCCTTTTTTAGTTTTGAAACCTACAACTGCACCAACGTGATCGTCTTTTAATTCTAATTTGTCTTTTTCTAAAACTTTATCATGCCAAGTATAATTGGTTGTAAAAGGTTTATCAAACTGCAGTACAAAATAGTTTTTAAAGTTCTCTGGAACTCCGCCGCTGTTGCGAGTGGTGTAACCAATAATTTTATTTTCTGATGGAATAATTTTAATGTAAGAACCTTTATCAAAAGCATCAATTACAATTGAAGATTGTTCATTTTCTGGAAATGTAATCTGAAAATGCGCTGCTCTTTCTGTTGCAGTAATTTCTGTTGTAACGTCATAATCTGCAAGATAAACGCTGTAATAATATGGTTTAGAAACCTCGGCTTTATGGCTGAACCAGCTTCCTCTTTCGTCTTCTGCAAAAGTTAATTTTCCAGTAACCGGCATGATAGAAAACTGTCCGTAATCATTCATCCAAGGCGAAGGCTGATGTGTTTGTTTAAATCCTCTAATTTTATCTGCTGTATAAATGTAAGCCCATCCGTCTCCCATTTTACCCGTTTGCGGAGTCCAGAAATTCATTCCCCAAGGTCTGCAGATTGCGGGATAGGTATTTCCGTTTGAAAGACTATGCAAAGACTGTGTACCCATTAACGGATTTACATATTCTACTGGATCTAATGCTTTAACCTGCGCATTTACAAAAATGCAGCATTGTAATAGTCCTAAAAAAATTAAACTTTTTATTTTCATATTTTTATTTTTTGCTTTACGCTTTAAGCAATAAGCTTTAAGCTAAAATCTGTGACTGAACTTCCTAGTTTCTTTAATCTAAATCTTATTTGTCTAAGCTTTTTCAAAGTTTAAAACTTTGAAAAAGCTGTTGAAAGTCTGAAATAATACCTAACCCGTTTTAAAAACCTGTTAGGAAACTAAAATCCTACTTCTAAAATCTACATTCAAAAATCTTAAATCTAAAATTAAAGCGGTCTGTCTGCTTTTTTAACTCCAAAAGTGGTCGATGGTTTACTTCCCATATACAATTTTAATTCTCCTCCTTTTACAATCATATCATGTGTGATATATGATTTTGTATAAGGTTTTCCGTTAAACTCAGCTTTCTGAATATAAATATTGGTTTTGCTGTTATCTATTGCTTTTATTGCAAACGAAATTCCTTCTTTATGATGAATTACTGCTGAATTTACTAACGGACTTCCCATAACGTAAATTCCATTTGCAGGATTAACAGAATAGAATCCCATTGATGATAAAACATACCAAGCCGACATTTGTCCTAAATCTTCATTTCCGCACAATCCATCAGGTTTTGTAGAATAGAATTTCTCATCGATTTCACGGATTAATTTGGCTGTTTTCCAAGGTTGTCCAACGTATGCATAAAGGTATGGAATATGGTGATTTGGCTCATTTCCTTGCGCATATTGACCAATTAAACCGCTAATATCTGGAGAGATTTCTTCGCCTTCTACTTTATCAGTTATTAAAAATAATGAATCTAATTTTTTAATAAATTTATCTTCGCTTCCAAATAATTCGATTAAACCGTAAGGATCTTGAGGAACTAACCAAGTGTATTGCCATGCATTTCCTTCTACGTAATCGTCTTTTCTATGTGCTGATGAAAGCGGATTAAATGGTGTTCTCCAATTTCCATCTGTCAATTTACCTCTCATGAATGTAGTTTCTTTATCGAAATAAAGTTTGTACAAATTGGCTCTTTTTGAGAAATAGTTATAATCTTCTGTTTTACCAAGATCTTTCGCCATTAACGCTATACAATAATCGTCGATCGCATATTCTAAAGCGTTTCCAACAGATTCTAACAATTTATCTGCAGGAATGTATTCTAGTTTTTGCACATAATCCATTCCCTCACGCGTTTGCATCGCTGTTTTTTTGATGGCTTCGTAAGCTAATGCAACATCATAACCTCTATATCCTTTCATGTAAGCGTCTACAATTACGGCGATCGAGTGATTTCCGTTCATTGTATTGGTTTCGTTACCCATTAAATGCCAAACTGGTAATCTGCCTTGCTGCTCGTAAATCGCTAAAAATGATTTTACGATGTCGTTAATTTTTTCTTGTTGTGTAATGGTATACAATGGATGTAAACCACGGTAAGTATCCCAAAGTGAAAAAGTAGTGTAGTTTGTAAAGTTTGCTTTTTCGTATACTTTTTTGTCTGTTCCTCTATAATCTCCGTTTACATCATTGAATATTGAAGGTGCAAACATGGTATGATACAAAGCGGTGTAAAAAACTTTCATAGTTTTATCGTCTGCTTTGATCTGAATTTTATTTAACGCTGCATTCCATTTTGAAGTCGCTTGTTTTGCTACAGCATTAAAGTCCCAATTTGGAATTTCGGCTTTTATATTGATAACTGCATTTTCATAGCTTACTGGTGAGATTCCAACTTTTACTAAAACTTCTTTATTTTTTAAAGTTGTAAAATCTAAAACTGCTTTCATTTTTAGACCTTCGCCTTCGTTTCCGCTTACCGAAGTTTTATCATCGTACAATGCCATATTTGAAATTGGCTCAGAAAATTCGATTGCAAAAAAGACACGTTGATCTGCCGCCCATCCTGCTGAATATCTATATCCTACAAGAGTGGTTTCGTTTACTTTTTTGATAAACGTTTTTACAGGTTTGTCCCATCCTACACCATCTGCAAGGTCTAATAAAACGTGATTGTCTTGAGCAGTATTAAAAGTGTATTTATGGAAACCTACTCTTTCGCTCGCTGTTAACTCTGCTTTAATTTTATATTTATCAAGCAGTACACTGTAATATCCTGCTTTGCTTACTTCATTATCATGAGAGAAATAAGAGCCGTAACCTGTTGCCATATCTTCTTTTGTTCCTTTTGTTAAAGGCACTTTTCCTGATACAGGCAATAAAAGAATATCGTTTAAATCTCCAATTCCGGTTCCGCTTAAATGAGTGTGTGTGAAACCTAAAATAGTATTACTAGCATAATTGTATCCACTGCACCAATCCCAGCCTTCAAAAACATTTACTGGTCCTAACTGCACGGCTCCAAAAGGAACATTGGCACCCACAAATACGTGACCGTGACCGGCAGAGCCAATAAACGGATTTACATATTGGGTATAATCTGAATTTGTTTGTTTTACCTTTTTTTCCTGTGAAATAGCAGGATTGGCAAAAAACAGGTTTAGAGCTAAAATACCGCTAAAAGCAATTTTGTTGTACTTTGTAAACATATTTCTATTTTTTATTTGACTTTCTGATGCACCGAAAATTAAATCGGCTGTCATCTATATTTTTAATAAATACGCACTGCAGTGCATCTCTACAGAAAAACCTTTGAACCTTTGCAACTTAGTTCCTTAATACCTCTTCAAAACATCATATAGAGAATAAACTTTCAGGACTGGTTTTGCAATTTTACCTTCAAAAGAAATAATTCTTTCTTCGCCCTCTTTCAAATCTATATAATTATCGCTCCATTTTCCTGTATAGCCTTTTATAGAAACGTATATATATTTTGCGGCTTTTGAAGCTTTTAAAATCACTTTATTTCCTTTCACTTCCCAAGTTATTTTTGGGTCTTCTAATTTTAAATCAATTGGACGTGTAAGATCAATTTCTGGTGTTTTGTCATCTCTATACGCTTCTTTCATAGCGTACCAAGCTGCTTTTGGCTGTCGGTCATAATAATCCGTTACGCTCCAGCTTGCAACCGGCCAGCAATCGTTAAGCTGCCAAACTAATGTTCCCATATTGTACGGCGCTTTTGAACGGTGAATGCCTATAATATTTTTTACTGAATAGTATTGCAAACATTGTGTGAGGTAAGTATAATCCTCAACATTCATTTTCTTTATTTTATCTGAACTAATAAAATAGCGATTTAAATACGAATCTAATTTCATGAATCCTTTGCCGGCTTTTTGATGCGCCTGCAAAATATCTGAATATAAATATCGGTCTTCTGGTAATGTAAATTTTTCTATTGAAGAGTAATTTGGCATAGCCTGCATTCCGTACTCGCTTACAAAACGTCCCGTTTTATTCTGCACCGCTTCAATATCTTCAAGTCCCCACCAAGTTCCCCAATAATGGCTGTCGCCTTCTGTAATGCTTTTTGCTTTTGACCAATGAAATAAAGGTGATGAACTTAGGTATGGTCTTTTAGGATCAACTTCTTTTACCCATTTTGGAATACTGTCTTGAAACAAACGAACGTAATCTTTCCATAATCGTGTCGAATCTTGCTTTGACATTTTCATGCTTTTTTGCCATCCCCAACTTTTAAAAGCTTCATCGATTTCATTATTTCCACACCATAAAACGATGCTTTTATGATGACGAAGACGTTTTACCTGATACTGAACTTCCTTTTTTACATTGTCAAAAAAAGCATCGTCTCCCGGCACCATTGTTCCAGCGAACATAAAATCCTGCCAGACATAGATTCCGTTTTTATCACATAAATCATAAAAATAATCATCTTCATAAACCCCGCCTCCCCAAACACGCAGCATATTCATATTGGCATCTTTGGCAAGTGCAATTACTTTTTCGTACTCTTTTTTGGTTACTCGCGACAGGAATGCATCTGACGGAATGTAATTTGCTCCTTTCATATAAACTGGCTTGTCATCAATTTTAAAGTAAAATGATGTTCCTTTATCATCAGGCTGTTGTATCAATTCGATTTTGCGATCTAATACATATGATTTCTCAGGAGTTTTTACATCATATGCTTCTAATCTTGGCGTTTTCCAAATTCCGCAAGTTGTGAATTTTGGTCCCCAATCCCAGCCAAAATGATATTGCGCTTTACGTACATAGGCACGAGGATTATCTGGAATTACAAAAGGAAAATCTTTTTTAGCCAATGAATCAACAACATTTTGTGCTGATTTAAAAACGACTACTAAATCATTTTTTCCCGGCTTTAAATTCTTTTTTACGTCAACACGCCATTGACGAAACATATTATCAGCTTTTAAAACTAACTGATTATTTAAGTAAACGGATGCGTAAGTATCTAATCCGTCAAAAACTAATTCAGTATTTTTTTTATTTAAAGTTGCGGCGCTTACTTCAAAAGTAGTTTTATATTCCCAATCTTTCTTTTCAATCCATTCCAGCTTTTTTTCATTGTCTCTGTAAAATGGATCTGGTATTAATTTATTATTGAGTAAATCGGTATGAACTTCACCAGGAACAGAAGCAGGATACCATTTTGTTGTTTTGGTTTCTCTGTACTGCCATCCTTTTTTTAATTCCATGTTTTGCGCATTTGCCACAAATGAAAAATTTGCCAGACAAATACTCAAAACCCAATAAAAGTTCTTTTTAAACTCCATTATAACTCAATACTTAATTATTATGCTTTTGCAACTTAATCGTTGGCAGTTTGAGAAGGAAAACTACGTTTCCACAATTCTCCCTCTCTTTTGGGCTTTTAATACGGAATAACAGTAACTAACAAAATATTCTGAAAATCATTTTCCCTTTTACAGCTGCCAAGTTTTATTTTTTAAATTGTTGATTTAGATTTACTACTACACTTCAATAATTAAAATATTTTAATCCTTCAATTATATGTTCTTTTTGAAAGTAATTCCATCTTTTTCAGCACAAGCTCTTTTGTCTTTTGCGAAAAAAAGGGTATTAAAACTATAGAACTAATTTGTGATACAAACCCTCTAATTTAATGAAAATTGAAATAGAAAATTAAAAATAAGCCGGGAGGTACTCATACTCCTCCCGAGCTTATTCAACTTAACTAACCAAAATTTTAAAACTACTTATCCCACCAAATTCTAGTTGTCATTAAATCCAACCCTTGGCGTTGTATTGCTTCTTTATAATTTGCATTATTAGTGATTAATTCTGACTGATCATAAATTAATCTTCTAGGAATTGTTCCTTTTGTTTCTCCCGTTGGATCATTAACTGGAACTAAAACTGGATATCCTGTTCTTCTGTATTCTGAAAATGCTTCAAAACCATTAAACAATAAAACAATCCATTTTTGAGTAATAATTTGTTCGATTTTTTGAGCTTCAGTTCCTGATGATTTAAAAGGATGAGCTGTCATGTAATCGTTGTATTCTGTAAGAGTAACTGCTGGTACTTTGTCTCCAAAAATAGTCAGTATCTGCATTGCAGCTCTTACTCCATCTTCATAATGCTTTTGTGCTGATCCGTTTACATTCCATCCTTTTACAGCTGCTTCAGCCAAAATAAATTCTACTTCAGCATAAGACATAATCAATGTAGGAGCGTCTAAACGTAATACTGTAGATGTATTAGGATCAGAGAAAAGTTTTTTGTCTCCGCCTGGAAATTCTCTTGCATCATTTGCAAGACCTTGCTGGCTTGCAGGAGAATTGTCTCCAGTTGCTTCAAGTTTTGCTAAAATTCTTAAACGTGGATCATTATTGTTTTTCAAATTATCAATAAACGTTTTACTGAATTTTGTATTTGCATCTCCTTTATTCAAGTCATTTATAACCCATGAAGAAGTAATTGGATTTGTTTTAACCCCTTGTGGTCCTGAATCATGTCTTAAAACTAAACTGTCATCATTTGATGTAAAAACACCTTTAGCAACAGCTTTCTCAACATACTGTTGTGCTTTTGCAGGGTTTACTTTAGATAAACGCATTGCAACTCTTAACATCATTGAGTTAGCTAATTTTTTCCATTTAGCCACATCACTTTGATAAAACAAATCAGCATTGCCTACAAATGCTTTATTTGCATCTAAAGCGTCACCTGCTTCATCCAATTCTTTTAAAAGATCATTGTAGATTGCCTCTTGAGTATCATATTTTGGAGCATAAACTCCACCGTTGTACCCTTTTCCAGCTTCAAAATATGGAATTTCTCCATAAGTATCTGTTAACTTTTGAAACAAGAAAACTTTCATGATTCTTAAAGCCTGAATAGCATTAGCATTTTCTGGTGTATCTTTTATAACAGATAATAACTGGAAAATTTGATTTAATCCTTTACCATACGTTTCTCCAAAAAGTGCTCCTGAATATTCAGATGAATAGGTATATTTTGACCCTGAACCACTTAAGGATGAAAATTGCTGTACAATTTGCGCAGCATAAATATTATTTCCTCTTGTATTAGAAAAGTCTTGTCCGTCAACATAAATCTCAGCAAGTGTAAACATAGATTTTACAGCTGGATCTGTCAAAGCATTTGGATTCTGATTCAATTCTTCGAATCCTTTGTCGCATGAAGCTAGTGTCATTGCACCAACAATTGCAACACAGAATATTTTTATAAATTTATTTTTCATCTTTCAATTTTCGTTATTAGAATTTAACATTAAGAGTTAAACCAAAATTTCTTGTCAACGGCATAGATGCTCTTTCAAGACCTTGTGCATTACTATTAGAGTAGTTAGACTCTGGATCAATGTTTGGCACTTTATCATAAATTGTCCATAAGTTATGAGCAGAAAATGCTAAACTAACCGATTGGAATGGTGTTTTTGCAAGATTTGCTTTTGGGAAATTATAGCTGAAAGAAACTGCTCTCAACTTGATAAAATCAGCATCGTACACAAAATTTGATGTCACCTCTGCATAACTTCTCCAGTAATCATATGCAGAAACTGTAGTATTTACAGGGTTACCGTTAACATCTGTACCGCTTACTGCAACTCCGCCTTCACGACCGCCAAGTGTTTGCTCTGTTAATCCGTAACGAGTTCCTAACTGGTTTGTCGCTGAGTAGATTTCTCCACCAAATTTAGCATCAACAAAAATCGAAAGTGTGAAATTTTTATAAGAGAAATCATTTGAGAATCCCATAGACAATGGTGCTACACCTTGTCCTGCATTTATTAAATCTCCTCTCATGAATCTGCCGTTTGTATCAAGTACAATATTTCCTTTAGCATCTCTTAAATAATCGTAAGCTTTGATTATTCCAAATGGCTGTCCTTTTTCTAAAACTACAGAAGCTTTTGAGTCTCTATTTCCTTCAAGTGTTTTTGTTGTAATTTTATCAGAAAGATTAAGTACTTCACTATCGTTGTAAGCAAAATTATATCCAACATTCCATGCAAAACTTGGTGTTTTAATAGCTTTTACATTGATTGCAAATTCAACCCCTTTGTTCAGGATTTCTCCCACGTTGATTTTTGTTGTTCTGTAACCAGATGCTTGAGAAATATCAGCATCAGTAATGTCGTTAGTTGTCTTCTTGCTGTAGAAAGTTAAGTCTGTACTCACTCTATTATTGAAGAATGTATTTTCGAAACCAAATTCGATTGTACTAACGTTGTAAGGTCTTAAACCTCTGTTTGGAACTGTATCTCCGTTTACTCCTAAAATTGGCTGACCTAAAGAATCTGTTTGTCCATCAGGTGCAGAATACGTTAATGCTAAAGCATAAGCGTCTGGCAAAGCTCCACCAACATTACCCCAACCTGCTCTAATTTTACCATAAGACATCCATTCTGGCAATTGAATAATTTCAGAATAAATTAAACTGGTACTTACAGATGGGTAAAAAGTACTGTTACTTGATGGATCTAAAGTTGAAAACCAATCTTGACGACCTGTTAAACTAACATATAAGAAATCTTTGTATCCTAAATCTGCAGAATAGAAAAGTGAGTTAACTTCGCTTTCTGAGAATAATTTTTCTGTTTTTTCAGGTTGTGTATTTCCGTAGAAATATTTGAATGGAACAATAAAATTATTTCCCTTCATTTTAATTCCGCTAAATCTGTTGTGTTGACGGTTAGCTCCAATGAAAGCATCTAATGAAAGGTTTTCTATTATATTACCTTTGTATCCTAAATAAGCAGAAGCATTATATTCTGTACGTCCTTCTACTCTATTCTCTAATGCACCTCCAGTTTTGTAGTTAATTCCTGTAGGTTCGATTTCAGTGTATTCGTAATTGATATCATCCATACCAATAACACCTTTTGCGTAAATTTTTTCAGTAATGTTATAATTTACTTTTGCAGAACCGATAAAACGTTTTCTAAGATCACTATTTAAATCTTCTTGCGTTGCAAAATATGGATTCGTTTGGTAAGTATTTGATCCAAAATAATCAGCTTCACCTCCATTTTCATCGTAACCATTACTTAACCATCTGATATCTGCTCCTGGATTTAAGAATGTTGTAGTATACGAAGCATTTCTTGGAGAATCGTTCAAATAAGGTCTATTTTGACTTTTCTCTGTAATATATTGTGCATTCGTTTCGATACTGATTTTTTTGTTCGGAGACGAGTTTAAACTTAAAGCCACGTTGTTTCTTCCAAAGTTTGTTCCTGGCAAAATAGACTCGTCTTTTGTATTTCCGAAAGACAATCTAAAATTTGTTGTTTCGTTTCCTCCAGAAATTGCTAAAGTATTACTGAAAGAATATCCAGTTCTGTAGAAGTTTTTTACGTTGTTTTTCCCATTTGCTTGATATGGTCTAGTAGTTCCATCAAGTGCAATAGTTGGTTTTCCGTCATATTTGTCTCCCCAAGCCAATACATATTTTTCTCTAAGCTCTGATAAACTGCCAAATCTTGAAGGGACTCCATTAATAGGCTCACCTGATCCGTATTGATCTTGCCAATCTAAAAGGCTTATTGGTGTATTGAATGTAGAGTTTGTACTAAAATCTACACCAAGACCAGTTCCGCTTTTTCCTTTTTTAGTTGTAATCAAGATAACACCATTTGATCCTCTGTACCCGTAAAGAGCAGAAGCGGCACTACCTTTAAGTACTGACATAGAAGCGATATCGTCTGGATTGAAAGAAGACATACCATCTCCTTTATCAGCTCCACCCCACATACCAGCATTACCTTGCTGAGTGTTATCGATTGGAATACCATCTACAACATACAAAGGCTGGTTTGATCCAGAAGCCGAAGTTGCTCCACGAATTACAACACGGCTAGAACCTGAAGGTCCAGAAACTGGCGCAGAAACGTTAACACCGGCAATTTTACCTTGTAATGCGTTTCCTAAGTTAATTTCTTTGTTTTTTGTTAGTTCTTCTCCTTTAAGTTCCCCAACAGCGTATCCTAAACTTTTCTTTTGTTTTTTAACACCAAATGATGTTACAACAACATCTTTTAATTCTTGTACATTTTCTAATAATACAACTGATATTTTATTTTCACCTGGCTGAAGTACTATCGTTTTTGATGTAAAACCTATTGAAGATACATTTAAAGTAACTGCTCCTTCTGGAACATTCATTTTAAATCTACCTTCTGTATCTGTAATTGCACTAAACGGTTTTCCTTGAACCTCGATAGATGCAGCAATAACTCCTCTGTTTTGTGCATCTGACACTACGCCTGTTATTAATCGATTTTGCGCCACAGCACCTAAGCTGCACAACAATACCATTCCTAACACTGCTAATATTCGTTTCATAAGCTTTTTTTTTGGTAATTGGTAATTTGTTTTGTTTTAACGTGATTGTTTTTAAATAATTAATAAAAATTTGAACTCAATTTTAATATTGCACTCATAAGGTCTACGCCTAACAAATACAATGCTTTAATAGCAACGTAAACATTCCTATAACTCTTAGCAATCGATATAGTGAACAGCTCAAAAAAATAACGCAATGATCGAATATTTTGACCTTAAATTACTAAAACGATTTAGTAAAATTCCTAAAAAAAAACGAATCGTTTTTTTTCTTTTTTTATGATTATGCTCTTAAAAATTAAACTGATTCTCTCACAATCAATTCTCCTTTTTTGAGACTTTTTTCTATTTCAAATTTCTCCATATTGGTCATCTGACTCAATAACAATTGTATTGATTTGACCGCAATATCGTTAATAGGCTGCGAAATAACTGTTATTTTTGGTGTATGAAGTTTAAAACTGTCATGATCATCAAAACTAATAACCGAAACATCGTCTGGTATCGTTTTTCCAACTTTTTTAAAAGCTTGTAAACCTGCAAGCCCCATATAGTTTGTTAAAAACAAAACGGCATCAATTTGCGGATTTTTTTCTAAAAAACTTACAATTGCTGCAACTCTGGTTTCTTCAGTGCTGTTGTACTCCATATGAAGCACCAGCGAATCATTATAAATACCAGCTTCTTTTAATGCATCTCGACATCCGTCTTCTCGTGATTTCATCTGAATCATTTCAGAAGTGATGTTTACAATAGCGATGTTCTTACGGCCTTTATCGATCAAAAATTTTGCTGCAGAATTTGACGCCTCATAATTATCCATTACGACATGGCTCACATTTTGTCCTGCAAAATATCGGTCAATTAATACTACAGGCTTTTTTAGTCTCAAAAGCAAATCAATACTGCTTTCAATATTTTGTGTCGGAGTAATAATAAATCCATCCACATTTGCCTGCAGTAAACTATGTATTAACTCCTCAGAACGTTCATCATTACCGCCTGTACTGCAATAAAAAACGCGATAATCAATATTTCTTGCTTCATCCTCTATCACCCGCGCAAGATCAGCAAAAAACTGATTCGAAATATCCTCAACAATTAACCCGATAGATCTCGTTTTACCCGTTCTTAGACTTGTCGCTATCATACTTGGTCGATAATTAAGTTTTTCAGCAACTTGCTGTACTTTTTTAATCACCGCCGGGCTTATTCCCATCTTCTCTCCTTTATCATTAATAACAAAAGACACCGTAGATATAGAAACCTCAGCTTCTGTTGCAATATCTTTAATAGTTATTTTTTTTCATTTAGAGAGTTAATTTTACATTAAGCTGTTATTAACGATATCACAAATATAACTAAAAATAGTTACTAAAACGATTTTGTAGATATTATTTTAAACAAATCATTATTTTAAAGCCAATAATAATCATATTTAACAGTAATTGTATGTGTTTTTAGCATTAATCGTTATTTTTAATCAGATAAAAACGGCATAATTTTAATATTAATATCCTTTTATTAAGAATCTTTACTGAATTTATGAACGGGCAATTTAACTCTTTTTTTTGGTTTGCAGTTATTTTAAATCAAATTAACACTTATAGTTTTACGAAATATAAACTTCTAAAATTGAAGCTTCTCCTTCTAACACATAATTACGCATTCCTGCAGGAATTAAAACGGTATCTCCTTTTTTATATTGATAACTTACATTTTCATATCTAATCTCAAAAGCTCCTTCAATACACATATAAACAGTAAAAGTTTCTCCATTTTTATTTCCTTCAATCTTGCCGTCTAGCGGAATAATATTAGTTGTAAAATAAGGACAATCTACAATTACATTCGATTGATTAGAAACCGTTTCGTATTTTTTATGTGTATCTACTTTATTGTAATTGATTGCATCAAGTGCTAAATCAACATGTAATTCTCTTGTGTTTCCTTGAGCGTCTTTTCGGTCAAAATCATATAAACGGTACGTAATATCAGATGTCTGCTGAATCTCTGCAACAACCAACCCTGCTCCAATTGCATGCACAGTTCCTGTTTCTAGAAAAAACACATCGCCTGCTTTTGCTTTTACATCGTCAAGAATCGAAACCAAAGTTTTATTGTTTAGATTTTCTAAATATTCTTCTTTGCTTGAATCTTCTTTAAAACCAACAATAATTCTTGCATCAGCATCAGCCTGCATAACGTACCACATTTCGGTTTTACCAAAAGAGTTGTGACGTTCTTTTGCTAATTTATCGTTAGGATGTACTTGTATTGATAAATCTTCGCGTGCATCTAGATATTTGAAAAGCAACGGAAATTGATTGCCAAATCGAGCATAAACGTTTTTTCCTAAAATATCATTTGGAGACTTATCAATAAGTTCTGTCAATGATTTTCCTTTTAATTCTCCATTTGCCACCACACTTACATCACCTTCTACTGTAGACAATTCCCAGCTCTCTCCTGTAATAGAAGAAACAATAGGTTTATTAAGAACCGTTTTTAATTTTTCGCCTCCCCAAATTCTTTCTTTCAAAATTGGTTCAAACTGTAAAGGGTACATTTTTGTATTCATTTTTTATATTTTTTACTTTTTATTTTTTTTCGTCACTAATTTACTTCGTCTATTCGCTGTGGCTCGAGTCACTAATTATCACTAATTAATTTGTACTTAACTTAAATCTGCTTAATCTGCGCGGAATCTTTTTTTTGCCACAGATTAAAAGGATTAAAATGATTTTAAAAAATCTGCTCAATCTGCCAAATCTGCGTGATTTTTTTTTCACAGATTAGAATGACTAAAAAAATTCCGTATTTATCTGCGTTTTCGCGATAGCTAATCCGTGTCATCCGCGTGTCATTCCTCCAACTTTTCTACTTTATAGAAATCGCAGCGCCGCCGCTTGATGCCAGTTTTTGTTTCAGTTTTGTTTTACTGTTTACTGTAACTTTTCGAATGTTGTACGATTGCGGATTAGTTTTGTAATCTGCCGTTTTTCCATCTTCATAAATTGTTGCTGTAAAGTTTTTTCCTGCTGGAAGAAAACTAAAATCAATTAAAGCTGTACGTGAATTTTCATCTGTAATTGCACCCACAAACCATTCTTGTTTGCCTTTTGTTTTTCTGGCAATAGTAATATAGTCACCAGGTTCAGCTTCTAGAATATAAGTTCGATCCCAATCTAAAGCAACATCTTTTATAAACTGAAAAGCGTCATTAAATTTTATATAATTTTCTGGTAAATCGGCAGCCATTTGCAACGGACTGTACATCGTAACATACAATGCCAATTGCTTAACAAGTGTTGTGCTCAATTTATTTTTCTTTGCTCCGTAAACAGATAAATCACCTTGAAAAATTCCTGGAGTATAATCCATTGGCCCGCCCATTAACCTTGTAAAAGGCAAAATTGTAGTATGATCCGGATGAATTCCTTCCATCGATTCAAACTCAGTTCCACGAGCTGATTCTTGCGCAAACCAGTTTGGATAAGTACGGTGTAAACCTGTTGGACGAACGGCTTCATGTGAATCTACCATAATTTTGTGCTTAGCAGCTTCTTGAGCTACATAAGTATAATGATTTACCATTTGCTGTCCGTCATGATGTTCTCCTCTTGGAATAATTGGTCCAACGTATCCTGTTTTTACAGCATTGTAGTTATTATCAACCATAAAAGTTAAAGCATCTTTCAACTGTCTTTCATATTCAGAAACAGATGATGTTGTTTCGTGATGCATGATGATTTTAACGTTTTTCTTTGCAGCATAATCGCTTAGTTCTTTTACATTAAAATCTGGATATGCTTTGGTAAAACTATAAATGTGTTCTTTTTTAAAAGCAGTATTATCTTCCCAGCCTTCGTTCCAGCCTTCTACCAAAACAGCATCAAAACCATTTGATGAAGCAAAATCTATGTATTCTTTTACATGTTTAGTATTCGCTCCGTGTGTATTATTTGGTTTTAACTTAGAAAAGTCTGTTTTCCCAATTACAACATCTTGATTGTCTGAATACGCCCAAGTTGATCCTCCGCCTGTAAAATATTCCCACCAAACACCAATATATTTTACTGGTTTTATCCAAGAAACATCTTCAAAAGCACAAGGTTCATTCAGATTTAAAATCATTTTTGAAGATAGAATATTTCTCGCATCATCGCTTACAACAATAGTTCGCCATGGCGTGAAACTTCCCGTTTGAATATATCCTTTATTACCAACTGCGTCTGGAACTAAATGCGAACTTAATGAATACGTTTTGTCATTTACATTAAGACACATTGCTGGGAAGTTTTTTAGCGCGGCTTCGTGAATATTAATATAAAGTCCCTCATTTGTCTTCATCATTAAAGGCGTTTGAGCGGCTAAGTTTTTAATTGTTGCTTGCGCAGCTAATGGAACATGTGTTGCATCATAAACCAAAGACTGCATTTCTGATATTTTTGAAGTATTGTAACTATATTCATTTGTATCATAATCGCCCGGAATCCAGAATAGTTTATGATCTCCTGTCAAATTAAACTCAGTTGTTTCTTCTTGAATAATAAAGTGGCGCAAATTGTCTTGCACCGGAAATTCATATCTAAAACCTAAACCATCATTAAACAAACGAAAGTAAATAGACATTTTTCGTTTGCTCTTTTCTTGCACAAGATCAACTTTTAATTCATTGTATTGATTTTGTATTTCTTTTTGCTCTCCTAAAACGGGTTTCCAAGTACTATTTTCTGACTGAAATTTCGTTTCGGTAACTTGAAAACCTTTATTCAATAAAATATCAGACTTTATAACAAAACCCATTTTGCTTTCTTGAATTACTGCTTTTTGTTTAAAATTTAAAGCATAAACTGGCGTTCCGTTTTGGTCTAAATGAAATTTCATTGTTAAGTTACCATTTGGAGACTTAAGGTCTTGCGCAGTAACAAATCCGACTAAAAACAATATAAAGAAGCAGCTAAAAAATGTATTTTTCATAAGATAATTTGAGAGAGTAAAAATTCCTAAATCGATTTAGTAAAAATAATAAAATAAATTAAAAAGCAATACTTTGTAGAAAAAAATAAATATAATGGAATAAAAACGCGGTTTAAATTAAGAATAATCTTTCGCGTAAAAAGTAAAAAAGAAATGTAATCTGTTGATTTCTATAAATTTTGAAGTCGGCGGTAATCTGTGGGAGAAATAGAAGAATGTTTTTTAAAAAAGCGTCCAAAAGCAGAAACTGAATTAAATCTAAGTCTATAAGCAATATCACTTATATTGATTGCTGGATTTCCTAATAATACGACGGCTTCTTTTAACAAATGGGCATCAATAATTTCGTGCGGCGTTTTGTCTACCGCTTTTTTGACAATCTGAATCAGGTATTTGTTTGAAATGTGCAATTTCTGAGCATAATAACTTACTCCCTTATGCTGCGTAATATTATTCATAACGAGATTAAGAAATTGGAAATAAGTATCTTTCGGATTATTAGCAATTGAAACTGTTTCAGGTGTTTCTTTTGGCAATAATTCTGCGGTTTCTAAAAGCAAATTGAATATAATGGTTCTTACAATTTCATCTTTAAACTTCAAATCGGCCTCAATTTTACTTTCAAGGTATTTCATTAATTTAATCAGCTTTTTGGCATCTTGCTCTTTGAGTTGAATGAGTTCAAATGATCTGTCTTTAAAAAAAGCCAATCTTTCAATGATAAAAGGATCAGATATATATTTAAGCAGAAATTCCTTTTCAAAAAACAGCAATTTCATCCTAAAGTCTTCGCTGTTATTATGAAAAGCAATAATGGTTGCTGGCCTTGCGATTAATAAAGTAAATTGTTTGATATAATGCTGATGTCCGTCAATGGCAATATCGATATCTCCTTCCGTGCAAATACACAACGAATAATAATCCATCCGAAAAGGCTTCTGAGGATATTCCATTTGTTTTTTGCCCGAAGAAACATAATAGGGTAAATTATTATCAACCTCAAAATAGGCCAATGTATCTCTTATTTTATCGTAAGGTTGATCCATCCTATATAAATCCTGCTTAAATATTGTTTTTGGAAAACTAATTTACGTATAAAAATAAGCATTTACTAGGTATAATTCCTTATAAAACTTGACCTTTTAATAATTAACTAAACTTAATTCATGCAAAAATGACGCTAAAGCAAAAGCCTTAACGTCATTTATTTGAATTATGCTATTATATACAATTATGTTTTAATCTCTGATTCCTCCTATCCAATGTTTTAATTTATTTAATTGTTCATTAAAGAAGGATTCGTGTTCTTGTCCGTCATCAGCATTTTCAACAAGCAGATGTTCGTAGTAAGTTCCTTTTAGAAATTTTCTTAAAAGTCCTTCGCCTACTATTGGCTCGTAATCATTTAATGATTGTGCTGCTTTAAGCAAATGACGAATATCGTATTGCAGCGGATTGATGTCCGGCACTTGTTTGTTTAGATTCAATAAGTCGTAAACCGCTATTCTGGCAGTTCGCACAGAACTTTCCATCGTAAATACAATATCATTATTGGTTTCTACAAATTGCCCTACTAATCCTAAATTGGTACAGCCTTCTGGCACTACTTGCGGACGATCGCCTTTTGCTCTCGGCATAAACATAGACGTGATGTATGGCATATAAGAACTTCTAACTATAGTATTTTCTATAATATTATCTAGTTGATCAATGATTCCTAAATGATATGCTAACTCAGCCAAAATCTCATTCCCCGTACATTGCGGCATTGTTTTTTTGACATAATCACCTTCTTTGTCCATAAAAAGGGCATAGACCCAAATTACTAAAATATCATCCGGCTGATCTGGAAAATGAGGTTGTCTGTTACAAGTAAAACTCATTAACCATTTTGAATCGCTGATGGTTACAATTCCTCCTGTTGCCGTTTTTCCTGAGTACGGATCGTTGACACAAAGTTCTTTTACTTTTTCTACAAAGGCAGAAGGTTTACAAGTAAGTGTAGCCGATTCCCAAGAAGATTTTGCAATATTACCACAGAATTTTTCAGGTTTCCCGAAAACTGGTGATTTAGCTGCCAGGTTTTTCCATAATTTCCAACCAGCACTTTGCCCGCTGGTACTGTTGTCTAAACCTATAATTGGAGCATTTTTATTGTCTCCATAAAAGGTATCTTCAGTCATAGAACCTGTTGTAGCAATTACATAATTATCTTTACCTACAGGAATTCTTTCTTCTTTTCCATTTTTTTCGGTAATAATAGCTTCCACCACCTTACCTTCGGTATTACTGTGAATATCTAAATCTTTAACGAGTGTGTTTAAGTCAATTTGTACACCTTTACTCTGAAGAAATCTTCGAAGCGGTGTAATAAAGGTATCATATTGATTGTATTTTGGAAAAACAAGACATGAAAGATCTTTCATTCCGTCGATTGCATGCAGAAAACGGTGCATATACAATTTACATTCTAATAAACTGTGCCAGTTTTCGAACGCAAACATAGTACGCCAAAAGAACCAAAAATTACTTTCTAAGAACGATTTACTAAAATAATCTTCGATGGTTAAATCGTCTAGATCTTCTTTCTTTTTAAGGAGCAATTTTATAATCGCAAGCTGATCTTTTTTCTCCAATCCAAATTTGCTAAAATCTTTAATTTGTCCTTTATTATGAATCAATCTCGCTTTAGAGTAATTAGGATCATTATCATTAACCAAACGGTATTCGTCTAATACGCTATACGGTTCAGGAAGTTCTAAAGCGGGGATGTCCTGAAAAATATCCCAAAGGTTTTCGTAAGTCATATCCATTTCACGTCCGCCGCGAATAATATAACCATCTGTAGTATTTCCGGCGCCATCAAGCGATCCGCCATCTACATGAAGCTGATCGAGAAAAATAATATTCTCACCCGGAACGTGACCGTCACGAATAAAATAATAAGCCGCTGCCATTCCTGCAATACCGCTTCCAACAATATAAATTTTACTGTCTTTATACGATTTTGAAGGAATTCCTTTGTTTCGCTGATAGTTTCCAATTTGATCTGAAAAAGGCATCGTTTTTTCAGGTGTGTTAATTTGAACCTCTTTACTAGAGTCCGGTTTGTGGTTCACATTTCCATATTCTTGAGAACCATTAAGTAATTTATCGAATTTTGAAGTGGTAGAACTCATAACTAATCTATTTTTGATTTACCCAAAGTTAAGACTAGCCTGAAGATAATGTGCATCCCGAAACTCGCTATTACTATCCCCAAATTCTTACTTTGTAAAACGCACTATAATTTAGTAATAACAATAAATTAAACCCGTTAGACGCAATTACTCTCAACACATAGTCCCGATAACTATCGGGACTATGTGTTAGATTATTATTTTTTACAATTACACTCAACGGGTTAAATTAGTATATAAAAACGTAGTACTGTACTAAAACTCCTTATGCATATTAAAATCTCTGTTCGATAAAAAAATTAACCAAATCAACTTTTCTTAAAATTAGAAATTCCAGTATTCAGCCATTCTAAATACTCATCAATATCAGGATTATAAGCTGAAGTTTCATTTAGCTTTTCTCCTTCATTATTCACCAATACATAAAAAGGCTGTGCATTTGTTTTATATTTTATAGTTTGAAATTCGCTCCATTTCTGACCAATATATTTTATTTTTTTACCAGTTAATTCAGAAACCTTTTGTTCATGTGAAGCTAATTCTCTTTTATCATCAACATATAAAGAAATCAAAACCAGATCGCCTTTTAGAATTTTCTGAACCTTATCGTCAGACCAAACGTTATCTTCCATCTTACGGCAATTTACACAAGCATGTCCCGTAAAATCAATCATAACCGGCTTACCCATTTTTCTAGCATACTGCATTCCTAAATCGTAATCTCTAAAAGCCATAATATCGTGAGGCCCCAGCTCAGCTCCTTCTGGCAGGTTTTCTGTTATTTCACGAGATTCGGAATTACTTAATCCATTCGGAATTTCGCTATAATGCATTGGCGGTGGAAAACCACTGATCATTTTTAAAGGTGCACCCCAAATTCCAGGAATCAGATAAATAGTAAAGGCCAAAACCAAAACTCCTAATCCAAGTCTTCCAACACTAATATTCGAAACCGGACTATCATGAGGAAGCTGAATTTTTCCGAATAAATAAAAAGTCAATGTCCCGAAAATTGCGATCCAAATCGCTAAAAAAGTTTCTCTTTCCAGTAAATGCAATTGCAAAACTAAATCGGCATTCGATAAAAATTTAAACGCTAAAGCCATTTCCAGAAATCCCAAAAATACTTTAACTGAATTCAGCCAGCCGCCAGATTTTGGAAGTGAATTTAACCAACCCGGAAATGCGGCAAATAAAGTAAAAGGCAATGCCAAAGCCAGAGAAAAACCAAACATTCCAACAAAAGGTGCAATCCCTCCGCGCGAAGCAGCTTCAACAAGTAAAGTTCCAACAATTGGTCCCGTACAAGAAAAGGAGACAATCGCCAATGCTAAAGCCATGAATAAAATTCCAACAACTCCGCCTTTATCTGCCTGCGAATCTACTTTGTTTGCCCACGCATTTGGAAGCATAATTTCGAATGCTCCTAAAAATGAAAAAGCAAAAAACATTAAAAGCACAAAAAATATAAGGTTAAACCACACGTTCGTTGAAAGTGCATTTAAAGAATCTGCACCAAAAAACCAGGTTACAACTGCGCCTAAAAAAATATAAATAGCGATAATTGAAATTCCGTAAAAAACAGCTTTTCTAATACCCTGAGACTTAGTTTTACTTTGTTTGGTAAAAAAGCTTACCGTCATAGGAATCATTGGAAAAACACAAGGTGTTAACAAGGCCGCAAATCCAGAGAAAAAAGACAGTAAAAAAATCGACCTTAAACTTCTTGATTCCGTTTCAGGCTGTTGTTTTTTCAGCTCTTTTTTGGGCGTTTTTTCAGCTTCTGTCTGAATTATTTCTTCTGTCTTTTCTTTTACAACAGTGGCAGAAGAATCAATCTCTGCTGTTTTAATTTCTTTCTTCGCATCACTTTCTATTAATGTTACTGCTTTCGCAGACGGACTAACGGTAAACTCCAGTTCGTCTGAACTTGGCGGAAGACAGTTTTCATCATTGCAAACCATAAATTCAACTTCTGCCTTTATGGTGAAAGGCTTTGATGAAAGTATTTTAACTCGCTGTCTAAAAGTGGTTTCTTTTTCAAAAAACTTAATCAGCATTTTAAAAATCGGATCGTTGATAGTTTTTCCTTTTTCTTCTTTTACGGCACCAATTAGCTGAAATTCGGGTGCTTTTGTAAAGGTAAAACGAGTAGGAATCGGACCTCCGTCTGAAACTTCCTGACTGTATAAATGCCAGCCTGATTCGATTATTGCTTTTGCCTGCAACTCGTATTCCGTATCGGAAATTTTCTCGATACTGGTTTTCCATTTTAACGGATTATAAATTTGAGCCTGTGTTATTATTGAAAACAACAACAAAAGACTCCCTAAAAATATGTTCTTGTTCATGGGTTATTTTTTTTAAAAAAAGAGGGTTGAATAGCAAAAAAACAACCCTCTTGACAATCCTCTATAACAACTAATTTGCTTACTAATTCAAAATAATAATTGATAGGGAAAACAATTAAACTCTATTATTAAAAAAACTGATGAAATTATTTTAATGGTTTGAAAACAACTTCGTAAGATTTTGCATTTTTAAAAAAAGTATTTGCAAAATCCTGAATGTCTTTTACTGTAACTGCATTTACAATATCAATGTAATTTTTTGGATCATCCATATTAATATTATTTTCAAAATAATTGGAAATTAGATCCATGCTGTTAAAATTAAAATTTTGCTGATCTGCTTTTGCTTTGATATAGTTCTTACTTGTTTTTTCAATATCTTCGTTCAAAATATCTCCTTTTCGGATTTTATCAATTTCCTGATATACAATTGGCAATAAATGTTCTACTTTATCTGCGTCACAATCAAATGCTATATTAAGATTAACAGTAGGTTTAGGAAGCTTCACTAAACTTCCACTAACCTGCGCTCCATATGTTCCTCCTTCTTTTTCTCTCAGGCTTTCAGTATATCTTAAAGTTAAAATATCACCTAAAAATGAAGCCAAAATTCTATTTTTTTGAGAGTAAGTAAAGTTGTCCTGAAACTTAATTTTAACGGAACTCTTTGGCGTTTCCATTTTTATAAAAACATCTTTGTCTATTTTATTAGAAACCCATTCAACTGTATTATCCTTAAACTTTTCTTTCCTTTTTATTCCAGGTATACTTGCAATATATTTTTCTAATAAAGGTTTTAAAACTTCAGGTTTAATATCACCCACAATATAAAATGTAAAATTGCTTACATCTGAAAAACGATCTAGATAGAAAGATTTCATTTTATCAAAAGATAAATCGTCTATAAATTGTTGGTTTACTATCCTAACTTCTGGATTATTTTTACCATAAACAGCAAAACTTAAACTGTCGCTCATTTTAGATGAAATATCATTTTGTCTGTTTTTTAAAGAATTTTGCATGTTTTGTTTAAACAAATTGTACTGGTTCTGATCAAATCTTGGTTTGACAAAACGTAAGTAAACCAATTGCATCATCGTTTCTGTATCCTTTGTATTTGCATTACCCGTAACTCTTTCTGACAAATTATCAATATCAGCCAAAACATTTACAATCTTTCCTTTTAGTACTTTTTCTAAGTCGGTACTCGAAAATGATGCAACACCTGACATCATTGCCAGATTTGCAGCACCAGCTATTGAGGGTATGTCTTTAGAGGAATATAAAGAAGATCCTCCAAAACTTTTTGCATTCAGCGTGACCGATTTTTTATTCTTATCAGCAAATTTATAATGCACTTTTATACCATTACTTAATATGTAAGTAGTTGCTCCAATTTCTTTCGCTTCTTTTTCAGAAACAATTTTGCCGGGTTTTAAATCTGCTCCATCCATAAGAGATTTAGCAACAAAAGCATCTACATAAGGTTGTAACGAAGCATCATTTTCTGCTTTCTCAATAATATCAAAAGCTTTTTCCTGATTCAGATTTTCTTCACCTTCTACACCTGTTACGGTTACCACTCGATTTTGTTTAGTGTATAATTTTAAAATTTCTTCTTGAAGAATTTTACTGTCCAGATTTTTCAAAATGTTTTTTGTCATTTCAAATTCTGCCGCAGGATCAGCAATAACTTCGTGATTTAAATAATCATCTTTCACCATTCCGATTACTTGTTTATGGGAAATCTCATTTAGTTTTTCTAAATAGTTTTCATAACCAGAAATGGTTTCGGTAACTGCTCTCTCTATTTCTCCTTTTGAAAAACCAAATTTGTAAGCACGAACCCATTCGTTCATCACAGCCGTAAAAGCTTCTGCTTGTTTTCCTGGTTTTGGGCTTATACTTAATACAAAAACATCATTTAAACGAGAATATTTTTGATATCCTATTTGTGCGCCTTTAAACGGGCATTCTTGTTTTTGAGCCATTTCTCCCAAACGGTTATTCAAAATAGAAAAAGCAATACTTCTTTGTGTTGATTTTTCTAAATCGACATAAGTTCCTGTTGGTTTTTCAGCATTATGGCGAATCATGAAGCTGATATTTGAAGCTGAAATTTCTTTATCTAAAGCCAATTTAAAAGTCGGTTCTACTCGTTCTGGAATGGCAATTTCAAAACGCTTTTTAGGATTTACCGGCGTCGGAATATCAGCAAAAAGCTTTTTTATTTTGGCTTCAATTTCGTCCGCATTAATATCTCCAACAATAGCTATTGCCTGTAAATCGGGACGATACCAATCTTTATAAAAATCTCTTAAAACTTGGTATTTAAAGTTCTTTACAATATCCATATCTCCAATCGGCATACGGTCTGCATACAGCGAATTGTTGTAATAATATGGTGCTAATTGATTGTAAATTCTTGCTCTTGCATTTTGTCTGGTACGCCATTCTTCAGTAATTACACCGCGTTCGGCATCAATTTCTTCATTGGTCAGAGACAAAAAGTTAGACCAATCGTGCAAAACCAATAAACAGGTATCAACAACGCCTCCGTCTTTTGACGGAATGTTGTCTAAGTTGTAAACCGTTTCGTCTGTACTGGTGTAGGCATTGATATTTTTCCCGAAAACAGCACCTTGCTTTTGAAGTGTATTCAGAATGCCTTTTCCTTCAAAATTTTTGGTTCCGTTAAACGCCATATGTTCCAGAAAATGCGCCAAACCTTTCTGCTGATCGTTTTCTAAAATAGAACCTACATTTTGAATGATATAATAACTTGCTGTATTTTTATTTACCTCAGTAGGGTAAATATAATACGTCATTCCGTTTGGTAAAACGCCCTTTTTTATTTTTTGATTGACTGCGATTGGATCTGTTGCTTTATAATTCTGTGCAAATGTCAAGCTTCCGATGAAAAGCAGTAAAACTGATATTTTTTTGGTGTACTTCATAAAGATTATGTATTAACTCTTCAATAATTTATCCAGTTGTTCTCTCAATTCAGGATTAGATGGACGCAAAGCATCGGCATTGATAATGTTTCCTTTTGTGTCAAATAACAAAAATCTCGGAATTGCATTTACATCGTAATTTTTAGCTACATCAGAACTAAAATCTTTATCTGCCATTAACTGAATTCCTTTTAATTGTTCTTTGGTAACAAAATCTTTCCATTTTTGTGCGTCTTTTGGTTTATCTAATGAAAGACTTACGAATACAATATTTTTTCCGTGATAATCTTCTTCAATTTTTTTCATGTGCGGAATTTCAGCCTTACAAGGTCCACACCAAGTTGCCCATAAATCGATGTACACATATTTTCCTTTGAAATCAGAAAATGAAACTGGTTTATTATTAATATCATTATATGTAAAATCCAGTCCTTTCTGACCTACATTTTTATGAAGTACTTTTTCATATTCTAATAAAAATGATTTGCTTGTCGCAGAAATCATATAAGGTTTTATGCTTGGTGCAATTTTTTCATATTCTTCAATTTTCATTCTTGAATTTGCTACTACATCACGTAAATACACATCTTTTAGCGCAGGATCTGTAATATGATCTAATGTTTCAACAATATCTAAACGCTTTGGAACTGCTGCACCGCTTACACTTACATAAAAGAAATAATTCGACATTAAAGCAACTCCGTTATGTAATTTTAACAAATCTGGATCTGTAAACTTTTTATCTGTCTGCCAAGTTTTTATAACCGCCGGACGATCGTCTTTATCTGGAAATGCAGTTCTAGGCATTCTGAAAAAAGTATAAGTAGATTCTTCAACGTCTGTTGCTAATGCTAGTTTTAATAGCTTATTAAAATTAGCATCTTTTGTATTTATTGTTTTAGAAAATTCATTTGCTTTTGCAACTCCTTTATCAAGCCAAGGATAAAAATCTACGTAAGTTACATTTCCTCCAAGTCTTGCAAATGGAGCAAATTCGTTATAAATTTCATTTGCTTTTTGAACCAGAACATTCTGACCCACATTTTTTCCAGTCAAAACATAATGTTCTTTATTAATAACCAAATTGATATCTAATTTTGGTTCTAAATACAAACGAATTAACTGACTTCTTGATTTAAATTGTCCATAATCAACATAATAAAAGCCAGCAGCTGAAACTGGTGTCATAAAGCCAAACTCCCCAAGCGGATTAACTTTTGCGGTCGCTGCAACGGCTGGCTTTCCATCTTCAACATTGTAAAGTGTAACTTCTTTAGCCTGAAAATCTGGAATCGAAATTGTTCCTTTAATTACAGCATATTCTGAAATGCTGCCTGCAAAACTCATTTGAACCGTAATAAAGGTCAAAATGAAATAAAAAATGTGTTTTTTCATGATAGTTTATTTGTTTTTTGATTGTTTTTAAATTGAAATACGCATCGACTGATCACCTTGTTCGATAATCAGGTCTTTACTTTCTTTATTGTCTTTTAGTTTTTTAAGATTTTCTGGTTTCAATAAATCTTTGGCTTCAAAATCATTAATCTGCGTGATTTTTGCTCCAATTTTGATTTTCTTCAAGTCTTCATTTTGCTGGTCTATAATTCGTTTTACTATAAGATTCTGATTTTCGTCAAAATCCAAATTAAGTCCGGCGATATAAAATGAAGGTCTCTTTTTAAAGTTTTTATTTGGTTCTAAATAAACGGTCTTATGGAGTATATCAATTGTAAAATTGAAACGTTTTATTAAATCAATTCCCAAAGATCCATCGGCAAAAGCCCAGTTTTTATTAGCTTCGTCATATTCTTGAACTGCAATTGTTACATCTGAAAAATTATTTCCGTTAATAACAACATTTGGTATTGCTCCGCCTACAATTTTAGTTTGTTTTCCTAAACTGTAATTAACAGATGTATATTCGGTTTTTAAACTGGCTTCCAGATTGTTTTTATGATTAAAAGGTCCGTACGCAATTAAGTCATAACCCGCGCCGGTATCAAAAGTAAAATTGCCTTCGACTGTTTTTTTATCTTCAAATGTCAGATTCATTTGTACGACCGGAAGCCCCGATTTATAATCAAAAACTAATGGTTTTGCTTTTCCCCAATAATTGAAATTTCCAAAATTGTACAAATCAATTGTCATCGTATCAAAATTGACAGACGTGATATAATTGCGCAGTAAATTGGCGCCAAATAATCCATCATAAACACCATGTTTTGGAAAAATAACAAGACCTTGATTTTTTAAAACCTGATCGCCAATGTAAATGGTATTGTCTGCGGAGTATTGTACTTGCTGACTTCCGCCAACCACAGATGCCGATTTGCTTTTTGTAACTACAACTCCTGCTTTATAAGCACTGTCTGGATTTAAAGCCATTCCGTCTGCGCCTGTATCAAACAGCATTAAAAATTCACGATCAGCTTTGTTTAACTTTATTTTTATGGCAATTCCGTTTTCTATAATTTCAAACGGAATGCTGGCCATTTTTTTTACCTCAGCATTTCGATCTACTCTGTATAATCCGTCAAAAAAAGTAACATAGCGTATTTTGTTTTCTTTATTGAAAACTATTTGTGTGGGTTTCTTTTCTTTTCCTTTGAAACAAAAATCAGCCGAAACAAAAGTTTCGTCTTTAATTGTTGCCGATTTTCCAATTTGGATAGAATCTAAAACAGGAAAAGCGTTAAAAATAGTATTTAAATAAAATTCATTTGAAGATGAATCTCCAGCGCCTACTGTAAATTCGGGCGCCAGAAGATTTTTTATATCATTATAATTTTTATTTTGAAAGGCTTTTTCAAAAGATTCAATAGATTTTTGAGCGCTGTTTTGAGCGCAAACTGAATATCCAAAAATCAATATTGAAAATAAAAATATCTTTTTCATTTCGATTTACTTTTGTAAAGAAGAAGGATTAACAACCACTTTTTCTACTCCAAAATCTTTCAATAAAATACCCTCAAATTTTGTCCAGTCTTCCGTAGAATAAAGTGGTTTCATTTCTTCAAGTAATTTTTTGAAAGCTGGTAAATCATTCGCTTTTTCGAATTCTTTTTTCTTACGCTGTAAAATGGTAAATACATGATTGGTCACACTTCCAGAACCGTAATCTTTATAAAGCTGTTTTGCATTCTTTAAATAAAAATCATCGTATTGACGTCCGATTCTTAAACCGCTAATAATAACGAAAGGAACTTCGGCACTTAATGAAGGCTGTGCTTTTAAATAGGCATCCGCAGTTTCAAAAGAAACATTTCTTTTTCCGTTCAAATAAGCCTCTTTGTAAAAATCAGGATACTCTTTTTCCTTGATTTCCGTACTGTACTTTTTGAAAATTCCTTTTTTAACTACTTCCTTTGCATTTTGCAGTAAAGTTGTGAATTGTTCTACGTTTTGAAAACCGCTTTCAATATCAATTACTTTTCCATCTGCATTCATAAATAAAAAAGTCGGAAATCCGGTAACACCATACTTCATACATAATTTTTTACCGATTTCTTCTTTAAGAATATCGGATTTGAAAGTCACAAAATCAGCACTTAAAATTGCGGCAACTTTAGGATTTGGAAATACGTCCTTGTCCATTTGCGCACAAGGCATACATCCGGTAAAATACAAATCGACAAAGATTAATTTTTTCTCTGTTTGGGCTTGTTTTTTGGTTAATTCCCAACTGTCGTCAGTTGATTGTGTCTGTGCTTTTAAGGCAATAGAAGAGTAGGCAAGCAGCAAAACTGCACTTGCGATTTTAAAAAAACGTTTCATAAGATGTGGTTTTAAGAAACCGAATGAAGAATGAATTTCGCTCTTCATTCGGTTTTATTTAAGGTTTTTAGTTATCTACCGCGGTATGCAACATCAACAATTTTGCATAAACCCTCGTATTTGTTTAATAAAATTAAATTGCCATTAACTGGAGGAACTTCATAGAGTTCTAACTTTCCTGTTGTTCCATAACTTCCAACAATCAAATATTTGGTTTTATTCGTCGCTCTTGGATTGAAATTGATATAGGTAATTTCTTCGGCTCCTTTATCCAGCATCAATTTAGCCGTCTGAGTTCCGTTATCATACTCATATAATTTACCTCCAACGGCATAAAACAAATATCCAGAATCTGGACTGACAGCAAATTTTGTGGCCTTACCAAAATCAGGCGCATTCAAAATTTCTTTGTAATACACTTGTGCCAAAGCTCTGTTGAAACGAAGCAAATTGAATTTTCCAGAAGTCAGGTTTTTCAAAACTGCAAAGTTCTCATCTTGATTAAAGGCAGAAGTGGTCATATAAACCAAATCAGAATTGGTATTATTCCAATCTAAAGCGGTGTCTGAACCTGTAACAGGAGGCATTGGCGCACATGTTCCTTTTGAAGTCGAATATCTTACAAAACGTCTAGCGGTCTGATCATAAAAAACTGGCGTTCCAAACGTACCTCCGTTCTCTGCAATAAATGGCGCTGCATAAAAAGTTTTAGTTTCAGATTCTAATTTGTTTTGGGGTAGACCGTATTTTATTTGCAATACCCTATAATAATAGTAAATATCTCCTTTACTATAAATCAAATTTTCTCCGCTTCCATTAGATTTCATAAAATCGACTCCAAAATTGGTAGGCAGCGATCCTCCTACGGTTTCGTACGCTAAATTTTGTGCTAGTGTCCATCCAAAAGAATCCGGATCTAATCTTGCCGTTCCGTTTTCTGTTGTAGTTACATAAATTCCATAAATTAATGGTGAAGATATAGGTTGATTAAAACATTCTACATCTACTGCTTTTCCTGTTAACTTAAGAGCTGAACCTGCAGCATCTAATACATCTGTAATAATACGCGGCGTTGCTACGCCAGGAAGAATTGATATCATATCCAGACGTGGTTTTCCGTCAACATCACCAATAATCATCCAACCTTCATAAATGGAAGAAACAACATTTAAAGTAAAAGGTTCATGCTTCCAGGTTATTCCGGTCACTTTGTCTTTTACAAAATAATAAACCGTATATTTTGCAGGTGGTAACTTTAATTCGGCATCAAAATTTTTATTTGTACCGATCACAGTTTTAGAGTCCATTACAAGTTTTACTGGATTGATAGCTACCCATTCATATGTATACCGGTCAGGATCAGTACTATCGTCTAAGGTCGCATTTAAATTTGGTGTAATTTTAAGTTTTTCACCCGTATAAGCGGTATACGATGCTTCTATTCCAGTTGCTTTGATTTCGTTAATTTGGTTATAATTGTAATTTCCCTCATCATCGGTACAACTGCAAACCAAAACAAGCAATGCCGAAAGAGCTAAATAAATTTTTATAATTTTTAACATTTTGTTATATTTTTTAGTTTAAAATAAATGCGTTTTAAGGAAAAATCATTTCTTTTCCATCCTCTTCATAAATAATATTTCCCGCTGCTTTTTGATCTGCCAGATAGCGTTTCATATAGTTTTGATAATACTGAATATCCGGAATTGACAATCCTGTTGATCCCAATTTCTGATTAAACATACTTGGATCTAAATGCATTAAATCGCACATTAAGAAAAATTTCTTTGCTGTAAAAACGCCTAAAAAACCTGCAAACCATCCTGGCGGCTGCGATAATTTATCATCAAATGTTAATTTGTATGAAATATGACTCATGGTTTTGTTGGTAAGCGAATTGATTACTTTGCTTTTCATATTAGTAGTAAACAATTCGTTTTCTTCTAAATTTAAGATCAGCAAAAAGCTATTCGTTTTCATATCAGCAGTTCTGAACACTTTCACTTCAATTGAATCAACTTCTTTGCCGGCATGCATAACAATATTATCCGGAAGCTTAAAATGAGTACCTTCTATAGCTGTACTTTTTGAATCGATTACAACTTTTACTTTTCTGTCGACATCACTTACCTTTCCCTGTACTCTAATGGGAATTTTGTAAATACGATCTACTACTGCTGCTTTATCCAGCGCAAAACTAAATCCTGTACTATCTGTAGTAATTAACATCCCATTTGCCGGAATTGCAAAAACAGATGGCGAAAAATAAATATTATCTGTATCGTGATAGGTTTCTATTTCTTCCTGATTGCATGAAGTAAATCCTAAAAAGAATAAAAATGCAAAGCTTAAAATCAATTTTTTTTCATGTTTATCTTTTTAAATTATTGAAAGTTGATTTCGGCATCCGGCAAAGGCACAACATATTGAAGTGCTCCCATTGCAATATTTCCAGAAGCTGCTGAGCCATTTGGTATTGCAGTGGTATTATTTCTTTTGTAATAAAAAAACAACTGCCCCTCACCCATAAATTCTTTCCTGTATTCTTTTGTTACTTCTGTTGCTAAAACTGCTGTAGCAGCCAGGTTTGTTAATCCTCTGTTATAACGAAGCGTATTTAGTAAAGCAATACCATCTGCGGGTACTGTTGCCGTTTCTGCTGCAATTAAATACATTTCTGAAAGCTTGAACATTGGAATTTGCAGGCGAAAAACCATTCTGCTGTCTGGCACATCTGCATATTTAAAAAATGTTTTTTGCGTTTTTCCACCCACAACAGGAATCTTCCAGCTTGGCAAGCTTCGGTAATCGTTATCATTTGACTCAAAAACGGTATTTAATCTGTTCAATAATGGAGAATAAATCATAGCATCTCCTAACTTAGAATCAAACAAATCTTCTTGTGTTTTATACAAAGTGTAATCACTTAAAGCAAAGAAGTTCTCTGAAGAAAAAATTTTGTCTGGATTTGCTGAATTTGTAGCATCTAAAAATGAAGTCCAAGGGAAAAACGTCGTCGATTTTGCAAAGGTAATCACTTCATTTGCAGCTGTCGATGCTCCTGTTTTATCTCCAGCGTATAAAAGTACACGTGCTTTTAAACATTTTACAGCAAGATAATTCATTCTCATACCTCTATTTTGAGAATAATAAGGATTTGCATCATAATCATTAGTGGCTTTGTACTTTCCTGTTGTCAGGATTGGGTCTTTTTGTAACAACGTCAATGCTGCATCAATGTCTGCCAATATCTTACTCATGGCATCTTTTGCTGACAAAATTGGATTATTTGAAGTCACAGGTGCGTCATAATAGGGTATTGAAGGCATAGAAGGATCTACTTTGTAAATTGGACCGTATAGTCTCAGCATATCAAAATGCAGCATGGCACGTATGGCAATTGCTTCACCTCTTAAAAGATTTGCTTTTTCCGGAGAAGCAATTCCACTATGTTCTTCCAAACTTTCCAAAAATTTATTGGCCGACAGAATTGTAGTAAACGCTTTTTGCCAAATCTCTGTGAAAACTTTTTTGGGATTGGCTTCTGCATAAGCGTATAAAGCCATTTTGGTTTTAGTATGCGAAGCCGGCATGTTATACTGCTGCCCTAAAATATCTACCGCATCCATAGTAAGCTGTCTGCCATAAAGCTCATCAGATGCAAGCATCATATAAAGTCCATTATGCACATTCTGCATTCCGGCTTCATCTTTAAATATTTGAGATTCTAAAATTTTATCCTGAGGCACCACATCCAGAAAATTACTGCAGCTTACTGCCGAAAATGCTATCAGGATTGATAATGCAATTTTATTAAAATACTGATTCATAATAATGGTATTAAAATGTTACGCTTAGACTTAAAGAAAAAATTCTTGAAAAAGGATAGCTAATCCCTCGTTCGACTTTCATAGTCGAAACTTTGAAAAAATCATTGGCATAGGCATTAAATCCTAATCCGGCCATCCCCGATTTCTTCAGCCATTCTCTGTTGGTTACTCTGTACCCTATGCGAAGAGCTTCTCCGGCTATATAATCATCTTTTTGAATAAAACGGGAAGAAATAGGAGTTACACTCGTTAAATCGATTGCCTTAAACTGAGCCATTTGCCCCGGTGTAGTCCAACGATCCAAAAATGCTCTTGCATCCTGATTTTCAAAAACATTATCTGAATCGATATTTTCTACTTTATTGTACAATGCAGTATTAAATCTGTCTGCACCAAAACTATAGCGGATGAAAACTCCGATATTAAAATTCTTATAATTAAAAGTTGTAGAAACAACTCCTGTGGCTATTTCTCTCGAATTTCCCATTACAACCTCATCTTTTTTATCTAATATAAAAGTGGTTTCTCCATTTTTCTTTAAGAAAACTTCTCTTCCTGTTCCAGGATCAATTCCTAATGAAGGTACTGCCCAAAGATCATTTGTACTTGCTCCATCATAATATCTGGTAAGACTAGTAGTTTTTTTAGCGGCGTCATTTAAAGAAGCCAATGCATTATTAAAACCTCCTAATTCATTTTCGTTTGTGGTTGCTGTTAATCCGAGACCCCAAATAATATTCTGTTTTAAGTTGTTGATGATATTATAATTTGCTTTTAGTTCTAATCCGCGGGTTGTGATATAACCTACATTTAACGGATAAGCAGTTACTCCAGTAGAAGCGGCAAGATCTATAGCAACAATTTGTGGTGAAGTCTGACGCTTATAAGCTCCCAAAGTCACTGTAAGCCTGTTTCTAAACATTGCCAGATCTAATCCTAAAGATAAATCTTCTGTTTTCTGAGGTTCTAAATCAGCATTTGATAATTGGGTAATATTTAATCCTGCTCCAAAAATATTAGTGTTAGGATCGTATTCGTAAATATCATGGGACGCATATCCTACTAAATTTTGATTTCCAGTTTGTCCAAAATTGGCACGAACTTTAAAAATATTGACAATATTTTGATCCATTTTAAACTCGTTGTTGATATTCCATCCTATACCAACACCCCAATACGGCGAATATTTTTTGTTTGTCCCAAAGTTTGTCGCTCCTGAAATTGTCTGGGTAAAGTCGAACAAATATTTTCTGTCGTAAGCATAGTTCACCTGATTAGTTAAATCGACACTTCTAACTAATTCATAATCGACAAACGGCTGTGAGTTTTTTTCAAATCCAAAAGCAAAAGATGGGTTTCCTGGAACTCCTAAAGGAAATCCTCTTAAAACAGAGCCGTAAGCATCATAGTTTGTTTCATATGCCGAAGCTCGCATGGTATAATTTATAGAATGAACATTATTAAAAACATTTGAATAGGTACCTCCAATATTTGCATTCCATTTATTAGTCAAATAATCTCTTCTTCTATATTTTCCTTTCTCAGATGGAATATCTAATATATATCGCGTATCATCCGGCGAAACAAATTCTGTTTTCTGTTTATCAAGTCTTGTAACAGAAATTGCGGCAGTTGTTTTTATATGTGGATTGAAATCGTAATTAAGCGCAAAGTTGTTCGTGAAATTAAATTCACCGCTCTTGTTAAAACTATTCAATCTAACATTGTACAAAGGGTTTTCCGGCTGATTAATAACCAATTCATTTGGTGGCAATGGTAATGAAGATCCGTCTAAATAGCGGGTTGCCACACCATTTTCATTATATTTTTCATAGTACGGACTCACCTTTGCCCAAGTAGCAAAATCACCATAAGGAGATTCCTGATTGTCTGCTCCTGAAACCAATAGATTATTATTGATACTTAATTTTTTACGTTTGTATGTGATATTGGCACTATAACCCCAGGTATTGTGCTCAGTACCTTTCATGGTTCCTGAAACAGTTTTGTAATTTCCGGCCAAATTAAATCGAAGTTCTTCTGATCCTCCGCCAATGGTCAAACTGTGTCCAGATGTTAATCCCATTTGAATGGGTTCATTAAGCCAATAGGTATTAACACCACGACGTACTGCAGCCAAACGCTGGTTATAAACATCATTCCATTTATAAACGGTTTGCAAAGGAGTTCCCGGGTTTGGGATATAAGCTTTAGAAATTCTTTCGAATTCTAGTTTTTGCTCTGCATTCATTAAATTATAAACACTCAAATCTGCAAATTCGTAAGAGGAATTATAAACATAAGAAAGTTGCAGTTGTCCAGGAATGGGTTTATTAGTTTCAACAACAACAACTCCATTTGCTGAACGTGAACCGTACAATGCTGTAGAAGCCGCATCCTTAAGCAAAGTAACGCTGGCAATTCTATTAATATCTAAATCAACAATCTGTTGTAAAGTAGTTGGAAACCCGTCCAAAATAAACAACGGCTGGTTTGGATCTTCTTTAAATTGATCATCTACCTGATTAACTGATAAACTCGTTTGTCCTCTCACCTCAATTACTGGTAATACATTTGGATTAGACCCTGCAATATTGTTACTCAAAACAATAAAAGAAGGATCTAAAGTTTTTAAAGCTTGAACGACATTTTGTGTAGAAATCTGTCTTAATTCTTCACCTCTAAAAGTTGAAACTGCTCCAGTAATCAATTCTTTTTTACGTACAGTAACTCCGGTATTAACAACAACGCCTTCTAATTCATTTCTCTCTTCAGAAAGTTTAATGTTAATTACTTTTCTTTTATTAACATCAACAACCTGCGCACGATGTCCAATATAAGTAAACAAAACTTGTCCGTCTTCTGGAGCTGTAATACTATATTTTCCGTCAAAATCAGTTTGAGTGGCTGCACCTGTACCTTTTACTTTGATATTTACACCTGGAATAGGATCTCCTTTATCATTGGTAACAGTACCTTTTATTTCAATCAATTTTGACTGAAAGACAAGTTCATGTTCTTTTGGTACTTTTCTAACTATAATGGTATTTCCATTTGAAAAACTAAAATCAAAATCTTTACTGGAAAAGGTGTTTTCTAAAAGGTCATTCACACGGATTTTTCCTTTTTTAAGATGTACTTTAGGCAATTTTTTAAATAAATCTTCCTGATAAATAAAAGTATAATCTGTCTGCTTTTTAATGATTTCAAAAACTTCATCTACAGACACTGTTTTATCAGCGGCAATTACAACTTTTGTGTTTTGTGAAAATAGATTTACGGGCGAAAAACCAAAAATTGTAGTACAAAATAAGAATACAAAAGTTCTCATAATGTTAATAATTAGCCCTTTTCTAAGATAGAAATAGGCACTGGTTAATTTAAATTTCATAAATTTACATGTTAATTGGTTGGTTGGTTATTAAAACTGATCAATGGATTGATACATAGAAAGGGATAAAGTGCTGTACGGTGAGAGGTCTGAACTTTAATCCCTTTTCTTTTTACTTGATAATAATCTTATCGTCTTTTTTCTCATAGGCATTAATAAAATTAATATTCTTAATTGTCGTTAATATGTCTTCTAGTTTTTGATTTTTATTTAAAACCCCATTAAACTTAACATTGCCAAGCGCTGGATCTGCAAATGCAATATCTACATCGTACCATCGCGACAGTACTTTTGCAATCTCCTTAAGCGGCATTCCTTTAAAAACAAACAAGCCTTTTCTCCAGGAAATTTCATTATACACATCGACCTGAGCAATAGCAATATGATCGTTGTTGTTACTAATTGTTGATTGCTCGTTTGGCGTTAAAATTTCTTTATTGTTTGAATTGCTTACGGCAACCTTACCTTTTACCAATGTGGTATAAATTGCGGCTTCGTCTTTGTAGGCTTTAATATTAAACTCGGTACCAATAACCTCAACATTTTGCATTTGGGTTTTTACTTTAAATTTGGACCCTTTGTGTTTTGTACTTGGTGACACTTCAAAATAGGCTTCTCCATAAACCAGTTCTACTTGTCGGGTTTCTCCATCAACAAAAGCAACTGGATATCTTAATTGTGATTCTGAGTTTAACCAAACTTTTGTGCTGTCTGCCAGCTGTACAAAAAACTGCCCTCCTCTTGGAATCGTTAAAAAGTTATTTTTAATTCCTGCAGGTCTATTTTCTTTTGAATTGTAAACCAGTTTTTCTCCATTACTTGAAGCATTTCCTTTATTGTAAGCTTTACCTTTTTCTAATGTAATTACTGAACCGTCTTCTAACGTCAAAGTTGCTTTATCACTTCCTATCAAAATTTCTTTGTGAGCCACAACAGGGGTTTCAATTTTGAGTGGATTGGTTTTATTGACAATTATCGAAATGGAAATCAGCAATAACAATGACGCTGCCATGGCAATAAACTTAAATCGGGTTGTAGTATAAAATGGTTTAAGCGGAATTGTTTTTGTTTCGTTCGACTGAATTGCTTCTTGAAGACGCATTCTCATTTTGTGCTCCAATTCGTCTTTAGAACCCAAAGAATCATCCCATTCTTTTGAAGTCTGGAAACTTTCGTAAAAACGCAGTAATTGTTTATTCTCCTCCCGATTAGTATCACCAGAAAGATATCTGTTTAATAACGTTAAGAATTCTTCTTTTTTCATTTTTTTTACTATTAATGCGGGAGTATATTAAGTAAGTATCTAAAAAGATATTTACCCCCTAGTCCAAATCGTATTTTTTTTATCTTTTTTATCTTTTTAAGAAAAGTCTCGTTGTAAATAAAAAAATTCAACGGTTTAAACTTGTAATTGGTAATCATTTCAGCTTTCTCCTAAAGATTTTTAGAAAGCCACAAAATCATTGCAACACTCAGAATATTGCCCATTGACAAACGAATACTATGAAGTGCTTTTGTTATATGATTTTCGACAGTTTTTGTAGAAATATTGAGGCGCTCAGCAATTTCTTTATGACTTAACTGTTCTTCTCTGCTTAATTTATAAACCAATTGGCATTTTTCAGGAAGATTCTCAACTATAGAATTAATGTGATACACCAATTCATCATGCATCAATTGGGTTTCTGGTGTGGTATATTGAAAACGTTTTTCTAAATCATCAAAAAGTTCGACATGAATTTTGTCTTTATTCCTTCTTATATGATTAAAAACCTGATATCGGGCACAGGCATACATATATCCTTTTAACGAAATATGAATTTCAAGTTTCTCGCGATTGTGCCAGATATTCATAAATATATCCTGAATAATATCCTCACACAATTCCCTATCCTTTAACACATTATAAGAAGACATAAACAAAGACTGCCAAAATTTATTGTACAGTTCATTCAACGCAGTTTCATCCCCATTACGTAAGCGGTCTATTAAAATGACATCTTGATTTAGGTCTGGTTTTGACAATTGTTTATTAGTTTGAATAGGTAAGTTTCAGCAAACATAATAAAATATTTGAATATTTTTAATTTGTTATGAACCAAGAACTTTTGTTATGTTTTTAACATTTATTTTTGATTTAAACCAATTTTACATCTCTTCTAAAATAACTTAAAAATGCATGCCTCAAAATATAAATTTGTCAATCCTTTTGAAATAAAAAAAAGAATTTATTAAAAATTTTAGCAAAACATTAACAGATTTACCCTTAAAATAAAAATGTTAAATCTAATTTTCATGCAGCTAATTTCTTTAAAACTATAAAAACAAATTTGTTGTCATTTCTATTTTGTTTACAAAGCAAGAAAGTACAAAATACAGGATTAAAAAATAAATAGTACCTTATCCTACTTTTTCAAAACTGTATCTTCCTGCTATGACAACAGATATTTTAGAATTACACGATTGTATTGTTTTAATCGAACACTCGAATACCACAAAAACAATAGTTCAAAAATGCGAAATTGACGGTGATGCTCTAGGTTTTGCCTTTTATGGCTCTGGCAATGTCGAGTTGGAAATTAAACACAATAATCAGACAAAATATTTGGTAAACACAACAGGTTTGGCAATTTGCTTTTTTGGAAATCAAAAAGTAGAATTCTCTCATAAAATAGAACCTGATAAACCGCTGCAGTCTATTAGTATTTTTACTAAACTCAAAAATTTAAATTCCCTTCCGCAGGCAGAAAAAGAAATTTTCGAAAATCATTTACCACAGTTATTGAACCCTAAAGAACATTTTGTAAAAGGCCCATCGTTTTATATGACTCTCGAAATGCAATTGGCAGTTCAAAAAATATTTAATACTTCCTATACTGGAAATACACGTTTATTGTTTCTAAAAAGCCAGGTAAATGAACTTTTAGCCCATTTTTATGCACTTTTAGCTTCTGAGAAAAAATCGGAGTTGTCTGAAGTGGATAAAAACAAACTTTTTCAGGCAAAAGAAATCGTCACCACTCAGTATTCAACACCGCCATCAATTACTCAATTGTCACAAATGGTGGGACTCAATAGTAATAAATTGAAAAAGAATTTCAAAGAGCTTTTTGGAATTCCAGTTTTTAAATATGTTCAGGAAGAGCGATTAAATAAAGCGTATGAATTACTCCGAGAAAGCGAAAAAACTGTTCAAGAATCAGCATGGGAAGTCGGTTATGAAAGTCTAAGTTCGTTTTCAAATGCCTTTCAGAAAAAATTCGGTCAACGTCCAAATGATGTAAAACAGCAGTTCTTTTCAAACAAATCATAATTCTTTTCAAACAAATGATTCCTTTTTAATCTAATCAACTTTGTATCAGTATTCATTTAAAAAGATATTGATATGAAAAAGAAAATTTTAGTTCTGGGTTCCAACGGAAAAACAGGACGCAGAGTTGCCGCAAGATTAGAAAATAATCCTGAAGTCGAAGTTCGTTTAGGTTCGCGAAACGAAAAAATTCCATTTGATTGGGAAAACTCACAAACTTGGGAAAATGTCATAAAAGATATTGATACCGTTTATATTACTTTTCAACCAGATTTGGCTGTGCCTTTCGCTGCAGAAGCGATAGAAAATTTCACCAAACTTGCCACAAAAAACGGTTTACAAAAAATAGTTTTACTTTCTGGAAGAGGCGAAAAAGAAGCTCAAGTTTGCGAAGAAATCGTAAAGAAAAATGCCAGATATTGGACGATTATCCGTGCAAGCTGGTTTAATCAAAATTTTAGCGAAAGCTTTTTCTTAGATCCAATTCTTTATGGAATCGTTGCTTTACCAAGAGCCGAAGCACTTGAACCTTTTACGGATGCCGATGATATTGCCGATGTTGTAACGACCGCACTTTTGAATGACAGCCACAACGGAAAAACTTATGAACTAACTGGTCCAAGATTACTGACTTTTAAACAGGCTGTAAATGAAATTGCGGAAGCCAGCGGCAGAAATATAACTTTTCAAAGTTTATCGCTGGAAGAATATACTCAGATGTTACGAGAATATCAGGTTCCTCAAGATCATATTTGGCTGGTAAATTATCTGTTTGAACACGTTTTAGACGGAAGAAATTCTAACATTACGCAAGATATTGAAAATGTTCTTGGTCGAAAAGCAAAGGATTTCAGCCTTTATGCAAAAGAAACTGCAAAGACTGGAATCTGGAATCCAAAAAACTAAGATCATGCGATTTTTTAGAGCCGTTTTTTCGGGAATTTTAGTTTGGATCGCAGTAAGTCTTTCCTTTTATGCATTAGAAAAAGTTTATTTTCTAGAACAGTCTTTTTTATGGCAGTCGATCCTTACCACAATTTTTATTGTATTCTTTGCCATTGGAGCTGCAAAGTTTTATTATCTGAAAGAATATAAAATGAGTGGTTTGCAATTAGGCATCATAATGTCTGCTACAGCATTAATTCTAGATATTTTTATAACAGTGCCCTACGTTGAAATTCCAAACGGCAGGAGTTACGAAAGCTTTTTTACAAGTCCGGTTTTGTGGATCTTAGCTTTTACAAATGCTTCTACAGTTTATATCTGGAAAAAAAGACAAGACATAAAAAAAACTCCTGTTTAGTGGTAGACAGGAGTTTTCAGAATTAAATATAAATAGTAGTTTGTGGAAATATTAACCTCTGGTAAGCCATCCTTTTTTACGAGCGGTAATTATTGAATATGGAGCGATCCAAAATAATCCGAAAGTATAAAAAACGCTGTATGAATAAGCCCAAAATGATTCTGCAAAAGAATATCTTTTTGCATAGAACAACATTGAAAAACTAGACACAATCAATATTCCTAATAGCGTTGCGCTTATAAACAATAAAGGATGTGTTGCTATAAAATAAAACATAAAAATCAAAAACGGATAGGTCATAATGATTCGCAATGTTTGATCTGTACACAATAATCTTGCTCCAAATTTAGACTCTTTTCTAAAATCTTTAAAAACATATTTCAGCATCATAATATTTTCACGAACATTACTTCTGCCCCATCTTATAAACATTTTATACAATCCAGTATAATCTTCTGGAACATTTGTAAGTACAATGGCATTTCGTTGAAACAATACATGTTTTCCTTGTTTTAAAATCATGTTTGTCATAGCACGGTCTTCGCCAATGTCCGACGGTTGTCCCATAAAAGTTTGCTCTATCCATTCTGGCAGACATTCAAAAACTGCCGTACTGCGATATGCAGCCAAAGCTCCAGGCGTACAAAGAACAGAACCCAGCATACTTTCGGCAGAACGCATAAACTCAAAACTCATTACAAAACTTACATTCAGCATTTTTGGCAAAATTGCTTTTTTGTTATTCAAAACCTGAACATTTCCAGCAACTGCACCACATTTTTCATTGGTTACAAACGGACTTACTAAATTTCTTAAAGTATCTTTTTTAACGATCGAATCGCTGTCAACAGTCACAAAAATTTCTCCAGTTCCCAAATTAAAACCACGGTAAAGTGCGTGACGTTTTCCTTGATTTTTAGGCTGCTGAAAAATCGCTACACGATCACCCAATTTTACTTTTGCTTGCTGAATCCAGTACCAAGTATCATCTTTACTTCCGTCGTCGATTGCCAAAAGCTGTAATTTATGCTCAGGAAAATCACTATTGGCTAAACTCATCAAAGTATCATAAACCAATTTACCTTCGTTGTATGCCGGCACAATTACCGTACAAGTTGGCAATAACTCATCAGATACTGATTCTACTGGTTTGTATTTCAAGTACAGAAATAAATTATAAAGAAATATACCGCCTTTAAAGACAAATAGAAATACGGTGATTCCTAAAAATATAAGTCCGCCAGTCGAATTTATTCTTTCAAAATGAAGCTGATCAAAATCAGGTTGAAACTGAAATACAAAAAAAGCGCCCGTAAGCATTAATAAAAAAGTCCCTGCAAGTACCATCAATCCAAATAGACTTGTTGGTCGTTCGATATGTTTTTTTGTTTTAGTATTGTTGCTTTTAAAAATTGAAGTGCTTATTTGTGCGTCCTTGCTTATATCGCTGCCAGCATAAAATTGCTTTGAAATAATTGATTCACTTTCCATGTCTTATTTGTTGTATTAATTCTGTTTATTGGCTTTTATTAAAATGATATTGATTTTGTGCATTTACTTAAATAAGCGCTAAAATTTATTTTTTATAAAAGATTGACATGTACCCAATTTACAAGCCGCGTGCCATAATGGCTTTTGACTGAATTTTAGGATGTTACAAATTAGGACACAAAAACGAGGTGTGTATTTTTTTTACACATGTAAACAGTTTACACACTATTTGTGCGCTGAAAGTGCTAAAAATAAAGGGAGTTTATAATTACGAAGAGGTGTAATCTAAATAGCAAAACGAAAAATCTATTATAAAATTGTCTAGACTATTTAGTAAATAGAATAAATTTTAAAGCATTGTTATAAAAATAAAAAAACGGAAATATCTTAAAAGTTATTTCCGTTTTTATTCAAAATAAGTGATGTTATCTGGTATAAACCGTTATTTCACCCGTAGTTTTATCCTTCAATTTTAGTTCTTTATTAGTAAGGTTCATAATGTCGCTGGTTGTACTTAAATTACCAATAGTAATTGTTAAATCATTATGTGATCGTACGTAAGTTCCGCTGGTTTCTGTTAAGCTGCAATCAGTTCCTTCATAATCACCTATAACTGCCGTATTACTTAATCTAAGTTCTAAATAATCCCTAGTACATCCTGCTGCATTTTCTGGAGCATCAATTAATACTTCCTCTCCACCAACAATTTTTCCTGTTTTGCTTAAGTTGTATTTTCCTTGTATCGGAATTATTGTTTCTCCTTCATTATCATCGCTGCTGCAAGAGACAGCGAACATTCCAAAACTTAAGGCTAGTGCGAATATTATTTTTCTATTTTTCATGTCGACTTTTAGTTTAAAGTTATAGTGACTAAATTAAAAGTATATACTTACAAAAAGTTTCACGATTATAAGAATGATTTACATAAATCGCATTTTAACAAAAAGTTACTTTTTTACATATTTCTTCAGAATATATGGTGTTACAGGTTTAAGAGCATTATTATTTTCAGGATGCCTGCCATGACCGTTAAAAAAGTCAATTCCGTTTGCTGTCTTTGCATACCAAATAATTGCTTTTCCATTTTTATCAAAATAAGTTGTGGTATCAGAAACATTTACTTTTTTTAGATGAACAAGGCTTTTATCTAAAAGTTCAATACGAGGAGCAATTCCTAAGCCTTCAATCTTTAAATCGCAATCAACAATTTCATAATGATCATTTGACCATTGCATACATTGCTTTTCCGGTAATGCCAAAAATACTATTGCTGCTAATAAGACTAGTACCAAAGCAATTGCGATATATTTAAATTTATTTCCTTTTGGTTTATCAACTAAACTAACCATAGGCTGTATAGATGTTGATGTAGTTTTTTGTTCTGGTTCTTTATTTTCTACTGGTTCTGGTTCCTTGGCAGCAAAAGGCATATTAAAATCTGTAACGTTTTTCAATTCCGTTTCCTCTTTCAATTCATCAACAGGAACATCTTTAGCAGAAAAATCCGTATTCCTTAATTCATTTATCAGCTTCATTTCTTCTTCCCCAATTTCTTTTTTAAACTTGTTAAAAGGTCTTGGATGAAAATCTACTAAAATGGCAGCTAACTCTACTGTGCTGATATTTGCAGGATCTATATCTCCTCTATAAAATCCTCCAACTTTTTTAAACTTATTCGTATACGGAGTTGAAGTATTTTCTTCTCGAGTAAATTCAGTTCTAAAAAAATTACGGTAAACACTTAAGTCATCGGTTTTAGGATCAGAACTAAAAATTTCCCAACATAAATCTCTCAAAAGTGCCTGTGAAGGGTTATTTAAATAATGTGAGTGTTTCCCTTCGACTCTTTCCACTCTAAATTTACTTCTAATAGCTTCTTTATAATTTTTTTCAATCTCTTCTAAAGTATTTTTTTTCATAAGCCTTCAGGATTTTCAGGATTTCACATCGGATTTCTCAGGATTTTTCGGATTAAACAGGAAAGTTAGAACATCCCGGAATTCCGTATAAAAATTGAAAAGAAACCACCTTTACTTTGCCCTATCAAAATCAGTTATCGTTCTAATTCGCGGTTAAAACAAATGTACAAAACTGGTTCTATTAAAAGTGCGGAAAACCGTAAAACGGAGTTTATTCCGGGAAGTATAAACAAAGTTTTATAGTTCTACGCACTTCACTTCCCAAACAAAATGGTCTTGCCTTAACAAGATTCAGAATGGTTCTGAACAGCAATTCCTATGTCCAATTTTTAAACAACAAAAAAATGAAAACATTATATCTATTGGGAGCGTGCGCTCTATTGTCAACTACATTATTTTCTTGCACTGCTGACGAATTTGAAACAGCTGTTGAAAAAACAGAGGTAAAAAAAGAGATTACACAACCAAATGAAACACAAGCCACTGGTGAAGACGAAGGACCTGGAGATGATCCTATAAATGTTAAACCTCCAAAAAAATAACAAATAAAAATTGTAATCTTTAATTAATTACTAAATTCGGGGAAAGTAACAATTATGCTGCGGTCCCCGTTTTTTTTTATAATTATTATCCTTTCTTTTATTTCCTGCAAAGAAAAAATAACAGTGTCGGCTAAACCCGATAACTCAAAAAAAGAGCCCAAACTCATACAAGAAAAAGCAATAAACGAACTTCAAAAAAGCAATTATAATAGTGCTTTTTATTACTTCAACAAATCAAAAGTAACATTTGAATCTTTAAAAGACAGTTCAAACATTGTCTTCAACTTACTTCAAATGGCGACCATACAACAAATAAATGGTGATTATTATGGAAGCAAAGAAACATTGACTGAGGCACTGCCTTACATTAAAAAAGATGATGATTATATAGCTGCCATTAACAATCAATTTGGTATTGCAGACAAAGAGCTTTCTCTTTATAACGATGCTCTTTCTTATTATAATCTGGCTCTAAAAGACGCTAAAGATGAAGCGTCTAAACAATCTCCCTTAAATAATATTGCTGTTATCTATATTAAACAGGAGCAATACGATAAAGCCATTGAAATTTTAGAATCAATTCTAAATACAAAAGCACTTGATGAATTTGTAAAAAGTAAGGCTCGAGTTATAGACAATCTTGGTTTTGCCTATTTTAAGAAAGGACTAAATGAAAAAGGGCTTCAGTACATGAACGAAAGTCTGGAATTAAGAATAAAGGCTGATGATTTTTATGGAAGTCTAGAAAGTTATTTTCATTTGACCGAATTTTTCTCAAAAACTGACATCAAAAAATCAAATGATTATGCAAAAAAGGCTTACGAAATTGCAACCAAACTTAATAGTGTAGACGAACGCCTGAGAGCATTATCTTTTTTAATTTCAGGTAACTCAGGATCAGCATATGCTCAAAAATACATTTCTATAAATGACAGCATTATTAAAGTAAGGAACAACTTTAAAAATAAATTTGCTAAAATAAAATACGATTCTAAAAAAGAAAAAGACGAGAACCAAAAACTTCGTTTAGAAAAAGTAGAGAATGAATTTGCGCTGCAAAAAGCCGAAAATCAAAAAATATTATTTCTTTCAGGATTCATTATTCTTTGCATAGTTCTGTTTTTTGTAAAGAAAAATCATCAAAGCAAAACCAGAGCCGTAAAAATAAAAACGGCTTACGATACCGAAACTCGAATTGCCAAAGACATTCATGATGAGTTGGCAAATGATGTTTTTAATACCATTACTTTTACTCAGACACAAGCGCTGGAAATTGCAAATGTAAAGGAAACTTTAATTCAGAAACTCGATCATATCTACGCTCGTGTACGCGGAATATCGAGAGAAAATAATGATATAGATACTGCCGCAAATTTTGCCTCGAATTTAAAAGATATGCTTTCGACTTATAATACCAACAATACTAACGTTATAATAAATAGTATTGAAAAAATTAATTGGGATATAATTGATGATATTAAAAAAGTTACAGTACATAGAGTTTTACAGGAATTAATGGTGAACATGAAAAAACACAGTCAGGCATCATTAGTTGTTGTAAAGTTTGACAACACTGGAAAATCAATTTCTATTGATTACACTGATAACGGAAAAGGCTGTAAAAAAGAACAAATCGTTAAAAATGGTTTGCAAAATATGGAAAACCGTATTATGGCCATAAAAGGAACTCTTATTTTTGACACCGAACCTAATAAAGGTTTTAAAGTAAAAATAACACTGCCTAAATAAAAAACTATGTTTAAAAAAGTGATTATAGCCGAGGATTTTGAAGAATTCAATTTAGCCGTAAAACAAACTTTGAGTGATTTCAATATTGTCAATTTTCAGCATGCAAAATATTGTGATGATGCCTTTCTTAAAATAAGAAAAGCGATTCAGGATGGTGAACCATACGACTTATTAATTAGTGATCTTTCTTTCAAAAAAGACCATCGTGAAGTAAAAATTACCTGCGGTGATGAACTTGTAGAGAAAGTTCGTGAACTTCAACCCGATATTAAAATAATAGCCTATTCTGTCGAAGATAAAAGCTTCCGTATTAAATCACTTTTTGATAATGCCGAAATTGACGGTTTTGTTTTAAAAGGCAGAAACAGTATTGAAGATTTAAAAAAAGCAATTCATATTATTTCAACATCAGATCAAAAATTTATTTCTCCCGAAGTAGCTTCCGTTTTACAGGAAAAAAACAATTTTGAAATTGACGATGTCGATATTAAAATTCTTAAACATTTATCTGACGGAACTTCGCAAGACGAAATAATAGAAATTTTTAAAACCTCAGATATCAAACCCAACAGCAAAAGTGCTGTAGAAAAAAGATTATCTAAACTTAAAGACTTTTTCAAAGCGAATAATACTGTGCATTTAGTTTCTATTACAAAAGATATGGGAATTATTTAATTCCTGATAATTATACTTTTTCAAGCTCCATCTGGGGCTTTTTTTATTTCTAACTTTTAAATTTTAGAGATTACGGATTTCCATAATATACTGTTTTTGATTGGTCATACTTTTGAAATATTAATTTAAACTATAAACCAATGGAAATCAATATTCAACTAAAATCGTTAGCCGATAAAATAAATCAGCTGAAAAGTAAAATTGAAACAGAAGAATCTACAAAACACGCTTTCGTACTGCCATTTATACATATTTTGGGTTATGATGCTTTTAATCCGCTCGAAGTAGTTCCTGAATTTACAGCAGATCTTGGTTTAAAAAAAGGAGAAAAAGTAGATTATGCTATTTTTCAAAATGGAGAACCAATTATAATTGTAGAATGCAAAAGCTGGAAAGAGAAACTGACTGTTCATAATTCGCAGTTATTTCGCTATTTCCATGTTACCAAAACTCGATTTGCACTTTTGACAAACGGAATCAATTATCAATTTTTTACTGACTTGGATGATCAAAACAAAATGGACGAAAAGCCCTTTCTTGAATTTGATATTTGCAATCTAAAAGAAAATACGATAAACGAAATTGCCAAATTTCATAAAGCCAATTTTGATGTAAATAATATCGTAAATAACGCCAGTTCACTTAAATACATCAAAGAAATTAAAAAACTGATAAATACTGAATTAGAAAGTCCTTCAAACGATTTTACAAAATTATTTGCCAGTAAAATATATACCGGAAGATTAACCGAAAAAGTAGTGGATGAATTTAAAGATTTAGTCCAAAAATCGGTAAGTCAATTTATTAATGATAAAATTAATGATCGACTTAATGCGGCACTTACAAAGGAAACCATTAAACAACAAGATGAAGAAACTACAATTGTTGAAGACGACACAAAAATCAATACGACCGACGAAGAAATTGAAGCTTATCGTATAGTTGTTGCGATTTTACGTCGAAAATTACCAACAAATAGAATTGTATACCGCGATACGCAATCTTATTTTGGAATTTTATTAGATGATAATAATAGAAAACCTCTTTCTCGTCTTCATTTAAATGGAAGTAAAAAATACATCAGTCTATTTAATGAAAATAAAAACGAAGCTAAAATTGCCATTTCATCTATTGACGAAATTTATCAATATGAAAAAGAATTACTTGAAACTGTTGCTCTTTACGAAACGGAATAAAAACACGTGTAAATACTCATTTCAAAAAACTTAATTCTAATTAGATTTATTGCAACTAAAAAATCTGTAAACTTAAAACTATGAAAACAAAAAATTATGTAATTATTGGCTTTTGCTTATTTGTATTAATTACTGCACTGACAAATCCTGGAACCGAAAAACATAAAGAGGAAGTAAAATTGAAAATGAATGCTTTTCTAGAAAAAGAAATGAATAAAGAAAATACAGATCAAAATGACAAATGGTCAAAAGCTGGAGCAGTAATGGGAAACACTCTTGCCAAATCAATGATAAATATGATGGTAGATAATATCGTTTCTTCCTCAAATTACATTCTTTTTTCAACCACTAATGCCACTATTGATGGCGAAACAAAAACAATTGGTTTTGGATTGTTAGGAAACGTTTTTTTATCCAATAAAATTGACGAATCTCTAAAACAATAAAAAACAGCAGACTTTTAGTCTTAAACATACATCACAAAGCCTATGTTCAAAAACTACTTAAGTTTATTTTCTCTTTTCGCTATTATTCTATTTTCCTGCAAAAAAGCTTCAGCTCCGCCTCCGCCGCAAATAAATTCATTTTATAAAACGGTAATTACAGCAGATGACCGTAAAACAATTACACCTGAAGAAGCAAAAACCTATCACGTCGACGATGTTTATCAATATAAATACAGAACAGGAAATCCTGGTCATTATGAATACAATTATGATGTAAAAGGCATCGATACAAAAGGTGATTCTGTTTTTGGGAATATTAATACTGAGGGTAAATATGGCGCAGGAATTTTAATGCTCGATACCATTCCTAATATTGAAATTAACACCGAATGGGTTTCACACGGAAAACTAAAAGCATGCGACAAAAAAGGAAACGAATATTTATTAATTGTTAAATAAAAAACTGATGAAATACGCTTTATTGTTTTTACTTATTTTCTCAACCTCTTTTCGACCAGTAGAAAGCAATGTTTTTATTTGTGGTTCTACTGGAGCTAAAAAATATCATTATAAAGAAACCTGCCGCGGCTTATCGGCATGCCGTCATGAAGTAACAAAAACAACACTTAAACAAGCTCAAGGATACGGCCTTACACTTTGCGGATGGGAAGATTAAAAAATCTTCCCATTTTTATTTAATCATTTGATAATAATCACTTTACAATAAATTCACATTAGTTTTATTAATTTGATTAAAACTAAATATCATGAAATTCTTTAATATAAATTTTCTAGTTTCATTCAAAGAATGGCTTTTTTTAAGAGCAATGCAGTCCTCTTTCCTTCATTAATAAATAAACTTTAATAAAGGAAAATCCGATTGAATGAATAAAGTTGAAAACTCATTTCTAAACAAAAACCAATTTGGTGAAGATTTCTTGTGGGGTGTTTCTACCGCCGCTTTCCAAATTGAAGGCGCACACGATGCCGATGGTAAAGGTTCTTCTATCTGGGACGTTTTTACTTCTCAAAAAGGAAAAATAAAAAACGATCATCATGCCATAACCGCCTGCGATTTCTATAATTCGTATCAAACGGATATTGATTTAATTCGCGAATTAAACATTCCTAATTTTAGGTTTTCTATTTCTTGGCCCAGAATCATGCCCACGGGTGTGCATCCTGTAAATCAAGCTGGAATCGATTATTACAATAAAATTATAGATTCGCTTCTTGAATCTGGAATCGAACCTTGGATTACGCTTTATCACTGGGATTTACCACATGCTTTAGAAATAAAGGGAGGTTGGACGAACCGAGAATCTGTTACTTGGTTTTCGGATTATGCGGCTGTTTGCGCTCATTATTTTGGAGATCGGGTAAAAAACTGGATGGTTATCAACGAACCTTCAGTATTTACTGGAGCTGGATATTTTTTAGGCATTCACGCACCCGGAAAAAAAGGAATTTCCAATTACCTAAAAGCCATGCATCACGTAACACTAGCAACCGCTAAAGGTGCTAAAGTATTACGAAATGCAATTCCTGACGCTAATATTGGAACTACTTTTTCTTGCACACATATAGAACCTGCAACACAAAATGCTAAAGATATTGAAGCGGCAAAACGTGTAGATACTTTACTGAACAGAACTTTTATAGAGCCTATTTTAGGACTTGGTTACCCGCAGAAAGATCTTCCAGTGCTTAAAAAACTTAATAATTATATTCTGGAAGATGATTTAAACAATCTCGATTTTCATTTTGATTTTATTGGTCTTCAATGTTACACGCGCGAAGTTGTAAAATCGTCTTTATTGATTCCTTACATTGGTGCAGAATTAGTAAGCGCTGACAAACGAAATGTTATTTCAACCGAAATGGGTTGGGAAGTATACCCGCCTGCATTGTATCATGTTCTAAAAAAATTCAATGAATACAAAGGCATCAAAAAAATAATTATTACCGAAAATGGCGCTGCTTTTGCCGATACGGTAACCAACGGAAAAATTTTTGATATTAAGAGAACGCATTATATTCAGGATCATTTAGAACAAATCTTAAAAGCAAAAGAGGAAGGTTTAAATGTAGAAGGCTACTTTGTTTGGAGTTTAACCGATAACTTCGAATGGGCTGAAGGTTACAATGCCCGCTTCGGATTAATTCATGTGGATTTTAATACTCAGAAACGAACCATTAAAAACTCAGGTTTATGGTTTAAAGATTTTTTATCGTAAACCTCATATTAGAAAATAAAAAGGCTTTCGCAATTTAATTACGAAAGCCTTTTTCTATTTTAAATAAATTCAACGATTTATCTAATCTAAAAGTTGTATTGCCTTTTTAAGATTCCAACATGAAGCTTACCATCCTTTTTTAAATGCGATACTACGCGAATATACTGCTCTTCGGGATATTTTATATCATAACTAAAAGTTGTATCTCTTGCTTTAATCTGAAGCAGATGTTTCCCTTCTTCAGATATTAGCAGTTCTACCGTTTCATAACCCGGAATTCCGCTTGCTGCTTTTAAGTTAATTTCTTGAACTTTCTCTTTATCCAAAAGTATTTCCAGCTTTACGTTATCAAGTTTACTATTTGTAGGCTGTTCGAACGAAACAACATATTTTTTACAACCAAACGTGCATAACACAATTAATACTACTAGAAGTTTTTTCATAAAAGATGTTTTTAAATTGAGAGAGACAAGAAACTAAGATCTCGATTATTATTTTATAAATATAAATAATTTTATGACAATCAATCCGTCCTAAAAACGAGTTTTACTGCTTTGAAAAATAAAATGGTTAAAAGGGAAAAATCCAGAAAATTTATCGCTGAAAAAGCAAAAAAAATCACTTATTTTACTGGTTTTTATTAGGTTTACTGATTATTTTTTCTTATCTTTATAGTATAAATAACAGATAATATATGCCAAAAAACAAACCATTTACACGCCTTATTTTCCCTTTAAAAAATTACACTTTTACACATTTTACTCTTCAAAATGCTTTTCGATTTCCTTTAGAAAATATGCTGCCTAATCTTTCTCCTGCACAAAGTTCAAACTTGCAGAAAATAGCTGAGCGATTGCTCCCTTTTCAACCTTAATTTTTTTTCTCGGATATATTTTCTGATTCATTTTTCTAGAAAATATAAACGTACAATTTAGAAAAGATTTCCCTTTTGGGAATGTTCTTTCGACGCCTCATTTTTATTATTCACCAAAATATTTTTTTATATGCCATTATTTTTGACTTCTACAAGTAAACTCTTATCCTCATTTTCAATTTTTGCTTCAACTCTATATTATTTCTGCATTTTTTAATCGTTCGAAACCAACTTTTATCGGACTTTTTGCATCTATAATATTATAGATTTATTTGAACTTAAATACCATTTAATAATTTAAACTAGACTTTGCAAACTTTTTTTCTGGGAATTCTCGGGAATCTCAGGAATACGCGGGAATTCTGGGAATCCCTTGCCAGTAAAGGCTTCAAAGCGCCTTTACTTTGCACCAAGAAATTAGTTCAAGTTTTGTCTGCAGACTAAAACAATATTAAAAACTAGTTCTAATTACAGCGTGAAAAACTGTAAGACCAAGTTTATTCGGGAAGTATAAACAACGTCTTACTGTTCTCCACACTTTACTTCCCAAAACCTATATGGTACTGCCTTAAAAAATTCTGGATCAACTCTAGACGGCCATACCTATGTCTAATTTCTAAAAATAAATCAAAATGAAAAAACTTATACTATTTATCGCTTTCGCGTTATTATTCACGATATTTTCTTGTACTCCAGACGAGTACGAAACGCAGCCAACTAAAAAAACAGAAAAAAAAGATGGTTTTGCTGCAGGACCTGGTGAAGATCTTCCTCCTGATGACGCTGATGGTCCTGGAGATACTAACACCACTCCACCACCACCAAAACCATAATAAAAATATATTTTTAGTATCTAATTAATTACTATTTTCGGGGAAAGTAAACTTATATGTTGCGGTCCCCGTTTTTTTATTTTATTATACTTCTTTTTCTTTTTTCCTGTGAAGAAAAAAAGACCATTACTACCAATACCGACTCTATACGAAAAGAGGCGCTGACTTTAAGAAATCAAGGCATTAAAAATTACGAAAAACAGAACTTTAATACTTCTTTTTATGAGTTTAATAAATCCAAACAACTTTATGAAACTTTAAAAGACAGTGCTAATATTGGGTATGTACTTATTCAAATGGCATTCATTCAGCAGGTCAATGGTGATTATTATGGCAGCAAGGAAACTGTAACCGAAGCGTTAACTTATGTTAAAAAAAAGAGCATTTATACCGCGATTATAAACAATACGTTAGGCATTGCTGACAAGGAACTTTCTCTTTATAATGATGCTATTCATTACTATCAAGAAGCTACAAAAGATTATAAAGATCCTGTTGAAAAACAAATCCCTTTAAGTAATATTGCGGCTCTTTATATCCAACAAAAAAAATATGACGATGCAATCATTATTTTAGAATCTCTTTTAAACAAGAAAACATTAAAAGAAAAAACTCCTGAAATAAGCAAATCTTCATTTCAAGATAATTTAGGTTATGCCTATTTTAAAAAAGGAATGGATGAAAAAGGATTCCAGTTAATGAATGAAGCTCTTCAAATAAGAAACGAAATCAAGAATACATATGGAAGTATAGAAAGTTACCTGCACCTTGCCGATTATTATGCTAAAAAAGACACTCAAAAATCAAATAAAAATGCTTTAGCTGCTTATAATACAGCCACAAAATTAAATAGTGTCGATGAAAGATTAGAAGCACTACAAATTCTAATTTCTAATAATCACGGTGCTCAAAACAGCAAATATGTGCAAAAGTACTTTTCATTAAACGACAGTATTATTAAAGTCCGGAATAACTTTAAAAACAAGTTTGCAAAAATTAAATACGATGCCAAAAAGGAAAAAGATGAAAACGCAACGCTTCGTTTAGAAAAAGCAGAAAACCAATTAGCGCTGCAAAAAGCAAAATATCTAAGAATTGGATTTGTAATACTTTTTATTTTTCTAGTTCTACTAATAGCCATCTTAATACGCTATTATAAAAATAAAAATAAAGCGATAGAATTTAAGACTTCCTATAATACCGAAACCCGAATTGCTAAAAAAATCCACGATGAATTAGCAAACGATGTATTTCATGTGATTGCTTTTGCGGAATCTCAACCTTTATCTGCCGAAAGCACCAAAGAAAATCTGCTTCAAAAATTAGATGATATTTACGGTCGTGTGAGAGGAATTTCTAAAGAAAATAATCGAATTGATACTGGAACCAATTTTACCAACAGCATAAAAGAAATGCTTTCGATGTATAATACCAACTCCATAAATATCATTGCGTCTAACTTAGAAAATATAAACTGGGAAAGTATTGATGATGTAAAAAAGATCGCCATCAGCCGAGTTCTACAGGAATTAATGGTGAATATGAAAAAACACAGCAACGCAAGTCTGGTGGTAATAAAATTTGAAAATGATCCAAAATCAATTCTAATAAATTATACAGACAATGGTAAAGGCTGTGAAAAAACAAAGATTTCTAAAAACGGTCTCCAAAACGTTGAAAGCCGTATACTAGCTGTTAAAGGAACTATTAATTTTGAAACGGAGCCTGACAAAGGATTTAAAGTCAAAATATCGATACCTAAATAAAAACAATTTTATAAAAAGCCTTTCAGAATTTATTCCGAAAGGCTTTTATCTTCAAAAAACAACTATTATAACCTTTTAAGCTTATAATGTTTCGTTTAAAACCGCAACCGCTTCTTTCCAGTTGTTCACTCTTAAGTGATGCGTTTGGTTTATATTGTGAAATGCCGTAAACATGATAGGTTTACCCATGCAGTAATCTAAATTTTTGCTGTGATCATCAATCAAATAATCTGTATTGATGATTCGTTTGCTGCCGCACAAAACAATGTTTTCCCATTTAATAAAAGGAAAATGTTCGCCAAGCCAAGCAACTTTTTCAGCAAGTGAAATTGGGAATTCGGTCGCAGCCGAAACTATAAAAATTTCAAAATTCTCTTGCAGCTTCTGCAAACTTTCAACAGCATCCGGCATTACAGGAAGACTTCTAAAAAAGTTACCTTTATTTAAAATTCCGTGTAAAAGCTCTCTTCCTTTAAAAGCTTCTTCTTCACTTAATCCCTGAATTCCTTCTTTCGAAAGGTTCATTCCGTATTCTTTATTAAATTGTTCAATCATTTGTGATTCTATATCGGCAAGTACGCCATCCATGTCAACGGCAATAGTTTTCTTTTTCATAGTTTTAATTTTGCGGTAAAATTATGCAAAAATTGCAAAACTTTGCAATTTTTAACTTATTTTTGCAATATAAATTTGCAATAAATGAAAAAAGAAGAACGTCAAAAAGTAATTTTAGAGTACTTATCAAAAGAACATCGCGTTACTTTACAAGAACTTAGCGAGTATTTGAACGTGTCGGAAGATACAATTAGACGAGACGTAAAAGAACTTTCGGATCAAGGTTTATTAAAAGCAGTTCGAGGTGGTGCAGTTGCACCGTCACCAATTCCGCTGCACTTTAGAAATAGAGAAAAACACGATCTTGAGAATAAAAAGATTATTGCAGAAAAAGCGCTTCCTTTATTAAAAGACGGACAGGTTGTATTTATAGATGGAGGAACAACTTCGTTGGCTTTAGTGGCTAGTTTTCCTTATGATTTAAAGTTAACAGTTATAACAAATAGTTTTCCTGTTGCGGCATTAATTGAGGATTTACCCAACATCGATTTGATTTTTGCTGGAGGAAAAATGTGCAAAACTTCTTTTGCAACTTCGAGTATTGAAACCATAGATTTCTTTAGGAATTTTAGAGCAGACGTCTTCATTTTAGGAATCTGCAGTATTCATCATGAACGAGGTATTACGGGAATTTTATACGATGATTCTATGCTGAAAAAAAATATGATTCAGAACTCCAACTTTGTTATCGCCTTAAGTTCTATTGAAAAAGTAGGGACTGCAGAATCGTATTTTGTGTGTCCAATTAAAGATATTAATGTTTTAGTAACCAATGTTTCACCCGAAGAAGAATCTTTGAAAGCATACAAAAACGCAGGAGTTACTATTGTTTAAAACAAAAAAGCCTTTCAGAACGTCACTTCCGAAAGGCTTTTCTCTTTTTTTGACGATAACTAAACTGCATGCTGCCACACGAAAGGATTCGTGCGGTAGCGGGGTTTTGTTTTTTTACAGTACATTTTATTATTTACAAATGCAAGGAGCATTTTTTACTATTTTTCTAGTCTCTTGACTAAATTTAGGAATATTCAATTGCATACCATTTTGCTCTAAAAATGCATAAGCAGTTGAATCATTATCAATTTTTATTACTACCGTTGTAGATATTTCGCTTTTACTTTTAAACTGATTTGTTATAAAACCTTTATCAAAGTTTAATGGTAATTCTTCGTTTGTAAAAGCATTATCTTTTTGCCAATATTCATTACCTTCTGAAAAAACGATTTTTGTTATAAAATCTTGATTTTTGCTGTCTTTCCATTTTACAATAAAAAGATAAGGAATAGCCTTTTTTTCACTTGGATTAAAAATTGGTTTGCCAACGAGAGACTGACATTCACCATTACACATTCTTGCTTTTACACTTATTATTTGTCCACCCTCAGGAATAGAGATATCTTGATTCCAAGTATATTTTTGTCTATATAAATTATATACATTAGGAGTTGGATACCCATATTGCTTTATATTTTCTCTTGTTTCATTTGAAAGAAATTTTGGATCAGATAGTTTTTTCTTTGAGAATCCTTTTTCAAACATAAATTTTGCACTGTCATATACATCATCTTTATTTAATAGTGTTTCAGAAGCTTGGAATCTGCCAATTTCAATTTGTGCATCATCATCTCCTATCAACCATACTAAAACCACTCCTTTTGGAGCAAGACCAAGTTGAATGGTTTTACAATTAAACTTATCATTATTATTATTCTCTTCTTGATTGAGATATCTTTCAATAATATTTTCTGGTAATTGCCATTTACCTTTATAGAATTTTTGTTCAACTAGAGAAAGCCAAGTTATTTCAATAGTTTCAGGGAGTGTATAAAAATCTTTTTTAGCAACTTCTACACCAATTCCCCAACTTGAATTTATACAAGATGGTCCAAAAAAAGATTTGCCCACAAATCCTCGCTGTATTGCAACAGGGTATTCTTTTGGAACAGAAATACGAACAGACCATTCTTGTTTTTTTTCTACACATGAACTTACCGTAATTGCCAATAACAATAATGCAACTATTTTTTTTATCATTACTTTTATATATGTTTTTTTGTCTTTTAATTAATAAGGTTTAGATTTCGTAAACGATTCTTGCGATAAAATTGCATCTTTCATTTCAACTTCACTAGATGCTGTTTTTAATTTTATGGATATTCCTTTAGTTTCTCTTGGTTTGGTGTTTCTATCTATTTCTATTATAAATTTTATATTTTCACCGTCTTTCAAGTTCTCAAAAATGGCTTTCGATTTCTTTTCATCAAAGAAAATGTCACTTTCCATACGTCTATCATTTATATCATGCCAAACGATATTTACTTTTCTTGGAATAGCACGTTTTTTAATAGGCATCATATTTCCGTTTAAACTCAAGAAAATAGATTCAAATTCCCCATTTATATAATTTATAAGAATTGTTTCTACTTTATCTTCTGCCTTAACTTGAGGAGTTAAATTATATTCTCTAAACAGTGTTTCCCAATATCCAAATGGAATTGTACCGTTTTTAATCTGGTCTAATATTTCTTGTGGCAGGTCTTTAATGTTAACTCTAATTGTTTCATCAATTCCTTCTTGGGTTTTCATTATTTCATGTGCAATTCCCCAATCTACACTTTTGTCTTCATGTGCTTGATATTTCCCTACAATGGTCATATTAGATTGGCTAAATACATATAGAACAACCATACCTCCAGGAAACAAGCCTGCATTAATTACAAAATGCCTGTCGATAAAAATTTCACTTTTTTTAGTTTCTTTGTTCCAATATGGTCTTTTACTGCCATTGATCATTAGGGATTCTATTTTATCTGAATCGAGTTTAAAAATTCCCGAATAGCTTTTATTTTCAATATAAGAAAGCCAAGTAATATCTAAAGTTTTAGGCGATATTCCTTCTGCTTCGCCTGATGAAGAACCGTCATTGTCTCCCAAATTATAACTATTTATAACATCATCAAAAGGCATATATACATACCCACTTTTTGGAGTGTTCCCAACTATTAAGTGTCCTGAAAAAATTTCAGCAGGGTAATTTTTTGGCGTGCATACTGCCGCACCCCAAGAATATTGTTTTTCTTTCATATTATTTTGACATGAGATTAAGGTGAAATTAAACAAGATAATGAGCGTAATGCCTTTAGTTATTTTTTTCATATTTATCCAGATATTGTTACTCTTTTTCTAATAATATTACTTAAATTATCCATTTGGGGTTCCATACCTACACCATCCATATTTGCAGAGCAATGCAAAAATTTATTACGCAAATCTGGCAATATGTAGTAATCGGCAACCATAGTATTAAAATCATCAATTTCTTTTTGGTTTTTCCATTCTTTTTTTCGTTTTGATTCTATTTGTTCTTTAGTATGGAATTTTAATTGAGGTTTATCATAAAAAGCATAATCATCTATTCTTTCTTTGACTTTTTTTAATTCGTGTGGAATTTTATAATAATGATTTAATTCTGTATCATATTTCCATGGAATATTAAATTTTCGTCTTCCAAATTCTGCCATTAAGTGAAGAATTACAAAACTATATTTGTTACTAAGATTTTCACGTTTTCCTCTTAAATAATAAGGAACTAAAGGAGGTAATTCTTTTAACTCTCCAGGCTTGAACCATCCTTGTTCGAGTACATGCTTTTTTTCTTTTTCAATTATGGGCGCAGATTCTGTAAGTATGACAATTTCTGTTTCACCATTTTTATAGCCTCCTCCAATATCTGAGTGACAGCCAGGCAGTAGTAATTCTATACTATTAGATCCAGCGCTGGCAATGGTCGTTAATGGGAAATTCTCACGAAACTCGTCTTCTGCTGTTAAATGAACTGTAAAACCAACAGTAGGTATTTTTAATGGTACTTTGTCCTCCTTAATATCATCAAAAACATTATTACCATACGATGATACAGTATCATAAATACCTAAAAACCTAATTTTTATTCGATGTGGCAGAACATTATAACCTAATTTTTTAAAAGCTTTGCCTAAGTATCCTAAATTGTAACTTTCTTTATCACTTATAACTTTCTTTTTATACAGTTCGTTAACAAAAATACGGGCGGCCGCAGCTCCACGGCTAAAACCAAAAACATCTAGATATAAGGTACTTATATTTTTCTCATTTTTACCTTGCAGTTTCTCAACAATATCAAAACACCCCTTTTCTACTTTTTCATATAGTCCTGTTTCGCCTTTACCGTATCCCTGTCCGCGTGTAAAATCACCGTAATAATCGAGTGTTCCGTCATCATTTTTTTAGGGTTTTTGGTACCAATACCTTCAACATATACAGAATAGTAATGAGAATCACTATCTTTCAAATAAGCTTTTTCTAATCGATCGACATTGCTATTGTCATTACCGTAACTGGTATTGGAACCATCATTATCTGATACAGAACTATTTTTTAAGCTGGGATCTTTTCTTCTTCCTTCAATATTTTCTCTATTGTTTGAAGTTCCATCGAAAAAAACGCCCATGTAAACATCGTTTGCTTCTTTATCATCTTCTTTAGGAGGCGCAAAACGTGGCTCTCCAAATATTATATTCGACATATTTTTATGATTTATTACCTCTAATATTTATTCTTTTATTCGATGCCAAAGTCAAATTTTCTTTGGTAGCAACAATCACTATTTTTCCACTTTCTTCATAAATGGTTTTGGCTGAAGAGATATAGCTGTTTTTAATTTTTATATTTAGGTTTCGAGCTGTTTTATTAATAGCCATAAATTATTTTTTAAAAGAGATTAGATTTTTCGGCACTATTTATTTCTACTGTTTTTTGAGAACTTTCTAACAACATGTTTTCCTGAGTACTAAAAATTTTAACCTCATCGGCAAACTGAGTTGATTCATGAGAACTTCGTTTATAGTTTTCAGTTATATTTTCAGTTTTATTGTCTCCAAATTCATTAATATCCCCTTGTGCTACTATACCAATATTATTTCCTGCTTCCTGATTTATATTATTTCCTGCTTCAATCTCAATATTTTCTTTGGCTTCTGCTTTTATGTCTCTTCCCGCTTTCATGATAATATCTTCCCCTGCTTCAAGTTCTATATTTTTTGGAGCTTTAAACCTAATGTTTCCGTCTCCATGAATCACGGCTATTGTTTCGCCTTTTTGGCTTTCTATTGTTATGTCGCCCGTAGCATCATCAGTAATAATTCTGTTTCCGCTTCGGCTATGCATTACTGCCTTTATATCATTATTAGGCGTACTGTAACCGCTTTTTTCTTTTCTGCTGGTCATGGTTCCTGTTACAATTGGCAGTTCGGCATTGCCTCCTTGAAAATCTACAAAAACGGTATCGCCTATTTCGGGTATAATGTGAGAGCCTCTGGCATCGCCTCCATAATATTGCACTAATGGTATATAAGGAGTTGTTTCGCCTTTTGCTTGCTGCCATGGCATTTGTACTTTTATACCGCTGAGTCCTTCTGGATCTGCGTTTGCCGTTACCACTGCGGTCTGGCTTTTGCACTTTGCAATTAAATCAGGATTTGTTTTGGGTGAGAATGTAGAGCCTGCAAGATTTACGGCTGTAAAATGGTTATGATATCCTCCTCCGTCATCACAAATATGCCTTAGTTTGGTCACTCGGTAACTGCTTTCGAGCTGTTTGTCTAAACCTTGTATCAACACATCGTTTCCTATTGTAATGCCGGGAACTTCGCTTGATGCTTTTACCTGCATCAAACCGCTCATTACAAATCGCATTTTATTTTTCGTATATTTTTCTACAGAACTTCTTCCGTTTGCTCCTGCCGAATTTTGATTGAGCTGCAAGACTGTCTCTTTGGTAAAAACCTGATTGGATTTGTTGACGAAGTTTTGATGAAATCCTTCAGCTTCTTTTCTGTAAACAAGCGTATTATCTGTGTAATATTCTCCAGCTCTGTTGTCATTTTCTATGGTTTTAAACTGTGTGGGCAGCACTTTCATCTCATAACTAAAATCATGCATATTAATTCCATAAATTAATTTGGGCTGTAATCGTCCGCCTGCATCGCCAAAAGTTATTTTTCGTCCGTTACTATAAAACCATTCTCCGTTTTGCATAGCCAGACGATTCAGGAAATCAAAATCGCTTTCGTTATACTGCACAGTATAAGCCAGATTGTTTTCATGTAAAGGAATAACTTCCATATCAATATCGTAACCTGTTTTTACTTTATTGACAATATCTGCCATTGACATATTGGTAAACGAATTGCACTCTTTTGCGCCATCTAAAAGTATCGTTGTACTGTTTCCTTTTATCAACATGATTTTTTCCATGTCTTTGTTTCTGGATTTTTGTATTCTTACATTGGTTACAACTCCATAAAACTGCATGATATAATGGTTAGGATTTGTATCAATCATAAGATCATCCAGACCAGGAAGCGGCTTTATTTCTATGCTAATCTTTTCGCCATATAATCGCTGCGAAGCCGGCATGACACTTTTAAATTCTTCTACCAGCAGATCCTGTCTTACTGCGATCGAAAAACTGTGATGATCGTGTATTTTTTGAATAATTTTTAATTTACTGAAATTGGTAATGGTAGTTTCACCAATTTTTATAGTCGTTACTGTTTGAAGAGCCATGTTGATTGTGTTTTAAGAATTTTTCCAATTGTTTTCAAATAAAGTATTACCAACTTTTATTTCATTGGATGTAATTAAAATTTCTGTGGTCATAGGAACCGTTCCTTCGCTTCTAAAACGCTTCTGGAAAGAAATACAATAGGCTTTTTTAAAAATTACATTTTTCATGGTACTCATAGCATCACGACGATAAAAAATAACTTTACCATCTTTAGTGCTGGTGTGTGAAACCATCCAATCTGAAAATAAATCGGTGTGTGTGCTCTCAACAACAATTCTAACTTGACCACCTTTTACTTTGTTGGCTGGTTTACCATTATTATCTACACTTTGATTGAAAGTGACATCAAATTCTAAAACATTAAACACTTCATTGTTTAATTCTAATTTGGCTAAAAAACTCATATTTATAGGTGTTGATTATTTTACAGGTTTTGTAGATTTACCTTAATCAAAATATGAGAAGTGGTATTTAAGTAAATAAAATATTACATATTTGTAATGTAAATATATTAAATAGTTTAAAATAAATAAGAAAAACATTAAATTTAACAATAGGAAGAAATTTAAAAGGCATAAAAAAATCCCGAAAACTACTAATAGCTCCCGAGGTTTAGGCTCACTTTTTCAGACCTGAGAATTGTAAACAGAAGACATTTTTCTTAAGAAATAAATTGTTTAAAACAAAAAAGCCTTTCAGGATTTCACTCCAGAAAGGCTTTTTCTCTACAAATTAACAGGCAATATTATTTCCATCCGCCGCCCAAGTCTCTGTAAACATGGACTGCAGCATTTAATTGTTCTTTTTTAGTATCTACCAATTCTAGTTTGGCTTCTAGTGCATCACGCTGCGTCATCAAAACTTCGAAATAATCTACTCTTGCTGACTTAAACAAATCGTTTGAAACGTCTATTGAAGTATTTAAAGCGTCTACTTGTTTTGATTTAAGATCATACCCTTTTTGAAGATTCTGAATTTTAGACAATTGATTTGACACTTCTAAATAAGCATTTAAAACCGTTCTATCATAATTGTATAACGCTTGAAGCTGTCTTGCATTTGCACTCGCAAATTCGGCTTTAATTGCATTTCGGTTAATTAAAGGCGCCACAAGATCACCTGCCAATGAATACAAAAGCGATTCTGGCATGGTAAACAAATAAGAAGGTTTAAATGCATTTACTCCAATTGCCGCAGTAATATCCAATGAAGGATAAAACTCAGCACGAGCTACTTTTACATCTAATTTTGCAGCTACCAATTCTAATTCTGCTTGCTTAACATCTGGACGATTCGCTAACAATTGCGATGGAATTCCAGAACTTACAGCAGCTGGCAATAAACTTAAGAAATTAGTATCGCTTGTTCTTTTAATTTCTTGTGGATATCTACCCAGCAAAAAGTTGATCTTGTTTTCAGATTCTTTTATTTGCTGTAAAATGTCAAACTCCATACTTTGTGAAGTTAAAACCTCAGCTTCAAATTTCTTAACTCCTAACTCAGTTGCTCTTGCCGCCTGCTTTTGAATCTTTACAATTTCTAAAGCATTTGTCTGCAATTTGATCGTTTGTTTTACAATATCCAACTGATTATCTAAAGCCATTAATTCATAATAAGAATCAGCAACTTCAGCGATGAGGTTTGTAATTACAAAGTTTTTACCTTCTACAGTAGCTAAATATCTGTTTAAAGCTGCTTTTTTAGAATTACGCAGTTTTTTCCAAATATCTACTTCCCAGTTGGCATAAGCCGAAATGGTAAAATCTCCAAGCGGATCTGGCATTTCTTTTCCAGGCTTAATTTCTGTAGAAGCATCACCAGCACCTTGACTCGTATATCTACCCACTTTTTCTATTCCAGCTCCGGCGCGAACACCAACTGTTGGTAATAAAAGTCCTTTTTTTACACGAATATCATTCTTTGCAATCTCAATTTCTTGTAAAGTAATATTTAACTCTTGATTGTTCTTCAATGCAACATCAATTAAATCTACAAGATTCTGATCTTTAAAGTAATCTTTCCAAGCTAAAGCTGCTGTATTATTATTTGCATCCTGAGTTGGGGCTGTTGTTCCAAATGACTCAGGAACCGGCGTGCTTGTAGTTATTGCTGCCTCAGGCGCAGGGGCTTTACACCCTGCAACCGTAAGACAAATACCTAATGCAATACCATATTGATATGATTTGAATTTATACATGATTGTTGTCAATTTCTTCTGTTAATGGATTCTCTTCTTCATGTTTTACCAATTTGTGTTTCTCGGCAATTTTGGCAAAAATGAAATACAAGCCCGGAATTACAAATACACCGCAAATGGTTCCTATAAGCATACCTCCAGCGGCTGCAGTACCAATGGTTCTGTTACCAATTCTACCCGGACCTGTTGCAAATGTAAGCGGCAATAATCCCGCGATAAATGCAAATGAGGTCATCAAAATTGGACGGAACCTTGCTTTTGCACCTTCCATTGCAGCATCTAAAACTGATTTGCCTGCTGCGTGCCTTTGTATGGCAAACTCTACAATCAATACCGCATTTTTACCTAATAAACCAATAAGCATTACCATGGCAACTTGTGCATAAATATTGTTCTCTAATCCTGTTAGTTTTAATAAAAGGAATGCTCCAAAAATACCTGCAGGCAATGAAAAAATTACTGATAACGGCAAAATAAAACTCTCATATTGAGCTGCTAATACTAAATAAACGAATCCTAAACAAATTAAGAATACCCAAATAGCTTGATTTCCTTGAGCAACCTCATCGGCAGAGATACCTGCCCAGTCAATATCATATCCTCTTGGCAGTTTTTCAGCAGCTACTTTTTGAATTACTTTAATCGCTGTACCAGAACTATAACCTGCGGCCGGAGAACCACTAATCTGAGTTGAGGTATACATATTATGACGTGTAATTTCCGAAAGTCCGTATACTTTTTCTAATTTCATAAAAGCAGAAAAAGGCACCATTTCATCACGATTATTTTTTACGTACAATTTTAAGATATCATCTGGCTGTGCACGATATTCTGGTGAAGCCTGAACAATAACTTTATAGTTAATACCAAATTTAATAAAACTGATTTCGTAATTACTTCCCACAAGTGTTGATAAGGTATTCATGGCGTTTTCGATAGAAACACCTTTTTGCTGTGCCAAGTCATTATCGACTTTCATCATGTATTGAGGGAAACTAGAACTGTAAAAACTAAACACGTTAGATAATTCTGGCTGCTTATTCAATTCAGCAACAAAATCATTGTTTACCTGCTCCATTTTTTTGTAATCTACAGAACCCGTTTTATCTAACAAACGAAGCTCAAATCCTCCGGCAGCACCATATCCTGGTACAGCAGGCGGTTGGAAAAATTCGATATTAGCTCCCGCAATATCTTTACATTTTTCCTCCATGTCATGCATAATCTCAACAACAGATTCTTTTCTGTCACTCCAGTCTTTCAAGTTAACCAAACACGTTCCTGAGTTGGCTCCTGTACCTTCAGACAAAATCTCATAACCCGCTAATGACGAAACTGATTTTACGCCATCGATATCTTCAGCAATTTTTTGAACTCTCTCTGCAATATTATTAGTTCTTTCTAAAGAAGAACCTGGAGGTGTTTGAATTACGGCATAAAACATTCCCTGATCTTCATTAGGAATAAATCCTGAAGGAACAGTGCTGCTTATAATCCATGTTCCGGCACAGAAAACAAGAAGTGCAACTATAGTAACCACTCTTCTGTTGACAATTTTACCTAATAGATTTTGATATTTGCCTTGTGCTAAATTGAATTTTTCGTTGAAAGCATCAATAAATCTATTTGCTGGTGTTTTCTTTTTAGGCTGTCCGTGATTATTTTTTAACATCATTGCACAAAGCGCTGGTGTCAATGTTAAAGCCACAATACCCGAAAGGATAATCGCAGTTGCCATAGTTACAGAGAACTGTCTGTAAAATATTCCAACAGGACCAGACATAAATGCAACTGGAATAAATACTGCAGCCATAAGGAACGTAATGGCGATGATTGCTCCTGCAATTTCGTGCATTGCTTTTTTAGTCGCTTTAAATGCCGAAAGATGCTCCTCTTCCATCTTGGCGTGAACGGCCTCAATAACTACAATCGCATCATCGACGACGACTCCAATTGCCAATACTAAGGCAAATAATGTGATTAAGTTCAATGAAATATCAAAGAAGGTCATAAACACAAAAGTTCCTATTAACGATACAGGTACCGCAATTGCTGGAATAACTGTTGAACGCCAGTCTCCTAAGAAAAGGAAAACGACTAAACCTACCAGAATAAATGCTTCAACCAAAGTATGAATTACTTTTTCGATAGAGGCATCTAAGAATTTAGAAACATCATACGAAATTTCATAATCCATTCCTTTTGGAAACCTTGTTTTAATTTTTTCCAGCTTAGCTTTAACTTCTTCAATAACTTGATTGGCGTTACTTCCAAAAGATTGTTTTAATACAATAGCAGCAGATGGTTTTCCGTTCAAGTTCGAATAAATATCGTACATCGAACTTCCAAATTCGACTTTGGCAACATCTTTTAATCTTAAAAGCTCTCCATTTGGATTTGCTTTTACTACAATGTTCTCATATTGTTCCTTAGTTGTAAAACGCCCGGAATATTTTAATACATACTCAAATGCCTGAGAACGTTTACCAGAACTTTCTCCCGTTTTTCCAGGAGAAGCCTCCAAACTTTGACTTGATAATGCTTCCATTATCTCATCTGCAGAAATTTTATAGGCTAACATACGATCTGGTTTCAACCAGATACGCATTGCATATTCACGTGTTCCTAAGATATCTCCGGCACCAATACCATTTACCCTTTTTAATTCTGAAAGTACATTAATATCGGCATAGTTGTACAAGAACTTCATGTCGGTATTTTTATCTGTACTGTAAAGATTCACGTACATCAACATACTTGGTACTTCACGAGTAATTTTAATACCCTCTCTAATTACTAAAGGAGGTAGTTTATTGGTAACTGAAGCTACACGGTTTTGAACGTTAATCGCCGCTTGATTTGGATCTGTACCTAAATTAAATACTACCTTAATCGTAGCTTCACCATCATTTCCGGCATCTGAAGCCATATATTTCATTCCTGGAACTCCATTTAGAGCTCTTTCTAGAGGAATAACGACCGCTTTGATCATTAATTCTCCATTAGATCCAGGATAATCTGCAGTAACATTCACCATTGGAGGTGAAATTGTAGGGAACTGAGTAATTGGTAAATTCAATACCGACAAAACCCCTAAAAAGACAATTATCAGCGATATTACTATCGACAGTACTGGTCTTTGAATAAACTTATTAAACATTGTATATCTTTTTTAATGATTAAACCTATTCTGCTTTTGTACGCAAATGATTTATTACTTCTTTAGGCGATTGGAGTTCATATTTGATTTTATCATTTTCTTTTACTTTTTGAACTCCTTCAAGCAAGATTTTATCATTTTCAGTTAGACCAGTTCTTACTACATATAAATCAGGAACTTCACCTGTAATAGTAATCTCTCTTGATGTCACTTTATTATTTTTATCTACAACAAAGACATATTTTTTGTCCTGAATTTCGTAAGTAGCTTTTTGAGGAATTACAATAGCATTTTTAAGAGGCAGGAACATTTGAACTTGACCTGTTTCACCATTTCTAAGTAATTTTTCAGAATTAGGGAATCTTGCTCTAAAAGCGATATTTCCAGTTTCATTGTTAAATTCACTTTCAATTACCTCAACATTTCCTTTATATTTAAATGTCTCACCATTTGCCAAAACTAAATTTACTTTGTTATCAGCACGGTCTTTAACGTTAGTCTGATATTGAAGATATTCTGGCTCAGTAACATTGAAATAAGCAAACATTTGACTATTGTCTGAAAGGCTTGTCAATAACTCGCCTTCGTCAATAAGACTTCCTAATTTTAAAGGAATTCTATCGATAGTTCCATCAAACGGAGCTCTGATTTCTGTAAATGATAAATGAAGTTTTGCCAATGAAACCTCAGCTTTTGCTGATTGCAGTTTAGCCTGTGCAACACTTAACTCGTTTTTAGAAACGATATTTTTATCTGCTAAAAGTTTAGCATTCTGTAATTCAATTTCTGTTGATTTTTGTTCAGCCTGTGCTTTAAGCAATTCTGCCTGATACATATTTGGCATAATTCTAAACAACAATTGACCTTTTTTTACAAATTGACCTTCATCAACATAAATGTTTTGTAAAAACCCTTTTTCCTGGGCACGGATTTCGATATTTCGAACAGATTTAATCTGCGAAACATATTCTTTAGTAAATGAAGTGTCGATTCTAACGGGATTTGTAACCGTGAATTTTTCTGCTTCTTCTTTCTCTTCTTTTTTAGATGTACAGCTAGTTAAGCACACTAAGGCCATAAAGCCTGTGAACAAGATAATTCTTTTCATGATTTAGTTTGGAAATTAAGCGATTGAATGCTTGGAATAAAAATTCCTTTTGGATGATTAAATGCATCAGCCAGCCTTAGTCAGAACTTAACTTTCATATAAGAAGAAGTAAAAAACAAATATACATCAACGAGATATGCAGATCACGACTAGGTAACCGATGTATACTTTAAAATCAAATTCTTAATACTCGTTGAGTAATATAGATAGGATTTGAATGCCCAAAGAGAGGCGTAGAAATTTTTAAACGATTGGAATCATTCGCAGCAGACTGATCTGAAAGTGCCAGATACAAAGTGTCTACCAAACTGTACGAAACAGCAAAAAACTTGTTCGTAAGTAAATTGGTATCATCATTTCCCAGAAGATCTTCTTCAAGATCAATATCTGCATCTTCAATAATTGAAGTTCCACGATCTTGACTTGTAAATTTAACTCTGTGTTTCTGTTGAAGATGATGATGAGAAAAAGTATTAGCATTAAGATATTGGCCTCCGCCCAGCAGAAGCAAATTCATGAATACTAGAAATACTATTAACTTTCTCATTTGGGTGCGAAAGTAATAAAAGTATTAAAACAAAAAAAGAATTTTTAACAAGGTTTAACAGTTATACAAGACGAAAACGTTTTCATTCTTTTAATATTCAAGAATTTTATTAAAAAACTTACTTTTACTGATGACCATAAATTTAGTCGCCTACAAATCAACCACTTATAAAACTATATTAAAATATAATTTCCATTATTGTAAATTCTTGTCCAGCTTTAGTAAACGTTTTAAAAGTATCTTTCATTCCAAATTTCTCATAAAATGATTTTTTATTACTTCTGGCATTGCACCAAACTTTCTTAATATTCTTCTCTTTTGCAAACTGAAAAATATATTTTAAAAGATGAGAAGCGCTTCCTTTTCCTTGATATTCTTGTAAAGTTGCTAATTTTCGAAACTGCATCTCTTCTTCGACTATAAAGCAAGAAACTATAGAAACCAGTTTATTACTTGTAAAAACTCCAAAATGAAATCCTAAATTATCTTCTTCAAGCTGTACAAATTCAAAGGGTTGATCTGGCCACATTACATTGTGTCTAATATCCCAAGTTTCTGAAGCTGCTATTTCTTTAATTTCCATTGCAAATTATTTGAAAACAAATTTAAATGAATTTTCAATTTTATATTCTTTTGATCTGCAATTAAAACGTACTGATTTAATTATCAACATGATTCATAAAAAAAGAAAGAAAAAACTTCTAGTATAATTAATTAATCTCTACTTTTATAGTATCTAAAAACAAATAAAAACCAGTTATGAAAAAATTCATTTTAGCATTATTTTTATGCGTTAGTATGAACAGTTTTGCACAATTGATACAATTTGGACCGCAGGTTTCGTACAACATCACTTCTCCTATTTCAAGTGATTACAGCTCAAAAAGCTCAGGAACTGCAATGGGTGTTGCGGGATTTGCAAGAGTAAATTTACTGCTTTTTTTATGGTCAGGGAGAATTTGGATACACACAATCTAAGTTTAGCATTTCGCAAACTGGAGCCAGCAGTACTGACTATGAACTATCAGGAACGGATGCTACTCTTATTGCGGGTTTTAAAGTAGTTCCATTAGGTAAATTAGGAAATATTCGCATTTTTGCAGGTTACAACTGGAAAAATTATTCAAGCATTAAAACAAACAATAATCTTAATTTGATTGCAATCGAAAAAAACAACAGCAGTATTCTTGGCGGTGTTGGCGTTGATTTATGGAAACTTACTTTAGATTATCGATATCTGGCAGGAATATCAGATCTTGACCCTTCTGGGGCAAGTTTAAAAACTGGTATTTCAAACTTCTCACTCGGCTTTAAGTTTTTATAATAAAATAAAAAAAGAGAATCTACATTTAATAGATTCTCTTTTTTACTTTGTAAACTATTGATTTACATTACATTTTTGAGAAAAATTTCTCTAAATTATCGTCTGTAATTTTTTCAAAACCATTTTCATTCTGTTTTCCAATATTTACGACATGCAGTACTTTAGATTTTTCATCAACAGAACAGCTCCAGATTGTACCATCTGACAAAATAATTGCAGAGAACAAAGCATCTGATTTGTCTTTATTATAATAAACCAAATTTTCTTTTTTAAGAAGCTTTTTTACTTTTGATTTACGATCTTGTTCAAAAAACAAAATTTCATTTTGATTTATTTCTACCAGCTCATCGACCGTTTTGTTTTTAAAACTATTTTGAGCTTCAATAGTCCAACTTGGTTTATCACCTGTCATTATCCAAGTTCCGTGCGCCTTTTCTAAAATATCACTTCTAAGAATTTCTTTTAAAGTATCAATTCTTTTTAATGCTTCCTGCCCGATTTCATTTTCAGGCTTAAGTTTTGAAGCTATTGAAAATTGATCCAATGCATTTGGATAATCTGAATTTTTCAAATAGGAAAGTGCAAGTTCATACTTGTTTTTCTGAAATTTACATTTCGCGTCATTTTGTGCTGCATTTTTCATCGAAATAAGCAGAACGATTAAGAGTAAAAAATTTTTCATTAATTTGGGGAAGTAAGTTATTTTTTATTTTTCTTGCAAACGTAATAATTAATTTTAGTATCTGATAATGATTTTAATCAGTTAATTACTTTTTTAACAATAAAAAGAGTTACAATGAAACAAATTTTTCGTTATTGATATTTATTACCCCTAAAAAAATGAATTTGATTTTTTTTCTAAAACTACCCAGAAAACGAACTTAGAATCTCCATTGCTTTTACCGTATCTTTTTTATCAATAAAAATATGATCATGATAATAGGCCGCAACAACATTACAGCTAATTTCATGTTCTGAAAGAGCATTAGAAAATGCTGCTGTCAATCCAATCGCTTCTAACGAGGAATGAACAGAGAGTGTTATCCAAGACATTACGACAGAATATTCTAAATTTAATTTTTCGGCATTTTCTTTTTTAAGAATCAGCGTAAAAGCCTCTTTCTCCTTAAAAAACATTTCAATCTCATTTAGATTTATATTCTCAACTTTTTCAATTTTACAAAAAACATAATCACCAGAGTTATGTTCGGGCTTCATGTTTTTAAGCAGTTTCTGTAAATCTTTTTCTCCTGACATTTTAGTTTAGTTTTAAAGATTAATTATTTTAATAGTCGATCTATTTTTTTATTTGTTTCTGGAAAATCTTTATCCAAAACAAGTACTTTTTTACAAGTAAGAGCCTATAATTCTATGTGTTAAAATTAATTACTCCCAACAGATTAACCTAAATTAATAAAAAAAAGCCGTCTTAAATTTAGAAAAGACGACTTGTTTTTATTTATTACTTAACGGGCCAGCTATTATTTATTGGCGTTGCATCCATAAAAATGCCGCCGTCTAGAGTAACTTTTTTTATTTGCTTTTTAGTATTAATAGTTATCCTTGCTGTTTTTTGATTTTTCTCCCAAACCGCAGGAGTTTGATGAAACGTTTCGGCTGCGTTATCTTCATAAATCACATTCACATCAAACGGAATTGCAAAACCTCCTGAGTTTGTTATAGTAACAACATTTTTTGAAACTTCTTTTATCGAAATATCTATATAATTGTTTGTAAAAAACCAGTTATTGAAAAACCAATTCAAATTTTTTCCTGAACCTGTATTCATCGAATAAAAATAGTCCCACGGAATTGGATGCTTTCCATTCCAAGTATCCATATAATGATGAAGCGACTTTTTAAACAAATCATCTCCAAGCAAATCTTTTAAAGCTAAATAAGAGAGAGATGCTTTTCCGTATGAATTGTTTCCGTATCCTGCACCTGAAACTTGTGTAGACATTGAAATTATTGGCTGATCTTCTTCTGTCGATAAATCGGTGATGTATTTTTTTACTCTAAACCCTTTATAAAATTTATCCGCCTCATCTTTTCCATGTTCGGCAATTTTAATCAAATATTCAAAAGTTGTAGCCCAGCCTTCATCCATAAAAGCATAACGCGTTTCGTTGATTCCCATAAAAAACGGAAAATAAGTATGCGCTACTTCATGATCTTGAACCAATTGTGCTAATAAGGGATCGCCCATATGAGAATCGTTACACATCATTGGATACTCCATATCTGCAAAACCTTGAAAAGCTGTCATTTTAGAATACGGATATGGAATTCCCGGCCAATTATTGGAGAACCAATCTAAAGCAAACTGATTATTTTTAACCGAATTTACAAAATCAGTTCCTGTAATATTGTAAGCAGCTTGAACACTTGCACGGCGATTTGTTTTTTTATCAACCAAAACACTGCTGGCATCCCATAAATAGTGATCGCTTAAACCAAAACAAACATCAGTAATATTGTTTGCTTCAAATTTCCAGATATTCCAATCGTTTTGTTTCGTTACTATTCCGCTTTTCATTTCCTGCTCATTTGCAATATGCAGAATTTCATCTGTCACATATGATTTTTTCAAACGTGCAGCAAACTCTGGCTGTAAAACCTCATCAGGATTTAAGAAATCTCCAGTCGCATAAACCACATAATTTTTAGGCGCTTTTACTGAAAAAGTATAATCATTAAAGTCATTGTAAAATTCCTGACGATCTGTATGAGGTATTCTGTCCCAGCCATTATAATCATCAAAAACCGAAACTCGAGGATAACTGTAAGCTGCAAAAAAAGTAGTTTCGTCAATTTGTCCTTCTCTTCCGCTTTCTTTTGATAAAGGATAATTCCAATCAATATTAATGGTAACTTTAGATTTTGGTGCGATTGCTTTTTTTAGTTTTACATTCCCAACAGTTCCCCAATTTCTGGCATCTTCTTTATAAACTTCATTATCCACTTTTAAAGAAGTAATCGTTAATCCGCTGCTTAAAAAGTCATCGCTTACTTCACCTCCTCTTGGTGAAGTTGGTTTATGCAGATTATTTACAAATCGAATAACAAGATTATCTAATGATTTATCACTGTTATTCTCGTAAACAATAGTTTCTGTTCCGCTTACTACTTTTGTTTTAGCATCTACGGTAATGTCCATTGTATATTTTCCGTGATTCTGCCAATAGTTTTTTCCAGGCTTTCCGTCCATAGAACGAGTTCCTTTTTCGTAAGCCTCTTTTATATTTCTAGGCATATAAAGTTCTTGTGCAAAGCCTGTTTGCGTCAAAAACAAAAAAGCAATAAATGCAAAACGCAATAATCTTTTATTCATAAAATGGTTTTTGATTTGATAATTTAAATTGATTTATATAAGACCCATTTTTCAAAACAATGTTACAAAACTTTATAAAATTACAATTAAAAAAAACATAGTACCAAAGCTGGTTAATTCTTATAGAATCTATTAAAAATAAAAACCGCCCAATTCTAGAAAGAAAAGGACGGTATCTACAATTAATATATAACCTTGATGCTACAAAATATAATCGGTATTTATAAAATTTGATTCTTTGCTGTTTAGCAATTCCTGCAGAATTTCATTATTATAAGCGATATCTTTTGAAGCGACAAACGTACGAATGGAGAAAGAACGTAAAGCATCTGGAATACTTAAAGTACCCACAGCAGAATCTTTACGACCTGTAAAAGGGAATGCATCTGGTCCTCTTTGACATGAACTGTTGAGGTTTACTCTGCAAACTAAATTTACTAAAGCATCAATAAGCGGCGCAAGAGTTTTTATATCTTTTCCGAACAAACTTACCTGCTGTCCGTAATTTGATTCAGCCATATCTTCTAAAGGTTCTTTAATATCTTTAAAAGAAATAATTGGAACTACAGGACCAAACTGTTCTTCATGGTACACACGCATTTTGCTGTTTACTGGATATAAAACGGCTGGAAAAATAAAATTATCTGCGTGTTTCCCTCCTTTTTCATTCAAGATCTCAGCTCCTTTATGAACAGCGTCGTCGATTAATCCTTGTATATAATGTGGTTTATCTGTTTCTGGAAGCGGCGTTAAAGACACTCCTTTTTCCCATGGATTTCCAAATTGCAATGCATCAACTTTTTCAGAGAATCTTTTATTAAATTCTTCTCTAATTGATTCATGAACGTATAGAACTTTTAATGCCGTACATCTTTGTCCGTTAAAAGATAAAGTTCCTGTAATACATTCCTGAATCGCCAAATCCAAATCGGCATCAGGTAAAATAATAGCTGGATTTTTAGCTTCTAAACCTAAAATCAAACGCAGTCTATTTTTATTTGGATGCTGATCCTGCAAAGCAATTGCTGATTTACTGTTTCCAATTAATGCTAAAACATCAATTTTACCCGATTTCATAATTGGAGAAGCTACTTCACGGCCACGACCATAAACGATATTGATAACGCCTTTTGGAAAACTGCTTCTGAAAGCTTCTAACAATGGCGAAATACACAAAACACCGTGTTTAGCAGGCTTAAAGATCACCGTATTTCCCATAATTAAAGCTGGAATCAATAAGGAGAAAGTTTCGTTTAAAGGGTAGTTGTAAGGTCCAAGACACAACACAACGCCAAGAGGTCCGCGGCGAATCATTGCATTTACACCTTGTACTTTTTCAAAATGCGAACTGCGTCCGTTTAATTCTTTATAACTTGCTATAGTATCGTAAATATATTCAACCGTTCTGTCAAACTCTTTTTGAGAATCTCCCAATGATTTTCCAATTTCCCACATCAAGTATTTCACGACTTCTTCGCGGGTTTCTTTCATTTGATTAACGAAATTCTCCATACACTTAATACGGTCAGCAACTTTCATTGTTGGCCATAAACCCTGTCCTTTATCATAAGCAGCATTTGCAGCTTCAACTACTTCTGCAGCTTCAGCTTCTCCCATAAATGGTATAGAACCTAATAAAGTAGGCGTATATTTTTCTGTAGAAGAAATCGTCGAAAACACAGGCGTAGTTTGCCCTGACCAATGTTTTAATTCTCCATTTACAAGGTAAGTATCTTGATTTATCAGGGATTTAATTTCAAATTCTTCGGGTATTAAACTCATAATTTGGTTGTTTATTATTTGGTTATTAATAGCATTATAATGAAAAAAGAGGCTTTAATGCCTCTTCTTCTCTTTTATGGTTGTACGGTTTCGCCTTCCCAATCCAGTATACCACCAAGCAGATTATAGGCATTCTCGATACCCAATTCGTTCATAATCTGACAAGCTTTGGCACTTCTAGCTCCAGAACGACAATACACATAGTAATTTTTGTTTTTATCTAATTCTTCAATTTCATAAATAAAACCCTGACCTTTATTGATATCAATGTTTAAAGCATTTTCAATATAGCCATCATTAAATTCGTCCTCAGTTCTTACGTCCAGTATAACTGCATTCTCGTCAGCAGCCAGCTGATTAACCCAATCTTCTTGTGATAAATTCATAATAAATGTGTTTTTGTAAAATTACGACGTTTCTACTCATGAAAAACGTACCAAATGCGATTTCGATTATTATTCTCAGAAAACGTTTTAGAGAAATTATTATAATCAGTGAAAGGCAAATTTACTCACTATTTTTAAAAATATAACCTATAAAATCGATAGAAAATAGGATTTTTTCATTTAAGCAAAATACCTGTTAATTATAATTTTACCACAATTAATGCCAGCAGAATCCATTATCTTTGTAAAAAATTATAATTTTTTATTCGATTTTGACAATAATACCAGCCGAAAATTTCACAAATTCTCACGAATAAATTAGTGTGAATTTGTGAAATTCGCGGCAAAAAAACGATACAATGCAACATTCATTAAAAAATACCTTTCCTAATTTCTCCAGTGAACTTATTGCTACTATTGAAGAAAACGGAAGTCTTCAATATTTTGAAGCCGGAACTATTTTAATGCGTACCGGACAGTACATTAAAAACACGGTTTTGATTACTAAAGGAAAAATCAAAATTTATCGTGAAGGCGAAGACGGCGGTGAATTTTTAATGTATTATCTTCAACCCGGACAAGCCTGCGCGATCTCGATGATCTGTACGGCTAAAAGCGAAAAAAGCCAGATTATGGCCAAAGTAGTCGAAGACGTTTCTGTTATGATGATTCCCCTTCAAATGATGGACAAATGGATGATGGAACACAGATCTTGGTACGAATTTGTAATCGAAACTTATAGAAGCCGCTTTGAAGAAGTGCTGGAAGTTGTCGACAACATTGCTTTTCGTTCTATGGATGAACGTTTAGAATTTTACTTAAAAAGACATTCTGATACCTGCGGTTGTTCTGAGGTTAATCTTTCGCATCAAGAAATCGCAACAGAATTAAATACATCGCGAGAAGTTGTTTCGAGATTACTAAAAAAAATGGAACAGCGAGGTTTAGTCAAACTCAACCGAAATCAGATTGAACTTTTGAAATAAGTTTGCCGCTAATTTCACCAATTTTCACGAATTATACTGTCACATTGAGCGAAGTCGAAATGCTATGCGAATTCTCTCCTGAATCTTCGGGATACTCAAACTGACAATAATTTCAGTAAATCAAATTGGTGAAAATTGGCGTAATTCGTGGCGAAAAAAAATAAAATCTATTCTGTGATAAATGTTACTGTAGGATTCTAATTTCCGAAGCAACTTTGCATAAAAATAAATTCAATGGAATATTTAGGCTATTTTGCTTCAATCATTATCGGAATTTCTCTGGGCTTAATTGGCGGCGGCGGTTCTATCTTGACTATTCCTATTTTAGTGTATTTATTTAAAGTAAATCCAGAGCAAGCAACTTCATACTCCTTATTTATTGTTGGCTTAACCGCTTTATTTGGCAGTTACAGTCATTATAAAATGGGAAATCTAAAACTCAAATCGGCATTATATTTTGCAATACCTTCTGTAATTTCAATACTGATTATTCGTGAAGTTATTTTTCCTAAAATTGCTTCTACCCTATTTTCTATTGCCTCTTATTCTGTTTCAAAAGATTTTCTGATTATGATTGTCTTTTCGGTTTTGATGATAACAGCGGCGATTTCGATGATCCGAAAACCACAGCCCGAAATAAAAACTGCCGAAACCAATTATCTGCAATTAAGCTTAATTGGTTTCTTGGTCGGAATTGTAACAGGATTTCTGGGAGCCGGCGGCGGATTTTTAATTATTCCTGCACTTTTGTTCTTTGCTAATTTACCAATGAAACAAGCCGTAGGAACTTCATTATTGATTATTACCATTAATTCTTCAATAGGTTTTGGAGGTGATTTATATATAGGAACTCCTATCGATTATACTTTTTTATTAGGTGTTTCGGGAATGGCACTTTTAGGGATGTTTATTGGAAGTCAGTTTTCTAAAAAAATAGATGGAACAAAATTAAAACCGCTTTTTGGCTGGTTTGTCCTCGTAATGGGATTTTACATTATTACAAAAGAAGTTTTATTTTAATCTGGATTTCTTTCACGCAGATATAACCGATTTGCAAAGATTTTAAATATTTTGAATTTAGTGTACTTGTAGAGATCTTTGTCAAAGCCTTCCATTTTAACAAAGATCAAATTAAAAAAATCCGTTTATTCTTCAGAATAAACGGATTTCTTTTTAGAGTACTATACCATATTCTTGATCGTATTTATCTTTAATTTAATACGGCTGTCAAAATTAACAGATTAAACCTCCTTGTTTATTTTTCTGTTCGCCACCAATGATAATAATTGTGTAATCCGTCGTATTCAAATCCGCAACGTGGATACAACTGATTGCCTATATCGTTTGTTTTTTCTGTTTCCAACATCAAACCGCAGGCATTTGTTTCCTCACACCATTGTTTGCTGCGGTCAATTAATGCGACAGATAACCCTTTACCACGAAAATCAGGATGTACAAAAAGATCACTAAGCAGCCATTGCTTTTGCAATTTTGTATAATGAAATAGTTTATAAAGCTGTACAAAGCCAACAGCTTTTCCGTTTGTAATCGCTAAAAAAATGTCTGATTCATTATTTAACAATCGCTCTTTAAGAAATGCTTTTCCTTTTTCGACATCAGATTCCTGACGGTAAAAAACACGATAAAGATTAAAAAGTTCTGCTGCTTCATTGAGATCTTCAAGACTTGCTTTTTTGATTTTGTAATCCATTATTATAAAATGTTTTAATTAAAAAAGCGAAAATATCTTAAAGATCAAACAACTTTATAGTCCAGTTTATGTAAAACATGGTCATCCAGCATTTCTGCAAAAGTATTCCTCTATAAAAATAAAAAAATCCGTTTATCTCTAAGGATAAACGGATTTTCAGTTTTAGTATTCTCTTTGTAAAATACCTTCTATAATCCTAAGTAAAATTTGTATTAGCTATTTCAAAACCTCAAACCTTCCATTATTAAATTCAAAAATTTTGTCTGAAACAATATGATCTCCTGTTTCATTAATATTCTGTACCGAATCATAAAGACGATGTAAATTCAAAGAATCTTTACTTCCTGTTATTAACAATTACATCTCTCGAAGGAATTCCAACAACAATATTACCATCTACC